>NZ_JAVJSQ010000031.1 GCF_040219335.1 Gimesia sp. | reverse complement strand
ACGAATCGGTCTTTAAGACCAGGGGCAGACACGATCTGACACTCGCCACCAATGCTTCCCGCCTTTAAAGGCGGGAAGCATTGGCTTTATCTGCCTATCAAATCAAAGAACTGCAGACAGTCAAGAGTAGATACAAGGGGCAGAGCCTGCGTGCCTGCCCGCCTGGAAATATTCCATCCGTTTCACCTCCCAAGGGAACCACAAACCAAATACCAACCCGGAGCGCCAAGGCATCGGTAGCGTTTCTCTAATTGTTTTCAGCGTGATCATGAGGTCGAGAGTGTTAGACTTGTAAGTGTTCACCTAAGACGAGAGGAGGTAGTTACTTGTTTGCAGGACTTCAACAGCAGCAAAGCCAAATTAGCCGCAGGGCATTAGCCCCGGTTGAAACGTCTTTGGTATTTAACATCCGAATTAAGAAACGCTACCTGGCCGCCGGTAAAAAGGTCGACGCCTGCCTCCAGAACAACGATCTAACCCCATCCGGCTCATAAAAAAACAGGGTGGGCCCGAATAAAATTCGAACCGAGCGCAGCGAGCAGGAAACTGACAGTGTTGCGTTCACCAAAGAACAACAAGGCAATCACAGGATCTCAGCTGTTAAAGCCGATCTTCATGAGTTCAATACTGCCCCTGACGGTTTCCCATTTCCCGCCGATGGAATTCAGACCAATCAGAAATTTTATGAAAACGAACTCCACCCCCGTAACTGAAAATCGTTAAGCTGTAGGGAACGAGTTTTCAGCAGTTGAGGCCGTTAGTCCGCAGGACACGAGTCAAACGGGAGCAGAAAAATTCGTGTCTTTCGTGGTAGTAAACAAAACCATTTATAGATCGAGTCTTATCAGATATTCAGAGGAAGCAGCAGATCGATGAAACAGGATCGCGAGACAGAAGAATCAATCGACTTCGCCTCGAACCTTACGGGAACCTGGCAATCCGATTGGCCACGAACGAAACGGCATATCGACGCCGAATGTAAACTGACCGAAGAGAATATGATCGGACTCGAACTGTTCATGGGCAAGATGACGATCCGCTACGAAGAGACGCGAGTTGTGTTTACGATGCCTGAAATCAGATTCAGGAAAGAAGGTAAGGAGCGCGTCCTGGAAAGCTGGTCATTCGAGGAGCCCATCAACGTGCTGGACCAGACGGATTCGCAAATCGCACTTCTGTCAAGTGCGTGGACATCCCATCTGGGGGAAGCAGATTTTATCAATATCATTACTTTCGAAAGTGCAGATACCTTCTGGCTCTACATGGGGCATTCGCCATTCGTAGATTTACATGTTCGAGAGTATTTCAGCAGAATCGAGCCGTCGTAAAGTACAATTGAATTTCCCAGCAGAAAAATTCGTGCCTTTCGTGGTAGTAACCCCAATAATTCGCGGTACCATCCCACCAGCCAAAACATCCCGAGGTAACACCACTGAAAACATTCCTGTATGAATTCTGGCTCTTCGGTATCAAACAGGCCTCGGCCTGTATCTTCGGCGGGTTCCTGCTGGCGATGATCATTATCACCCGTTTCTGGTACCCTTTCGAATCGCTCTACCGCTACGATTTCCTCTTCCTGGCCGCCGTCGGTTTCCAGATCTTCCTACTCGCCTTGCGGCTGGAGTCACCCAAAGAGGCGGTCGTGATTCTGATCTTTCACATCGTCGCGACCATTATGGAACTCTTCAAAACCTCCGACGGCATTAAGTCCTGGCAGTATCCCGAACCATTCGTGATCGGCATCGGCAACGTTCCCCTGTTTGCCGGCTTCATGTACAGCGCGGTCGGAAGTTACATCGCCCGCGTCTGGCGGATCTTTGACTTTCGCTATTCCAGCTATCCGCCGCTCTGGACCACGGTCGCGCTGGTGACGCTGATTTACATCAACTTTTTTTCACACCATTACGTCACCGACATCCGCTGGCTGCTGATTATCGCCAGCCTGGTCATGTTCGGCCGCGTGCAGATTTATTTTCGCATGGACCAGATTCACCGACACATGCCCCTGGTCGTCGGCTGGCTGCTGGTCGCGCTCTTTATCTGGTTTGCCGAGAACATCTCAACGTTTGCCAATGTCTGGGTTTACCCCACGCAACAGCACCACTGGCAACTCGTCTCCATCACCAAGCTCGTCGCCTGGTATCTGCTGATGCTGCTCAGCTTCGTCCTCGTCTCCCTCGTCAACCGCCCGACAATCATGCCCCCCGCATTGCGAGAAGAAGAGCAAACAACGAACTAAATCCCAGCAAGCCAAAAAAAACTGAGCGGCAAGACGCTAGCCGCCGGTAAAAAGGAAGACGGCTGCATTCAATAACACGATCTAACCCCATTCCACACAGAAAAACGGGGTCGGCCCGAATAAAATTCGGGCCGAGCGCAGCGAGCAGGAAACTGACTGTGAGACAGGCCACTAGCCAGAAGCTCCTCATCCCGTCAGTTCCAGCTAGTCGGTGGATGATAGCTCAATCGTCTGGAGTGGCGAATGACGAGACTGTTGCCAGATGCCCGTCACAGGGTTGATGTAAAGATAGCCGTTGTAGGATTCGGTGTAGCACTTGAACTCGCAATAGTCGTTGATGACACGTCCCGTCTCCATGAATGAGCGGACACAGTGATCGCCCACGAGGAGCCATTTGGCAAGCGAAACGGCGTCTGTATGAGACAACTCACACGGGTGAATCAGTTGCTGGTAAGCACGTCGGAAATCTGCCGCCCATTTGCTGGTCACCGGGGATGAGTCGATGCTCGAATCCAGGCAATTGAAGATCGCATCACATGCCTGTCGATTACGATTTAAAAGGCTGATTTGTGAATGATAATAGACAATCGACAGGCAGTAGTCATTTTTGGGGCAGTCTGGATCGCGGGCAAACTGTAGCAGCATCGGTACGTATTTCGCTTTATGCAGAATCAGGTCTTCATCCTGTTCAATCAGGAACAGGTTCACATCGTACGCCCAGCGATGAATGACATTCAGTGTAGGATTAACGTCATCAAGGATTATATCATCAGCCATCAGTCTGTTTCTTGCATAACGTATCGGTTCGCGGGGCTGCGGTTGAAAACCCTGTCTGATTAAAACAACTCGTGCCTGCCGCTCATAGTGTAACCTTTTATATTGTAAAAAACACCGGGGGGCATGTTTCCGGTCTAAATACTTGCCCCACGGTGCCCAGATCAATGAAGAATATCTGTAATGAGAAAAAAACAGGGTGGGCCCGAATAAAATTCGGGCCGAGCGCAGCGAGCAGGAGGTCACAGCTGCCGCGTCCAATTAAGAATCACGATTTCCACAAAGTGCAGGGAACTGGTTACACCACTTTTACTCGGATCCTCAAACCCTCAATCCGATAGTTCCAGCTTCAGATCCGCATCCCCTTCAGCAACAGTCACCTTCAAAGGCGAACTGCTCGGGTTCGAATACTTGATCGGGATGGAACTTTTCATGGAAACCCCCTCAGGCGTCGACTGAAAAGCATTCACCGTCACCTGATGTTCGCCAGGCAGGGCACCATCGTCTTTATTGAACGTGGTCAGCGTGAACTTTCCATCCGCATCCGTTCGACCCGAAGCCGGCTTACGTCCCTCAACCGGGTAGAGCATAATCGTAGCTTCGGGAACCGGTGCTCCCTTGTAGGTCACCATCCCGGAAACCGCGACGGTATCCGGCAGGTCTTCCTGTTTCCCACCACAGCCGACCGCGATCAGCAAAGTCAGCAACAAAGAGCCTGTCATGGTCAGGCGGCAAAACGGAATCATGGCGTACTCCTGGCTCGTTCCGAACAGCGAATAAATCAGAGATGAGAGTGTCGATCAGTAAGTGAACCCGCCTGTAGGCAAACCGTCTTGCGGATTCCCCAGCTGCTGATACGTCTGGAAGTCCATGTTTTCACTGAAGAAATGCACGCTTCCATCCACCATCATGAAGTGCGCACCGCCGACGTGATAACTGGAAGAGGCAAAGCCGTCGATCCAGCCATGAGCTCCCGAACTGATGCGGGTCTGAGCACTCGGCCAGACGCGAAACGGATGATTGATCGGATAGGCGGTGGTCATCGGAGAATGCCAGGCCGCCCAGGAAGACCAGGCATGAAAGCCAGGAGAGTTTTCGCCCACAAACAGCACGTTCGAAGTGCCGTCCAGCACGTCACGCATTTTCATCGTCCGGTTGGGAGTCACAATCGAACCCCCGCCACCACTGGCCCGCAGTCCCATGCGGCGGTCGAACATCCCCTGGGGAATGGGTGACGCGCTCGCCGTCTGGTCATAGCCTCGTCCGTCAACCCCTTTATAAGTGGTGACGGCAATGTTATTCCGGGAACTGGAAGGACAACTTGCGGGAAAGCACCAGTTTGACCAGACCAGGTTGCCTCCACTCACGCGATCTGGCGTCGGATCGCTGGGACAACGGTAGACGGCCAGGGGAGTCTGGGCCACGGTCAGGTTACCCGCATCGACAATGTTCCCGCTGAAATTAATCTGGTTGTAGAGCGGCGCCTGATCGATATAGGGCAGAATCATCGTCCGCCAGCCGAACGAATTGCCGGTATCCCCGTGACTGATGGGGAAGACACCATGGGCATCGTGATAATTGTGAGTCGCCAGTCCCATCTGTTTGAGATTGTTTTTACACTGACTGCGGCGGGCCGCTTCGCGTGCCTGCTGGACCGCCGGCAGTAGCAGGGCGATCAGGATCGCGATAATCGCGATGACCACAAGCAGTTCAATCAGAGTGAATCCACGACGTTTCAAGACGTTGCTTTGCATTTTTTAGCCCTCACAGACAGATGGAAAATGCGACGCCGGCCCGACAGAGCGGGGCGCTGATTCTGGACGTGTTTATGTCCGGCGACGATCTACCTTGGACAGGTCAAACTCACTTCGATAGGCGCTGAATCCCTTTCGGAATCTCTGGAGTTTCAAACGTTCGTATTTACAGGTCCCAGGGTCGTCCCCTGGTAAACTTCGACAGGCATGACTTCTGTCAGTGTGGTTTCGATGGCCATGCCTCCGGTTCGCATCTGGTTTAAAAGCTCTGCCGCCCGATGTCCCAGACGGGTTTCATCCACGGTGACAGAAGCGATCTGCTGTTGCAGCACGCTGTGACGGACCTGGTCGCCCACGCCAATCAGCGAGATGTCTTCCGGCATCCGCAGTCCCATTTTGGTCAGGTGCAGATAAATCCGTTCGGCCATCGAATCGAAGGATGTGAAGATGGCCGTCGGACGATCGGGCTGTTCCAGCATCTGCTGCAGTGTGGACGCGATTTCCGCATCCAGTTCCTGCATGTCGATCACACCGGGGGCACCAAAATAACTGTGCTCCTCTGCCAGTGTGCAGCCGACGTCGGCCAGGGCCTGCTGGAATCCCTCCAGATATAAATCGGTTGTCCGTGTACGGTGCGGGGCGAAGAACCCGCAACGGCGGTGTCCCTGTTCCACCAGCGCGTCTCCCGCCAGTCGGCCAATTTCGCGAAAGGGGAGTCCCAGCAGCGGCGCAGTAATACCTTCCACCGGACGATGGCAGAGTACCACGGGAATTCCCGCTTTCTGCAGTTGACGGATTTGATAACCAGGAGTCGGGGGCGTACTGGCGGGCACGATCGCCACGCCCCCGACCTGGTTATCGATAAGTTGTAGGATGACGTTGCCCTGTTTATCGACGTTGTTCCGCGTGCAGCAGACCAGCATCTGATTCTGAGTCTGGCTCGCCGACTCTTCGAAGCTGTGCTGTAGCGAGGGGTAGAAGCCGGACAGGACTTCGGGAATCACCAGCGCCAGAATGTCCAGTCCGCAGGAGAGTCGTTGACGGGCCTGGTCACTGACAAAGGTTCCTTTACCCTGGACCCGGCTCACCAGGCCCTCGCGTTCCAGCAGCCCCATTGCCTGTCGCACCGTGCTTCGCGCGCTGTCGAACAGGCTGGCTAACTGTTGTTCAGAAGGCAGGGCCGTTCCGGGCAGAATCTGCCCTTCCCGTATTTGTCGCTTGAGATGTTCCCCGATCCGCTCGTACTTGGTCCGCGTGGCATCTGCTTCTGAGAGCCCGGCGGGAGTGGTCGTGTCTAAGACGTCATGCGCGGAAAACAAGATCGGATTTCCTCAAGTTCAGTATCAGTCATAAGATTAAAGGTACGTACAATGCCATACCTGTTGACTGGTTTCGATATTACCCTCGAAAAATCAGCTGTCAAACAAAATATTTTGAAAAACCAACGAATGTTTTGCCAAGAGCGGGAGTAAGGCAGGCTACCACTTGTCAGAGGAACAGCGGAAAATCAGTGTCTTTCAGGAGATAGGTAGGTACAACAGGCATACGATATGCTTGTGGAGTGCTTCCGGCACTCGAAATCCCGGGTTTCAGCTGGTTCAGCACAACTTGAAGTGGATGCCTGTGATCTGCATCCTCGGCTGACGGCCCGTCGATACAACCAGCCCCGCGTGAAAGTTTTACGGACCGGCGGCGATAAAATTTTTGGTTCCCGTCATTCGCGAGGGAATCCTGCTTGCATCCCGCACACAAACTGTTTCTACTATTTAGGTAGTGTATATTGCGAAAAATCCTGCCCGTATCCGTTTTGGGATAATCCCCTGTTCCCCTGAGCCTTGTTCCAACGAAGCTCACAGCACAATCCAACCATGCCTGACGATCTTGTCTTTATGATGGGGAATTTCGAGGCCCGAATTCCTCAGGACCGTGTTTATAGTAAGTCACACCTGTGGTTACTGCCGCAGGAGGACCATTACCGCGTCGGATTTACGGCTTACTCGGTTCGGTTGTTGCAGGATGTCTATTTCCTGGACTGGTTTATCGATCCGTTTACCGTGGTTCGGGAAAAGCAGAAAATCGGGGAGATCGAAAGTTCCAAGGCACTGTCTGACCTGTTTTCCCCCTCGGAAGGCAAGATCCTGGAATTTAACGAAGCACTGTTGAACGATCCCTCGGCCATCAATCAGTCGGACAATTACGACAAAGGCTGGCTGTTTGAGATGGAGTCGGATGCCCAGTGGTTGACCCCACCCGAGTATCTGCAACTATTAGACAGTGTGTGGGAACAGACACAGCGGATCATCAAAGGACAACTCAACTGAGAAACGATTTGAGGTGGATTGAGTATCGTTTCGCGTTGAAAAGGTTTTCAGTATGGCTGACAAAAAATTAACAGTGGTGATCTCTCAGGCTCAGGGGAAAAATCCCGCCAAACGTGAGCTCGAAGAGACTCTCGCCGCCACACTGTTGATGGAACCCGAGATCGAAGTCTCGCTGGTCCCCCATCTCTACGATCTTTCCGCCGACCATACCGGCACCCTGTTCCTGCAGGCACTGCGGGGGGATCTGGTGATCCTCTCCTGGCTGTATCCCCGTGCCTGTCACTGGATCCTGGATCGCCAGGGAGTCCGCGGCAAGGAAGGGAACGTCCTGCTCAGAGAAGAAGTGGACGAAGACGAAGAAGAGGAACAGAAGCAGAACGCACCTTTCGAAAATCCTGAACGCAAGAAAACAATCCCCGATCGACACATCTACTCGATCGACCTCCGCGTGAGTTCCAAACCCGAAGACTACGTCCAGGAAATCAAACGTATCGCCGGCGAATCCCAGGTGCAGACCGTCCCCTTGATGGACATGCTGCAGTCCGCCCCTCAGCCGGCACAACTGGAAAAGTATCTCAAACCGCTGGACATCATCAACGCCGACAAAAACAACGGCGCGGAAACAACAGAAGACGTCAAACTGGAACCGACCAAACGCCGCTGGTATCCGGTCATCGATTACGGTCTCTGTACAAACTGTATGGAGTGCATCGACTTCTGCCTGTTTGGCGTTTACGGCGTCGACCAGGGAGGACAGATCCTGGTTGAAGAACAGGACAGCTGCAAAAAAGGTTGTCCGGCCTGCAGTCGTGTCTGTCCCGAGAATGCGATTATCTTTCCCGGTCATAAAACTCCGGGCATCGCCGGCGCGGATGGTGAAGTCGCCGGTCTGAAAATTGATCTTTCCAAACTGTTTGGGGCCCCTGATGCACTCGAGATGGCGGCCCGGGAACGCGATGCAGAACTGGTGGCGGACGGACGCGATGCCGTGGGCATGGGAGTCGGCCTCCGCAAGTCTTCCAAAGTCTCTAAGGCCACCGATGAAGAGCTGGAGGACCTGATGGACAACCTGGATGCACTCGATATTTAAACGTTCGCCTTTCCCATACGAAACTCCCGGCAGGAACAGACCTGAATGAGTGAGACCATCTCCTACCAACGCGTGCAGGCAGCCTCGCAGCGGGTTCGCGACTATCTGCTGAGTGCCCGTAATGCCGCCGGCCACTGGGAAGGAGAACTCTCGACCTCAGCCCTCTCGACAGCCACCGCCATCATGGCCCTTGAGATGATCCGTCGGCAGCGACCCGCTGACGATGATTCGCTCGACGTTTACATCGCACAGGGCATCCGCTGGCTGGCCCGGCACCAGAACCCCGATGGCGGCTGGGGTGACACCGTCAAGAGCTTCAGCAATATCTCCACCACGATGCTCTGTCACGCCGCCTTTCATGCCACGAAAAATACAGAGCACTATGTCTCCCATGTTGTCAACGCCCGTCAGTACATCGACCGGGTAGGAGGCGTTAAAGCCGTCGTGGAACGCTACGGCAAAGACAAAACGTTTTCCGTGCCGATTCTCACACACTGCGCCCTGGCGGGACTCGTCAAATGGAAAACCATTCCCGCGCTCCCGTTTGAGCTCTCCTGTCTGCCGCATCGCTTTTATAAAACCGTCAAGCTTCCCGTGGTCAGCTACGCTCTGCCCGCACTGATCGCCATTGGTCAGGTCAGGCACCACTTCTGTAAGCCCCGCAATCCGATTCTGCGGCTGATCCGTAAGCTGTCTGTCAAACGCAGTCTGAAAAAGCTGATTGAAATTCAACCCGAGAACGGCGGCTTTCTCGAAGCAGCCCCGCTGACCAGTTTCGTCACCATGAGTCTGGCCGGCATGGGACTCGTCGATCATCCGGTCGTGCAGAAAGGACTCGCGTTTCTGCTCGACTCCGTCCGACCCGACGGCAGCTGGCCCATCGACACCAACCTCGCCACCTGGACAACCACGCTGTCCGTCAACGCCCTGGAAGGCACGTTGTCGGAATTCGAAAAAGCCCCGATTCGCGACTGGCTGATTCAACAGCAATACACCGAACTTCATCCCTATACCGCAGCCGAACCCGGAGGCTGGGCCTGGACCGATCTCCCCGGCGGCGTACCCGATGCCGACGATACCCCCGGCGCTATCCTCGCTCTGTTGAACCTGCAGACAGAGGAAGCCGATGAAGTGTTACCCGAATTGCGGACCTCTCTGCGGAACGGCGTCAACTGGCTGCTCGATCTGCAGAACTCCAACGGCGGCTGGCCTACTTTCTGTCGCGGCTGGGGAACGCTCCCCTTCGACCAAAGCGCCGCAGACATCTCGGCACACGTCCTGCGGGCGCTGAAAGCCTGGCTGAAAACAGAAGCCACAGCCGATGAGAGCACTCTACGCACTCGGGCGACCCAGGCCATCGAACGCGGCTATAAATACCTCGCCGCCCAACAGAGGCTCGACGGTTCCTGGCTGCCACTCTGGTTTGGTAATCAGCATGTCGACGATGACGAGAACCCGGTCTACGGGACGGCACGCGTGCTGGCTGCCTATGCGGACGAAGAGCGTCGCACAACGCCCCAGGCGGAACAGGCCATCCAGTTTATGCAAAGCGTACAGAATCCCGATGGCGGTTGGGGCGGCGCGGAAGGCGCACCGTCCAGCGTAGAAGAGACAGCGCTCGCCGTCGATGCCCTGCTGTCCGTGGGGCTTTCGCTGGAGAATCCCTGCCTGCAACAGGGGCTGGGCTGGCTGCTCGATCGCGTCGAAGCAGGCACCTATACAGAAACCACACCCATCGGGTTTTACTTCGCCAAACTCTGGTATTTCGAACAACTTTATCCAGTTATCTTCTCTGTTTCTGCCTTACAAAGGGCGGAAACGGTTTTTAAAAAATGTCCGGATGAGAAATTTAGATTGTCGCTTGAAGGAGCAGATTCCCCTATAATGTCCGTAAAGGAAAAATAGGTCCCACCTGCGTTCTCAAGCCTGATTTTCTACATTCATTGTGTTACCACTCGAATGAGATACTAACCATAGAGGAGTCTTCCGTGTCCATTGCGCCTTTAGACCAGGAAAGTTCCGAAGACAAACGCGTCCCTGCTCACGATCAAGCTGAGGGCCGTGCTTCCGAAGATCCCAAACCGGTCAAAAGAAAACGCCGCAGTACCAGCCATCTCAAGGCGGTGCCGGAAACCCTTGCGCTGCGCGAAGAGATGAAAGCAGAAGCCGAGAAGTACGTGCAACGTCTCGACTGCTCCAATCCCTTCACCAAAGCGATGCTGGAAGACTGGTCGCGCGAACTGCTGGCGGAAATGGAACAGCCCGAAAAATTCCTCGGCTTCATGATGGTGCTGATCGGCAACTTCTTCTGGAAACGCCAGTTCCTCGCGATTCCCTTTGAACGCCGTCTGCTCCTCCTGCCACACTGCCTGAAACATGCCGAAGGCTGTCCCGCGGAATACGATGAGTTCGGCCTCGATTGCGAAAAATGTGGTGCCTGCTCCATCGCCGACTACAAAGTCAAAGCCGAAAAGCTGGGCTACAAGGTGCTCGTCGCCGAAGGTTCCCCCGTGGTCCTCAAGATCATCGTCGGCGGTTACGTGGACGGCATCCTCGGGGTGGCCTGTCTCAACGTATTGGAAAAGTCGATCGACAAAGTCCTCATCGCCGGCGTACCTTCTTACGCCGTCCCCCTGCATTCCGGTGACTGTAAAAACACCAAGATGGACGAGCCCTGGATCTGGGAAGTCCTTGAGAAATACGAACCACTCGAACAGCCGCTGACCCGCAGCTATCTGCCCACCATGCGGGCCGCCAACTCGCTGTTCGAAGAACACTTCGACGAAATTCTGCCGCCGCTCCGTACGAAAACCGAAGCCGCCGCCCGCACCCCGCTGGGCAAGACCGAAGCCATCGCCTACGAATGGCTCAAGCATGGCGGCAAAAGGTTCCGTCCCTTCATCACCCTGGCGGCCTACGATGCTCTGATCAAGGCACAACAGGGCGAAGCAGCAGACAGCAGTCAGACTTATCCGCTGGGCGTGCAGAAAGCCGCGATGGCCATCGAGGTCTTCCACAAAGCGTCACTGATTCACGACGACATCGAAGACGATGACCAGTACCGTTACGGTCAGGAAACCCTGCACCGTCAGCACGGCACCGGCATGGCCATCAACATCGGCGACTACCTGATCGGCATTGGTTACCGGCTGCTCAACGAAGCCCGGGCTGACATCGGTGCTGAAGCTGCCGCGGACCTGGTCGAAAAAATGGCCGCCGCACATCTCAAGCTCTGTGAAGGGCAGGGGGCTGAAATGGCCTGGCAGGAAAGCGAGACCTTCGAACTCTCACCGCTGGATGCCTTACAGATCTACGCTCTCAAAACGTCACCCGCATTCGAAGCCGCCCTCTATGCCGGCGTGCGGATGACCGGCTCCTCTGGCGAGTACGAAGAACTGATCTCCTCCTTCTCGCGTCAGATCGGCGTCGGCTTCCAGATTCTGAACGACCTCAAAGACTGGCGCGGCGATGACAATAACAAGCTCATCTCCGGTCAGGATGCCCTGGCGATGCGGCCCACCCTGTTACTCGCCCTGGCCCTGCAGGCCGGCGACGATCAGCAGAAAGCCGAACTCAAAGAGATTCTCAACGGCGGCGGTCCTTCGGAATACGCACGCATCAACCGGCTGCGGAAAATCTACGAAGCCTGCGATGTCTTCACGAAAGCCGAAGTCCTGGTCGACAAGTCACGCGACCGGGCCGAAGAACTGGCCGAGAGCGTCCAGAACGAAGACCTGAAACAGCTGTTGAAATTCTTCTGCGAAACCGTACTGGCCGAAGAAACCCCCGAGGTCAAACCCGATCTCCCGGTTCTGATGCCACAACCAATCGCCTAGTTGCATCACCGTGTGTTGAGTTTGCAATTATAAACCACGGGTGGGCCCGAAAAGAATTCGGACCGAGCGCAGCGAGCAGGAAATCACAGAGAAACCAGAAAAGAGATGGTAAACCGTGCCTCACCCTGAGCGGCAAGACGCGAGCCCCCGGTAAAAAGAAAAACATTGAACTGATCAACCAACCCCAGGCTCTCAAGCAAGGCAGGGTTTACGCCATTAGCCGCAGGGCGTTAGCCCCGGTTGAAACGACTTCGGTATGGCCCGTTCAAATTTAGAAACACGAACTGCCGCCGGTAATCAGTGAAAACGTTGATTTGTTCGTTCGGTCTCCAACGCCTTCCCAAGCACAGGAAACCAGTTCTCATGCAAGCCGCTTCGCTCTTCAAACTCTGGTTTCTCCTGCTGTTGCTTGGCATCTTCCCCGCACGGGCTCCAGTTCTCCTGGCAGAGGAATCGAAGGCTCCCGGAAAATCCGACCGCTTTCCGTTTCCGATCAAAGTCGACGTGAAAGCAGGCAAAACAGAGGGCTTACCAAATCGAGTACAGAATCCCGCATCCGGAATGTGGTATGCACTGGTTCCCGCAGGCACCTACACGATCGGCTCAGATCAGGTTTGGGATTCCAAAGAAATCCAGGTGCAAATGAGCCCTTATTATATCTCTGAAACGTGCGTGACCCGCTCTCAACTGGGGCCGGAATTGTGGAAACACATGCAGCAGGCAGATTGGCATGATGAAAAGATAGATAGTCAGGTCCGCCAGTTTCCCGAAGAACTACAGGTCAAATTTCGGTTACTGGAATTTATGATGACTTACGAGGATGAACGCGGCATTTGGGGAGGAATGCTGGAATTGAATCCAGATTTGGCAAGCGATTATGATGCAGCCTATACAGAGTTTATGAAAAGCGTGATCAACGGTGAGAACCCCGAATCAGAAAAAGAGCTAACGCTGGAGGAAGGGGTCCGGAGTATCAGGCTTACACCTCTGCAGAAACAGACCATCACCAGGGTGCAGGAAACTGTTTCCGCGCAGTTGAAGGATCCGCAACGAGGGCAGGCTCCCTATGATCATGCTTCAGACGACAATGCAGTCACTTATGCTGAGTGGAAAGGAGTCGATCTGCCCACGGAAGCACAATGGGAAATTGCTGCGCGACTCGCGTCAGCTAACAAGCTGAAAGTTCATCACATGGTAGGCAATCACTGGGAATATTGCTCCGATTTTTATGCTTACGATTACTTCCAGCGCGAGAATGACTTCAAAGATCCAACAGGTCCCCGTAAAGCCAAATGGAGCAGGGATCAACTGGAGCGGGAAAAGAAAGCAGAGCTTCCCTCCAGTTTTGGGTTTTTTAACTGGTTGCTGCGGGTATCTGTGAAAATTTCCGTCCTCCGCGGAGGTAGTCTCTCCGGACGTGAGTACTATCCGTCAAAGATCCAGAGTCTAGCAGATTCAGAAAAGCCCCACCGAATCAGGCTCGTCATCAATCCTCGCCAGAATTAATCCACACAGAGCCAGATTCTGATGTTACAATACCATTTTTAAACTCACCAGACCCTGAGCGGCAAGGCGCTAGCCGCCGTAAAAAGAAAAACGTTGAACTGATCAACCACCCCCAGGCTCTCACACAGAACAGGGGTTCCACCATTAGCCGCAGGGCGTTAGCCCCGGTTGAAACGACTTGGGTATGGCCCCTTCAAAAAAAGAAACACGAACTGCCGTCGGTAAACTCTCCAGCGATGAACCCACTTACCGGTGGCTAGCGTCATTCCGCTCACAGAAAACAGCGCTCATGAAACCCACACTCATTTTCACCATCCTGCTGGCCTGCCTCTCGATTTCACAACCCCCCCTCCATTCCAGCGAACCCACTCCCCAACTCAAACCCCACCCCGACGCGGTCGCCAACACCCACGCTCCCGGCGAGGTCGATAAACCCGAACTCGTCCCCTTCATCGTACCCGATCCCACAAAACTGAAAGGCATCGTCGTCGATGAAACCCAGGCCAGGCTCGTCGGCACCTGGCAGTATTCCACGCACACGCCTCCCTACGTCGGACTCGGCTATCTGCACGATCAGAAAAAAGGGAAGGGGGAGAAAGCGGTCATCTTCACTCCCGATCTGCCAAAGTCCGGCCGCTACGAAGTCCGGATGTCACACTGCTACAACATCCGCAGATCAACCAACACCCCGGTCACAATCCACCACGCCGCCGGTGAAAAAACAATCCGCATCAACCAGCAGCAGATCCCCCCGCACAACAAACTGTTCCGCACCCTGGGCACTTACCACTTCGTCAAAGGCAAATCAGGCTGGGTGAAAATCTCCAACGCAGGCACCGACGGCAAATACGTCATCGCCGACGCAGTTCAGTTCATCTATGTCGGCGAATAATCGTTTCGCGTCTTTCATGATATTCACCGAGTCGGACGAAGGCAATGCGGTGGAATCCGCGAGTTCTAAAAACAGACATAGGGCGCGGCCCTGTGTGGCCGCCCGCCTGGGGACATACAAGCTGCTTCCGCTTCCGATGGTCCCAGAGAACACATCCGGGGTGGGCTCGAATGTAATTCGAGCCGAGCGCAGCGAGCAGGAGGTCACAGCTCACTCAACCATTCTGAAACAGAGCTTCCGCAGCGCATTAAATTGAATGACGCAAGGGCCTGCTCCATCATCCGCTCACACATCCACCTACTGTTGCCTGCGGCAATCTCTGATTGTTTCCAATACCACCCTTAGATTGATCGGCGCTCTGAGCACCTTTCGCTTCAATACAGACATAATCTCTGGCAAAGACACCGACGCTCAATTCATCATTGCGACTGCGTTCTAAAACGTGTATGTTTGTGAGTGGCTTGCGTTGGCGTTTGAGTGAGTCCGAAAATGCAACAAAGAGAGGGGGGGCCTGAATGAGTGATGTCGAAAGTGATATGAACACCGCAAAACCAGCGGTTACCAATACGGTCTTGAATTCGATCAATTGGAAGTGGGTCATTATTTTATGTATCGCGGGTGGGGGCTGCATCCTCGGATCGATGGCCACAATCAATTCGTTGCAGGCGGAAGAAAAAGAATTTGAGGGCAAGTTAAGCAACATCAGGATGGGGGAACTTGCCAAACCGTCTCACGAAATCCCGGTTCAATATCGAAATGTGCCACGTGGCTCTCGTGTCCTGATCCCTCTCGTTCCCAAAATACGGACCAATTCAAAGCAAACGATCGAACTGGCAAATCAACTCGAAGATACCCAAAGCATGATCTTTGTTCTTCAGTTTGGTAAACCTCTTGGATACCTGATCCTGGCGGGTGCCGTGATAGTACTGGCACGAGGACTGTTACGAGGCCCCCTTAACAACAAAAACAGTCAATCCACTTGAGCTGCCAGTCTGCCATACGCCCGGGATTGTTGCTGAATGCAGGTGCCTCCCCGTTTCTCTATCTCGGAGAATATATCACACCAGTGACTAGTAGCATAATGAGAACTCTATCGAGTGGACTCAATTGCGAGAGATGGTTCTAACTTGATGAGTGAACTATTTCCTGAAAACGGCTGTCTGTATTCGTATCAGGGTAGTGTGGGAGTTGGGATTGATAAGGAGTGGAAGCATTGGCAAAGTATTGTATTTTTTGTGGTGAGCAACCAGAAGAAAAAACGAAAGAGCATGTGCTTCCTCATTGGCTGATTGCTTTAACCGGTGATCCTAAAAGAAAAGCATTCTTCGGAATCAGCATGTCTAATGGAAATTCTTCTACGCAGAGAGAATTTTCATTCGATGCTTTCACATTTCCTGCATGCAGCAAATGCAATCACGATTATTCAGACTTGGAAAAAAACACAAAGCAGACTTTTGAAAAGATGTTCAATCATGAAAAGGTTTCTCCACATGATTTGAGTTTACTGCTGGATTGGTTTGATAAAGTTCGAACCGGGTTATGGCTAGGGTTTAATCAACTCAATCAAAATGTCGCAAATATAAAACCCAAGTTTCATATTACAACTCGTCTTGGCCAATATGACAGAGCACTATTTGTCGCGAAAGCTGATCCTGCAAAAAACAAATTATTAACAATGGGCATTAGTCCCTTTGTATTTGAATTCAATCCAAGTGCGTTTACTTTGGCTGTAAATGGTTTTTACTTTACAAATATTTCTTACAATTTCTTGTTTTCGAAAGAGATAGGATTTCCCTATCCAAGAAAATCTTGGGTTCAGCCTTATGAAGTGTATGAATCAACCACGAATATTAATATTGGGCCAGGAAAAAATAAGGTCGCTCGCCCATTTCTACAATTTCCCGTAGGGCTTAATTGTCTCGAATTCTATCAACCAATGTTTAAAGGTGGTTTATTTGATCGAATCGCAAAGGAATACGACTGCGAATATGTGCGACAAAATAGCTTGGATTTTGAAAAAGGCGTAGGTGCGATTTTTAGAAGGGTCGGGACAAAGATTATAAGGTGTCTGAATAATGAGGAAGTAGAAATCGTTCCCCACGAATCATATCAGGATCAAACACTCTACTATAAGGCGGCTATTAATACCTTAAAATGGCAAAACTACTTGTTCTCAATCCGAGCTGATGAATCACTTCTTACAAAGGAGCAACAGGAGTTTCGGGACCAAATATTTTCAACAGTGATTCAAAGTAATCGAGTTTATATGAAAAAACTCGATCAAGAATTTAATGAATTAAAGAACTCAAAAAGAAAATGAGTTGATCAGGTAACGAGAGTCTGTTTTAACAGTCCTTGATTCTGTGTTTTTTCGTGTCTTTCGTGCTTTTCGTGGTAGCAAAAAAACTTCAAGGATTTCGCGGTCTAATCCACCTGCGGTGCCAGGCTGCCGTAAGCCCACGGATTATTATTAAACGCCGGTGCCGCAGGCCGCTCGGGCTGTTCGTCCGGCGTCAACTGTTTCGACAATTCCACCGCTGCGTCGACCATCTGGGGACCCGCCGTGGTGACCAGGTTACTGTAACTGGTCAGCCGGGTTTCGTAGCCGCCGCCGTTCTTGTCGAACGCCTCTTTCGTGGGCACATAACCGACGCAGCCGTTCGCCAGTGAGACCGGGAACGTGATCGGAAACGGACTGCCCGCTTTGATATCCAGACCCAGCTGGCAGAAGAATTCCGCGGGGTCGGTCAGCAGGACCACCGGGCCGATCTGGATCGCCTGTACTTCCACTTTCGCTACCGGCTCCTGTTGCAATCGGGCATCCAGCAGGACGGTCTCTTTCGCGAACACCCAGTCGGTCGCGTTCGATTTTGCGGGGCCTGCTTTGACAATTTCGACCGCTTCAGCCACATGTTCGGGCGTCGGCTTGCGGCGGGGAATCTCCAGCATTTTGACTTTGCTGGCAATCGTTTTGAAGTTACCTCGCGGCATTGTGAGCAGCACTTTCACTGCCTCGGCTCCAATCCGGCCACCCACAAACCGGGCCGACTCTTCACTGGGCCGCCGCTGATATTTCGAAAGGTTATCCACCTGCGTCACATCGCCCGAGGCTCCCGCCAGAAAGACGAGCGTCACGTCTTTCCCGAACACGCCGCGAATCACCTGTTCCATATAATAGATGTAATTGGCTGAGATCCCCCCCGGGTTGGTCGTCGCGTGACACACGAAGTTCACGATACACCCTTTGAGCTGTCCCTGTTCATCCCAGACGCCGATCACGCCAACTTCCGGATCGACGGGACCCGCGGGTTTCACAATATCCGGGTTGCCGGGCCGCGGATGCGTAAAGGTCAATCCGTTCCGCATGAAGAACCGGCGGTTGAAGGCCACCTGCTCTTCAATCCCCACTCCCGCTCCACATTCAGACGCACTCCGTTTGTTGTACGCTTCGCAGATCGCCTCCACACTCTGATCGACGACCGTTTCCAGGTAGGCAGTCTCAGCCGTCGATGATTTCTCATACGCCAGTTCCTGTACGAATTTTGAAGCATGATCGTATTCGCCGGGCAGAATCATGCCCATCGGACCGGAAGAGTGTGAGTGTGTCGCGTGCAGCAGAATCGAGTTCGCCGGAATCTTGCATTTGGCTTCAACCCGTTCACGAATTTCATCCACGGTGACTCTGCGGATAAACAGCGCATCCAGGCTGACGACCGCAACCACGTTGGTTCCGTTGTCAAACACAGCCGCCCGCGTTTTACAGGGATCGTGAAACGAACGATGAAACGATTTCCCGTAACCGCCCGGCTGTTCCATGCCGATCTCCGGCGTGATGTCACGCTCGGCGAAACCGACTTTCACCTGTGGCGTTTCAGCCGCGCTGGTGTCGGCAGCGGTAAGCATCAGGACAGTGAGGGTGACTGCAGTGCAAAACAGGAAGCGCATTTTCATGAGAAAACTCGATCTTGATCAGGTGGGAAAACAGGAGGAATGTTTTCCTCATTGTAAGCAGAATCAAAATCGGGCCGCTACTGAAGAAAGTTAAGAAATTCGCGAGGCAGAGAAATTTCTCAAACGAAATGAAATGAAGTGAGAGAGCGAACACCGTTGGACAAGCCAACGGTGCCACCCGATTGCCTCAAATAAATCAATGTAGGGTAAATCAATGTAGGGGTTGGCCTGTGTGCCAACCCGCCTTGCGAGAGTCGAGCTTAATTCACCCGTGCATAGGAAGCAGGGTAACAATGCGAATAACTGGCCCCATCGAAAGTCAATCACGGCGGGCGACCACACAGGGTCGCCCCTACCGGATGAAATTACTATGGGATGATTTCCCGTCGCGTATTTCTACCGCGTTTATAGAAACCTTACACCAGTTCGTAAGGTTTACGGTATTCCTTCGAAAGCCATTTGGCGGCGTCAGCATCGCCTACGATAGTTTCCTGTTTTGGATCCCACTGGATCTTCTTACCGGTCCGCACGGCGATATTGCCGAGGTGACACACTGTGGCGGAACGATGTCCGATGCTGATGTCAGCGGCCGGCTTTTCGCGGGTCTTGATGCACTCAATAAAATTGTTGACGTGCGCGATGTTCGCATCACGGTTTACAATCTTAGGCACATCGACTTCTTTCAACAGCTCAGGTGGATTCGCAATGATACCGCCGCGGTAGACGAACAGGCTTCCCTTTTCACCCACGAACTCGGTTCCCTGTTTTTTACTCGGGGTGCCGGGAACCTGGCGACAGTTCATGACGACACCATTGTCATACGTGTATTTGATGTTGGTGGTATCGGGAGTTTCGTACCAGCCATCGGGATTGAAAGTCGCCGATCCTTCTGCACTCACGGGGCCGCTTTCATCCATCCCCAGTCCCCACTGTGCGATATCCAGATGGTGGGCACCAAAGTTGGTCTGCTGGCCGCCACTGTAATCCCAGAAGAAACGGAACAGGTAGTGCACCCGGTTTTTGTTGTAGGGACGCTCCGGTGCCGGCCCCAGCCAGCGGTCAAAGTCAAATCCCTGTGGCGGTGCACTGTCGGGAACCGGCTTGCCGGCCCGTGCGATCCAGTTGGGACCGGGCAGGGTGACGTTCACGGTGTGAATCTTACCCAGGAGACCCGACTGCACCAGATCGACGGCCAGTTTGAATTCCTTGCCGCTGCGCTGCATGGTTCCGGTCTGGACGACACGGTTGTGTTTCCGTGCCGCGTCAATCATCACGGGGCCTTCATCAACCACGAGTGTCAGCGGTTTTTCACAGTAGACGTCTTTGCCCGCACGGCAGGCTTCAACCGTCATCTTGGCGTGCCACTGGTCAGGCACGGTCACAACAACCGCGTCAATGTCTTTGGAATCGAGCAGTCGCCGATAATCGTCTGTCTTCACGGCCGACTTGTTGGCGTTCTTCTTCAGGAAGGCGTCTGCTTCGGCGAGGTAATTCTGATCCAGGTCACACAGTGCTTCGATGTTGTTGAGGAAGTACTTCATGTTGTTCCGCGGGCCACCCTGGTTACCAACGCCGATCATCCCGATCCGCACACGTTCGCTGGGGGGAACTGCCGCGAAAGTAGAGCGATAGCTCTTGGCAGTCAGGCCCATGAAGAGACCGCTGTAAACCGATTTTTTCAGAAAGTGACGACGTGACATTTGCGACATGAACAGACTCCTCGAGCGACGGAATAAATAATATGAATGACCGGCGATTTCCTGCAGAAATTCGCCCTGATCGTTATCCAGCGGGACCGCTTATCATAGCAGCACCCGGACCTGAGTCAATCAGATTCAGATCGGAGTAATACTCTCATTTTGATGCGACGAGGGATGCGTGGCTAGTGAACCAGGGACTCTACTTTTGTGATCCCTTTTTATAAAGGTTGTTCACGATTTGATTGTCCTTACCGCCGATGATCTCGAGCGCCTGGGCGTTCTCGCTGTCGGGTAGATCGGTAGAAATCAGGCAGTCTGACACGCGACTGTCGGAGACGTTCTTCAGCAGCAGTCCGGTGGTGGAATAATCGAGAATCGAACAACCCACGATATTCATTCGACGCGAATCGCGCACTTCAAAGGCAACCCGCTCATCGCCGGTCCCGTTGATATGGTTGCCGCTGATCGTGCAGCCGTCACAGTTCGTAAACAGCATACCGACCTGGGCCGTGCTCCCGTCGCCATAGTGATAGCGGGGATTCCGGTCGAGCACATTATTCGAGATCAGAATGTTGTTACAGTCTTCGACGCGGATATTGTGCGTGTAACCCTTCCACATCGTGTTGCCGGTCACCGTGACACCCCGGGCACTGGTGATTTCGATATTGGTCTGCACATCTGAAAGCACATTGTCAGCGATGGTGATATTTCCGTCCCGATGTTCTTTGGAGTGTGGGCGAATGCGGGCATTTTCATTAATCCGAATGTTGGCAGAACCGGGAGCATTATGATCGTGTTGAATCGTGCAGCCCACAATCGCGATCTCTCCGACCATGGCACCTTCGGAATCAATCAGCACATTCGCCGTCGGTTTCGAGTTTTCATCACCCATATTGCCTTCAATGTCACAGGTGCCGATCTGAATGTTGCGGATGTCACCTTTGTCGACAACCACGCCTCCACCGGCGTTATAAGAAATATGACAGCCGATGATATTCGATTGATGGATGCTCACGTGATCGTAATACACGCCCGCGCCCCGATTCTCATACAGGTGGCAGTTGGAAACGATCACGTTCCGGTTGCGTTTGGTAAAGTGAATCGCATGCAGCGCGCGGCGGATCGTCAATCGCGTGAGCGTGATCTGCATGGTGCCCGTCGCTTCGATGCCGCAGGCTTCCGCATGATCCCCCACAATCTCCAGTCCGTCGACCATGGGGGACCGCTGATTCTGCCAGACGTTTTCTTTCACTGTATGCGGGCTGGCGGTTCCTTCATGCGTGCCAATGAAACGAAACGCGGGACCGGGGCCAGCCATGATGATCGTCGCGGTGCCGTCAGAACTGATCGACGTCGGCCCCAGTTTGTCGAGGTCAACAGTGATGGTCTTCGTCAGACGGTAGACCCCTTTCGGAAAGACGATCTGCCCCTGCTTTGAATCGACGGCCCGCTGGATGGCATCACTGTCATCGGCTGCGCCGTCCCCAATTGCGCCAAAGGCTTTGACGGTGGTGTCGAGTGCCGGCGGTTTCTCGCTGGTCTGATTCTGAGACTGAGTCTTGGGAGCCATAATCAACAGACAGCTGAGGACCAGCAGCGTTGAAACACAGATCACGATGCTGCGCATGGGAGTTCACCTTGATGATTCACGGGAGAGGTTTCAATAGTAAGAGTGACGGTAATATTGTAAGCGGATTCCCGCCTGAATCTCAAACAGAGTCGACAAGGATACTCCTTTCCGGCAAGATTCACTCAGGGCCCCCCTTCCTTTTCCGCGGGGACTGGATTATGTTGAGCAGCAGACGGTAACTCCTTCTTATTCAAAAGCGTGACTGTGATGATTGATCGACCCGACGAATCCGAATTTACCCCCGGCGACCGCGAACTGCTGCAACTGCATACCCGCTGGATGCGTTTTGCGTATGACGAAGCCCGGGCAGCGTTCGAAGAAGATGAAGTTCCCGTCGGTGCAGTGATTGTTCATCAGGATCGGATTATTGCAGCCGCACACAATCAGCGGGAAACATTGAGCGACCCCACAGCGCATGCCGAGATGATCGCGATTACCCAAGCCGCGGAGTCGCTGGGGACCTGGCGTCTGAGTGACTGCGTGTTATACGTGACGCTGGAACCCTGTCCCATGTGTGCAGGGGCGATTATTCAGTCACGCATTCCCCTGGTGATCTATGGGACACGCGATGAAAAAGCAGGTGCGTGTCATTCATTGTTTGAGATCACCAATGATCCACGGTTGAATCATCAGAGCGTTGTCATCAGTGGCGTGATGCAGGATGAGTGTCGTACGATCCTGCAGGAGTTCTTTCGCAACAAACGCGCGCAGGGAAAAAAATAGTTTTCGATCCGATACTATTTTTAAAAACGCGCTCGTCACACGCATGTCGATTTGATGAATTCTTTTTGGGTACGACTGCTTGTCACAGTGAAGATGCTACATCGTTGACATGTCGATGATGTGCTAATGAAATTAAGCGGAGAGATTCTGAAATCAATTTTGTCAAGTGATATTCTAACAAAAGAAACCTCCTTAAAAATCGTTTTATTTTTTGAATGCTTTCAGCTTGTCCTTCTGATTGCACTTCGTCAAAATGAGCGACACAATAACTTTTCACAATTCACAGATTCAATTCTGAAATTTCTTTGAGGCGAGCGAATGCATATTATCTCTCGTGAAGCGAATGAGAGTATCCTCATTGGGGAACATACAGTAGTTAAAGTTTTAGAAGTGTTTGAGGATCGCGTCAAATTGTCGATTGAATCTCCGGGGGCCGAACCCGCTTACTGGGAAGAAACCGTTTACCTGGATCCCGTCCTCGAAGCTGAAGAACTCGAATCGGTCCAGATCAGCGGCTGATTCTTTTCGCAGAGATGATTTCAGGAGGGAATTGACCCCGGAACATCTGTACGAAACCGGAACTACGGTTCATTCTTTAAAGATGCTGTGCTTTCTCCCCGCGCAGCCTTGGCGTTTTTGCCGAAATTGCTCAAAATAAACAGACAGGGCAGATCTGATTCTGCCCACGCTTGTCAAGCCGTCTGCCAGAGCAGGCCAGAAGTCAAACTCAATCAATCATCAGACATTGTGAGGCAAATTGTGCCCGCCATATCGGAACAGGATGGGGAATCGCTGGGGCTGGAATCCCGCCAACTGCCCCGGCATATCGCGATCATCATGGATGGTAACGGTCGCTGGGCCTCACGTCGTGGTTTTCCCCGCATCGAAGGTCATCGCCAGGGCGTCAACAGCGTGCGCACTGTCGTGGAAGAATCGACGCGACTGGGCATCGAACAGCTCACACTCTATTGTCTCAGTAGTGAGAACTGGAAGCGTCCCGCCCTCGAACTCAACCTGCTGATGCAGCTGTTGAAAAAGTTCGTGATCGGCGAACGTGAAGAAATCATGCGGCAGAACATTCGCTTCTCCACCATCGGCCGTCGCTCAGACCTGCCGAAAGATGTGCTGGCGGAAGTCGACAAAACCATCGACGAGAGTCGAAATAATACCGGCATGCAACTCTGTCTCGCCCTCAATTACGGTAGCCGTTCTGAAATTGTGGACGCCGTGAAGTCGATTGTGAGTGAAGTCGAGCAGGGCGGACTCAAAGCCGAAGACATCGATGAAGACGTGATCTCTTCCCATCTTTACACCGCAGGCATGCCCGACCCGGATCTGGTAATTCGGACTGCCGGCGAAATGCGCGTCAGTAATTTTCTGCTCTGGCAGATCAGTTATGCCGAACTCTGGGTGACTGAAACCTACTGGCCTGATTTTTCCGTCAACGATTTCTGGCAGGCACTCCGTGACTTCGCCGCCCGCGACCGTCGCTTCGGCGGTTTGAAAGGATAACGCAGCATGCTGGGCTGGCGGCTTCTGGTTTCCGCAACTCTGATTCCCCTGCTGTTCGGTCTGTTTTACCTCGACCAACGTGCGGGGAGCAGCGCCCCCTGGTTACTGGGACTCTGCTGGCTCCTGATTCTCCGGGGAACCTGGGAGATCACGCAACTGCTGACGGTCCGCAATCTGAAACCGGGATATCCGCTGGTCTGTCTGCTCTCGCTGCTGATCTGTAACGCGGCCTGGCTGCCCTGGCTGGTTCCTTCACTGCAGACCGGCGCGAATGATCCGCAGACGCTTTCACTGGCCCTGCTGTCGGTAACCTATGCGATTTCGGTTCTGCTACTGTTCCTGAAGAATGCGATTCGTTTTCAGGAACCGGGCCAGACAATGGAAATTCTGGGAGCCGAACTGCTGGGCGTTTCGTACGTCGGCTTTCTGCTTGCGATGCTGGCCGAACTCCGCTGGGTCGCGGGTCCCCAGACCGGATACCTCGCTCTGGGCGCCTTGATCATCAGTGCCAAGCTGGGTGATGTCGGCGGTTATACGTTTGGTCGTCTCTGGGGTAAGAAAAAACTTGTGCCCCGTCTGAGTCCGGGGAAAACCTGGATAGGCGGCTTCGGTGCGATCTTCGGGGCTTCACTCGGCGCCTGGCTCTGGCTGCAGTTCACTCCCTCCCTGTTTAACGACAACTGGAGTGCCCCCGCGTGGTACTGGTCGATCCTGTTCGGTGCGATCATCGGCGTTGTCGGTCTCGTGGGGGACCTGTGTGAATCGCTGATCAAGCGGGATGTGGGCAAAAAAGATTCTGCGGAACTGCTGCCCGGCTTCGGCGGCCTGCTCGATCTGCTCGACAGTCCCCTTTATGCAGGGCCGGTGGCGTTCCTGCTCTGGAAGCTGCTGCCCCTGGTGACTGTCGCCAGTTGAAGCGTCTCCTCCGAGGATCTCAGGTTACACCAGCGCAGGCACGGCAGACTATCCGCCAGCTTCGGGAAATATGGGTCGACCAATTCCTGAGCAGACAGGTCATCCGTCGTTACTGTATTCGGCAAGTCGACAGACTTCAGTAAAACCAGTTCATCTGCCGGCCAGGTGAGTGTGATCCAGGCGGCGATCGAGTCGCTGGTTACATCCCAGGAAGTGGGGAGGTCAGCATACTCTTCTGACTGCGTGTCAACTAAGTAGTCGTTGATGGATAAGACTGGCGTCAGACCCACCCGCCAGAGATGCTCTGCTTCTCTGATATTGAGCACGAGTCGCGCATCAGGTAGCAGATAACAGAGCAGGGAGTTATTGAGCAGCATTGCCTGAATCGCCAGGGAATGCCAGTTGCCTTGAGGTAAATCATAGATCCGATCCCTGTCCCGCACCAGGTTCGCTTCTTGACCGCCCCCGGCCAGCAGCAGCGGTTGGGAATCCTTCAATTCTGACAGCAGGTTCACCAGTCGATCTTTCAGGTCCGGCAGATCGAACAGGCTCCCTCCGACTTTGATGACGGTGACAGGCATGCTGTGTTCCTGTTTGAGCCGGGACTGATCTCCGAGCTGGAATCAGTCGATGATTTTGGAAATCTGGTATTCCACGATGCCACAGGCACCGGCGGATTTCAGTTTCGGTACAATCGAGCGTACGACCGATTCTTCCATGATGGTGTTGATGGCCACCCAGTCGGGGTCGGACAGTGAAGAAACGGTCGGCTTCTGCAGCGCAGGCAGCAGGTTGAGTACCTTCTCCAGATCGGTACGGACCACGTTCATCATCAGGCAGACTTTGCCTTCCGCAGCCAGACAGGACTCGAGCATCATCGCGATGTTTTCGAGCTTCTCGCGCTTCCAGGGATCTTCGTAGGCCTGCTTGTTGGCGATGAAGCGGGTCGTGCTCTGCATCAGCTCTTCCACGATCCGCAGGTTATTGGCCCGCAGGGAAGAACCGGTTTCGGTGACTTCCACAATCGCATCGGCCAGTTTGGGAGGCTTGACCTCAGTCGCACCCCAGGAGAACTCAACTTTCGCAGTTACGCCGTGCTGTTCGAGGTAGCGCTCGGTCATGCCGACGACTTCGGTGGCGATTCGCTTGCCTTCCAGGTCTTTGACGGACTGCACGGGGGAATCTTCAGGAACGCAGAGCACCCAGCGAACGGGGCGACGGCTGACTTTGGAGAACTGCAGTTCGCAGATTTCCTGAACGTCTGCTCCTGTCTCGAGGATCCAGTCGTGGCCGGTGATGCCGGCGTCCAGAATTCCCTGGTCGACGTAACGGGCCATTTCCTGGGCCCGGATCAGCAGACACTCGATTTCATCATCGTCGATCGTCGGGTAGTAGGACCGGGAAGAAAATTTGATGACGTATCCGGCGCGTTTGAATAATTCCGCCGTCGATTCCTGTAAACTTCCCGCGGGAATACCGAGTTTTAAGACCTTGTCGGACATGATTCCTGTGTTTCTGAGTTCGATGGTTGAAGCGTAAGGTATAGGCAAATAACAATTTATAGGTATGGTCCGTCACTGGAATGCAGGCGGCACCCGCAAGGTACTGATGCACCCTGCCACTGCAGAGCTCGCCGGCAATCATTCCCTGCGCGTACTCTAACAGCTCAAAAACAGCAGTTCCAGTAGTCCAGAACGAGAATGTTCCCAGAAATTCCCAATCTGTGGGCTTCCATCGGCAGGGGACATTCTCTAGGATCGTGCAATCATCAACTCACAATAGTCGATTTCTGCACTGTTTTCACCGCAGAGATCTGCAGATAAACCCTGTTTCCAAAGATATTTTTGAACGAGTAAGGAGAAATTCCTCGATGGCCGAGCAAAAAGCCACCAACGTGACTTGGCACGAACACCACGTATCTAAAGAAAAACGCTGTCAGCAGAACGGACACAAGGGTGCCGTTCTCTGGTTCACCGGTTTGAGCGGATCCGGCAAAAGCACGATCGCCAACACCGTTGATCACAAGCTGTTCGAACAAGGCAAACACACCTTCGTTCTGGATGGCGACAACGTCCGCATGGGTCTGAACAAGAACCTGGGCTTTTCTCCTGAAGACCGTACCGAAAACATCCGTCGTATCGGCGAAGTTTCCAAACTGTACACCGACGCCGGTATCCTCGTCATGACCGCCTTCATTTCTCCCTACCGTGAAGACCGTGATCAGGTCCGCGAAATTCTGGGTGATGGCGAGTTCATCGAGATCTTCGTCAAAGCTTCTCTGGAAACCTGCGAAGAACGCGATCCCAAAGGCCTCTACAAGAAGGCACGGGCTGGCGAAATCAAAGGCTTCACCGGTATCGACGCTCCTTACGAAGAACCGGAAAAAGCAGAACTGGTTCTCGATTCCGACGGAAAAGGCATCGACGAGCTGGCTGATGAAGTCGTCGCCTACCTCGAATCCAACGGATACCTGACCTATCCGTAAGCGATCAGCACACAATTTGTGTTGTGATCGCTCATAACACAAACGTGTGAATGAAAAAAACTCAGGCTTGCAGCTCGCTGCCTGAGTTTTTTATTGCGCTGTGCCAGACAACTCCGGCTGTTTTACTTGTCTTTCTCTTTGAGTTTGTAAGGACCCAGTCCGGGAGCCGACTTGAACCAGTCTTTCGGTCGCTCCTTGAGGTTCTTGGAATAGACGCGAATCGCCCGTTCGTCCCAGAACTCAGGGATCGCTGGATCTTCAGGAGTGCGACCTTTGTCGTCGATTTCTTCCATCCAGTGATCCAAAGCGGCAGACAGTCGCTGTTTTGTCTCGGCGTAAGCGGGATTATCAGCCAGGTTGTTGATCTCCCAGGGATCGTTGCGGGTGTCATACAGTTCCTCACGGGGACGTGTCTCCGCCATCAGCACAGCCGGCGGACCGCTTAATTCCCCTTTCGCATGCAGATCCCGCAGCAGTCCGATGATTGGGTACTGAGTTTCCTTGTAACGATTGATCTGCAGGAACGGCCGTTCGGGATACTTGTTTCTCAGGTAGCGAAACTGCTTGTCGCGA
Source organism: Gimesia sp. (assembly GCF_040219335.1). Classification (NCBI taxonomy): domain Bacteria; kingdom Pseudomonadati; phylum Planctomycetota; class Planctomycetia; order Planctomycetales; family Planctomycetaceae; genus Gimesia; species Gimesia sp. The sequence continues at coordinate 608,060 of NZ_JAVJSQ010000031.1, read as the reverse complement.
ACCGTGCGGATGTGAAACACGGTCTCGTCGCCGCGGTCCCGTCCGCCGAACAGGTAGCTGCGCGGCTTCTCAGTCTGACTACCCAGAAAAACCTGTCCCTGCATACGGGATGGTTTCTCGATGCCCGCCAGGGCCAGCGTGGTCGCACTCAGGTCGATGGACGAAATCAGCTGATCGCTCTTCGCGCCACGATGATACTGTGCGGGGGCTGGCAGATCCGAATTTCCTTCGGGCCAGTAAATGATCAGCGGGATATGCAGACCGCTGTCGTAAGGCCACTGTTTGCCGCGGGGCATAGCGCGACCATGATCGGCCATGAAGACGACGATCGTATTCTTGTCCAGCTGATCCCGCTTGAGCAGATCCAGAATAAACGCCACCTTTTTATCGACGGCCATCACGGTATTCAGATACTGCGCCCAGACCGCCCGTGTCACGGGGTGATCGGGATAGTACGGTGGGATCTGCACTTTCTCCGGATCGACCTGGTAGTCGAGATACTCATGAGCCGAGTTCCAGGCACCGCCTCGATGTGTTTCCGAAAAGTTGATCTGGGCATAAAAGGGTTGATGCTGTTTGAGTTCATCCCAGTCTTTGAGATCGAAGGGCTGCTTTCCTTTGGGGTAGGTGAAGTTCCAGTCGGTCTTACCGGTCCCTTTGTAGAACTTGGCCAGCTTGCGGTCTTTCGTCAGGTTCCGAATATTCGCAGTCGTGTAACCTGCTGGACGCAACCAGTCGGTGATGACGCGAACGCCCTCGGGCAGCGGGTTGGTGCCGTCGCGATGGGATCGATGATTGTGAGCGTCAATCGACATCGCATACATGCCCGTCATGAAAGACGAACGGCTTGTCGAACAGACGGGCGTGACAGTAAACGCATTCTGAAACTGCATCCCCTGTTGCGCCAGACGGTCCAGTGTCGGCGTTTTGACTTCGGGCGTACCGTAGCAGCCGAGTTCCGGGCCCATATCTTCAGCGATAATCCAGAGAATGTTCGGCTGCTGGTCAGCGGCTGAAACCTGTTGAGAAAGTAATACACCAGCCGTGAGTATCAGACAAAGCGCAAGCAGAGAGCGGAGCATGATAGAAACTCTTCACCAAAAGAATTCGAATTGAGTAATGAACCTGAGCGGGACAGTTCATCTTCAACAATGCATCGAGCAATGTCAATCAAGGACTGTTTCCCCGAAACCATCTGAGGCACGCTTCGCTGTCAAATCGATCTTGCAGGTCTGATTTCTGCGGTTAAGCTTTAAATAGAGCCACCACCAACGTTGCCCGCTGACTTTTATCTCAGTCTTACTTATTAAATAAGGAGAGATTAGATGGCGCTCTACAAGTACAAAGAGTATCTCGAACACGCGGACCAGCCGGAATTCGACACGCTGCACAACCCCGGCGAAATCTGCCCCCACTCCGGTATCTATCGCTGCGAAGCCTGCGGCGACGAGATCGCCTCCAACAAAGACAATCCCTTTCCACCCCAGAACCACCACCAGCACGCAGAAAACCTGGGACCGATTCAATGGAAGCTGATCATCATTTCACAGCAGCGGTGAAGGGGAGACTCTTGACCAGAAGCTGAGGCTCTGCTCTGTGTATGAAATGAATGCTGTTGAAAGCACAATGGCGAGGCTTGCAGGTCCAGCTTGAGCCTCGTTGCCTCATTCCAATAAAAAAAGCCCTAAACCATTGCTGGTTCAGGACTTTTCAAGTTGCCCGACTAGGATTCGAACCTAGACTAAATGAGTCAGAGTCATTCGTGCTACCGTTACACTATCAGGCAATAAGTTGTGAGTGAGTTCGCTAAGCTGTGCAGGCGTCGTCACTTGTAGCACTAAGAGGCATTATACGAAAATTTCTCGGTACGCCAAGTCGATCCGGGCGAGAATTTTCTATTCTTTTCAGTCTGCTTAGCTCTTTTACCTGCGCTCAGACTATGACACTATAGGAGATCAGCAGGTTCACTGAATAAAGTAACAGTCACCAGTTCGACACAGAAAGCATTCTCCATGCGATTTTGGATCCTCTGCAGCCTGATGCTCTGCCTCCCGGGACTCACCCAGCCGGTCGATGCAGATCCCCAACCGGCGTCCGCAGATAAAACAGCACAGAAGAAAGCGTTGCAGCAGGAACTCGAGCAACAGATTGAGGAGATCTCAACGCGCATCAAAGCAGCGCCCCGGGAGACGTCCCTCTATTCCCGGCGGGGAGACGCTTACTTTTTCCTGGGACAGTTCAAACAGGCCGTCGCGGATTACGATAAGATGGTCGAGCTCGATCCCTCGATCAAAACCTCTCACTGGCGACGGGGGATTGCCTGTTATTACGCTAAACAGTACGCCGATGCTGCCCGGCAGTTCGAAATCTATCATTCGTTTGATAATGTCGATCGCGAGAACGGGATCTGGCGGTTTTTCTCCCAGTTCCAGGCGAAGGGCCCCGAGGCGGCTCAAAAAGGACTGTTGAAGTACGAAAAGGATGATCGCGAACCCTTTCCCGATCTGTATCGCCTGTTTGAAGGCAAAACGACTCCGGAGGCGATACTGAAAGCCATCAACGCGGCGGAGATCAGCGATCAGGAACGGGAAAAACGCCTGTTTTATGCGAATCTCTATATCGGCCTGAATGAATCGTTGCACGGCCGTAAAGTGAAAGCACGTACCTACCTGCAGCAGGCGGTCGACAATCAGTGGGGCCCCCGGGCCGGCTTCGGACCCAATTACATGTGGCACACGGGACGACTGGAGTTACAATTAATTTCGATTCCCGAGAAACAAAAATAGCTCTCTGCCTGTTCTGGCAGGCTCACTTTCAGCCGAAAGCGTCTTAGACTGAGGGAAAAAGCTCATCATGAATCTGCATTCGCCGCTCTCAATCGTTTGTCTGTGGACAGCCTTGCTCTCTGTCTGCTTGATGAATCACTCCCGGCTTCCGGCGCAAGACCAGGAGAATCAGTCCTCAGCAGAGACGGAGCAGGCACAGAAAGCCGAAGCGCTCAAACACGCCCAGCAGGGGCAGACTTTTCTGAAGCAGAAACACTGGAAAAAGGCGATCTCTGAATTCCAGGCAGCCGTAAAACTGCAGCCCGAAAACAGCATGCTGCATTATCTGCTGAGCGTCAGCTACCTCGAAGATTCACAAGGCAGTCTCGCCTGGATTGAAGTGCGTAAAGCGGTGTTGCTGGATCTGAAAAACCAGAACGCCATGCAGCAATTCCTGAAGTTCTGGAGCTTTTTCGATAAGCAGGGAGTTCTCAATGTCGGAACACCTGAGGTCGAAGTGCTGAAACTGCTGGGCCCTCCGGACAGAAAGCAGGAGCAGGGAGCAGATACACGTCTGACTTATGGATTCATGTGGCTGACATTGAGAAAGGCCAGCCTGTTTGCGGTCATTGATACGCGCGGACTCGAAGCGGAATACACCAAAGCATTACAGACGATGGAATTCGAACTGGGACCGGACTGGCGGGTCGGGTATCGGCTGATGAATGGCACCAGTGCCCTGACCGAGTACGTCACCACCGAGGAGACCGTTCAGAAGTATCAGCAACTCTTTTCCACCCAGCGTCTGTTTAAACTGGGGAAAGAAAACTCGGCAGAGGACATGATGAAGCGCATGAAGTCCCTGATTGAACAGTCTTATAAGGTCGAAACCTGGACCGTGATCGACGATGGCCAGTATGATGTCATCTTCGAGTGGAAAGTGGCGGCCAGCGATAAGACTCCCGCACAACACGAGATCAATCGAATTATCCGAGGCAAACGGGACATCCATCGGCTCGCTTACGTCACGCGGAAACTCCCGCTCAGCGAGGCAGATCGGAAAAAATGGATCGATGAATTAAAATCAGCCCGCGTCGTTCTCGCGGATCCGGGAAAACAACCACTGACTCCCGAACAGAAAGCCGAACTGGTTAAGCAGTTAACCACCAAATCCCGGGAGATCATCGCCCTGCAACTCAAGTACATTCAGGCAGGCGATGTGGAATCAATGCGCCCCTTCTTCACCGAACGACTCCACGATCGGATTACCAAAGAGTCCCTGGCCGAGGCACAGGAGCAGGCCGCGAGCGCAACTCCTGAGGAATTAGTCCATTCTGTCACGATCGAAGAGGTCGGGGACGGGATTCAGGCCAAAATCAAAATGAAAAACGGCCGCACACTCACCACGCTGGTTCCCGTCAACAGAAAATGGGTAGCGGATACCATCTGGTTCAAGTGATTTGACGCAAACCGCTGTGCTTACCCAATCTGGCACATCTGTCTCTCTTTCAGACGCGTTCTTCACGGGGTGTGAGCGTATGTTTACATTCTCGCGCCGGATTTCCCTGTAAATCACCAAAATTATTTCTATTAATTTTGGAATCCCCGTCTCCAGAAATGCCTGTTGTTATTAACACGCATCACGTGCAGTAAGTTTTATATATTTAGTCACTTACGTCTTAATTGGCACTTCCCCGCGAGGTCGTTGATCTCACCGCATTTCGGACCACCCCTACGATTAGCATATTTCGTCTCAACTTAACAACGTGATTATTCCGAAAGATCAGAATAACCGCTTGTACCGGGATAATCGGAACAGTTTGACATCCGACCGGGGCCAGGGGGGAGAACAGTATCAGGTTTTTACCTGATCGTTCGGATTGACCGGGTTCTGAAAGGGGGGCATGAAGCTCCTGATTCCAGAATCGGGGAGATCTTAGAGGAACGAAGTTGATCGTCTGAAATTGTAAGAGACGAGTTACACATCGACGTTGGAGCATTCGATGAACAAATTACGTGTCAGCCTGGCCTGCTTCTTTTTAGCCTCTCAGTATTTACTGGCTTTGGTATCAGCAGCAGCACCTGATGAGAATGGTAGTGATCAAACTGAGGGACGGACCACGATTGGAGAGCCAGCAGGTTCCGCCATTGTGGGGAGTGTCTCGTCCGGAGGGTTCCGGCATGATTTCACTCCTGCAAACCAGGTTCAACGAAATGATGTCCCCGGCTTTTCATCCATGAAGGATGTCAGCTACAAGGATGTGCCTCAAGGATACATTCCTTATCGCTATCCTGATCCCCGCACGATGGAAGTCAATGAATTCGTTGACAACGGCGCCGGCTACCAGCCGATGCCCGTCGATGAATTTCATCCGATCTTCCGCCTCGACAAAGGCATCGGCGGAGGGATTGGATACGACGACGGGTACTCCAACCTCGGCATGTTGATTCCCTTCACCATCCGCCCTGAACAGAGCATGCTGTTCCTGGATGTCCGGGCCATGGTTACCGACCAGGGAGCCGGTGGTGTGAACCTCGGTGCCGGATGGCGTGCCTATAGTGAAAATCTCGATAAGATCTTCACCCTCGCAGGTTGGTACGACTACGACGACGGCCACTACCAGGATTACCATCAGATTGGTGTCAGTGGTGAAGTCATCGGTCAATACCTGACCGGACGGATTAACGGATACTTCCCCATCAATAATAATGAAGTTGTCATTTCGAACAACCTGAACGGTGGCGGCTACTTCCAGTCGAACTATATCTTCCTGAACCGTACACGTCGGTCTGAATCATCTTACGGTGGTGTTGATGCTGAAATCGGTGGTCCACTGCCGGTTCTCGGTAAGTACGGCATCGACGGTTTTGTCGGTGGTTACTACTACAACTCAGACCACGACAAGAGTGCCGCTGGTGCCAAGTTCCGGGCGGAAGCCAATATCAATGACTGGTGGCAGATGAGTGTCAGTTATGCCAAGGACTCTGTCTTTGGTTCGAATGCCTGGATGAATGTCATTCTGACCATTCCCGATGGTCGTTCGAACAAGTGGATGCGTCCCAAGACACTCCAGCAGCGTATGTACCAGCCTATGAATCGTAACTACCGCGTTGTGGCTAACGTTAAAGAGACCATCAACAGCGAAATGGCGATCAATCCGGATGACAATATGCCGTACATCGTACAGCACATCGATCCGGACTACGGTGCCGCAGGAAATGGTACTTACGAAACTCCCTTCGGTTCTGTTTCTGCCTACAACGCGTCTCCGCCAACGGCTGATACAGACATCATCTTCGTGCAGGATGGTAACGAACTCAACCTCGATGGACAGATCACCCTGCTGGATAAAGGCGTGGGTGTGACCGGTCAGCGATTGTTGAGTGAAGCAGTCCAGCACACCATTAACGTCTTCAACGATGGTAGCATCAGCACACTGAACCTGCCTGGTTACAACCCGGCTGCCAGTCGTCCGACTCTGACCAACACTGCCGGAGCCGGTGGTGCAGCTGGTGCTGTGGTCGTCGGACAGGGCGGAGCCTGGGAAGTGTCCGGCTTCAACATCAGCGGTACTCGTGCCGGTGGTGCACTGCCTTACAACGATGGCATTTACTCCGCAGGCACACGCGGGTTCAATATCAACAACAACTCGTTTGTCCTTTACAACCGTGGTGTGAATGTCACCAACACGGCTGATGGCATCGGTATTGTTTCTACCAACACCTTCTCGGGTGATGGGGCTAACTCCTTCCATGGAGCTCTCATCAACCAGAATGCAGGAACTCTGGAACTCTCCTTCAAGGATAACACGACAACCAACAACCTGGGTGTCGTACCTCCAGGCACGGGAACCGGTTTCGAAATCATTGCCAATGCCGGCAGTACGATCGATGGTGTAGGAACGGCAGCTGACGGTGTGACGACCCTGGGTATTACCGGGAATACATCCAACAGCAATGGTACCGGGATGATCATCACTGAGAACGGTGGTACTATCGATACCGATTTCTCGAACAACACCTTCAACAATAACATCAATCCCAATACTGGTCTGCATGTCAACTCGAACGGCGGTACAATCACCTTCCGCAGCTTCGATACCATCACGGCAACCAATAACACGGGGATCGGTATCGCGTTCGATGCTACTGCCGGCGGTGTAATTTCCGCTCTGTCAGAAGATTTGAACCAGAACGGAACACTCGATCCGGGTGAAGATGTGAACGGGGACGGGGTACTGAACCTGGGGATGACCAACATCAACGCCAGCAACAACACCACCGACGGTTTTGTGGCGACAGCTGACGGTCCGGGTTCCACCATTAACCTGAATATCGGTAACATCAATGTGTCACCGAACCTCTTTAACAGCAACGGTCAGCATGGTTTCAGTCTGAATACCGCCAACGGTGGTGCCATTACCGGTAGTATTATCAACAATACCGCGACCGGCAACACCGCAGACGGTCTGGCAATCACACTCAACAGTGGTTCGATTGACCTGACCGGCTACGGATCACCGTCGATCGGTAATAACACCTTCACCGGTAACACCGCGAACGGGATGAGTATTACGAATAATGACGGTGGTGCCTTCACCACGGCCCTGATTTCCGAGAACGACTTCAGTGACAATACTGAAGCGGGGCTGTTCTTCGGGGGTAGTGACCTGGGGGCAGCGACCACTGCCACCAATACCCTGGGCAGCATCGACTCCAACAATTTCAACCGTACGACTTCTGGGACCTCAGGGATCCTGTTTGATACCAGCGATGTCCGTACCACAGCTACCATCACCCGTAACACCTTCATCGGTCGTGCCGGGGCTGGATTCGGTGTCGGCGGTACTGTCGCAGGCACAACCACGGTTCCTGCACCCGGTGGTGTAACGCTGACCTTTGGTAACCTGGCTTCAGTCGACAACTCGGAAATCAATACCTTCCAGGATAACGGTGATGCCCATATCGGCTTCGTCATGGAAGGCAACACGACAAACCAGGTCGACATTGATCAGCACGACTTTAACACAACAACCGATACGGCTCTGAGTACTGACTTCAATGGTCAGGGGGTTGGCTTCGTCTTGCGGGATACGGCCACCTATACCGGTACTATCCAGCGTTCTACATTCCAGAACAATGCTGCCTCCGGTCTGTTTTACAGTGTCACGGGTAACAATGGTGCCGACTTCGCATCGCTCACTAACGTTGTCGTCGGTGGGGCAACAGGCTTCGGCAACACCTTCACCGGTAACGGTGGCAGTGGTCTCGAAGTAATTCGAACCGCCAACGGTGTCGTTGATAACTTCCAGATTCTGAGCAATACCATGACCGGAAATACTCTGGACGGGATCAGCCTGACCGCCGCCAATGCGAATATTACTGATGACTATACCATCAATAATAATACGATTACCGGCAACACACTGAACGGTATCGATATCAGCGTGCAGGCAGATGCCCTGTTAGAGGCAAACATTTCCCAGAACACAATTACCGGGAACGGTGCCAATGGTATCCGGACGACCGAACAGGTTAACGATCCGACCGACCAGCGGGCTGTCTCTGGTAACTGGACCCAGAATGAAATCACGGGCAATACACTGAGTGGTATTAACCTCGATGCCAACTCTGATGGTCTTGTGATCGGTAGTGCCGCTGATTCTGCCCAGGCTAACCTGATCGCGAGCAACGGGGATGACGGGTTGTCACTGACAGGCACCGCGGGTGGGGCTGGTCTGACGATCGGATATAACTCCATTCGACAGAACGTCGGAAGTGGTATCGATATGGATGTGCGACCGGTCAACACGACCAGCATCGTCAACAACGATATTACCCTCAACGGTGGAGATGGTATTGAATTTACCAACTCCGGTGCCTCAGGAACCTACAACCTGACCGTGACCGGGAACACGATCGACTTCAACAACGGACGTGGTTTCGATGTCCTGGCTCGTCCGGGTTCGCTTGGAGCCTCTGCGTATAACATTACCTTCAACAATAACGTTGTGAATGCCAACCTCGAAGAAGGGGTCTATGTGGTCTACACTGCCTCCAACAACCAGACACAGAATGTCGCTTCGACAACTGCTCTCCTGGCTGATGGAAATATCTTCCACGATGTCTTCTTGAGATTCGATATGGATAATAACCAGATCCTGGCTAACGGCTTCAATAGTGGCTTTAGCTCAACTGGTCTGGTGGTCCGTGTCGGTACAACCAACGCCAGTACCAGCACGACCAACCCTGGTGGCTTTGCCAGCGACGGTCTGGGTAACTTCACTAACTCTGGTGTGATCATGTCTGTCACCAACTCGACTCTCACTGGTAACTTTGGTTCCGACGTCTTCTTCCAGTCGTTCACTTCAACTGCCGATCCAGCTGCGACCGCAGGTACCTGGGGGGCGACGACCGACCCGACGGCCATCACCACCTTCCAGAGCGACCCACTGGCTCGTTTGGACCTGGAATGGTCTTCCAACACGGTCATTGCTGCTGATGTTAATAACACTGGTGCCTTCTATGACAATGCCGATACCTTCAAGTCTCGTCTGAATACAACCAGCCCACCATTCGAAGGGCCGTTCACCTCGACCTCACGTCGTCGTAATGCTCAACGTCAGGCTGCCCGTATTCCGAACCTGATCGATCCTGGGGCAGGGACCTTCCTCTATTCCGGTACCGGAGCAAGTACCTTCCGGGTCTCAGGAGCCCCAGCAGACCTCGCGATCTTCATCCTGGACGGCGATCCCTACAACACGACAGCAGATGCTAATGGTGTCTTCCTGCCTGGTTCGATTGTCGGCGAACTGCCCTTCGGTTGGGGAGAGTACTAAGATCACCAGCATGTGCTGACAACAGCACTTGTTAAAAACAAAAACACCATCCTGAAGCAATTCGGGATGGTGTTTTTTTATGTGTCAATTGAAAACGCTTAAGCCGGAGAGAGGAACTGCTCGATCCGGTTCAAGCCTTCTTCAATGGTCTGCATGTCGGTCGCGAAAGAGAGACGCACGTAACCGGGAGCACCGAAGGCATCGCCGGTGACCAGTGCCACGTGGGCTTCTTCCAGTAGGGCCGTGCAGAACTCAGTCGAGTCTTTCACAACCTTGCCACCCCCCAGCGGCTTATTGAAGTGGGCACTTACGTTGAAGAACGCATAGAATGCACCACCAGGTTCAGCAAAGCTGATGTCCGGGAACTTGTGCAGCCGTTCCAGTACGTAAGCGCGACGTTCTTTGAACGCGGCCAGCATCTCTTCCACGCTGTCCTGGGTTCCGGTCAGAGCAGCAATTGTGGCCGCCTGGCTGATACTGCACGGGTTGGATGTTTCCTGGCTCTGCAACTTGGTCATCGCAGCGGAGACTTCCACCGGAGCGATCGCCCAGCCAATACGCCAGCCGGTCATCGCGTAGGCTTTACTCACACCACTGACGATAATCGTCCGTGCTGCGACTTCGGGACCGAAGGACGCAAAGCTGCGGAATTCCGATCCTTCGTAGATCAGTTTTTCGTAGATCTCGTCAGACATCACCGCGACATCTTTTTCGACAGCCACTTTGGCCAGTGCTTCCAGTGTCTCGACCGGGTAAGCAGCACCGGTCGGGTTGCAGGGGTTATTGAGCATCATCAGCTTGGTTTTGGGAGTGATCGCCGCAGCGAACTGTTCTGCATTCATGCAGAAGCCACTTTCTTCGCTGGTTTCCACCATCACGGGAGTCGCACCCGTCAGTTCCACCAGGGCGCTGTAACTGACCCAGTAAGGCGTGGGGATGATCACTTCATCGCCGGGACCACACAAGGCGGTCAGTACGTTGTGAATTGAGTGCTTGGCACCGTTGGAGACCACAACCTGGCTCGGCTGAAAGCTCAAACCGTAATCCCGCTGGTAGGCATCACAGATCGCCTGTTTGACTTCCGGAGTTCCCGCGGCCGGGGTGTAGTGAGTCTGGCCTGCGTCCATGGCTGCTTTGGCAGCATCACAAATGTGGGCCGGGGTGTTGAAGTCCGGCTCTCCCAGGGTGAATTCATAAACCTTGACCCCGGTGCTTTTCAGTTCCTTGGCCTTCGCAGCAGCGGCAATCGTGGCGGATGGTTTCAGTTTCTGAACGGTTGAGGAGAGCTCCATCGGCATAATAGCGATCTTCTTATCTGAATACATCAAAGTTGGTGGATCTGAATACACTGTCAGATCTCAATTTTCCCCACACACGACACCGGGGAAATGAAAAAGTTCGTAAACACCTGATTCTTTTCACCCACGGGGAAAGCGTCAAGTCTCGGGTGCCCCTGTTTGCAAAACGAACGGGAATCTCAGGCCGCAGAGCCGCAGGAAAAGCGATTTCGAGCCTTGGATGGAACTGACTGCCTGCAGGCGGGAACAAAGATACCGGTAGTGTCGTTTTTCCGATAAACAGGTCTGGATCACCCTTAGCGCGAGGCGGGCAGCTCGGTTTCGGCGTTCTGTCCGACTTCGTGGGCCGACATCTCGACATGGATGCGGGACGTCATCTTGAATTCAGAGCGGGGCTGCGTGCCCCCCTTGGTGTCGCGGGTGACATCCACAGTCCACTTGGCCACGCCGAAGGGAATCTGTTTCGTCCGCCAGATCGTGCCTTCGTTTTTGGAACGCGTCGTCGTGCTTTCGCTGCTGAAGGTCCCTTTGTAAGCCTGGGCGGTGACAGCGCCGGTGGGAATGTCAACCATCGCCGGTTCGCTGACCGAATCCCACTGGGTGTAATGTTCCAGCATGGTGATCATGGGGTAGAACCGCAGCACGTTGGTTTTCAATGGTTCAACAGCCCGGTCGCCGACTTTGCGGTATCCCTTGACGATCGGCAGGAACGTGACCGGAATTTTGCTCTGATCGACAAGCTCGCCGTTGATCGCTTTTTCCGGAACCAGCACTTTGTAGATCCGCGGACCGGATACTCCGGGAGCGATGCCGGACTCGGTTGCTTTGCCGGTGGTGGTTTTGAATTCCAGCCAGCGGCAGGCTGTCTGTTCGCCATCGAATTCGGCCATCTCCGAACCCACGGAACTGATTACCAGGTGCCGCGTCCACTGCAGCTTGACATTCAGGTCGTTCGATTCAGGACCCGGCATCTCTTTTTCATAAGTGCCTTCAAAGCGAACCCAGGAGCCATCGGGAGGCAGTTCCCAGATAAGTCCCTGTGCAGGCAGCGCACTGGAAAAAGCAAGAACACAGATGACAGAGAGCAGAAATGTTCGGACAGACATCATTGCGGGTAAACCAGAGTTGTTAAGGAATCGGAGCGGGTCTGGCAGAGAACCATGCCATTCACAGATCTTAGTGTGACAAAAGCGCCATCCGCTGACAACACTTTTTAGTTTTTCCTGCCCGAAAATTCACAACCAGACCGGATTCAGCTCATATAACGGGAGCATCAGTCAACTCTTTCTTGACCGTGGTACGTTGTTCGACTTAGACTGCTTATAGTCATGAATACGATTTTAATGTTTGTGAGGCGTATCCGGCCTCCCGGCTGCTCATGCCTGTTCAACAGACAATACATGCGTCCCTCTATTGGAGATTTCTGATGTCATCCACTTTTCCAAACAAACGCTGGTTTGCCCTCCTGCTGATCTGGGGATGTTGCTTCTGTCTGTTCCAGAATGTGGCCACCGCCGCGGAAGAGGAATCCAAGCCCATCCGCGAAAACTGGGCGCACATCATTATCAAGGGAGACTATCCCGAAGGCCCCCAGATGCCCGGGCTGTTTGGTGATGTCACCGAGTCACTCTCCAAGCTGACGCAGCGGCTGGAAAAAGCCTCCGAAGACAAATCTCTGTCCGGGGTGATTCTGCACATCAAAGGGACTTCTGTCGGCTGGGCCAAACTGAATGAAATCCGCCAGGCCATCCAGAAAGTCCGCAAGAATGACAAGAAGGTCTACGCCTGGATTGAATCAGGAATGACCAAGGATTACCTGCTCGCCACCGCCTGCGATGAAATCGTCATGCCCGAATCGGCTTCGCTGATTCTGCTCGGCCTGCGGGCGGAAGTCAGCTTTTATAAAAACCTGTTCGACTGGCTGAATGTCAAACCAGATATATTACGAGTCGGTGAATACAAGTCGGCCGCCGAACCCTATACCCGCACCGATATGAGCCCCGCCTTCCGCGAAGAAATGGAAGCGATCCTGGACAACTACTATGGGCAGATTGTCGATACGATTTCCAAGGACCGCGGTCTGGCCGATACTAAAGTCGAAGCCGCCATCGATGCCGGCCCCTATATGGCAGCGGACGCAAAGGAGCGTGGTTTAATCGACCACCTGGCCTATGAAGATCAGCTGCCAAAGCTGATTACCGGGGGAGACGAAAATAAAGACGTCAAAATCATCAAAAAGTATGCGAAGAAACGCCTCGATACCGACTTCTCCGGGATTGCAGGGCTGATCAAGCTCATGGACCTGCTGGCCGGCATCGACTCCTCACAGCGGATCGGTTCCGGACCGCGCGTCGCCGTGATCTATGCAACCGGTGCCATCATGTCCGGTTCCAGCTCACAGGGGGGACTCTTCGGAGTCAACGTGCTCGGCTCAGACACATTCATCAAAGCCGTCGAGAAAGCAGCCGATGATGACCAGGTCAAAGCGATCGTCGTTCGCGTCGACAGTCCGGGCGGCAGTGCCCTGGCCAGCGACCTGATGTGGCGGGCCCTGGAAGAATCCGGAAAACCACTGGTCGTCAGCATGGGCGATGTCGCCGCCAGTGGCGGATATTACATCTCCATGGGAGCGGAACGGATCTTCGCGGAACCGGGAACACTTACAGGTTCTATCGGCGTCGTTGGAGGCAAACTGGCCGTCGAAGGCCTGTATAACAAGATCGGCATCACCACCAGTGTGATCTCCCGTGGTAAGAACAGCGGTACCTTCAGCCCGATGACCGGCTTCACAGAATCGGAAAAGGCCGCGGTCACCAAACTGCTCCATGCGGTTTACAAGCAGTTCACCGAGAAAGCCGCTGAGGGCCGCAAAATGAAATATGACCAGCTTGAGAAGCTTGCCCGCGGTCGCGTCTATACCGGCGAGATGGCTCTGAAAATCGGTCTGGTCGATGAACTGGGAACCCTGGAAGAAGCGATCGAATACGCCCGCAAGCTCGGTAAGATTCCCGAAGGCGACAAATTCGAGAAACTGATTCTCCCACGCCCGACCAGCCCCTTCGAACAGCTGTTCGGAACCGCCGATACCCAGAGCCGTCAATCAAGTCAGCTCTCAAGCATGCTGAATCTGCTCTCTCCGGAGCTGGCACAGCAGTTGAAAAAGTTTGATTTGATCAATCTGCTGTCACGCGAGAAGACATTGACTATCATGCCGTTCGATCTTCGCGTAAATTAAGCAACAGAGACTTAGCCGTTGATCGAATCGAGATCGACTTACATATAGAATCAGAATTCAGCAGGCAGGGAGACAGGATGTTTAAGGGCTTCAAGATCGCAGGTGGAAAATCATTCCTGGTGGTATTCTCGCTGGTTCTGCTGGGAGGCATGACCGCATACGTCTCTGCAGACGAGAAGCCCCGGCTCGCCGACTACTACGGTTTCAAGCCGCTGGAACTTTTCAAGCTCTCTGATCGTTCTTCCAATATGCTTGCCGCCGACATGAACGGAGACAAGCTGAATGATCTGGTTCTGATCGATAACAGCAACAGCCGCATCGATATCCTGCAGCAGCGTACCGGTAAGGATGAATCGACGACTGACGAGATCAGCGATGGCGTGAACTTCATTCCCGATGATGCCCGCTTCAAACATGTCAAAGTACCAGTAGATGTCTCCATCTCCGCACTCACGGTTGGCGATTTTAACGGCGACGGCCGCAACGATCTGGCATACCTCGCACTCCCTGACCGACTGATTATCCGCTACCAGACAGAGAATGGCGGCTGGTCTGATCGGAAACGAATTCGCCTGGCGGACCTGCAGCCTACGCAATGGACGATTGCTGCCGGAGATCTGAACTTCGATCAGCGGACCGACCTCATCGTGCTCGGCACCAATCACACCTACGTCATTTTGCAGGACGAAAAGGGCGACTTCGCAACCCCCCGTTCCATCCTGAATACGTCACCCAAGCTCGGCCTGGCTTCCATCGCTGACCTCAACGGCGATGGCCGCAATGACTTCACCTACGCCACGCGCGATGGCAAAGATCAGGTCCTCTGTGCCCGTCTACAGAAACAGGATGGCCACCTGGGACCGGAAATCCGCTTCGAACTCTCCAGCCCCCGCTCGGTCACACTTTCAGAAATTGACGGCAAGCCGGGTTCGGAAATCCTCACCATCGATTCCCAGACCGGTCGCCTCAAAGTACAGCAGCTAGAGAAGGCCCAGGCAAAAAATGGTGAAATCTCCAAACGGCTCACCCTCTACGGGTTTGGCGAAGAAGGTTCCGGACGCAACCGGGGGTTTGACCTCGGTGATATCAATGGCGACGGATTGACAGATGTCGTCGTTTCCGATCCCGAAACAGCACAGATGCTCGTTTACCTGCAGACCAAAGACCGTGGCCTGGATCTGGGGCAGACCTATCCCGGCCTGCTCGGAGTTGAACAGCTCCGCGTTGAAGACGTTAACGGCGACGGCAAAGGCGAAGTCTTTGTGCTCAGCGAACGTGAAAAGATCATCGGCGTGAGTGCGCTGGACACACAGCGGCTCTCATTCCCCAAAGTGCTCCCCATTAAAGGCGAACCGCTGGCATTCGAACTGGCGGATCTCGACGGGAATCAGTCACCCGAACTGATCTATGTCGCGAAGGTCGGCGATAAACGCGGCTACAGCTACCAACTGCAGGCCCTGCGACTGAACAAAGATGGCAGCTGGAGCGAATATCAGTTCCCCAGCGACCCGCCGAATCTGGATTCACCCAAGTCGCTGGTCAAACTGGATGCCAACGGCGACGGCATCTACGAGCTGATGGCCTTCTACGGGCTCTCCCGCTCACCCAAAATGATTACGTTAACGCCGAAACAGACTCCCCAGTTGATCACACCGTCTGGCGGAATCAACCTCGATGAAATCAAGCCTGAGTCCATTTTTATCGGCGGTCCCAAACGGGACTGGATCCTCACTGCCCAGAACAACTTCGCCCGCAGACTGATTCTGAATTCCGACAATCAATGGCAGGTCGTCGATCAGTTCAATGCCCCCGAAAGCAAGGCCCGCGTGGAAGGCGCCGTGAATATGGATCTCGACGGAGAGCCCGGTGACGAAATCGTGCTCATCGATCTGGGTGTCCAGAAACTGCGGATCCTCCGTAAAGAAGCCAACGTCTATCGTCCCTGGAAGGAAGTCGAAATCGGTGAGTTTCCGCTGCTCTCAGCGCACGTGGCTGACCTGAATGGAGACCAGCGGCCTGACCTCGTCCTCTTCGGTCGCGGTCAGTTCGGAATTCTGTACTCCGGTCAGACTCCGCCCACTCTCAAAGAGGTCGCCTCGTATGAATCGAAACTGCCCCAGGCCTACTTTACCGATTCCGTTGCAGGAGACCTGAACGGCGACGGTGCTCCCGACGTGGTCATTCTCGATCTGCGGACGCACCAGGTTGAAATTCTGAATTTCAAAGACAAACCAGGCTTACGCCACGCACTGAATTTCAAGATCTTCGAAGAGAAAACCTTTTCCCGCTCCAACCGAACCGGCGTCGATCCCCGTGAAGCAGTCATCGCCGATGTGACGGGCGACAATCGCAAAGATCTGATTCTACTCTGTCACGACCGCGTACTGCTCTACCCGCAGGATGATGGGAAGTAAAATCCCCGTCGGCTTACATTTCTGAAGAATCGTGCATCGCGTATTTCTGCGACAGGCGGTCCAGCCCCCAGACAAGCAGGGCCGCCACGATGATGAGTGCAATCGATGACCAGAACATCCCGCCAAATGATTCCGGCCAGATATTTTCGTAAATCCGGTGCTTGAACGGAACCATTTCCGGAGTCTGATCGCTGGTGTAAGGCGTGACATCCACCTTGAACGGCCAGATCCGTCTCAGCGAACCAACCATCAGCCCGCACAGCACGGCCATCGTCAGTGTGTGATAGTTGTGCAGCAGCCAGCGGAGCACCTTGCTGAACAGAATCAGTCCCAGCAGGCAGCCCAGCACGAACACCAGCACCGTCAGCAGGCCATTCCAGTCAATGTTTCCCTTGAGCAGTTCCCTGGGAATCGTCTTCAGCAGTCCGGTCACATCGTGATATTTGCCCAGCAGAATCAGGATCAGCGCGCCGCTGATGCCGGGGAGAATCATCGCACAGATTGCGATCATGCCACAGAAGAAAACATACCAATTCCCTTCAGGCGGCTTAATCGAATGTTCTCCCACAAGAATATATACACCAATCGTGGAGACAATGAAGGCCAGCACGTTCAAGACGGTCCAGCGCTGCACCATCTGGGCGACCAGGAAACTCGAAGCCAGGATCAGACCAAAAAACAGGGAAAGCGTCAGCTGCAGATGGTAGTCGAGCAGGTAATGCATCAGGCTCGCCAGGCTGACGACCCCGGTCAGAATGCCAAACCCCAGGGGAATGATGAACCGCAGATCCAGGTGCCGGGCTGCAGCCGACCATTCACGCCGGAGCAGCATTTGAAACAGCCGCGCGTCACAATGGCTGATCGCGGTAATCAGTCGCTGATAAATGCCCAGAATCAACGCCACCGTTCCCCCGGAAACGCCGGGGATAATATCGGCGCCCCCCATCAGCAGCCCCCGTCCCACCTGAATCAGGTCCGCACGTGCGGGAAAACGGGAAGGGGAACCTGGTTCAGACTGCTCGGAATCAGACATCGATAAACCTTGATCTAATGAACAAAAGAACTTCCAATCCAATTATTTTGCCGCCAGCAATTGAACCGGAGATATGGCATCAGGTATGTTTCATAGTGTTGCAGAGTGTAATCTAGTCAGACACATCTGAAAAGTGTTGATTTTCGAACCTCCATCAGCAAAGAGACAGACAGTATGAAAGGCCCCGGATTAAAGCTGGACCTCGATGTCAGGCGACTCTGGAAATGCCCGAAAACCGGTCAGACGATCCGTTTGAGCGGCGACGTGGTTGCCAAATCGACTCAGGTCAACGGGGAAACCGTCTTCATGCAGCTGATCGAGGAACAGCGAAAACTGCACGAAGATCCCTATCACTTCGATTTTGCTGAAACGGCAGAGAGCGATCAGTCTTCCTCAGAGCGTGCTGCAGCCTTGGCCCGTTCCCTGGAAGCCGAACCCGTCGTCGAGCCCGAATCGATCACGGCGCAGGAAGCAGCCTCACCACAGGAAAGTTCTGAGCAGACAGAGTCGTCCGCCTCCGCAGAACCGGATCAGCCCGCGGAAGAATCAGACGAATCATTCGGAGATGGTCTGATCTGATTCCACCCTGCAATCCCGTGCTCGATTTGATCCCCTCATTGTCAGCTGTTTTCAAACCCGGCGTCAGCCGTTTGGTATAACGCGGTCCATGTCACAAAAAGATATCATCATTACCGGTGCCCGTGAGCACAACCTGCGGAATGTCAGTGTGCAGCTGCCCCGCAATCGCCTGATTGTCATGACGGGCGTCAGTGGTTCGGGTAAAAGCTCACTCGCCTTCGATACCCTCTACGCGGAAGGGCAGCGGCGGTACGTCGAATCGCTCTCCAGCTATGCCCGGCAGTTCCTCGGACAGATGCCCAAGCCCGAGGTCGATTCCATTTCGGGACTGGCCCCTTCCATTTCAATTCAACAGAAGATGAGCGGTCGCAACCCGCGCAGTACCGTCGGCACCATTACCGAAATCTATGACTATCTCCGTGTCCTCTTCGCCCGGGTCGGGCAGGGCTACTGTGAAAAGTGCGGCAAGCCGATCACGTCGCAGAGCAGCGAGCGGATTATCGATTCCATCGGCCTGATGCCGGATAAGACCCGCTATTCTATTCTGGCGCCGCTCATCCAGCAGCAGAAAGGGGAATACAAAGACCTCTTCGAAGACCTGCTCAAACAGGGCTTTCTAAGGGCTCGTGTCGACGGACGCATGGTCCAGCTCTCCGATCAGCTGCAACTCGATCGCCAGATGCGGCACACCATCGAAGTGGTCATCGATCGCCTGGTCGCAGGCAAAGTCAGTCGCTCCCGACTGGCCGAATCGGTCGAGCTGGCACTCAAAATGTCGAACGGGACGCTGATCGTCGTTGAGGAAGTCTCGTCAAAATCGCAGCCGGGACAGCAGGAGACAGACCAGCCCGCACCCGAAAAACTCTACAGCTCGCGCTACGCCTGTGCCGATTGTGGCATCAGCTACGAACCCCCCACACCGCAGCTCTTCAGTTTCAACAGTCCGCTCGGGATGTGTGGCGAATGTAACGGGCTCGGAATGCGGTACGACTTCCCGCTGGATGCGATTCTTTCCAGCGAAACTAAGTCAATTCAAAAGGGGGCCTTCGAACTGCTGGGGCCCTTGAGCAAAGTCGGCAAGTGGCGACGGCATATCTACCAGGGCGTTGCCCGCTCCATCGAACGCGACCTGAAAATGCCGGAAGACAGCTTCCTCAAAACCCCCTGGAATGAACTTCCCGAGGCGGCTCAGCAGCAGTTCCTGTTTGGAACGGGGGAGCGGAACATCACATTCAGCTGGCGTCATTCCGGCGGGGTCTGGAAGCACGGCGGCACCTGGGACGGTTATGTCGAAGAGCTGCTGGAAAGTTATCGCAAAACCAGTAACCCGATGCGTCGGAAACAGCTCGAAAAATATATGGATTTCGTGCAGTGCTCCAGTTGTCAGGGGACCCGGCTCAACTCGCAGGCACGACACGTCCGGATTGCCTCGCTCAGTTATGCCGAACAGGAAGATAAGGACCCGGTCACCAGAACGCTGCCGGAAGTCTGTGCCTTCAGCATCGAAGAGGCCGCCCATTTCTTCGAATCGCTGGACCTCGATCAGACCGGCCTGCTGATCGCAGAAGAAGTTCTCAAAGAAATCCGCGGGCGACTCGGCTTTCTATTACGCTGCGGACTGAATTATCTGACCCTCGATCGCACAGCCCCGACTCTTTCAGGCGGAGAAAGCCAGCGGATCCGACTCGCCGGTCAGATCGGCTGTGGACTGGTCGGCGTGGTCTACATTCTCGATGAACCCTCTATCGGCCTGCATCCCCGCGACAATACCATGCTGCTGGAAAGTCTCTGTGATCTTCGCGATCAGGGCAATACCGTCATCGTGGTCGAGCATGATGAAGAGACGATGCGGGCTGCAGACCATATTGTGGACTTCGGTCCCGGCCCCGGTGTGCGGGGAGGTTACATCGTCGCGGAAGGCACGTATCAGAATGTCCTCAAAGCCAAAGAGAGTGTGACAGCCGCCTTCCTGTCGGGCAAAGAGAAAATTGAGATCCCGGAAACCCGTCGCAAGCTGGTCAAAAAAGAGTCGCTCCACATCAAGGGCGCCAAACATCATAACCTGAAAGACATCGATGTGCGGATTCCCACGAAAGGGGTGATCTGCGTGACCGGCGTCAGTGGATCGGGCAAGAGCTCTCTGATCAACGATATTCTCTGGCCAGTCTTAAATAAGAACGTCAATAAAGGGAAGGGCAACCCCGGCGAACATCAGAAAGTCACCGGCCTGGAACTGATCGACAAAGCCATCGACATCGATCAGTCTCCCATCGGACGAACCCCGCGTTCGAATCCCGCGACTTATGTCAAAGTCTTCGACCTGATTCGTGACCTGTATGCCAAACTGCCCGATTCCCGCATGCGGGGCTACAAAGCAGGACGCTTCAGTTTCAACGTGCCCGGCGGACGATGTGAAGCCTGCGAAGGCCACGGTGCCAACAAGCTGGAGATGGACTTCCTGGCGGATGTCTGGGTCCCCTGTCCGGTTTGTGAAGGCCGTCGTTTCCATCACGAAACCCTGGAGATCCGCTACAAAGGCGCGAGTATCGCGGAAGTCCTGGACATGGACATCCAGCAGGCAATCGAACATTTCCAGAACGTCCCCAAGATTCTGAAGCTGCTCGAATCCCTGCACGATGTCGGCCTCGATTATCTGAAGCTCGGACAACCCTCGCCTACGCTCTCCGGCGGTGAAGCCCAACGGGTCAAGCTGGCCCGCGAACTGGGGAAACGTTCTACTGGAAACACCTTTTATCTACTGGACGAGCCGACCACCGGTCTGCATTTCGCCGACGTCAAACTGCTGCTCAAGGTCCTGCACCACCTGGCCGATGCCGGGAATACGGTGCTCGTCGTCGAACATCACCTGGACGTGATTAAAACCGCAGACTGGGTCATCGACCTGGGGCCCGAGGGGGGCGAAGGGGGAGGCCGGATCCTGATCGAGGGCACACCAGAAGAAGTCGCCGCCTGTCCCTGGTCTTATACAGGGCTCGCGCTGAAAGAACAGACCGACCTGGTCCCTGCCAAACCACCTGCGAAAGCCAGAGGCAGACAGACACTCACGCTCAATAATCCCCACCATCGCTGGCAGTCCGCCGTTCCGAAATCCAACGGCGCCTCTCCCAAAGACAGCCGGGAGATCACGATTCGTGGTGCCGGCCAGCACAACCTGCAGAATCTGGATGTGCAGATCACCCGCGACCAGATGAACGTCTTCTGTGGTCCCAGCGGAAGCGGTAAGAGTTCACTGGCGATGGATACGCTCTACGCGGAAGGCCAGCGGCGGTACGTGGAATCGCTGTCTGCCTATGCCCGGCAGTTCCTGGGACAGATGCCCAAGCCCAAATTCGAACACATTCACGGCCTCTCTCCGGCGATCGCCATCGAGCAGAAAACCACCGGCCATTCTCCCCGTTCCACGGTTGGTACGGTCACGGAGATTTATGATTATCTTCGCGTGCTTTACGCCCGGCTCGGGAAGATGTACTGCCCCGATTGTGACGTTCCCGTCGAAACTCAAACCACCGACGAAGTCATCCAGCGAATTCTGGATATGGAAGAGGGGACGAAACTGCTGATTCTCGCTCCCGTCGATATCAATGTCGGGCAGGCATACGACACGCTCTGGGAGAAACTCAACATACAGGGTTTCCGTCGCGTCCGCATTGACGGCACCACGTATCGCCTGGAAGACGTTCCCGATATCGACCGTCGGCGTCGCCATGAAGTCGAAGTTGTGATCGACCGCATCACCGTGGCTGCCAAAAACCGCTCCCGCATCGCAGACTCTGTCGAATCAGCGCTGGCTCTCGGGGAAGGGCTGATGTATGCCTGCTACTGCGAAGACGATGTGCCGGAACCGGAATGGGATTTCGAAACGTTCAGCCTGTATTACTTCTGCGAACAGTGTGGTCAGAGCTTCGAAGAGCTGACGCCCCACAATTACTCGTTCAACAGTCCGCTCGGCTGGTGTGAGTACTGCGAAGGCCTCGGAACCGAACTGGGGACGAATCTCTCGGAACTGATTCCCGATCCGAACCGGAGTCTGGGCGAAGCCGCGGTTGCCGCCTGGCCCGATCCACGTACCAACGCTGCGTTCGCGCAGACACTGGAGGCCATCGCCCGGCAGTTCCGGATTCCCCTGGACGTGCCCTTCAATCAGTTGACGGTCAAACAGCAACGCGTGATTCTCTACGGCGATGAAGAACGCTGGATCCCCCTGGACGAGGGTGGCAAAATCCAGTTCCAGTTTAAGGGGCTCTACCCGGCGATTGAGGAAGCCTCGCGATTGTCGTTCGCGTTCCGCAGTCGTCTGCACGAGATGACCGGCGAAGTACCCTGTTCGGTCTGTAATGGCAGCCGACTCCGCACGGATGCCGCCGCCGTCCGCTTCCAGGGAAAGACGATTGGCCAGTTTTGCGATTTGCCGCTGCAGGCCGCTCTCGAGTTCATCAAGCAGGCGAAACTCAACAAACGTGAAAAACAGATCGCCGGCGACCTGATCAAGGAAGCCACCAGTCGTCTGCAGTTCCTCGTCGATGTGGGGCTCGATTACCTCACCTTGAGCCGTCCGCTGCCGACCCTCTCCGGCGGAGAGAGTCAGCGCATTCGCCTGGCCGGGCAGGTCGGACGTTCACTGACCGGGGTTCTGTATGTGCTGGACGAACCGACTATCGGTCTGCATCCCCGTGATAACACCCGCCTGATTAACACGCTGAAAAAACTGCGAGACATCGGCAATACAATTGTGATGGTCGAGCATGACCGCGAAGTGCTTGAAGCGTCTGACTGTCTCTATGATTTCGGACCCGGTGCCGGCCGCTTTGGCGGCACGATTGTCGGAAAAGGTTCCCCGAAGCAGCTGAAGCGGAGTAAAAAGTCCATGACCGGTCAGTATCTGGCCGATCAGAGGACGATTGCCATCCCCAGTGAGCGGCGTGTGATCTATGAAAAGCAGGGGAAAGCAGATGTTCCGCTTTCGCCCACCGGACACTGGCTGGAGCTGACCGGCGCCCGTCACCACAATCTGCAGTCCGTCGATCTTCAGATTCCACTCGGCTCATTCACCTGTATTACAGGCGTTTCCGGATCGGGTAAGAGCTCGCTCATCGAAGAAACACTGGCCCGGGCCGTGACGAAAAAACTGCATCGCGCCAAGGAAGCCCCCGGTCCCTACCAGGATCTGCTGGGACTGGATCAGATCAATAAAGCGATCATTGTCGATCAGCGTCCGCTGGGGAACACCCCCGCTTCGAACCCCGCGACTTATACCGGCGTGTTCGATCAGATCCGCGAACTCTTCTCACGACTGCCGGAAGCGAAAGTGCGCGGCTATCAGCCTGGCCGCTTCAGCTTTAACCGATCCGGGGGCCGTTGTGAAGACTGTGAGGGCAACGGTCAGCGGTGCATTGAGATGCACTTCCTGCCCGATGTCTGGGTCACCTGTGAGACCTGTAACGGCAAACGTTACAATCAGGAAACACTCTCGGTCAAATACAAAGGCAAGTCCATCGCGGATGTGCTGGAGATGTCGATCGGTGAAGTCGCGGAACTGTTCAGCAACATTCCCGCCATCCGACGCACGATGGAAACCCTGTGCGCCATCGGCCTGGATTATCTCACCTTGGGACAGTCTGCCCCCACTCTCTCTGGCGGTGAATCGCAGCGGGTGAAGCTGGCAGCAGAACTCGCACGTCCCAATACGGGTAAGACACTTTACCTGCTGGATGAACCGACGACCGGTCTCCACTTTGACGATATCGCCAAGCTGCTCAAAGTCTTAAACAGCCTGGTGGAACTCGGCAACACGGTGATTGTCATCGAACACAATCTCGATGTGATTAAAACCGCAGACTGGCTGGTAGACGTCGGTCCGGAAGCCGGCAGCGGCGGCGGTCAGATCATCGCCGCCGGCACACCCGAAAAGCTGGTCGAACACGCGAAGGCTTATCAGAAGCAGACGAAGTCCCGGAGTACCCGCAAATCAAAACAGCCGGTCCTGCTCCGATCGTATACCGGCGAGATTCTGCAGCCGATTCTCGCTTCCGGTCAACGAACTGAGCGCGAAGTCTTCGATGCACAGAGCCTCGGCGAAAAACAGGAAGGGGACCTCGATCTCAAACAGATCGGGCGCGACGCCCAGATGCCCTGGCAGCAGGATGGTCGTCGCTGGCATACCCAGGATCACGTTTCGCTTTCCGGGGCCGCCTGTCAGTGGGAAGGTGCCGCACTCGAATCGATCATTGATTTCATCGAGAACAAGGACGGCTTCGGCGAGATCAACTGGAACCATCGCAGTATTGTCGAAGTCAACGGTCCAGTGAAAAAACAGGGCTGGTTCCTGCACGCGAACACCGGCGATGAATGGCTGTTAAGGCTCAGCTTCCGCGTCAAACGTAATACGTTCCAGCAGGAACCGCTGCGGGAGCAACTCGCGTTGAAATCGCTGGACGATCTGGATGAACTTCCCATTTACGGGCGGTCTAATCGGGTGCGGGTCAAAAATCTCAAGGGACCCTGGCAGGAAGTCACACTGACCATCCACTGGCTGGAAGAAATCGAAACACCGGCCTTCCAGGAATTTCTGGAAACGGCGGCAGAATCGTTCCTGGGGCTGATTCATCGCGAGGAGATCAAACCGGACGAAATCATGCCTTGGAAGGTGCTTAAAAAGAAATGGCATCTCTCCCGTAAAGGCTTCCCCAATAACAAGCGGGTTGCCTGGGATCCGGAACTGCTGGAAAGCCTCTTCGAGGTGCTGGAAAAAACGTATGCTGATTCGTCGATTCAATGGGACAGCAAATCACTGGTCAATTTTGTTCAGGCCGGCAAACGCAAACCGTTTCTGACAATCCATACGAAGCGGCGGGAAGGGGTGGATGTCACTTTTCGGGCCGCCGACGGAGAAATTACTCTGGGTAAAATTGCTGATCTGGGAAGTGAACGCGAAATCAAAACCGATTCTCGCGGTAACGAGCAGGCCCGCATTCGCTTTACGAAGTCGGCGCAGGTCGAATCGAAGGCATTTCAGCAACTGTTGAAGTCAGTCAGCGGTTGAGAGAAACCATCAACGGACTCTGTTATACCAGCAGTAAATCCCCTCGCTGGGGAAAAGATGTTGACGAAATTTCAATAAACAGATACGATAATCAGCGTTGTAGTCATCTTTAAACTATAACGTCGTATCGCAATCGAATTGAAATCAGGTCAAGCCGCTCTTATCTCTCACAATTCATGATGTGAGGACCTGTTTTATATAACGAGAAATTCGTTCCGCAGGAATTTTGGAAATGTGACGGATGCTCTTTTCTTATCCCCATTCACGTTCCGTTACAGTTCATGCTCCTGCCAAATTAAATTTGTTCTTAAGCATCGATAATAAGCGCCCCGACGGTTTTCACGACATTACTTCGTTGATGCTGTCGGTTGGTATATACGACACTTTGGTTTTCACGGAGGATCCTTCAACAGAAGTTGCGTTGAGTGTTGCCGAAGCGAATTCACTTCAGCCCCAACGAGACACAGACCAGCAGATCCCGACTGGTGAAGATAACCTGGTAGTGCGTGCTGTCCGGTTACTTCAGGCAAAAACGGGAACACAGCAGGGATTGCGGATCCAGTTGATTAAACGCATTCCTGCAGAGGCTGGACTCGGCGGGGGATCAAGCGATGCAGCGGCGGCCTTATTCGCTGCCAATCAACTCTGGCATTTGGGATTGTCGCCTGAAGAATTACGAGGTCTGGCGGCCGAGCTGGGGAGTGACATTCCGTTCTTTCTCACAGAGAGCAATGCAGCCATCTGTCGGGGAAGAGGTGAACTGATCGAACCCGTATCCATTCCCCAATGTCTCCACTTTGTGATTGCTCGACCCCAGTCGGGTTTATCCACGGCGGACGTTTATCGGCAGTGTCGAGTAGGAACTCACTCAAATAATCAGGTTGAGCGTCTGACGCGTGATCTGGCTTCTGGGCAGTTTCATTCAATTTCCCACTTCATGTTGAATGATCTGCAGGTGCCTGCGGAACAGCTGAATTCGGATATATTAATTTTAAAAGATTACTTCTCAAAACAATCTGTTTTGGGGCATATGATGAGTGGAAGCGGAACGGCCTATTTTGGTGTCTGCCAGAATCGGGCACAGGCTTCCCAGGTCGCTGCGCGATTGCGATCCACAGTGAAAGGGCATGTATTTGTTGTCCAGAACCGACTATAGATGAGCAATTTTAAATTTGGCACAAATGGAGTGAGGCCATGGAGATCAGTGAAGTACGCATCAAATTGATGAATGACCCACACGAAAGATTGCTGGCATTCTGCTCAATTACTTTCGACGTCTCATTCGTCATCCGGGATCTGAAAATCATTCAGGGGGCCAAAGGTGCCTTCGTGGCGATGCCCAGCCGCAAGCTGATGGATCGTTGTCCCAAGTGTCATACCAAGAACCATCTGCGCGCCTCCTTCTGTAACCAGTGTGGCGTGCGTCTGGATGAAAACCGGGCGGATAAAGATGACGCCGGTCGTGCCCGTCTCTATGCCGACATCGCGCATCCCATCAATTCCGAATGCCGTGAATTGATTCAGGAAGAGGTCCTCAAGGCATATGAGGAAGAGCGCGTCTCCGCGCAGCAGGATGGCTACATCTGCCGCTATGACGATTTCGGCGAAGAAGATTACGCGCGGCTTGGACCCTACGAAGAGGACTATGACGAGACACCACAGGTCCAGCCCTCCCGCACGGAATCGACCATTCACCGCAAGAACGGTCAGGTATTTCGAATTGATGCTGCTGAGGACCGTTCAGACGGGAAACCACCTCATCATAATCCAGCCGATCAGCCAGCTGCCGACAGGGTTACTTCGCAGAATCGTGAGCCGGGTGCGCAGGGAGACTCTTTCGGTTCAGGAATCGTCTGATTCCACCTGTTGCTGATCCTGCTATGCGGCTGAGCGCTGCATACATAGCAGAATCAGTAGCTGTTACACGAATCCGGATTACCCTTCAGATTGCTGCGTCTTACATGATGAATAAACCGACCACCATAATGGTGATGCCGGTCGCTTTGGAAGTCAGCATGTTCTGCAAACGATCGATCATCTTCTCGTTTGGCTGAAACGATACGATTTCCTGCTTTTCTACCTCTTTTCTCAACTCTGCGTTAAGCCATTCCAGTACTGAAATACTCAGGTCCTGTTGTTTATCAGCCTGGCCGGCCGGTTGCGATTTGATCAGCGAGGCACAGGTGTGACTGGTCGTCCTCGCTTGATCCTCGGGGGGAGAGATCATTACTTGTTGCATGATAGCCCATTTCTATCTCAGTAGGATACTGAAATTATTGCTGCCTGATCCTGCACAGCATTTCGACTTCAGCCAATGGTGCCTAAGTCATCCTGTGAGGCGAATCAGTTAAGGGAGAGTACATAATCTCTATCGGCAAAATCTGCGGGATCTCCTGCATCTCTTGATTACCGAATTCAGTAAATCTGCCAGGCCCGAGAAAAATGTATCGATTATATGTATCCTGACTGGAACAGGGGACGCCAGACTTCAGTGCATTAAGCAGATTGGGTACGATAAATCTTCACAGTGTTACGCTCTGGGCCGGGAGCAGAGAAAGTATGCCTGACCTTCATGAAAGAATCTGATCTATGAAAACTCAGCTTTCCTTTGTTCTATTGATGTTGTTGACCTGTCTGCTGTCTGCCTGTGGAAGCCCCACGGAAGAACAGAAAAAAGAAGCGCTGAATGAAGTACCCGCCATCGATGAACCTGAAAAAACAATCGAATCGTTATTCGAAGTCGAAGACGGATTTACCCTGTTGCATCTGAAGGACTTTGAAGAGTTCGCCGGAAAATCGAAAGAACCGGTCTCCGGTAAAAACTGGACTGAGAAGGACGGAATCATTTCCTGCCAGGGACAGCCTCGCGGTTATATCTATACACGCGTTGCACTCGGAAACTGTACCGTTCGTTTGGAGTATCGCTTCCCCGAATCAGCTGAAACAAATGCCGATCCGAACACAGGATTCCTGTTCTATATCACAGGCGAAAATCGCGTCTGGCCCAAGTGCCTCGAAGTACAGGGTAAGTATTCTGAGATGGCACACATCAAATCAAACAGCAAAGACATCACCCTCGAAGTCACCGATAATCCGGAAGCCCGGCAAAAAGTGCGTCGGCCGATAGGCGAGTGGAATGCAATTGAAGTCGTCTGCAAAGACGGCGCTTTAACTTCGGTTCTGAACGGAACGGAGATCGCCACTTCCAAACCAAGTGAGCTGAAAGACGGCTTTTTCGGGCTGCAGTCCGAGGGAAACCCGGTTGAGTTCCGCAATATCCGTATCCAGGAACTGACCGATTAGTCCCGCTGCTTTGCAATCGGGAATTGATCTCTTTTAATATAGTGAGATCTGACTTCCGCGTATCCTTCATTCTCAACTGGGAGCGACCACCATGAGTTTTCGATTTCTGACAGTCTGCTGTCTGCTGATATTCCCCCTGCTGACCGTGACTGGTGTTGCCGATGCAGCCGACGCCAAGACCCGTATCCTGATGCTCACCCAGAGCAAAGGTTATACCCACGGCTCCGTCAAACGGGAGAAAGAACAGCTGTCTCCTTCCGAAATCGCGATGATCCAACTCGGGAAGCAGTCGGGCCTGTTCACCGTCGATTGTACGCAGGATGCCGCAGCCGACTTCACAAAAGAAAATCTACAGAACTACGACATCGTCATGTTCTACACCACGGGCATGCTGCCCATTAAAGAAGCAGACATGCAGTATTTTCTGAATGACTGGCTGAAGCAGAAAGGCCACGGCTTTATCGGCTTTCACTCAGCCACCGATACCTACAAGTCCTACGAACCTTATTGGGATATGATCGGCGGATCCTTCAACGGCCATCCCTGGACCGCTGGAAATACGGTGACAATCACCGTGCACAACACAGATTTCCCTGCCATGAAGCCTTTCGGGAAAGAATTCCAGGTCAAAGATGAAATCTATCAGTATAAAAACTGGCAGCCGGAAAAAGTGCATGTGCTGATGAGCCTGAATATGGAGAAGTGTAACCCCAAGCGTCCCTACCAGGTCCCGGTCGCCTGGGCCAAGGACTGGGGGCAGGGCAAAGTCTTCGTGAACAACATGGGACACAACCCTTCGACCTGGACCAATCCCGCATTTCTGGATTCCGTCATCGGCGCGATTAAATGGATTCGCGGCGATGCACCGGCTGCGGTTCCCGTCAATCCGGAACTGTCAAAACAGGAAGACGCCAAAGCCGCTGCCGCCGTGAAGGCTGCTGAAAAGAAATAAGTGCCATCGGCCAGGGACAGGAAACCGTCATGTCAAAAGTAATCGTCATCACCGGCGTCACCCAGGGACTGGGACGGGCAATGGTGTCGGAGTTCATCGCAGCTGGTCACACAGTGGCCGGCTGTGGCCGCTCCCCGGAACCGCTCGCCGAGTTGTCCGATCAGTTCGGCAAGCCCCATCATTTTACCGCGCTGGATATCGCCGACGATCAGGCCGTGCAGGCCTGGGCCGATTCGGTGATCGCGGAACTGGGTCCCCCCGATCTGCTGCTCAACAACGCGGCGGTCATTAATGAGAATGCGGCGCTTTGGGAAATCCCCGCGGCCGACATCGACAGTATCATCGATGTGAACATCAAAGGGACTATTAATACCATTCGTCACTTCGTCCCCGCGATGCTGCAGTCAGAATCCGGTGTGATCGTGAATTTCAGTTCGGGCTGGGGACGTTCGGCTTCGGGTGAAGTGGCCTCGTACTGTGCCACCAAGTGGGCCGTGGAAGGTTTGACCCAGTCGCTGGCTCAGGAACTGCCTCCGGGGATGGCAGCCGTCCCGCTGAATCCGGGAATCATCAACACGCGTCTGCTGCAAAGTTGTTTCGGCTCGCATGCCGACCACTATCCCACCGCGGAAGAATGGGCCGCCGTGGCCGTTCCCTATCTGTTGGGGCTCTCAGCCCGCGATAATGGTCAGTCTTTGACCGTGCCCGTTTAACTGCTGTCCGCAGCAACCCGGCTGAATGGTAATTCGCCCCCGCTTTGAGTACACTCGGGGAGCGTCTATTTTGAACAGCCGTTGATCACCCTCCTGATACGTACCAAGTCACCTGCTATGGCCAAATATTTTAAATATAAGACACCGGAAGATGTTGTTGCTGATTCGGAACGCCTGGGCTGCCCGATCGAAGTTTCAGACAATTTTAAGGTTCTCTATGAACCGATTCAGATCGGCCATCTGCAGGCGAAAAGCCGACTCGGAATTCAACCGATGGAAGGCTGTGACGGCACCACCGATGGCTTTCCCGATGAACTGACTTACCGTCGCTATCGACGCTTCGGTGCCGGCGGGGCATCGCTCATCTGGGGTGAAGCGACCGCCATCGGTCCGGAAGCCCGCATGAATCCCCGCCAGTTGATGATCAACGATCAGACCGCACCCGCCCTGGAGAAAATGCTGGCCGGATGTCGTGAAGCACATTCAGAAGTCTTTGGTTCGGACACCGGGCAGGTCATCGGTCTGCAACTGACGCACTCCGGTCGCTTCAGCTTCGAAAAACCTCTGCTGGCCACCCACGATCAGGTGCTGGATCCACGCACCGTCGATAAAGCGACCGGTAAGATCGTAGACGACAGCTATCCGCTGTTGTCGGACGACGATCTGAAACGCATCGAAGACCAGTACGTGACCGCCGCGAAGCTGGCACAATCAATCGGCGTCGATTTCGTCGATATCAAACAGTGCCATCGCTACCTGCTCTCAGAGCTGCTGGCTGCGAAGAACCGTCCCGGCGAGTACGGGGGATCGCTCGAAAACCGGACCCGCCTGGTTCGTAACGTGATACAACGGATTCGCGAAGAATGCCCCGGTCTCGTAATCGCCACCCGCATGAACGGTTACGACGGCATTCCCTATCAGGGCGCGGGAGATGATTTCATCGGTGAACCCTGCCCGCATGAACTACCACTGCAGACTGCCTTCGGCACCAATCCCGACGATCACCTTCAGGAAGATCTGACTGAACCACTCGAAGTGGCTCGCCTGCTCAAAGAGTGGGGCATCAGCATGATCAATATTTCCAACGGGAATCCCTACGCCAATCCACATATTGTACGGCCCGCAGAATTTCCTCCGACCGATGGCTATTACGCTCCCGAACATCCCCTGATCGGTGTGGCCCGGCACTTCCGGATTGCCTCACAGATTCAGGCGGCCGTTCCCGATATTCCGGTGGTGGGCAGTGGTTACAGCTGGTTGCAGGACTTTGCCATGCATGCTGCTGCGGCGAATGTGGAGCAGGGCAAGATCTCGATTGTCGGCATGGGACGAGCCACGCTGTCACAACCGGAGTTTGCGAAGCTGCTGCAGGAAGAAGGCAAGCTCAAACGCAAAACGGTCTGCCGGACCTTCTCTTATTGCACCAACCTCATGCGTACGAAGGATCATCCACTGGGACAGTATCCCACAGGATGTCCTCCGTTCGACAAAGAGGTTTACGATCCGCTCTGGAAAGAAGCCAAAGCGAAACTGGAAGCGAAGCAGAAAGCCGCTGAAGAGTAATCAGGCAGCCTGCTGAATCGGCGTCTGTTCGGCCTGTTCGTCGGCGATGATCTCTTCGACCAGGCCGGCGTAATCCTTGGCACCCGGACAGGAACTGGAGTAGTCAAATACAGACTGTCCATAACTGGGTGCTTCGGCCAGCTTGATGTTGCGACGAATCCGGCTCTGGAAAACTTTGGCTTTGGCCCAGGGCGCTTCCGGATCGCTTTCGTTGAGGAAGGCACACAGGTCATCGGTCACGTCAGCCGCCAGTCTGGTTCCGGTTTCATACAGACACAGGACCACACCCGAGACCTTCAGGTCCCGGTTCAGGCGACGTCGTACCAAAGCTGTTGTCTCGAACAGCTTGGAAAGACCCTGCAACGCGAAGAAGTGCGGCTGCAGCGGAATGATCACTTCATTAGCGGCCGTCAAAGCGTTGATCGTCAGTACGCCCAGTGAAGGCGGACAGTCCATGATGAGGTAATCGAACGGCTCGGTGTCTGCCATTTTCTGAATGGCCCGACGCAAGACGATTTCCCGGTCTTCGGCATCGACCAGTTCCAGTTCCGTGGCAGCCAGATCGAGTGTCGCAGGCACGACCCATAAGTTTTTCGCGACCAGCTGTCGTGTTTCAGCCAGCGTTTTGAACCCGGAAAATACATCATAGGCGGTCGGCACATTTCCGTATGGCTCAATACCCAGGTGTAACGAGGCGTGACCCTGCGGATCGAGGTCAACCAGGCAGACCTTTTTTCCCTGCATTGCCAGGCCGGCAGCCATGTTCACACTGGATGTGGTTTTGCCGACGCCCCCTTTTTGATTCATGATGGCTATGATACGCATCGGGAGTCCCTTCCCTCTTTCTCTTTAAAAAACGAGTCGCTGAATTTGTCTCAAGTGGTGATATTACATCACGTTAGGGAGACATGGTTTATACCGGCTCCCTGTGGCCTGTTCTCTGCT
Source organism: Gimesia sp. (assembly GCF_040219335.1). NCBI lineage: Bacteria > Pseudomonadati > Planctomycetota > Planctomycetia > Planctomycetales > Planctomycetaceae > Gimesia > Gimesia sp. The sequence goes on along the minus strand of NZ_JAVJSQ010000031.1, from coordinate 575,361 downwards.
CAGGCCAGAAGGTGGGGCAGTATATCGCGTTTTCGGATTCAGGGAAACAGGAATTCCTGCCCCGAAACAGAGCCTGAAACGGGAAGTCTGTTCCCCGTCTGGAGATCCGCTGACCGGGGAATGCCCTCAGAAGGTCAGGGGGGTAGCAGGTTTGGCCGGGGCGTGCTCTGTGGTCTGTTCCTGACGCTGGAGTACATACAGAATCTGCTGAGCCCGCAAGTTCGCCAGCCAGGCTTTTTCCACCGCGCGATGCTTGATAATCGGAATTTCCTTGAGGATTTCGATCCCCAGGATTCGCATCAGATCCTGAAAGTCGTGCATTGACATCAGGTGCAGGTTAGGGGTGTTGTACCATTCATAAGGCAGTACTTCCGTCACCGGTGCCCGTCCCTGTTTCAAGACCTGCAGGCGGATACGCCAGTTGCCGAAATTGGGAACCACGACCAGAGCCTGGCGGGCAACGCGGACCATTTCTTCCAGCAGCTGTTTGGGGTGCAGAACCTGTTGCAGTGTCTGGCTCAAGACGACGTAGTCAAACGCCAGATCCGGAATGTCGTGCAGACCTTCATCGAGGTCAGCCTGAATCACCGGTACACCCCGGGCGATGGCACCATGATGCTGCGTGATATCGATTTCCATGCCCAAGACGGAAGCATCGCGTTCATCGCGGAGTCGAGCCAGCAACCGCCCATCACCACATCCCAGGTCCAGCACACGACTGCCCGGCTGAATCTGCTCCATCAGCAGCTTGTCGGTCAGATCCAGTGACGGGTCCTCCATACAGTATCGATGTTGTGCGCACATGGTATTGTTTTACTCTTATGTATTCTGATCTCTCTGCTTGCAGAGATAGTTCAGGGGAGCAGTCAGCTCTGTTTCTCCGCCAGTCTCGATTCGTAGGCTTGTGCCAGGAAAGGAGTGATCAGTTTCTGCAGTTGTTCAATTTCAATCAAAAAGGAATCATGACCGAAGGGGCTTTTGAGTTCAATAAATGAAACGTGCTTGCCGCATTCGATTAATGCCCGGACGATTTCCTTGCTCTGTGTTGTGGTAAACAGCCAGTCGGAATCATACGAGGCGATCAGGAACCGGGCATTGGTTCGTCCCAGGGCTTTGGTCAGCGATCCATGTTGCGAGACCAGGTCGAAATAATCCATGGCCCGCGTGAGGTAGAGATAGCTGTTCGCATCGAAGCGTTCGACGAACCGTTTTCCCTGGTAGTGCAGGTAGCTTTCCACCTGGAATTCCACCTCGGGCAGCATTTCGTAGGTGAATGTATCGTGGTCCTGCAGACGTCGGCCGAATTTCATTTCGATCGACTGGTCCGACAGGTAGGTAATATGAGCGATCATGCGGGCCAGGGCCAGACCGTACCGCGGGCCGGCACCCCGTTCGTATTCGCCATCTTTGAATTCGGGGTCTGTCTTGATGGCCCGTCGACCAACGGCATTGAATGCGATGCCCTGAGCGGAGAGCTGTGCCGCGGATGCCAGGCAAATCGCGCTTCGCAACTGGTCGGGATAGCGTGCTGCCCACTCCAGTACCTGCATGCCTCCCAGGCTGCCTCCGATCACTGCCAGCAGTTGATCGATTCCCAGCTGTCGAGTCAGAGCCGCATGGACTTCGACAATATCCCCCACGGTGATGAAGGGGAAGTTCAGGCGGTAAGGCTGATTGGTTTCCGGATTGACGCTTCCGGGCCCCGTGGTTCCCATGCAGCCTCCCAGAACGTTCGCACAAATCACAAAATACTTATCGGTGTCCAGGGTCCGACCGGGGCCGATCAGCTCGTCCCACCAGCCCGGTTTGGCTTTTTCATCATCGTCTTCGTAATAACCGGCGGCATGGGCATCACCGGTGAGAGCGTGACAGATGAAAATGGCATTGTCTTTCTCAGGGCTCAAGGTGCCATACGTTTCATAGGCAACCTGAATCGGACCCAGTTCGCCACCTCCTGCCAGCTTGAGCCAGTCGGGGGGCATAAACAGAGTCGCAAGTCGGGTCTGAACCAGACCGACTCCTGAATGCTGGCGGGTTTCTGAAAGTTCCTGTTGCGTAGCCATGGAAAGTGATATTTCTCAGTAGTCCTGCAAAAAGACCAGACACGAATCTTATCCAGAGAAACGGCCGTGGTTTAGAGGCAGATCCGGCTGCTCGTTCAGGAGCGGAAGCCGGCTATAATTTCTTGATATTTGGTCTGCAGAGTGCACCAGTATACCGCAGCAGTTGTGGAATTTCGACACGTTGCGGCAGTAATACAGGTGGATCTCTCTGCATTTTAAGGCTGGTTTTACTGAAAGTCTGTTTTTTCCGCGGATTCCGCAAAATTTGGATTTCCGCGCCACTCTCGGAGTCACTGATCTGATCTTCAGTCAGCCTGGTCGGCCAGCTCCAGAAAACGATCGACGCGGCGATCGATAATATCGATACTTTTGTTCCAGAATTCAGCCTGACTCAGGTCGTAACCAAATGTCCCGGCCACTGCGTCTTCGGTCAGTTGACAGCCGGTGGCAATCAGAAGTTCACGATATTTATCTGCGAACTCGCTCTGATCCTCGAACGTATCTGCCAGGGCATAGATCCCCAGTGAGAGCAGATAACCAAACGTGTACGGGAAGTTATAGAACGGTAATTCGCTGATGTAAAAATGCAGCTTGGAAATCCAGAAGCTGGGATTCCAGCCGGAGTCGTCCAGGGCATTCATGTACGCTTCCTGCTGAGCGGTGAGCATCAGCTCGGAAAAGCGTTCTGGAGTCAATTCCCCAGAGGCACGTTCCTGATGAAAACGGTCTTCAAACAGGAAGCGGGTATGGATATTCATCATGAAGGCGACAGAGTCTCCCAGCATGCCATCCAGAATCTGCAGCTCTTCGTCGCGGGTTTTGGCCGCTTTTAAACGTTGCTCACCCAATACTGCTTCCGCGAAGGTAGACGCTGTCTCTGCCAGGTTCATCGGGTAATCGCTTAACACGAAGGGGGCGTCTTTCAGCACGTAGGAATGATAGGCGTGCCCCAGTTCGTGCGCCAGCGTCGACATGCTGTCGGCCGAGTTCGTGAAGGTCATGAAAATGCGGGACTGCTTTTGCAGAGGCAGAGTTGTGCAGAAGCCCCCCTGACGTTTGCCAGCCCGATTCTCCGCCTCAATCCAGCGCTCGCGCAGAGACCGTTCCGCGAAGTCCCGCAGGTCGGAACTGAACTCGGCGAATGAGTTGACCGTCAATTCGCAGGCACGGTCGTAGGTCAGCTCGGCTGATTCCGCTCCGGCCAGGGGCAACGGTGCATTCAGGTCATACCAGCAGAGTCGTGACAGTCCCAGCAGCTCTGCTTTCTTTTCCAGGAAGCGCACCAGCTTCTGTTTCCGCTCGGAGATCACAGACCACATGGTATCCAGTGTGCTCCGCTGCATGCGATTGTAAATCAACGGTGCATCCAGGTGGTCGGAGACTGGCAGCCGTTTGTAGAGTGTCAGTCGCGTGCCCGAAAGATGATTCAACGCATCGGCACACGAATCAGCAATCGTATCCCAGGCTATGTTTGCAGCATAGAAGTTATTTTCACGGATTGACCGTTGCGGAGAATCGAACTGCACCTGTCCCGGAGACCGTTCTACCAGTTCCCCTTTTTCCATGAGCTGGATTTTCAGATCCCCGGAGAGCCGATCGTAAAGCCGTCCCCAGGCGTGTAAACCATCGACGGCCAGTTCGGAAGCCAGAATTTCCTGTTCCTTGGGAAGTCTCAGGGTCGCACCCCGCTTGGACTCTTCCAGGAAGAACCGAATTTCCTGCAGACGTGGTTCCTGTTCGCAGAACTGTTGAATGGTTTCCGCGGAAAGCTCGCGGAGTGTCAGTTGCAGCTGTGTTTCGATGTTCTCGCGTAAGGGACGAATACTGGCCAGCCGCCCCATCAGCACCTGGTACTGTTTGTTATGAGCATCCTCGGCACAACAGCATTCGAGAAACGCAAACAGCCCCGAAAGTTCTGCAGTCGCTGCCTGGTAGTCTGTCAGAAAATCGGCCCAGAGTGCTGCGTCCTGCTCTGGATTCCCGGCATCGGCCAGCTGCGCCACACGTTCCACCAGGGTTTCCAGTGCGCTTTTGCAATCTTGCAGAATCGCGGTGAACTCGGGTTGTGCAGGATTGGGGTAGAGCGAGTCCAGTTCCCAGGTCAGCGGATAGGAGGCAGTATCAGTCATGATGAGGAATCCCGAAATAAAGGATGTGTCGGTTATCAATTCATTGAATGTATGAGATCGACAGTAAATCCGTCAATTATGCAGCCGGTATTTGCTGGCCTTCGGTGCGAGAGAAATCTTCCCACAGCAGACTTCCCTCTGTGGTATAATTACAGAGAGGAGACGTTCATATCGATTAACTGACAGGAAGCCAGAAAGACGTTCAAGTGAAATACGACAGCCCGACGATCCTGATGTGTCCCCCTGATTATTACGGGATCGAATACGAGATCAATCCCTGGATGAGCCGCAGTCAGCAGAGCAATCTGGAAGTGGCCCGGCAGCAATGGGAGTCATTGTACGCGCTGCTCCAGAAACTGAACGCCAGCATTGAATTGATGACGCCCGTGAAGGGGCTGCCCGATCTCGTCTTTACCGCGAACGCCGGACTGATCTGGCACAATCGCGTGTTCCTCTCTCTGTTTCGGCACCAGGCCCGCCAGGGGGAAACCCCCGTTGATAAACAGTGGTTTGAGCAGGCAGGCTTTGAAACGATCGAGATGCCCGAAGAATTTTTCTTCGAAGGAGCTGGGGACGCTCTGTTCTGTGGCGATACCCTGTTTGCGGGTTACCTGATTCGCAGCGATGTGAAAGCCCTGCAGTGGGTGGCTGCCGAGATGAAGTGCCGAGTGATTCCCCTGCAGCTGGTCGATGAGTTTTACTACCATCTCGATACCTGTTTCTGTCCCTTGAGCGAAACAGAGGCGATTTATTATCCGCCCGCGTTCGATAGTTATGGACAGCAGGCCTTACAGGAGCATATCCCTGATCTGATTCCCGTGGTGGATGAAGAGGCGCAGCGGTTTGCCTGTAATGCGGTGGTGATTGGAAAATCGGTCGCCTTGAATACGGGCTGCCCGCAGCTCGAGCAGACCCTCCGCGAACGCGGTTATGAACCGCACAGCACCCCCCTGGATGAATTCATCAAAGCGGGGGGCTCAGCCAAGTGTCTTACATTAAGGCTGGACGGAGAGTGTGCGGCTGTTTGGCCTTGAGGGAGCATTGTAATTGATGCGGGTCGGACGATAGATCCCCTCAGACGTTGTCTCAGAAGGGAAGAAGCGTGTGCCTGTATTCGACAGCGAAACATCCCGGACCGTTGAGACATGCTTTAACGGGACCGATGGCAGCGAAGCGGTGAAAGTTCCTTTCCCGGGTGAAACGAGTGTGGCCTGCACGGCACCGAGAGCATAGACGTTCGGATTATGTTCGGGAATCCGGGACGGCATTCTGACGATCCAGGTCTGGTCAGCAGGAAGTCCGGCTCCAAACTGATTGCCGGCACTGGGACTCTGTGTCTCTGGTGAAGTCGAACAGTTGCGGGTCCATTCGGCCAGTGAGATGGTTTGAATCGGTTTCGCTGCGAACTGCTGATCCCAGGCGTGTAGTAACAGTTGACGTTCTCCGTACAGATGAATCTGAATCTGACCTGTCAGCGGCGCGGGTCTACCTGCCTGATCGAAACCTTGCACACGCACAGCCAGAGCGTTCCAGTCGGCCTGACCACGTGTATTGACGGGCGTCGCTTCCACCGAGATCCGTGTCAGTTGCCCCGACACAGGCCCTGGTCCAGGAAACAGAGCAGGTGGCGGAGCGGGAAGTCCCTGGACCGGGGGAGGTCCTGCGGGCAGGGGAGCATATCCCAGAGCCTGCTGTGCGGTGGCGGCCCGCATCAGCCCCAGTACGTGTCCCCGTTCGAGAGTGGGGACGCCATTGGGGAAGTATTGTTCTACCAGGTGCTGGTAGGCATTCAACGGATCTTCGTGGACTCCCAGAATCACACCCCGGCTGCAGTGATTACAGTCGACGCTCATCGGCGGTGCTGTCAGAACTGGCTGAGGTAGGGAGGGGACGTAGATCGGAGCAGGCATCAGTCGTCGTTTTTTGACGAACTCGGTCGGCTCCGCAGGGGACCGCCGGGCTGCTGCCAGCTGGATGGTTTCCTGGTCGTAGACGCTTTCATCGATGGAGAGTCGTCTGATCGAATCCAGCGAGATGCGTTCGATCTGCGAACGCTGGTCCGTTCCGGAGTCGATCAGCATAGTCTCATGGGGGCCCCATTGGATCCAGCTTCCGGTCCGTACTTCTCCGTTTGTCAGTTCGACTTCAACCCCGGCAGTGAGTGGGGTGGCGCAGCAGACGCTGACTAAGCACAGACAAAGTAGTGACTTGAATCCAGGAATCATGGTTTTCTCCAGGTGAGAGAGTCGGAGTTCTGCAGAGATCAAGCTGCGGAGAAAACCTGTTAAGAGGGCAAACAGCGCGCCTGGACTGACAACGGTTGCGCGAGGATGAATCTGATTGCGCCGGTTTCACCGTCACGAAGCCAGATCGACAGGGTTATGACAGTTAATACTGCCTGCACACTGCGTGAGACAGAGAACCAGGAACGAAATCAATGCCAGGTTCAGACTCAACTGAAGGTCAGGTTGTGGAAAAAACGTTTCACAAACGAAACAGGCAACGTCTGTCTGTTTCAATTTCTGTACAAATCGGAAGCGTCAGCAGCAAAACTATTGATCGTCACGCGTGGTTTTCCAGGGCAGGGAAGAGAATCGACGGGATTTTATCCAGAGTGACAGCGTGAGATTACACAAACTCTGCTGAATATGGCACTTAGACCCGGATATTCCGCTAAACAATCTTGTGAATATGCTTGACACCAAGGAAAGAAAGCGTGATGATCATGCATAACCGGGGATATGTGTCCTCAGCAAAATTGATGTTAGTCTAATGGGAATATCTGTTTAGATAATTCCTTTTTTGGATTCAACAGATATAATTTGTTACTTTATTCAACTCGTTATTTTGATCGATTCCGATCGGGCCAGGCAGTCGTCGGTTAACTCCTATCTACGATAATGTATTCAGAGGGAATACATGTGCCAACGTCGGAATTTTGTCTCTTTAGAAGAGGGTGGGCTGGAATTATGGCAGCTGGTCACCGTCGTGTTGACATCGAAGAAGTTTCGGATGTCACCATTGCAAAGTTTATAGACAAGAAAATTCTGGATGAAGGTAATATCCAGATCATCGGAACCCAGTTATTTGGGCTTGTTGATGAAGATGGTCGCAAGAAGATCATTCTTGATTTTTCCAACGTGGAATACCTCTCAAGTGCTGCACTTGGTAAGTTGATCACATTGGATAAAAAAGTGAAAAAGGCAAAGGGCAAGTTGAAACTCTGCTCAATTCGTCCTGACATTTACGAAGTTTTTGCCATCACCAGATTAAATCAGTTGTTTGATATCGCCGAAACACAGGAGGCGGCGCTCGAAGGTTTCTAACACTGGTCTGGTAATTGCTGAACGGGAAGCGTCGGCTGTTACCATTCGCGTTAGGACAAGTTTTGAGCATTACATTGTGGGACGTTTAAGAGTGAATCACCTCTGATTCAAAACCGGGGAATGGATGAACCGGAGCTTTTAAGCGATCTCTGAATAGTCACTGGATAAACACCAGAAATCGTGTGCTGGCCAAACTCATGTCATCGGACGAATACATTGAAGTAACGATTCCCAGCGATACCTCAGAAGGGCAGGCTGTGCAGGCCCGGATTGTTGAGGGTCTTGAGGTACGTGAATACCCCGATCGGGATGTATTTGCAGTGCGGCTGGCATTGGAAGAGGCTCTGGTTAACGCCATCAAACACGGCAACCGGATGTCTCCCGATAAAAGTGTGGATATCAAATGCTGGATCAGTGATGAGCGGGTCCGCATTGAGATCCAGGATGAAGGGGAAGGCTTTAATCGTACTGAAGTCCCCGATCCGACCCTGCTGGAGAACCTCGAACGCCCTTGTGGACGGGGAATCATGTTGATGGGCGCTTTTATGAATCTGATCGAATATAACGATCAGGGGAACAAAGTCACGCTGGAGAAGATCAAAGGCGTAGCTCCCGAGCAGCCTGGTTCCGAAACCGAGTGATCTGACTCAGTTGCAGTGAACCGTTCAAGTCAACTTTTCCCGAAATTTTGTCAGAACGTCGCTGGTTCCACTTTATCTTCGGTTGACTTCACGCATTTCTCACAATATCTTATAGGCACAACGTGGTTGAGAGAAATCTTTTACCACAAAAACTGATCCTCGATAGCTCAATCGGTAGAGCGAGCGGCTGTTAACCGCTAGGTTCAAGGTTCGAGTCCTTGTCGAGGAGCTTGTTTCTTTAAAAGAAGCTCCTGAACAATTTCGCCCGGTATCGCAAAGCGATATCGGGTTTTTTTATGCACTTTCAGAGAGCTCTCACACTTCTCAAGCTTTCCCCGCTGGTCTCTGCTGGTAGGGTGAGTCACGCTTCTGGCTCCTGACATTTTCCATGTGGATCCGCACTTCCTGCTTGCCTGGCGAACTACGCACCGATAGATTGGACTGTATCTCTGTACCGATCTGAGGTTGATCTGTTTCGCTATCCATACACTTTCAGAAGGAAACAGGATCTGTGCTCTCTCCAGTCCAAAAGAATGTTGTCCGTTCAACTCTGCTGATTCTGGTATTGGTGGCTCTGCTGGCCCTGCTTTTTACCAGGCAGGATGAACGTGCTGCTCAGCAGCAGGCAAACCGGGACGTCAAGGTGGCAGCGGAGATCCGTCGGCTCGGTTATGATGATCCCGCACGTCGCGCTGCCAGACCACTGGAGTATCCCGACTACGGTGACGGTCCCGTTTTTCTGTTGACCGGGAATTATCGGGAGCTCAGCCAAGACCTCTATGAGGAAGCCAGCCAGGCGAGTGGGAAGGTCAAAGACTTCAAAATCAAACGCGCTGGGAAAACGCTGAATCAACCGGTAGATCTCGCGCTGGTCAAACAATTTGTTGCTCCCCGCGACTTCTTGCAGAAGTATCACAGGTTCCGCCTGCGGGAGATGGAAGCATATCAGCTACTGTCCAAAGACAAACCCGAAGTCAAAGCCGCGGGCGAGGAATTTCTGAAGGCATACCTGTTCAGAGTGACGGGACAACCCGATTCTCTGTCGAATGATGAAATCATCTCGCTGGCTAAGAAAGTGATCGAGCTCCAATCCAATGATCCCTTACTGCTGACATACGTGACCTATGTCTTGTATGAAGAGACAGGCGATTCCGACGCGGCGTTGTCCATGTGGACCCAGTGTCTCGAGCAGTTGAGAACGAGCCAGTACCCGCAGATCATTCAGGTTTATCTCCGCCTGTTTGTAGTCGATTTCAGCTCATCGGTCAGCGAGGGACATAAAGATGCCTTACTGGTAAGCATCGTACGCTGGCTGGAAGAAGCCTCCACAGAGCAGCAGTGGCTGGACTGTGTCCATTTCAAGTTAGCCGGGATCTGGGAGTCGAACGACATCACTTTTCGCGACGGTTTAGTCGTCGGCTGTTTGAAGTCAGAAAAGATCGAGCCGTTTATCAAACACTGGTTAACGGGGCAACGTCTGCTCGACCAGGCCTGGGGGGAACGCCGAGGCAGATATGCCAGCAACATGAGCCGTGGCGATCAACTGACTTTCCAGAGGGGCATCCAGATGGGCAAGGCTCACTTGGAGTATGCCTGTCTGCTGCGTCCGGATTCTCCTCACCCTCCCATCAGATTAATTTCGGTTGCCATGACGGGGCATGACAGAGTCTACGAGCCGGTTGACTGGTTTCGCCGTTCTGTCGAAAACCATTACGATCGGTCACTTCCCTATTATGCGTTGTGGAATTCGATGTTGCCGCGTTGGGGAGGCGATCTGGGTCAGTTTCGCAGCTTTGCCGGTCACTGTATCAACAGTGATCGATTTGATACTCAACTACCCTACTATGCGTTTGAGGTCATGTTATATCTGCAGGACAACGAATTCATCGATGACTGGTCACAACAGGAAAAATTTGGTGCCAGAACAATCATCGATCATTTCCTGACTCAGCGGGAGAAATACCGGGCAGCGCATCCTGGTGAAAAATTATATGGAGATACTCCTTACTACAGGACAAGAATTGGTCTGTTTCTCCAACGGGCAGGGTATCCAGAATTGGCTCTCGCCGAGTTTAAAGCCACTGAAGGAGACCTCGACTATTCTCAGCTTCAGAAATCACATCGTCCCGGAAAGTTTTTGATGTGCAGACTGTTTGCTGCTCAGGGAGAAGTCCAGGATCGTGTTCTGGAGTTCGATCAAAAAATACGCAAAGGCTGGACTGCGGATGCAAAGTTATCGGAAATCGATGCCCTGGAAAAAGAGTGGCAGGCATTGAAACCAACGGCTCAGGGTGAACTGGCAGAACGTTACTATGCCCATACAGGAAAAATGCTGCAACAACTGAGGGCATACCTCAAGGGAGACTGGGTCGAATTCGATTTCGAAGATCAGGGGCTCGGCTGGGAGATCAGCGCCGATCAGATTGACTGGGACAGCGAAGATCAAAGTCTGCTCGTCTGCCGAAAAACAAATGAAGCACAGCACTCCTGGGCCCGCCCTCTGATCACCGTGGAGGCGCCACTCCGGATCCAGGCCCACATCGAGCAAATCGCGACTCATCCCGGTGATACGCATATTGGTATTCGCTGGGAAGAATTGTATGGGAAGACCGATGAACAAGGTGAAAAAATTCCATCACTCAATGTGGGAATTCGGGGCTACTGGTCCTATCCCAAAGCAGAATTAAAGGGAGCAAACCCATTCCATAAGCTGGAAGACCTGCACGCCGGTTTCCGAATTTATACCGTCGACCGCGTGCCGTACCGTCATCAGGAGCAGTCCATTCGCGTGATGGATCCCGGCATGCATCTGATCGACTGGAAACTGAATGCGGATTCCAGCGAAGTTACCCTGGGGAACTACCCGGATCAGGTCCGCTTTGACGACACAGCGCCCCTCAGAAATCACCTGCTCTTCAAGATCGAGTCTAAAAGTAAAGCAGTTCGTCTGCCGAACCCACCCGGGATCGTCTGGAAATTGAAGAACGTGAGACTGAAACGACTTCCCGCTTCAGATCTGCCTGCAGATGAAGCACCATTGGCAGAACGAGTGACGTACTGGGAGAAACGGGTTAAGCAGGAGCCAGATGATGTTGTACCCAGACTGAAACTGTGTGAGGTTTATTGGGAACAGGGTCAAGCCGATCGGTTGTTGGAGATGTCCACGGAAACGCTGGCGAAGTGGCCCGGAATGGAAAAGATCCAGCAATACCAGGGACTGGCGTTATACGGGCTGCGCAGATATCCAGAGGCGCTCGCTGCATTGGAACTGGCGATGAAAGAGTATCGCGAGAACGTTGATGTCATTATGGCGGCTGCGGAGATTCAGTCAGCCATCAATGATCCCGCACTCAGAAATCCTGAGGAAGCACTTAAGCTTGCTGTCTTCGGGAAGCGGATCAGTACAAATTATCAAGTTGAATACCAGGCCATGCATTGGGCAAACCTCGCAGTCGCTTACGCAGCAAACGGAAATTTCGAAGAAGCTTTGAAGGCCAACCAGGAAGCAATCGCCCTGGCCTCGGATGACTTGAAAACTGAATTTGAAAGTCGCCGGAAATTATACGAAGCGTCCCAGCCTTATCGTTATCCAGCAGAGAACTGAATTTTCTGCTGACTGTGATGCCCGGCAACCAGACCGCCTTTCTCTGGAAGTACCTGCCGCTTTCCGGATTTCTAAAATGAGTCACTGGAAATCACTTAACCGTGCTACAGTCATGGGTTATAAGAGATGAACAGATCGTTTTGATTGACTTTATCTCTGTCCTGCTTTGGCGGGACCCATTCTGAATTGACAACGGGAGCTGAAATCATGGCGCGCGTGATTGTTCTGTCTCTGTTTACTCTCCTCTGGGCTACCGGAACCCTCTCCGCTGCCGATCAGCCGAATATCGTGCTGATCTTTATTGATGACATGGGTTGGAAGGACGTTGGCTGTTACGACAACGACTTCGTCGACACCCCCCGCATCGATCAGCTGGCAAAAGAAGGGATGAAGTTTACCGATTTCTACGCTGCGGGGGCCGTCTGTTCGCCCACGCGATGTGCTCTGCAGTCGGGACAGAATCAGGCGCGAATCGGGATTACCGATTTCATCTCGGGGCACTGGCGGCCCTTCGAACGTGTGATCACTCCCCGTCCGACGATGGCGCTTCCCCTGGATACGGTTACCGTAGCAGAAGCTCTGAAGCCGGCTGGTTACACTACCGGCTACATCGGGAAATGGCACCTGGGGAATGGACCTGAATTTCAACCCGATCGACAGGGATATGATTTTTCTGCAGTCATCGGCGGTCCCCATCTGCCGGGAAAATACCGGGTGCAGGGACGAAGTGATCTGAAACCAAAGACAGGACAATATCGCACAGACTTCGAAGCCGATTTGAGTATCGACTTCATTCATGAGAACAAACAGAAACCATTCTTTCTGATGCTCTCCCCGTTCGCCGTGCATATCCCACTGGGAGCGATGTCGGACAAAGTTGAGAAGTATCGTAAGAAAGCAGCCGAACTCAAGCGAGATCTGCCTCATCCGGTTTATGCTGCGATGATCGAACATTGCGACGAAATGGTGGGACGTATTGTCGATGCCATTGAGGCTGAAGGTCTGACAAACGAAACCATGGTCGTCTTCACTTCAGATAACGGGGGGCTCTATCGCCGGTATGATTATCGTGAGCAGGCGGATGACAACGTTTCCACTCAGGCACCGCTCAAGGGGGAGAAAGGTTCTCTACATGAAGGAGGCGTACGGGTGCCTTTGATTATCAAGTATCCACCTCTGGTGAAGCCAGGCACCGTCTGTAAGGAGCCGATCATCAGTTATGACTTCTATCCGACGTTTGTCGAGCTTGCAGGGGCATCGCTCCCGAAAAATCAGACGATCGATGGAATGAGCCTGGTTCCATTATTGAAAAATCCGGATGCTCAGCTTAAACGAAGTGCCCTCTACTGGCACTACCCGCATTACCACCATGACCGCCCTGCCAGCAGTATCCGTGAACGGGACTGGAAACTGATTGAGTACCTGGATGGAACAGGAGACATCGAACTGTATCACATCAGTGATGACATCGGTGAAACGAACAATCTGGCAGGTGAAAAGAAAGGTCGCGTGGCTGACCTCAAGCAGAAACTCAATTCCTGGAGGCACAGTGTCAGTGCCCGGATGCCGCTCCCAAACCCCAGTTATGATCCCGACAAGGCTCATGAATGGTGGAATACACGCAGTGGTCAGCCGGTAGACAGTGACAGCCGCAAACGCTTCCCTCCTACCGAAAAAGGTCTCTGAGCGCATTCATGACCATCAGTTTGTGACTTGATTTCCTTCTGCACCATTCTTTCCAGGTAGCTGAGATATGAACGCTTATTTTTTGAAGACGCTGCTCTGTCTGATTCTGTTTATCAGTTTTGGGTGGCAACGTTCTGCTGCTGAGATCACCCCCGACAAACCTCTGCTGCAGGAAACATTTCAGGAGCCGCTTTCGAAAGACTGGTTCTGGGGTTTGGGAACCTGGAAAGCTGAAAAGGGGGTTCTCCGCGGCTACGAATCCGGTCCTCGCCGGCACGGACCCGTCAAGATGCGGCGATTCGAACTGGGGGATGGCGTTGTCGATTTCGAATTTCGCCTGGAAGGCAAAGCACGGTTCGCGGGGATTATCTTTAACGGTTCGCAGCAGCGGGGGCATATTGTGCACCTCGTGATCAGCCAGGACCAGATCCGCGTGTTGGGACATGCGAAGAAAGGGGAGTCCGAGAATCTGCTGCAACAGCCCCACAAAATTGAGACAGGCCAATGGTATTCGGCGCAGGTTCGCTTTGATGGTCCCAGCATGACCGCAACCGTTGATGGTCGGAAATCCAGAGTCCAGGCCGACTACATCGCCGAACCCAAACTGACATTCGGCCTGGGCGGAGATTCCGGCGGACCCGCGGGGGAGAAAGCAGGAGCACTCGAGTTTCGGAACCTGAAAATCAGTTCTGCTCCGCCTCTGAGAGGGGAATAACCGGTTGGCCATATTTCCCGCTGCAACGAAGTCCTGCTGTCCCCGGAACAGCAAGCTCTGTATGTAATCATTTCAGGGCAGCCCCTGCTTTAGGTTTATCCGATTCAAGATCCCTGATAGAAATGCACCGCGAACAACTTCGGTTCACTAATTCAAACAGTAGGCGAGCATGCTGTGGTCATCGATAGATTGACGGTGGACGTAAAAGGGAATCCGCTTCTCACTTGGCTTCGGTCTGACAGCATTCAGGTCCTGATCTCAGTCGGAAAACCGTGGATCTTGATTCCTCTTTCTCGTATCGCCTGGTAACTGTGCCACTGAGAAAGTTGACCGCAATAAGCTCTCTATGTCACTACCGGGACTTCGCTGTGTGCCGTATCGATCTCGATTTCTAGAGTCGAGTTGAACAGCAGAAAATCTACTCTTCCAAGGCGAGAAGCGGTATTTTCACTATCGATACTCCGTTTTGTTCTGATAGTTGCAAAAAGAACAGGGATTTCATACCTGTCAGTAATGAAAACCCTGTAAGTTCTTAGGCATGCAATACGTTCGTGGTTCTGCTAACTAAGTCTGGTTTCCCCGGCATTACCAGAAGCGTTTAAAAGCGAAACTCAAGGGCAGAAACTCCTTTTTTCTCCGCCATCGAATTACAACCAATGCTATTCTGTCCAGACTTCGTTTTGTGCCTGTGGAGAGAACTTCGGCAATCACAGCACCATGTTTGATCATTGGCACTTCGACGCACTTATAAGACACGATCGCAATAAAGTAAGTAATCGGAATTGAGATTACGGCAAGCAGGCTGCTTAAGATAACCGGGTAAGTGGCTGATATCTCTGGGGGAATAACCAGAAACATGCAGTAAGCCAGCCAGTACATCACGATAAAGTGGAACAAGTAAAAGGAATAAGAGTATTTGCCCAGTTTCTTAACGAGATTAATCTTCAGAAAACGATTGAAGAATGTGTTTTCTTCTGTGCTTAACAGGATCCAGATCAGGAAGCCAGAGGCGATACCTTCCACCAGGATTGGGAAGAAATAATCAATCTTAGCTAAAAAGAGCCTCGCTGACAAAAGGCATACTAGCCCAATCATAAAAGCGAGATTTCCGCAAAAAAAGCTGCTTACGGGGGATTGCTGTTTTTTGACAAAATAGGGCAGCATCAGTCCAATGTGAAACATAAATGCATACTGGATTGTATCAATTATGGGTCCCGTGTAACCCATAATGATGAGGCCCAGCAGGAAAAGCAGATTCACCTTCAGTCCAAACCTGCGGTTAATCAGATAGAATAAAGGGAAAAAGAGTGAGATGATTAATTCGACCTTCAAAGTCCAGGCAACATTATTAATATCAATTTTCACTAGCGAATAATTTGCGAGAGCATTTTTTAAGGTGATCCCTTCCGTGTACCACCAGTTATACCAGAGAGAGGTATTCGGGAACTTGATATAACTGTGAAACAGGACAATGGACAGGACGATCAATGTCAATGACACAAAATATGTGGGATATATTCGGAAAAAGCGTTTTATGTAGAAAGCGTGATAAGTGGTGAGCCTTCTGGGCTTTCGATCCAGTGAAAGTCCGAGGACATAGCCGCTGAGAACGAAAAAGATAGATACTGCTGCACTTCCATTGAAGATGGCCAGTGCCATTCTGGTCAGGAATGAATTCGTACCCGTTACGTCAAAGAGAGTGCTTTCCCAGATGACCTGGTTCTGATCGACCGCAAATACGAGGAAACTGTGATAGATGGCCACAACCAAGGCGGCGATTCCTCGGAGCGATTCCAATTTATCATTGAACATGTATTTACTCCATTCAAATGAAAGTCATTTCGTCTCTCTTTTTCAATCAGTCAGGTAAAAAACAGAAGTTGTGTATTCGCTGGTGGAGCATTATCAATTGGTGTTTTTGAGTCCAGTCTGATAAGTCAGAGGTCCGTACAAAGGCTAGAGCATGTGAGAAATGGCAATTTCCATAGTTTAGGAATTGCTGTTAGTCTGGTATTTGCTGGTCACTATGGTCGTGGGTGATTAATTCAGCATCCAGAGAGTCAATTCAGGTACTTATAGAGGTTCGACTGAAATGCGCGAAGAGCAATTCAGTAGTCACACTACTACCTGCACAATCAGCAGACGAATAACTGAAAAAATGATGTATGAACCAAGTCATATCTTTATTGAAGACATCGTGCCCCGGTGACTGATTGTCATTGCTCCTGGTTCCTGCTGTCAGGGGGCACCAGATGTCTATGGGAAATGGATTTCATCTGAAGGCTGTGGTCATCCTGTCGATCTGATGCTGAAATATCATGGTCTACAATGAGAAGTTATTTGAGGTGCTGCAGACGCAAAGAAGTCGGTAGTCAGTTGGAAGAATGATTTCAATACTTCTTTTGATTGGGGGCCGAAAACGTTTATGGAGACTGAGTTGCGCTTTCAGAATTGGAACGAACCTTGGTTCTTGTTCCTGACCCCGCAAATCATGCAGGTGTATGTCTGTATGATCAGTATTGCTGTTTGCTGTCAAAGTCGCTCAACATCTGCGATTTAATGCGAGCTTAACGATTTGTGCAGAAATCTTTGTCTTGCCAGCAAAGTTCCGTGACTTCTCTTGTATTCTTCAGTCAGAACGGGAAATTCGTGTTGCTTTATTTTCTGAATTTCAATACCAAACGCACCTCAGTAGTTAATCATGGACAATGAGCTTTTATTGAGTTCCGGTTGATCTCAACCAACAAAACAGTACTGGAAATGTAAATGTCGAGAAAAGGAATAGTGTTGGCAGGAGGATCGGGGACCCGCCTTCATCCGGTGACAAAAGTTGTGTCCAAGCAACTGTTGCCAATCTATGATAAGCCGATGATTTACTATCCGCTCTCCTCCCTGATGTTGGCAGGCATTAGAGATATTTTGATCATTTCCACGCCACACGACTTACCCATGTTTCAGGATTTGCTGGAGAGTGGGGAACAGTGGGGAGTACGTTTTCAATATGCCGAGCAGCCTTCACCAGACGGGTTGGCACAGGCATTTCTGATTGGTGAGGACTTCGTGGGATCGGATCCCACTTGTCTAATCTTGGGAGACAACATTTTCTACGGACATGGTTTCACGGAAAGTTTAAAGGCGGCTGCTTCCCGCGAAAAAGGGGCGACCGTGTTTGGTTACCAGGTGCATGACCCGGAGAGGTTTGGCGTCGTTGAATTTGACAGCGTATTCAAGGCAATCTCAATTGAAGAGAAGCCAGTTCGGCCCAAATCAAATTATGCGGTTACAGGGCTTTATTTTTATGACAACGATGTGATCGAAATCGCGAAAAATGTCAAACCGTCTGCGCGGGGAGAACTCGAAATTACCGCAGTGAATAATGCCTATCTCGAACGTGAAGATCTCTGTGTGGAATTACTGGGGCGTGGGCATGCCTGGTTTGATACGGGGACACATGAAAGTCTGCAAGATGCCAGCCATTTCTTCCAGACAATTGAACATCGACAGGGACTGAAAATCGCTTG
Organism: Gimesia sp.; assembly: GCF_040219335.1. Taxonomy (NCBI): domain Bacteria; kingdom Pseudomonadati; phylum Planctomycetota; class Planctomycetia; order Planctomycetales; family Planctomycetaceae; genus Gimesia; species Gimesia sp. Next base: position 557,676 of record NZ_JAVJSQ010000031.1, on the reverse strand, counting down.
TCTCGAAGAAATCGCCTTCCAGAAGGGTTGGATATCGCGAGATCAGTTGCAGATGCAGGCCGAAGCATTGTCAAAAACTAATTACGGGGACTACCTGATCAGGTTATTGGATTAGCTGGACTTTCCCTTGGCAGACTTTTTACTGGATGAACTGTCCACACATCAGTGATGTGAGTGACGCCTGTTTTTGTGGGCATGATCTTAGAGAGTATGTTTTTGAGGAAATCTGCATGATAAACAGCGGAAAATCAGCTTTCTCAATTTGGATACAGTGATTTGTTTAACTCTGGTAGCCAACCAAAAGATTGCTGGAGTAACAGACAGAGTGTAGATGATTTCGAAGCAGATGATGTCAGTCAGGTGTATTGTATAATCGAAATAACAGTTGAAGTTAATCTTTAAGTATCTCCAGAAACAACTTGAAGATTGAGTCAATCCATTAGCGTTTGAAGTTAAGACGCTATTTCCGAAAATGGGCTTCAGGAGCTAATTGTGGGATATCAAATTAAGAACTTGTTATCAAAATCTGTTTCAATTATTTCTAATGAAGGGGTGCTTGCATTTCTTCAAAGGACCTGTCTGTTCCTGAAAACGAAAATAAAAGCAAGATGGGACAGGTTCAGGCAAAAGAGCTATCTTGAAGAGAAAATCAAATCTTCGAGGCGTGTTTTAGTCAGTTTTGTAATACCCGTGTATGATCGCACTTTTGAACTGAAAGAAGCGATTGAATCTTGCCTCAATCAAACTGTTTCAGAAATTGAAGTGATCATAGTCACCGATGGCTCTCCACCAGATACATTAGCTGTTTTGGATAAGTATTCTCATCATCCAAAAGTAAAAATCTTCCATTACTATGATAACTCCGGGAATGCAGTTCGTGGCCGAAATAAGGGGATTTTGGAAGCGACTGGTAAATATATCGCATTTTTGGATAGTGATGACATCGCTGACAAAAACAGAATCAAAAAATCTCTGAATGTGATGGAGAGATACAACGCAGACGTAGTCTATGGCGCATATAAGATAAAAATGGATAACTCACGAGAAATCAATGGGCTCCATGATGGTAGAGTGATTGAGAGTCCGGATTGTGATCTGCAATTTTTAAAAGAGATTTGTGTACCTTGCCAGAGTACAGTCATGATAAGAAGAGCCGCCTTACTGGATGTGGGTGGTCTAAAGCCAGAAATGTGCTATTGCGAAGATTATGAATTATGGCTGCGACTGGCCTACTTTGGATACAAGTTCAAAGCAACGCGTGATGTTCTGGTAACTTTGCGCATTCATAAAGGCAACAACGAATTAAACTTTATTGAAGAATCTGACTACTGGAAACAGGAAGCTCTGAGACAATATCAGACACGGGCAAAGAAACTGCAAAAGATTGTTTTCATCATTCCAGGAACTGGGATTTCTGGAGGTATTGCTGTGGTCTTGCATCATGCCAAGAAGTTAATGGAACAAAAATTTGATGTATCCTGCATCAATCTCGATGTGACTTTTGGAAACTCCATTAATTGGTTTCCCGAACATAATGTCCCCATTTATCAATTAAGCAACTTGGATATGCGTGTTGATAATATCGATGTTGCGATTGCTACCGGTTGGAATACCGTCGAAATCTTGAACCAGCTGGAACCAAAAAGGAAACTCTACTTTGTCCAATCCGATGAACGCCGTTTTTACACCGACGAGGCGACAAAAAAACTGGTACACCAGACTTATCTGACAGACTGCGAGTATGTCACGATGGCTTGTTGGATTCAAAAATGGCTCAAAGATGAGTTCGGGCATGATTCAGAATATGTTCCGAATGGACTGGACCAGAATATGTTTTTCCACGACCAGGAGATTCTTCCTAAAGAGAAAAAAGTGAGAGTGCTGCTTGAAGGGCCTGTTGACATTCCATTTAAGGGGATGAAAGAGGCATATGCTGCCGTCAAAGATCTCAATTGTGAACTCTGGATAATCTCGAGTAGTGGCAAGATTCCTGCTGAGTGGAAATATGACAGGCTTTTTGAAAAAGTCGATATTCATAAGATGCGGAATATTTATTCGTCTTGCGACATTTTTCTGAAAATGAGCCGTGTCGAAAGCTTCTGCTATCCACCTCTCGAAGCAATGGCCTGTGGTTGCAGTGTTGTTGTATCTGAAGTGACAGGTCTGGAAGAATATGCAATCGATAATTATAACTCATTGATTGTTAAGCCTGGAGATGTGGCAGAAGCAAAAATGGCAGTCAGAACGCTTATTGAAAATGTGGAACTCAGACACCAGCTGATAGAAAATGGTTACAAAACAGCAGAAGAATGGACCTGGAGTGATTCAAAAAGAACTTTTGCAAAGATTCTAAAAGCTGAGGAGGAGCAACTGGAGCTTCAGGCATATTCGGCCTGACAGCCAGACTGATTGTCTCGATTTGTGAATTCCAAAACCTGTATTATTTGATATGGCAAGCAAATGGACTTCGTCGCCGCGATCATAGTGACGTTCAATCCCGATAAAGAAACACTGCATAAGCTGATCGATGCGATCTCTGTGCAAGTGGATTATGTGTGTGTGGTTGATAACAATTCCCCTCAAGAAATCAAACAGTTTATTCTGGGAATCCTCAAAGACAATGGAGGATTAGTTTCGCTTGAAGAGAATTACGGAATAGCGTCAGCTATCAATCATGGCGTTTTTCGGGCCAGGGAAAAGAATGCAAGTCATGTGGTTCTTTTTGACCAGGACAGCCTTCCAGAACCGGATATGGTTGACACATTGTTGACTGTGATGAACGAAAAAACGAGACTTGGTTGTCATGTCGCGGCAGTCGGTCCCAGGTATTCTGATATCAAGGGACACCATGCAGCTCCCTTTGTAAAACTACAGGGGATCCGATTAAGGCGAATTGATTGTGCCGAGAATGAAATCGTCACTGTCGATCATCTCATTTCCTCTGGAAGCTTGATTTCTATGAAGGCACTGGAAGAAATCGGGTTGATGGAAGAAGATCTTTTTATTGATTATGTCGACACTGAATGGTGCCTGCGTGCAATTCACAAAGGGTATCAGATTTATGGCGTTGGCTCTGCTCGTATGAAGCATGATCTGGGAGATGAATATGCGAATCTCTTCGGCAGAACTTTCCCGGTGCACCACCCGCTTCGACACTATTATACAGTGCGGAATGGGATCTGGCTGATCCAACAGTCATGGGTTTCATTTTCCTGGAAAGTAATGGATTTTCGCAGATTGTTCCTGATTTATCTGGTCTTTTCTTTCTTTGTCGGAAAACGCCTGCTCAACATGAAGATGCTTTCCCTGGGAGTCTGGCATGCCTTGATCGGAAAGATGGGGAAGTATGGAGAATAGCTGTTTGATCTCGGTCATAATTGTTAATTTCAACTCGGCTGACAAATTATCGCTATGTGTGCAGTCGCTGGTTGATTGCCAGCAGTCCCTGGAAATTATCATCGTCGATAATGCTTCTCACGACGAGAGTCTGAAAAACGTGCAGCACACCTTTCGCGCGCAACAGAATATCCTGGTCACTGAAAATCAGGAAAATATGGGATTTGCGGTAGCCTGTAATCAGGGGGCACGAGTCGCCACCGGAGACTACCTCCTGTACCTGAATCCCGACTGTAAAATCAATTCGCACGCCATCACCCAACTCAGGGAATGCCTGGTTCAGAATCCCGATGTGGGAATGACCGGCGGACAACTGCTCAACAGTGATGGTACCGAACAGGTTGGTGGACGTCGCTTGATTCCCACGCCCTGGCGAACCTTCGTGCGTGTATTTAAACTACGCTGGCTTTCCCCATTATTTCCACGGCTCTTTTCAGACTTTAATCTGCATCAAGAGTCGTTGCCCGATCACCCGGTAGAGGTTGAAGCAATTTCGGGGGCCTGTATGCTGGTCCCTCGCAAGGCATATGAAGATGTCGGCGGCTTAGATGAGGGCTACTTTCTGCACTGTGAAGATTTGGACTGGTGCATGAGCTTCCGGGAAAAAGGCTGGAAGATCATGTTCGTTCCGGATGCGAAAATCTCGCACTTTCAGGGGAGCTGCAGTCGCTCGCGTCGGATCTTTGTTGAATGGTGTAAGCACAAGGGAATGGTGCGATTCTATCGCAAGTTTTTCCGCCACAAGTATCCGGTTGTTTTGATGTGGCTGATTGCCTGCGGTGTCTGGTTACGCTTCAGTCTGCTGGCCTGCTATTTTTCAGTGCGGCAGTTCTTCAGATGGTTTAAGGTTGCCGGGACCTGATTAGGCCCCATAGCCCACATTGAAAATCATGTTGTCTGTGCCTCAGGCGTGTAGCGCAGATGCGGAGCTGACTCGAACATATACAGGAAGCTTATCTGCCACTACGGGCTCATATGCTGAGGGCTTGAGTGCAACGCTTAGAGCTCGAAGTCAAACAAAGCGGCTTCGACACACTCGCAAAGTGTGTGTTCCAGAACCAGGTGCACTTCCTGGATCTGGCTGGTCAGCTCACCGGGAGCAATCACGCAGACGTCGCTCCATTCTCGTACTGCTCCGCCATCGTGACCGGTAAACACAATACTCTGAATATTCCGCTCACGGCAGACCTGCAGGGCTTTGACAATGTTGGGGGAATTCCCGGAAGTCGTAATTCCCAGAAAGACATCCTTTTCGCTCAGCTTACCCGCAATCTGACGGGAAAAGATCTCGTCGTAGCCATAATCGTTGCCGATGGCTGTGATGATCGAGGAGTCGGTCGTGAGTGCTTCTGCAGGCAATGGGGCTCGGTCGCGGGCCAGACGACTGACAAATTCCGCCGCCAGGTGCTGTGCATCGGCAGCTGAACCACCATTGCCGGCAACGTACAGGCGGCCCCCCTGCTGATAGCAGTTCAATACAATGTCTACTGACCGGGCAAATTCGGCCTGAGTCTGTGCGTTCTGCAACAACTCGTTTTTGGCTGCGATGGAACGTTCCAGGTTTCTGCAAATGATTCTGGTTGCCTGGCTCATGGAGAATTGCTCCGAAAATCCGTATGGTTTATGTCTGGTAATCCGCTGACTGATAAATTTCCAGCACTTCTTCGATCTCACCCTGGGCAAAGGGAGTTCCATTTTTGAGTAGAAGTGCCGTGTTACAAAATTCTCTGATAACATCATCTGAATGTGATGCAATCACCATGATTTTGGCTTTGTTCATGAATTCATTCAATCTGGCTTCCGCCTTATGGATAAAGCGGGCGTCCCCGGTACCGATGACTTCGTCCATCAGCAGAATCTCCGATTCCAGCGATGTCATAATGGCAAATGCCAGCCGCATCAGCATCCCGGAAGAATAAACTCGTACTGGCAGATCCAGATATTTGCCCAACTCAGTGAACTCTGAGATTTCTTCGAGCTTATCTTCAATTTCAGCAGAGGTCAGTCCCAGCAGGCGACCACGCAGAAAGATATTCTCAAATCCAGTGGCCTCTTGTTCAAAGCCCAGTGTAATATTCAGGGTCGAAACAACGCGTCCCTCAATATCTACAGTGCCTTGTGTAGGGATATAGATTCCAGCCAGAACTTTCAGCAACGTGGATTTACCGGCGCCATTGTGTCCAATCAAACCCAGACGGTCGCCGTCCCGCAGTTCCAGGTCGATACGGTCCAGGCCTGTGACGACCATTGTACCACTGTCCCGGGTGATTTTTCCTCCGGTCGCAAAGTTCAGCAGCCTGTTTTTCACGGATCGGTCGCCGGCCCCGATGATCGGGTAGTGCAGCGTTACATTTTCTACTTTTATCCTGGCCATATCAAATCCAATAAACAATCCGGTCTCGTTTGTAGGCGTAAAGTAATAGGCTGACAGCAAAACCGACAATACTGATTCCTGCAGTAATCAACCAGGAGCTCAATGCAGGAGTCTGGTTCAATATGGGGGCGCGAGTCAGGTCAAGGAAGTAAGCAATGGGATTGAACATCACAACCCAGCTGTCTTCGCCGACGAGCTTGGGTAACCAGGTTATCGGAGAGACGAAAAACAGCACCTGTACCATGCTTTGAATAATGGGCGCCAGATCACGATAGCGGGCACCCACGATCCCGAAGAACAGTGTGATCCAGAATAGGTTCAGCAACACCAGAAACAGACCTGGAATTACGAGAAGTGTCTGTAATTGAGGCCAGATTTTAAAATAAAAGCAGACAAAAACGATAAACAGGGCATTGTGCAGGAAGATGATTGTGTTGCGTGCCAGCGCCCGAAATACAAAAACCAGCAGATTGATTTTCATATCTTTGAGATAAGCCGCATTGTCAATGAAGATCGTGGGAGCTTCACTGATAGTCGCCGCTATGAGCGTCCAGAACAGATAACCTGCCGCCAGGTTGGGCAGATATTCATCGGGAGCCATGTTGAACAGTTTGGAGTAAACAACTCCCAGGGCAATAATAAAGATTGCCATACTGATCGTGATCCAGAATGGACCAATTTTAGATCTGCGATAACGGATGCGAATATCAAACCATGCCAGAAACATACATAACCGGCTGGATTTGATCACGTCGATCACATCTTCCAGAGCGAGTTTGACTCGATTATTCATTAAACATCTATATTATTGAATGGTAAGTGCTGACAATCCTGCGACCACGAGAGTCGGCTCCATCAGGTTGGCGGGCTTGAGGTTAGTACCAGTAATCAGCCGAGCCCGATTTCGTAAGCTTCATCAGTCTCGGAGCAGACTCAGGATTGCAGGAAGTGGTAAAGACAGGTTGAACAATATTCAAAAGTCGTGAGTCGCAAAGCGATAGGCTCAGTTAGGTTAATCAGGCAGTGAATGTCAAATAGCTGGTGGGGGAGTATAGTAGAATCAGTTCAAATCGAGCAACATTAATTCCGAGGTCTGCTTTTCGGCAATAAAATGACGTAAACGATTGTCTGTTAATTGGATAAGTGAAGAGATTTTCAGGACGAAACCTGTCAGTGATTACCCCGGTTCTGGTTTCGTGTCGCGAGCAGGGGGGAGTGAAATTCCATGAATTCATGAGTAAGGTCAGAATGAAGTATTGAATCAAATTAGATAGTGTGTATAATACACTAACAAATCGGAGGAAATCACAATGGCCCTGAATCAGATCTACGATACTTCACTGACGCTCTTAACAGACCTGTACCAGCTGACGATGGCACATGGATACTGGAAAACGGGAAGAGCTGAACAGGAAGCCGTCTTTCACCTCTTCTTTCGCAAAAATCCGTTCCAGGGTGGTTACACCATCGCAGCCGGGCTGGAATACGCTCTGGAATATATCAGGCACTTCCAGTTCAGCGAAGATGATCTCAGTTATCTGCAGACACTGGAAGGCAATGATGGCCGCCCGTTGTTCTCCAGTGGCTTTCTGGAATATCTGGAGGATCTGCGGATCACCTGTGATCTGGCGGCGGTTCCGGAAGGGACCGTGGTCTTTCCCCACGAACCCCTGGTGCGGGTTACGGGACCGATTCTGCAGTGTCAGTTGCTGGAAACCGCTTTACTGAATCTGATCAACTTTCAGACGCTGATCGCCACCAAGTCCGCCCGGATCTGTACCGCCACGGGGGGAGATCCTGTTCTGGAGTTCGGTTTAAGGCGGGCCCAGGGGATTGATGGCGGACTGGCAGCCAGTCGAGCCGCTTACATTGGCGGGTGTGCAGCCACATCCAATGTGCTGGCCGGTAAGCTGTTCGGAATTCCCGTCAAAGGGACACACGCTCACAGCTGGGTCATGTCCTACGATGATGAGCTTTCCGCCTTCGAAGATTACGCCAGGGCGATGCCCAACAACTGTGTCTTCCTCGTCGATACCTACGATACACTCGATGGGGTCCGCAATGCGGTTCGCGTCGGGATTCAGTTAAAAGAGTCAGGCCATCAAATGGTGGGAATCCGGCTCGATTCGGGAGATCTCGCGTATCTCAGTATCGAAGCCAGACGCCTGCTGGATGAAGCGGGGCTGACGGAAGCCGCGATCGTGGCCAGCAATGACCTGGATGAAACCACCATCAGCAGCCTCAAAATGCAGGGAGCCAAGATCGCCGTCTGGGGTGTGGGCACTCGTCTGGTAACCGCCTTCGAACAGCCCGCCCTGGGAGGGGTTTACAAACTGGGAGCGATCAGGAATGAAGACCAGGAATGGGAACCCCGTTTGAAACTGTCCGAGCAGGCCATCAAGACCTCTACCCCCGGTATCTTACAGACCAGACGCTATCTGAATGAAAACGGGGCCGTGGCCGACATGATCTTTAATGAACTAGCTCCGCCATCCTCGGAACGAAGTGTGCTGATCGATCCTCTGGATCCGACGCGGCGACGTGTGCTGGGTGAAAAACTTGAGTTTCAGGACCTGCTGATCCCCGTGGTCCAGCAGGGGGAAATCGTTCATCAACACGAATCATTGTCAGTCATTCGCGAACGGGCCCAGCAGCAGTTGGATCTGTTTCACGTGGGCATTCAGCGTCATCTGGAGCCACACGAATATCCCGTTGGTCTGGAACAGGGGCTCTATGATTACAAAACCGAACAGATTCTGCTGGCACGAAAAATAAATCATCAGTGACTCTGGGAACCATGAATCAAGCTCATGCAGAATAATGAAATGAATCAGCCATGAAACTCATCCAGATAGCCGCCGTTGCACTGAATCAGACTCCCTTGGACTGGTCCGGGAATGCAGCCCGGGTCAGACAGGCGATCGAAGCGGCCCGCAATGAGGGGGCCTCGTTGATCTGTTTGCCCGAGCTCTGTCTCACCGGCTATAACTGTGAAGACACTTTCTTTTCGATCGACGTTCAACAGCGGGCGCTGTCAGCCTTGCTGGAACTGCTCCCTTTCACGAAAGGGACCGTCGTCTCAGTAGGGCTTCCGCTGATGTATGGCGGTGCCCTCTATAACTGTGCCTGCCTGATAGCCGATGGTCAGATTCTGGGATTTGTCGCCAAAAATCATCTGGCCGGCGATGGCATTCATTACGAACCACGCTGGTTCAAAGCCTGGGATTCCACGTGCGTGGGTGAAATCACAATTCAGGGCCAGGCATACCCGATTGGCAATTTGATCTTTGACGTGGACGGTGTTCGGCTCGGCTTCGAAATCTGTGAAGATGCATGGGCCGCGCGTCGACCCGGGCGTGAGCTCTCGCAGGCAGCCGTCGACCTGATTCTCAACCCGAGTGCCAGCCACTTCGCATTTGGCAAACAGGAAATCCGCCGACGGCTGGTTCAGGAAAGTTCACGGGCGTACGGCGTGACTTACGTGTATTCCAATCTACTGGGGAACGAAGCGGGCCGCATCATCTACGACGGTGCCACGTTGATTGCCAGTAACGGTTCACTGCTGGCGGAGGGACAGCGGCTCTCGTTTCAGGACGTTTCCGTAACGTCAGCGATCGTCGATATTGATTTAACCAGAATGAATCGCGCCCGTCTGGCCAGTTTTCAACCCCGGCCGGGAGCCTTCCGCGAGACTACGATCACAGCCGATTACCAGTTTCCGGAGATTCTGTTTCGAACCTTGCACTGCCAGGCTGCAGACTGGGAACGTTCAGACTCTATCAAAGAGGAAGAATTCACGCGGGCCGTGGCACTCGCGTTATTCGACTACCTGCGCAAGAGCCGGTCTCAAGGCTTCGTGATTTCATTGAGTGGCGGTGCAGATTCTGCTGCGGCTGCGGTCCTGGTCTGGGCCATGCTCAAACTGGGACTCTCCGAACTGGGGGCCGATGGATTATCCCAAAAGCTTGCCTATCTGCCCGGGAGCAAACCGGAATCCGGTTTCGCCGAACTGATCAATGGGTTGCTGACCTGCGTCTATCAGTCTACCCGCAACAGTTCCGAAACGACGGCGAACGCCGCGGCCGGACTGGCGGAGGGGATCGGCGCCGATTTTCTGAATCTGGATGTCGACGCCATCACACAGGCATATGTCGATCTCGTATCAAAAGCTGTCGGGCGGGAGCTGAGCTGGGAAACCGATGATATTCCACTCCAGAATATTCAGGCCCGGAGCAGGGCACCGGGAGTCTGGATGATTACCAATCTGCGAAATGCCCTGTTGCTGTCAACCAGTAACCGATCGGAAGCAGCTGTGGGCTATACCACGATGGACGGCGATACGTGCGGCGGTCTGTCGCCAATCTCTGGCATCGATAAAGCGTTTCTGCGAAACTGGCTGAGATGGATTGAAACGGTCGGTCCGCTGCAGGTAGGTACGGTTCCCGAACTGAACCTGATCAATCAACAGGAGCCGACCGCAGAGCTGCGTCCGCAGGAAGCAGAGCAGAAGGACGAGCAGGATCTGATGCCTTACGAATTATTGGACTGGGTCGAGCGAGCTGCGATTCGCGATAAGCGTAGTCCTGTGGAGCTCTATCGACTGGCACTCGTCGAGTTTCCCGCAGAACAGCCCGCACAACTGGTGGCATGGATCGAACGCTTCTTTCGGCTCTGGTCGCGGAACCAGTGGAAACGCGAACGCTACGCGCCCTCGTTTCACCTGGACGATGAGAATCTGGATCCGAAAACCTGGTGCCGTTTTCCCATTCTCTCGGGAGGCTTTACAGAAGAACTGTCGGAACTCCGTCTTGTGGCAAACGCATAATGAGTGTTGGCATGAATTGATAAATCAACATTTGATACTGACTGAATTTGATAGAGACATAAAAAAGATTTGTGAGACAGTGAAGGTTTTGAGATGAAATACAGCTATGAATATCCGCGGGCTGCATTAACGGTGGACTGCGTCGTGTTTGGCCTGGATGAAGATGATCTGCAGATTCTGCTCATTCAGCGGGATCTGCCCCCGTTCGAAGGGGACTGGGCACTCCCAGGTGGGTTTGTTCGGCTGGAAGAAACACTGGACGAAGCTGCCTTGCGGGAGTTGAGTGAAGAGACCGGTCTGAAAAATGTCTATCTCGAACAGCTGTATTCCTTTGGAACCGTGAACCGGGATCCCCGGGAGCGTGTCGTGACGGTAGCTTACTATGCCCTGGTGAATCTGTCGGATCACCGGGTGCAGGCGGCCACCGATGCTCGAAATGCCGCCTGGTTCACGGTGGACGACATTCCTTCGCTGGCCTTTGACCACGACCAGATTCTGGAGATGGCTCACGAACGCTTGCGCGGCAAAGTCCGTTACCAGCCAATCGGCTTTGAACTGCTGCCTCCCAAATTTACCCTAAGGCAGATCCAGCATCTGTATGAAGTCATTCTGGATCGCCCGCTGGATAAACGTAATTTTCGTAAAAAGATTCTCAGTATGGGAATCCTCATTGAACTGGACGAAGTCGAGACGGATGTCGCTCATCGAGCCGCGCGTCTGTATCAGTTCGACCGTCGCAAATACAAACGCCTGACTAAACAGGGGTTTCACTTCGAGATCTGAACCATGGACAATTACTCTCGTATTCTAGGGTGTTTACTGGGAACCGCGGTCGGAGATGCCGTCGGGCTGAAACGGGAAGGCTTATCCCGCAAACGTTCCCGACGCCTGTATGGGGGGCCTCCACTTTCTCCCGATCTGTTTTTGAACAGGGGGTATTGCAGCGACGATACCGAACACACCCTGATGGTCGGACGAGCCCTGGTGCTCTCCCGGGGTGTGCCCGAAGATTTCGAACGACGACTGGGGCGGGACCTCAAGCACTGGCTGTTAACCATGCCGGCCGGGATCGGCCGGGCCACGCTTCGCTCCTGTCTGAAACTGTTAGTTGGCGTTGCTCCTCAAAACAGCGGTGTCTTCAGTGCAGGGAATGGGCCGGCCATGCGTTCTGCACTGTTGGGGCTCTATGCAACTTCCGAGTCACACCTGCAGGAACTGGTATTGCGAAGCTCCAGAATCACTCACAAAGATCCCCGCGCCGAAGAGGGCGCACTTCTGGTAGCCCGGGCGGCACGACTGTCCCTGACAGAGCCAGGACAAAGTCCGCGGGAATTTCTTGGTATCAGCGTCTCGCAGATTCAGGATGCAGAACTCAAGTCGGCGACCGAGAACGCAGTCGAACATCTCGCACGTCAGAGTACTCCCGAAGAGTACGCACACGACCAGGGCTGGAGCAACGGAATCTCCGGCTACATTAACCAGACTGTTCCCGCGGCGCTCTACTGCTGGGCATATACTGCGGATGATTTTCGGCAGTCAGTCGAAAATGCCGTCATGCTGGGGGGCGATGCCGACAGTGTGGCTGCGATTGTCGGAGCCATCAGTGGAGCGAACCTGGGAGTCGATGTGATTCCCGGCGAATGGAAACAACAACTGGCAGAATGGCCGCGAACCATCGCGTGGATGGAATCGCTGGCGGAGTGTCTGTCGCAAATGGATGAAACTGCGGATCCGCAGGCACCCCCTCCCATGCACTGGCTGGCTACGATTCCGCGGAATCTGCTGTTTGCTGCCGTGGTGATCAGCCTGGGGGGCCGACGCCTGCTTCCGCCCTATTGAACCGAGGAGTCGCATGATGCATGCCTTAATCTTAGTCGATCTGCAATACGATTTTATGCCGGGCGGTGCCCTGGCGGTCCCCGGCGGCGATGACGTCGTGGAAGTGGCCAACCGGTGGATACCAAAATTCGAACTGGTCGTCGCGACCCAGGACTGGCATCCGCCAGGTCATCTGAGTTTCGCCAGCCAGCATCCGAATCGGGAAATTGGTGAGCAGATCGATCTCCATGGGCTGGAGCAGATTCTCTGGCCCGAACACTGTATTCAGGGTTCCTCGGGAGCCAAACTGCACGCCGATCTGGATCAGGAGCAGATTGATGCGGTAATCCCGAAAGGCACTGATACCAGCATCGACAGTTACAGCGGGTTCTTCGATAACGGACATCGACAGGCGACCGGTCTGGGCGACTATTTAAACGAACGCAATGTGAGTGAAGTCACCATCATGGGACTTGCCACCGATTACTGCGTGAAATTCACGGCCCTTGATGCGGTCAGACACGGATTGAAAACCAATCTGGTGCAGGCTGGCTGTCGGGGCGTCGATCTGAACGAGGGTGATATTCAGCGGGCCCTGCAGGAAATGCAGGCGGCAGGTGTCGCCCTGATCTGAAATAGAACAAACTAATATCAATCAACTATGAAAAGAAAAAGTAAGTAAAGGAAAATGAAATGAACGAAAAGGATATCAAAAGGAAAAGTAAATTTCTGAGCCTGATTCTCAGGCATCAGCCGGAGACCGTCGGGATCCAACTGGATGAATCGGGTTGGGTCGACGTAGAGACGTTACTCTCTGCGATCGACGAACATGGTAAAAGGATGTCGCGGGAAACACTGGAGCACGTCGTACATTCGAATGACAAACAGCGGTTCTCCTTCAGTGATGACGGCACCCGCATCCGGGCTAATCAGGGGCACTCCGTCAAAATTGAACTAGGCTATGAAGCCGCGACTCCCCCTGAGTTCCTGATTCATGGCACCCCGCAACAGTTTGTTGCAGTGATCGCCCGCGAGGGACTCAAGAAGATGAAACGTCATCACGTGCATCTGCATGGAGATGAAAATACCGCACTGGCGGTCGGGCAGCGGCGGGGAAAACCAGTGTTGCTGAAGATACGCTCGGGAGAGATGTCTCAAGTCGGGTTTGAATTCTTTGTGACTCCGAATCAGGTCTGGCTGACCGATCGAGTTCCACCCGAGTACATCGACTTCCCCTGAGCCCCGCTACGCTTCCCCTTCCGGATCTCCCACCTCCCGCAGCGTCCGGCGAATCTCCATCAGAATCTGCCCCAGCCGATTCTTACCGCTGCCATCTCCCCCATCTCCCCAGTAAGCATCGTTCGTCGTATGCTCGACGAGACGACTCTCTCCCGTAGCGAGCAGCAGTTCCCGCAGTTCTGCATGTTGCGTAAACTTCGCCAGCACGGCTTGCCGCATGATGCCATCTTTGACCGATTCCCAGTCTTTCCGCAGCGGTCGCTTCCGCTCCCGCCCCATCTGGGCTGCTCGCATCGGCGACGATTCTTTGCGGATCTCTTCCTGGTGTGAAGTCTCTTTGAATTTCTGCGCCTGAAAATAATGCTCCGACGTCGGCCAGCATTTACCCTCCAGCTTAATCGGAAATCCGGCAAAGTTGGAGAACTCACCGTAAGCCTCGCTGACGCTGTAGAAGTTGATGGTTTGATTGGACAATATGCTAACCCCTGCACTTAGTTTGTTGGTATATACCTGAGAAAAGCAGATAAAATGAAACGAGCCGGTTAAGGACATTAAAAGGATAAGTGGAGTTCGCTGTTTTGGGACAAATCTCAGGAAACCTGATGATCCAGAGTTGGCATGTTTTCGTTGATTGAAAGCATGAGTGTTCTAAGAATGAGGCTACATATGGATTCGCAAACAGGCAACAAGAGAAACACCATGACTGATTCAGGCTAGTCTCCCTCAGAGCTGAAAGAACAGTTCAAGGCTACAGTCACGCGCTATGACTTTCAGGTACTCCTGCGCGGCGCAATTGCCTTTGTGAGTTTCTTTCTGACGCTGGCTCTGCTGGCTTTTGTGGTAAAGTATTTTCGGCCTGAGATCCATAACGCAATCGGAATCAAAGCGGGAACGGCGGATTGTCCAAACGCCATCAATCCGATCTTAATTCTTCCCATGATCATTATTTCTGCATGTTTTCCGGTCCCCTTTCTCTACCGCCAGGTAAAACAACTTAGACAGACAACTGCACCGCGTTGTCCCTTCTGCCAGATCTCATGGAGAGAATCTGAAAGAAAGGTAGCCGCTGCGACAGGTTTTTGCCCTACCTGTCAACAGCAGATGTTTGAAGGAGAAATCAACTCAGCAGCCGCGGCTGTTGAAAACTACGAGAAAACAAAGTCAGAGACCCGGCGATTTACCCGCTTCACCTTCTATGCTTCACTGGGAGGTCTGATGATCGTCCAGCCCGTGTATTTATGGCTCTATTTTACAGCTCAGCTTCCGGGGAAAAATCCGCTCTCGCTGACCCAGATACTGTTTTTATTTCCGCTCCTGTTTGCTTTTATTTCCCTGGGGCTGTGGTGGGCAGGCAGATCATCCGTCAGGGATCAGCAGAATATCCTGGAACTGTTTCGCGCAGGGGAACGGAAATCTGCTAAAATAGAGGCAATCAAAAGTGAACAGGAGTCACAAGAATGAGCAGCCTCGCCATCTACTATCATCGTCAGCACGGTCCTCTGTGTCTGTTGGTCTACGCCACCGCAGCCCTGCTCGCCGGAGTTGCCTGGTACTGTCGCCATGAACCACCTCAGCCATTCCTGACCTGGATCCTGAGCGGCTCAGCGATGCTCGTGTTTCTGTTCGCGGCCTCCTTTCACCATCTAACCGTAGCGGACGAAATCGACCGCCTGCGAATTCGCTTCGGCCCCATTCCCCTGTTTCAGCGGGCCGTACTCTACGAAGACATCGTCGGTGTCGAAGTCGGTCGCACCAGCATACTGGATGGCTGGGGCATTCATCTAAGCCTCCGCGGGGGTTGGGTAATGAATCTCTGGGGCCGTGACTGCGTGGTTCTCAAACTCAAAAAGGGAACGCTCCGCGTGGGTACAGACGATGCCGAAAACCTTACCTCATTTATCAAAAGCAGACTGCCGGAAGATTCGGATTTGTCGAGTGATTGAGAGTCGGGACAAAGGAGTTTACAGTTACAAGAGTTCGTTTCCAAATAATTCAATACACGCTAGATAGATCGTAAAGGTGGACGTGATGGCCATCATTAAGCCGGAAGACCAGGGATTCCAACCACCCGGGGGAGTGAATTTTTCAACGGAAGAGTTTGTACCTCTGAATAAACTGTCCAACGCACTTTGTAAGATCGCAGCTTTTTTGCAGAACGATCTTCACGTTACTCAACTGGTAAGGTATGACGACTGGTGGCAACATGATGGTCTGCATTTCCGGAAAGCCGACTGTGATATCCATGGACTGTTTGCCATGGTCCAGACCCCTCGTTCACTTTTATTATCGATGCCAGGGGATGAACTGGTTTATGTAGGGATCGCTCCTCCTGACTCATCCTGGTACGTGCGGTTTTATGTGTGTTGGGACGATCTTGACAGTGAACTGATTGGTGTTTTTGATCTGACACTCTCCGTGAGCATCGCAGACCGGTTTCGTTCCTCTCTGGTTCCCGAAATTGGATGTAAAATTCGAGAGCAGGATGCAGCTGAATATTTTAAGAAGATCATACTCTAGATGATGCTTCTGATTGTGACTTAACCTGACACTGAACTTCAAACCCACCTCACAAAGCCCAGACAGCTATTCGTCGAACAGCCATTTCTTGCCGACGCCCATGAAGATCGAAGCCATGATCAGCCCTCCTACCGGTCTGCTGCGTTTGCCTTCCGGGGAATCTCCCTCGAAAAACATATAGATGGAAGCCCCCAGCATTATGATGCCCAGTGCCATCGACATCACACCAAACGCTTTCTTGACCAGCTTTCCCATCGAAAGGCTCGGGCCTTTCTTGCGGGACTTTTTCTTTTTCGATTTGACTGCGGTCTTCGTTTTTCGCTGTGGAGCGATCGGCTCTCCATAATGCTCGAAGAGATCTCCGGTTTCTTCGTCAGCCTCAGGGACCTGCATCCGGCTGCCGCACGATTTGCATTTCAGCGTCTGGCCGGCGCGTTCCTCTTTGACTTTATAACTCTGAAAACACTCGTCACATTGAACGTGAATGGGCATCCCGGTCTCCGCTGGTCGTCTCGCTGTCGGCTTCTGTGCAAATGGATATGAGCGTACATTGTTTCTACCCCATGTGCACGGAACAGACCAGACCGATTATTAAAAAATCCCGCAGCCGCTATCGCGTACTCCGGGACAAATGCCACCTTCCTGTAGAACCGTTACACAACGTTTGACCGGTAATTTCAGTTCTGCTGTTGGTCTTCGTATTCTTTAATAGTCTGTTTCAGCTCTTCCAGCAGCTTGCGTCCATCTTCACCGGTCATTCTGATGAACCGCTCCCGGACCGGCTGACTCGCCTGACGAAACGCTTCGCGTTCTTCGGGTGTCAGCTCGGTGATGATTTCCAGGTCAGGCTTATTCTTGCGAATCAGGCTCAGCCGTTCCTGGTTGAATTCTCTCTGCACCTTCAGGATGTAATCGTTGAGATCGGATACCACCCCGGTCACCAGTTCCTGACGTTCGGCAGGCAGAGAATCGAAGAATTCACGGTTAGTGACAGCAGTCGTGATGAACGGTGCATGTCGCGCGAAAATCATCCAGTCGGTCACTTCGTAGAAATTCATCTCCTGGATCGCGAACACCGGGTTTTCCTGTCCGTCGATCATATTCAGTTGCAACGCTGAATAGACTTCGGAGTAGGGCAGCGGTGTCGGGCTGGCTCCATACGCATTGTAGGCAGCGATCAGCAGCGGGGACGTCATGACCCGCATTTTGACTCCCTCGAAATCTTCAGGCCGATGAATGGGATCTTTCGTTGTCCAGACCTGCCAGCCTTCCGAGAAAATCGACAGCAGCTTCAGCCGCTTGCGGGCGTAGAGTTCAGCAAAGGTTTTCTGTAACCGCGGATCTTTATTCAATACCTGGTTGTTGATTTCATCATCGTCGGAGAACAGAAAGTGCAACAGGAAGACCTGGACTTCCGGAATCAGTTTTCCCAGGTGCCCGGGGGAGGCCATCGCAAACTGCACCACCTCCATATCGACCAGCTCGGTAATCTGGTCCGAGGTCCCCAGGGTTCCGTAGGGATAGATGGTGACTTCGATTTCCCCATTGGAACGTTCCTCGACGAGTTCCTTGAACTTTATTGCGTACTGGTGCTGAACGCTGCCGATGGTCTCTTCAATCGCAAACCGCCACTGCGTCGGTTGATCCGTCGACGCGGTTGCCTCAGCACCACACGAAGTGCAAAGCAGGGAACCGCCCAGGATCAGGAGCAGGCTCCAGACAGACGCAGAACTGAATATTTTCTGAATCAGGTTCATGATGCTTATCCAAATGCGAGGTTGCGGAGAAACAGGGAAATACTGGGGAACGCAATCAGCAGGATCCCTGCAAACAGCAGAATGGCGATGAAGGGGGGCGTGCCCCGAATCACCTCCAGGTAGGGCCGGCGGAAGACCGCAATCGCGGTAAATATGTCACAGCCGAACGGCGGCGTCGCCGATCCAATGGCCACCTGTAAGGTCACTACAATCCCAACCAGTACCGGATCGATGCCAGCAGCAATCGCCACCGGATGGAAGATCGGGGTCAGAATCAGAATCACCACGATCGGATCCACGAACATACAGCCGATGAAGTAGGCGATGGCAATCGTCAGCATGATCGTCCAGTAGCCCGAATCCGGTGTCAGCCCCAGCCAGTTATTGATCAACGCGTCCGGCAGTTGTGCGAACGAGATCACCCAGCTGAAGGCAGCACCCGCACCAACGAGGATAAAGACGACCGCGGTAATTAATCCGGTCGAGAGTGCGATGTCCGGAATGTCTTTCACAGAAAGATCCCGGAAGAAGACGATCTCCAGAATCGCTGCATACAAAACCGAGATCGCCGCGGCTTCAGTGGGGCTGAAAATCCCCGAGTAGATTCCGCCGATAATAATCAGGGGGAAACCCAGCGGGAGCAGTGCCCGGCGTGCCGCTGTGCGACGGGTCGCAGCGTCTGTTTTTTCCTGGCGGGGAATCTGCATGCGAATCGAAGCGATCCAGCAGTAAATACAAAACAGCAACAGGACCAACAGGCCCGGCCCGATACCCGCGATGAACAGTTCCCCGATCGAAGTTCCCGAGACAACGCCGTAAACGATCATGCCGATACTGGGCGGGATCAAAAGGGCAATGTCGCTCGCATTGATGATCAGCGCTGTGGTGAAGGAATCGGGGTAACCCGCTTTGAGCAGCTGGGGCCTGAGTGGACCACCGATGGCGACGACGGTCGCCTGGGTCGAACCGGACATCGCACCAAACAGGGTACAGCTGATGGCACTGGCGATCGGCAGACCACCTCGCAGGTGACCGACAAACGCCGTCACCAGGTCGAGTAACCGGTTCGCGGAATTCCCCCGCGTCATGATATCGGCCGCGAAAATAAACATCGGGACCGCGATCAGGGCCGCTGGCTTGATACCGCCGATCATCTGCTGAACCAGCACGGCCGGCGTTACATCCGGATGAAAGACCAGCAGGACCGCCAGGGCAGCGACGATCAGTGGGACCTTCATCGGAAAACCCAGCAGCAGTAAAAAGATCATGATGCCGATGATGAGTAAGGCTTCCATTCGTGATTCTCCCTGAGGGCCTTGGTTAGACTTCGCCGACGACCGTGGTTTCGTATTCGTCTTTCTGTGAATACGAAATATAGACGTCGGGGGCAGTCAGGTTACGGAAGACTGTCAGGCCATACTGGATGGCCGACAGAATGAACCCCAGCGGGACGAATAGATAGATCAGGTAAAAGGGCACCTGTAATACGGGAGAAATCGTGTCCAGAAAGCGGACGGTGTTGATGTATTCGAAAGCATATCCGGCCAGCAACAGCATCAGCAGAGCTGTCAGACTGTTGATGATGACCATCATGATTTTACGCCAGCGTCGGTTGAGCTGATCGTACAGCGCGGTCATGCGGATATGGCGACCCTGGCTGGCAGCATAGCTCAGGCCGATGAAGGTCACAACGATAATCAGGAACTGCGAGACTTCGCCGACAAAGGCCAGGCTGAAGCCGAACAGGGCGCGGCACACCACGTTGCCGATCGAAAGAGCGGCAATGCTGATGATCGACCAGGCCAGCAGAAACGCTTCGATCCGCTGAATGATCGCAAATAATTTGTTCATCTGCGCTGATCCTCTGATAAAGGATGAAATTGAGAGCGCAGGAGAAGCAAGCAGGTCGGAGCGGGATCTGCACACGATCGCCACGCTGTGATTAACTCAACACAACAATCTGACATCAGATCCTCTTTTCTGGTTCTGGTTGTCCCGCCATCAGGAGCAACCGTTGTCTGTTACTGGAGACTGTAATTAACCGCCTGTTGTGAAACGGGCTCACAATACTGGCGTGAGGCGATAAATTCCGGTCTGTATTTCTTCTGTCCAAAGGGTTCGTCGAGCTGGTTCCAGACGCTGTTATACACAAAGAACAGGTTCGAACGCGGGAAGGGGGTGATATTTCCGTTCGAGCCATGCATGGTGTTGCAGTCAAACAGCACCAGAGTGCCTGCAGGACCAGCGCCCTGGATGATGCCGTGTTCGTCGACCAGTTCCCGCAGGGAATCCTTGTCGGGAATACCCAGTTCCTGCTTCTGCAGGGACGTCAGGTAATGATCCTCGGGAGTCTCTCCCACACACGAAACATACTTTCGGTGAGAGCCCGGCATCAGCATTAAAGGCGCGTTGAATTCGTAGTTGTCGGTGAGCAACAGCGAACAGCTCACCGCACGCATCCGAGGCATCCCGTCTTCCACATGCCAGGTTTCGAAGTCAGAATGCCAGTAGAACTCTTTCCCGGCAAAGCCCGGTTTCAGATTCACACGCGACTGATGCAGATAAACTTCGCTGTCCAGAATCTGCATCACCATTCCCGCGATACGCTCATCCTGGGCAACTTTAGAGAAAAACGGACTGATCTCCGCATGATGAATCGCAAACAGCGACCGCAGTTCGTCGCAGTCCTGCTCCACAATTGCTTCAGAGCGTCTGCGGGTTACAGCGCTTTCCTTGAGGCGGGCCAGCTCGGCGTTGCAGGCGTCGAGCTCTGCCTGGGAAAAAAAAGCCGGCAGAATCAGAAAACCGTCCCGTTCAAAGTGGTTCAGCTGACCTGCCGTTAATGGGCCATCCTCGGAAGATCCATACACGACCGGATCAGTCCGCTCCAGGAATTCGGGCTGAGGTTTGACACGAGACGGATACAGATCTTTCGAATTCGCTACTTCAGTGTTCATTGCCTTCACGGTCACTGGCCAATGCCGGAGAGAGGCATTTCCAGCCTGATGAAAAAGTCCTTTATGTAAAACAACAGTGTCGTAAACGCTGAGCTGCGAGTCGACTCAGGAGTCGGTGGTCGCAGCCGGATATACACCATTTTCGTCGTGGACTTCCTGACCGGTGACGGGAGGATTAAAGACGCAGACCATTCGTAACTGAGATTTCGCTCTCAGGAGATGACGGTCGTTCTTATCCAGGGCATACATCATGCCCGGTGAGATGGGGTAAGTCGGCCCATCCGGAATCAGTTCGATTTCGCCTTCTCCTTCAATGCAATAGACGGCTTCAAGGTGATTCTGGTACCAGATTTCCGTTTCCGTTCCTGGGTGAATCAGCGTGTCGTGCAGGGAAAATCCCATCTTGTCTCCTGCCAGCAGAAGACGGCGGCTGTTCCAGGTTTCGGCTTTAATGTCACGGTCGGTATCAATAATCTCACTTAATTGACGTACAAGCATTGTGAGCGTCTCTCTTCAGTTTCTTCAGATGAAATAGGATGTCTATCAGGTTGAATATCGGTTTGTTTCGCTGGAAGCCTGGCGACTGATCACTCGCTGGTGATCAGACCCAGTTCTTTCATAATGACTTCGTCTTCCAGAACCGCTTTGTAACTTTCGGCGACGATGTCGAGTCCCTGCGTCAGCAGATCTTCTTCGATGGTCAATGGCGGCAGGAATTTCAGGACGTGGCTGTCAGTACCACTGGTCTCAATGATCAGCCCCCGCTTGAAGGCGGCTTCGGTGATCTTACCCGACAGATCCGGACATTCCTGGCAGGCCAGTCCCCAGATCATACCACGTCCGCGGACTTCGAGATCAACGTCGATGATACTGTCAGCGATATCCTGCAGGCGTTCCTGGATCAGTTCGCCTTTGCGTTTGACTTCGCGAGACAGCTGATAATCGCCCCAGTAATATTCGATTGCTTCGGCGGCGGACACGAATGCGAGGTTATTTCCGCGGAACGTACCGTTATGTTCGCCAGGTTCCCACTGGTCCAGTTCGGATTTCATCAGTACCAGCGACATCGGCAGTCCGTAGGCACTCAGGGATTTCGAAAGAGTCACGATATCCGGCACGATTCCAGCCTGTTCAAAGCTGAAGAAGTCACCGGTACGTCCACAGCCGACCTGAATATCGTCGACGATCAGCAGCATGCCATGTTCTTGACACAGGGTTTCCAGCTGCTGCAGCCATTCGATGCCAGCGACATTCACGCCGCCTTCACCCTGCACGGTTTCCACAATCACCGCTGCGGGGAGATCCAGACCACTGCTGTTATCTTTGAGCAGGGCTTCGAAATATTCCAGGGTGTCGATGTTGTCACCCAGGTAGCCGTAGTAAGGCATGAAGGTCACGTTATTCAAAGGCGTGCCAGCGGCATCGCGGAAGTGACTGTTGCCGGTCGCGGCGACCGATCCCAGGCTCACGCCGTGGAAACCGTTTGTGAACGAAACAATGTTGGTCCGTCCGGTGATCTTGCGTGCCAGCTTCAGGGCTGCTTCCACAGCGTTCGTACCTGTGGGGCCGGTGAACTGCAGCTTGTAATCCAGTTCCAATGGAGACAGAATCCGCTTTTCGAAGACTTCCAGGAAGCGCTCCTTGGCGTCGGTGTGCATGTCGAGACCATGCAGCATGCCATCCCGTTCCAGAAACTCCAGCAGCTTGGTTTTCAGCTGCGGGTTGTTGTGACCATAGTTGAGTGAACCGGCTCCTGCCAGGAAATCAATGTATTCATTTCCCTTGTCATCACGCAAAGTTGCGTTCTGAGCTTTGGTGAATGTGGTTGGGAACGAGCGGCAGTAACCTCGAACGTTTGATTCGAGTCGTTTGAATATACTCATGATACTATTGGTTTCTCTCCATGAACGGGTTTTAGTGTGAATGGACCAAGCTGGTAGAGATCCTCTGCTTCGTGTTCTTCGACTTCACCAAACAGTGCAGCAGGAAATCCTTCTACCGATCGACATTCCGTATTAAGACGTTTCGCCAGTGAGCGAAACAGTTTTTGGGACGACTGATTCGAAGGTGTAATCGTCGTCTCCAGGTGGTTAACGTCGGCGAGCGACTCCCGCGACAGCAGGTCGTCCAGCATTCGGGAGGCAACTCCCTGGGAACGCAGGCGACTGTCTACGGCGGCTTGCCAGATAAAGATCGTATTCTCTCGCTGTGGAGGTCGATAAGCGGATAGAAATGCCAGGACTTCCGAGTCCTGCTCCACAACAACGCAAGTATCGTGAAAGTCACGACATAGCAACATGGTGGCGTAAGTGGAATTTACGTCCAGAGGAGGGCAGCGTTTAATGAGGCGGGAAATCGCGAGCGCATCTTCCACTCGGGGCTCGCGAAAAATGAGTTTGTGGGCCGTATCCATTTGGCTTTTTATGGGATTCCGAGCAAGTCGCTCTAGGAAAATGATTAGACTACAAAGTAAATTCAAAATACATTATTTTGAAACTGCGAGTCATATGCGATTGTCAAGTTTCACATTCATGTCTTAATTTTAACTTAATATAGACGATTTCTTGTGTTCTGAAACGCGTGGCTCAGTGGTGAAACGACATCACTTGGCAGAATTAGTTAGTGTTCAATACTTTGTACTCAATGTATATCAAAATGTCAACCCCCAGATTTGGAAATGCAGGTGAATTGGGGGGGCCCTGTTCCTTGATCACGATTCTGGTCTGGTCAGGGCTCAAATCGTTCTCAAAGGCAAGCTCGGTTTGCCCCTGCGTGAGCAGGCTCAGCGCCGATTAGCTGGAGTGATTGCCGTCCTTAGAACCGGTTTTAGTCGAAAATTCCGACTATTTGATAATAAACCTGTAAACGGGAGCCCTCAGGAGTGGGAATCCAGGTTCTGTTGCTTGAGAAACGTGTCGGTATCCGCTTCTGCCGGTTCTGTATGAAACGAGACGTCACCCGCAGACAACACGGGGGAAGCATCAATATCTTCCGCGTCCATCATCGTGGCGATCCGCTGCAGCGTGGCCAGCATCTGGGTCTGTTCCCATTGCTGCAGTGTCAACAGTTCACGACGAAAACGATCCTGCAGCAGCGACGGCGCGTTCTTGAGCATCGCCTGACCTTCGTCGGTCAGCTCTACCACCACGGTCCGCTTATCCGCTCCACGTCGGGAGCGGGATACCAGCTGTCGTGATTCCAGTCGACTCAGAATTCCCGTCAGCGTCGCCTGGCTCAGATGAATCGATTTCGCCAGCGCCCCAACCGTAATCGGCTGTCGCCGCGCAATCATCTGCAGTGCTGCCAGTTGCGGGGCAGTCAGTCCGATTTCCTGCATCAGGTTTCGCGAATGCAAATCGATCGCACGCGTGATGCGACGCAGGGCCACGATAACCTGATCCTCAAGTCCTAACGGCGACATGGGATTCTCGACTTTAATTAGAAAGAGCTCAGAGACGCTGTGATATCGGTTCATTATGCATACTCCGCCCACGATTTCAACCAGATCTCCTGCAGAGACCCTATTCCACTACCCGTCGAGGCCTTATTCCAATTGTCAAAGATCAAGAGAATCAGCTGCGCTCCAACTGACTCCGATTCACGGTTGCTGTTTCAACGCGAGTTTCAACTGCAGCGGATAATCCGTCAGAATCGCATCCACGCCCGCTGAGGTGATCCGCCTCCAGTTGACAGGCAGATCGCCGCTGACCGTCGGTCCGGCGATAAATGTGCGTTTGCCCGCCCGGTGTACTGCCTGAATTTCACTGGCCGGTGCAAGGTACCGCAGATAAACCCAGTCTGCATTCTTCGCACCGAGCGCGTCTTTGAATTCGCCCGCATTATTAGCCACCGCAGCGGTCTCTGCTTTCGGGGAAGCCGCTTTGAGATTGTCGCGGACCTCAGATTCCTGAATCGTTCTCCCGATAAAGATCAGCTTTGACAGTACTCCATGTTTTTCTGCCAGTCGTACCACATCCTGTTCTACATTCGCATCTTTGAAATCGACGGCGACCAGAATCTCATGTTGACGATAACGGGAGACCAGTTCCAGAACTTCATCAATCGTTGGCACCCGTTCGCCCTTAAACTGACTGTCAAACCAGTTGCCTGCGTCCAGCTTCTTAATCTCCGCCAGCGTCAGGTCTGCTACCTTTCCGGTGCCGTCGGTGGTGCGGTCGACGGTCGTGTCATGCAGGCAGATCAGGTGGCCGTCTCGGGTTCGCTGCACATCGAATTCAAAACCGAGTCGCAGTTCCAGGCAGGCCCGGAAGTTCGCCAGCGTGTTTTCCGGTGCGACTTTGAGCAGTCCCCGGTGGGCAACAATCAGCGGTTCGGCTCCCGTTACGGAGTGAAACAGAGTCAGACACAACAGCACAGTCATCATCAGCAGTCGGCAGGGACGCAACATTGTCTTCTCTTTCTAAACAGGCACCGGCTAAAAAGGCACAGGGAATTGATCTTTTCGATTTTGAAGGAACTCCTTCAACAGGTCAATCACCGGCTGTGCTTCGTCCGAAATATTCACATTCAGAATCAACGCGTTTTCTTTTGAATTCACTACTCCGTTTTATGCACTGGAACGGTTCAGTTCTTTTCACTGAAGAAACTGAACTTGATCGGCACCTGCTGAATCCTATCTTGTGTAATTCTGCTTCGCGCGCGAGGCGGATGATGCGTGCACTGGAATACGGACCACAACTGACTCAGATGCACCTGAATCGCCGTCGATTTTGTCCACTTTTCACCGGGACAATCCGAACCAGTGCGTTCTGTCTCGTATAATTTCAAATCATTTCGCAGCACACTCAACGCGTTTGAAATGCATCTCACTGATAATTCAGAACCATTCACCACCGACCGGGAGCACAATCTCCGCTTGACCGCCA
This sequence comes from Gimesia sp., assembly GCF_040219335.1. Taxonomy (NCBI): domain Bacteria; kingdom Pseudomonadati; phylum Planctomycetota; class Planctomycetia; order Planctomycetales; family Planctomycetaceae; genus Gimesia; species Gimesia sp. Next base: position 531,907 of record NZ_JAVJSQ010000031.1, on the reverse strand, counting down.
CGCGCCCTTCCGCAAAATAAATATCCACGCTGATGGCCTCCGTAAAGACTGAAAATACAATGCCCTGTAACTGACTCGGTACTCTAAACAATGATTGCAGAAAAAAAATGAGCCGCAGGGTGTTAGCCCCGCTTGAAAGACTTCAGGTAAGTACCGTTCAAATAAAGAACCACCGTCTGCCGTTCTCCAGCAAAATCACGCAGTTTTCGTCCAACAGTGTCCCATTCCAGGTAAACCATCCTACGGATCGGCGTCAGCCCGGAAAGAGAAGTCTTAACCACTGCGTCTCCTTCATCACTGAAGATATGGGACACACGGCGATTCTCCAGAAATCCTGACCGCTGTCAGGCAGGCTTTCCGATAAATCTTCTATGCCGATTTCCCGAAGTAGTCTGACACCGACCAGGGCACAAATCTTGCGCAGCTTACCCTGCCTGATATTGCTGTGTCTCGATTTCTGCTGCGCACAGGCAGGTGATGCCGCTGCAGCCCCGTTGCTCATTGAGCAGGGCGAATTCGTCAAAGCACTGGCCGAGACAGAACCCGCGGCCTTACCGGTCGCGCCGGTTACGGGTCTCTACTTCGCCCCCTGTTGTGGCACCCTGTTTCAGTGGAACGCGGGCCCGGAATGTTCGGGCGGTCCTCAACTGGACAAGCCGTTGCAGACCGATCGCCCTAACTTCACATCCACTTCGGTGACCGTGGGGCGGGGCGTGACGCAGGTTGAATCGGGTTACACGTATCTGAAAAGTAACGAGGGGGGCCAGGACGTTCGCTATCAGTCCTTTGGTGAGTTCCTCTGGCGACAGGGGATCCTGGCAGACTGGCTGGAGTTTCGCGTCGGCTTTTCACCCCTGCAACAGGCGGCACAGATCGGTACCTGGCATAACAGCACTTTCGGCACCCAGGATCTGGACCTGGCACTGCAGTTTGCTCTGACACCGCAGGCAGGCATTCTGCCACAAATGGCGCTGATTACATCGATGAGCGTGCCGACCGGAAGCCTGGCCTTTACCTCTCAGCATGTGGAACCGGGCGTCGATCTGATCTATGCCTGGCAGCTGAACCAGATTGTCTCCGTCGCTGCATCCACGCAGGGCTATGCAGATATCGACACCAGCGGGAAGTACTTCCTGGAGATGGCCCAGTCCTGCTCAGTCAATTATACGTTGAACAGTCAACTCAGCGCGTTTACCGAATGGTTCGTGCTGATTCCCAGCGGCGCCCGTACCGCTCGCACGGAACACTATTTTGATGCCGGGTTCACCTTCCTGATCAATAACAATGTGCAACTCGACTGGAGTGCGGGCGTCGGCCTGAGCGAAGGCGCGTCTGACTTCTTCGCCGGCGCCGGTCTTTCTGTCCGCTTTCCCTGATCCCGCAATCGCAGCGATCAGCGTTTGACGCCTTCCACAATCGAGAGATCGGACGAGGTAGGAACAATCCGCGTCAGTTCAAAGCCGGCCCGCTCATAGAGCAGACGGAATTCCTTGGCCGTCCGTTCTCTGCCCCCCGTCACCAGCAGCATGATCAGGTCCACGAACTTCCCCCAGAAGGCCGCATTACCCGGCTGAATGACACTCTCCAGGATCAACAGCTTGCCCCCGTCCGGCAGGGCCGTATGACAGTTCCTGAGAATGCGCAGTGATTGCTCGTCGTTCCAGTCGTGAATGATGTGCCGCAGGAGAATCGCATCCGGTCCCTGGGGCAGTGACTGGAAAAAGTCTCCACCGACCAGCTGGCAGCGATCGGACAAACCGGCCTGGTCGATCTGGGACTGGGCCCGTTCGACGACATGCGGCACATCGAACAGCAGGCCGTGCAGATGAGGGTTCGCCTGCAGAATTCCAGCGAGGTGCAAGCCATTGCCCCCGCCGACATCCGCCAGGACCCGGGTATCAGTAAGATCATAAGCATCCAGGATCGAATCGTTCCCGCGACCGTGGATGCCGGTCATCGCCCGGTCGAAGATCTGCGCCTGCTCCGGATGTTCGGCCAGAAACTCAAACACCGATTTTCCCCAGATCTTGTCGTAAGCCGGTTTCCCGGTCTGCAGGCTGTAAATGATTTCGCACCAGGGCCGGAACTGGTCTTCGCCATTCATGATCGCGCAGGCCTGTTTGGATTCCGGATGATCGCTGCGCAGCGGCTCCGCCAGTGGCGTGAGGGAGAAGGCTCCCTGTTCGTTTTCCGCAAAGATCCCCACACTGGCCAGGGCGCGGAGCAGGCGGTACAGCGAGTCCGCATCGGTCTGCGTCGCTTCCGCCAGTTGTGCCGCGGTCCGGGGGCCCGCAGTCAACTGATCGGCGATTTCCAGTTTGGCGGCGGCATAAATGCTCTGTGAAATACAATAGCCGGTTATCATCCGCTCCAGTTGTTGCGCATGAGGTTCGTCGGTCATCTCAGGGTCTCCTCACTTCAGCTCACATCTATTCGGGACGAGTCGCATCGACCGACAGACAACCGGCATTCCAGATCTACTGCTTAACACATTCGATAATACTCAGCTCGGATTCCGTCGGGATAATGCGCGTCAGCTCAAAGCCTGCCTCGGCGAACAGGCTGCGATACTCTTCGGCCGTCCGTTCCTTGCCGCCGGGGATCATCAGCATCACCAGGTCCAGAAACTTGCCGGCGAACGGTTCGTTGCCTGCCGGGATCACACTTTCCACAACCAGCAGTTTAGCGTCTGCAGGCATCGCGGTGTGACAGTTTTTGAGAATCGTGAGCGACTTTTCATCGTCCCAGTCATGAATGATGTGCCGCATGAACCAGGCATCCGCGTTCGTGGGCACCACTTCAAAGAAGTTGCCTCCCACAATTTCGCACCGCTCACTCAGTCCCGCAGCCTCAATGTGTTGTTGAGCCCGTTCGACAACGTGAGGCAGGTCGAACAGAATCCCCTGCATCTCGGGGTACTGCTGCAGAATGTGGGCAATGTTCGAACCGTTTCCGCCGCCCACGTCAACCAGGGTCTGAATGCCTGAGAAATCGTAGGCCTGCATGATCTCTCCGGTTTCCCGGCCGTGAATGCCCATCATCGCCTGGTCGAAAATCTGGCCTTTGTCTTCATGCTGAGACAGGTATTCGAAGATCGGCTGACCGAAGACCTTATCGAACGAGGTCTTTCCGGTCTGCACGCTGTACATGATCTCGCTCCAGCACTGGAACTGCTCATCGCCCGACATCATCGCCAGCGCCCGCTTGGAACCGGGGACATCGCTCCGCAGAAATTCCGCCATCGGCGTCAAAGCAAATTCCTGCTGCTCGTTTTCCTCAAAGATCCCGATGCTGGCCAGTGCTCGCAACACCCGATACAGGGCGCCTGCATTCGTGTCAGTAGCGGACGCGAGTTGGGCCGCGGTCTGGGGCTGGTCGACCAGCAGGTCAGCGATTCCCAGTTTCGCCGCCGCATAAATCGCCTGCGATGTCCAGTAGCCGGTAATCATCTGGTCCAGTTGCTGATGCAGTGCCTGCTCCGTCATTGTGCTTTGATCCTGAGAGAGTGGAAGTTATTTTTTTCCGACCGGCGGTGGTTGCGGGCGGGAAAAGGTCAGTTTGCTGTCAGTCGATTCATCGGGCTGGTACTCGTAACCATCCAGGTTGAAACCGGTCAGGTCAGCGGGGGCATCGATGCGGTTCTGTATCATCCAGGCCGCCATCCGACCGCGGGCCTGCTTCGCGAACAGGGCGATCGTCCGCGATTTGCCATCCTTGATTTCCTTGAAGACCGGCGTAATCACCGGGCATCCCAGCTGTTTCGGTTTCACCGATTTGAAGTATTCATTCGAAGCGAGATTCACCAAGGCCCGCTGTTTCTGTTTGTCGAGATCCGCCTTGAGCGACTCGGTGATTTTATCGCCCCAGAAATCGTACAGCGAGTTTCCCTGCCGTGTCTTGAGACTGGTTCCCATTTCCAGCCGATACGCCTGCATCAGATCGAGCGGACGCAGCACGCCATACAGACCGGACAGGATTCGCAGATGATCCTGGGCATACGCCAGGTCGCGTGCCTTGAACTGACTGGCATTCAATCCCTGGTAAACATCCCCGTTAAACGTCAGCACGGCCTGCTTGGCATTCTTCGTTGTGAAGGGACGCGACCATTCATTGAAACGGCCACGATTCAATTCGGACAGATCGTCACTGATGCTCATCAGTTCGCCCAGCGCTTTCCGCGACATCCGCTTCAGTTTATTGACGAGCGTTTCTGCCTCCTCGAGGAATTCGGGAGTCGAATATTTCGAGGTCTGTTTCTGAGGATCCAGGTTCAGTGATTTGGCCGGAGAAAGTACTGTCAGCATGGTCGCAATCCGTCTATCTGCAGGTGATTTCAGTTCGCGTTGGTTATAGACCGCGCCTGTCGGATTGTCAATAAACAGATTCCCGTCCGGCTCACGGCCGAATGGCGCGATAGTATTCGATCATCGCCTCCACCTTGTCGGTCTGGGGATGCAGGGAACCCCAGCGGAAGACCATCACCCCGGTCGCCGGAGGACGCGTCCCATGGTCGAGGACCGGCGTCACCTGTTTGACGGGCACTGTTTCTCCCCAGTCCGAGAGCTGCACGATGGGCCAGATCTTGTGCCGCTCGCCAGGCTGCCCCTTGATACCGAGGTACTTTCCCAGCCAGGCCGTCTGTCGTGAAATCCAGGCCGGGTCCTGGGGATGATTGAAGCGGGCATGGTAAGGCATGATGCTGAAAACATCGATGTACTGCGCCTGGGCCTTGAGATCGATGGCCAGCTTGTTTTTCAGCGCCCCGTCGAATTCGGTGTCGGTCCATGGGCAATGGAATGTGCCCAGCAGTGCTTTCGGTCGTGTCTCCTTGATAATCGAATGAAACTCGCGGACCCAGTCGGTGAAGACGTCACATCGCCACTGTGTCCACTTCGCTTTCTGTTCTCCCAGCAGCAGTTGCGAAAGTTCGGCCGTCGGTGCCTCGGGTAGGCTGGTTTTCGTATCCTGTTGATACTGTTTCAGACAACGTTCACAGAAACAGGTGTCCGGCATGTCCGGCTCGGCCCGCTCCCAGCTGGCATGGCTGTGATGATAATCGAGCCAGATGCCATCAATCTCATACTCTTTGAGCACGCGACGAAATTCCTCCATCCGATATTTCCGATAGCCGGGATGAGTCGGACAGATGCCCTGCCAGCCATGCGGGGGAGGTGAGACCTTCCCATCCACACCGATCGGAGCCGCATCCGGATGCTCCTTGAGATAGCCGGCGACATGCAGCGTGTTGAACTCGGCAAAGACCTTGGCTCCCTGTCGCTTGAGTTCCGCGATCTTTTCTGTTGAAAGACTGCCTGAGCCCATGAAAATCGCATTCACGCCCAGTTCAGGCAGGCTGCGGTTCTGTTCCAGTAACTGTGTCGGCGCACCGCCGTAGATCCCGCGGATCTCGATGTGCGGACGGGGTTGTGGCTCCGGTTCCGCTGCGCGGAGAGTGACATTCTGCAGGAGCAGACAAGAGAAGGAGCAGAGCATCCAGGGAGCAATGCGGTGCATGGGAGTGCCTCGTTTCGGGGAAGGATTCAGTCGGTTGCTGTTTGTTGTACGATGTTCTGGAGCCATTCACGCGCCCGGCTCCGCTGGGGAATATCTTTCAATACCCATTCATCGGAATGATTGGGGTAGGGGAGTGCCATAAACGTGAACTGCCCTGGCACGCCACTCTCTTTGAGATACGCTTCTGTCTGCTGCGTACTCATTTCATGGCTGATGAACTGGGGACGCGTTCCGACCCGCACCAGTCGCTGGCGAGCAGACGCGGCATCACTGTCGGGGTAATTCCACTTGCGTACGCCGTCGTAATGACTGTGGGGCAGCATCGCTTTCCAGAGTTTGGCGATCTCCGCGTCTCGCAGTCCAATAAAATTACAGGCGATGGCACCCCGCGAAAAGCCGGTGAGGATGACATTCTCCGCGTCGCCGCCATATTCCCTGCAGATGCGGGCCACGGTCTGTTTACAATAGTCGGCTGTCGCGTCCGGATCGCCCCACCATTTGACGGCATGCTGACCCGTTTTCGGATCCACGAAGGGCAGACTGACCCAGATCATGCCGACACCGCCGGACAAACCATAGCCCAGTTTGCAGTCCTGCACACGGCCCCGACTGACGTCATTCAAGGCATTGTGATAACCGCCGTTGCCCGGGTACTCCATAATCACCGGATACCTCTTACCGGGCCGCCAGTCCGTCGGCAGATACAGTGCATGGACGATTTCGGTCTTTTCGAACCCCTGATTCGTCTGCCAGACCCGCTGGCCGGGAGCAGGTGTACCCCGCGTGACCTCAGGCACTGACAGGTCAGAGGGCAGGCTGTTGAGGTTGACCGGCTCCGCAGCTGCGACGCTGAGCGTGCTGCAGATCAGTATCAGCAATGTCTTGAGCACAGGCATGCGGTGGTCCTTTCAGAATCCGCTCAATTCGACTGTTGAAACGCGGCAGCCCCGGGATCGCCGCCCGCCTTGAGGTAGGCCAGCAGATCCAGAATGTCTTCCTGTGTGAGCACATTGATCAGGCTGGCGGGCATCGGCGACGTTTTCGAAAGGACGGCTTCCTCGATTTCCTCGCGGAGCACCGGCACCGTGGTCTGACGAATCGGATCGGTTTCAACAGTGATGGTTGTCTTGCTGACCCCCACCGGTCTGCCGGTCACGATCTTGCCGCTGCTGAGGACGTAGACAGTATAAAGGTATTTCGGATCCATCACTTTGGACGGTTCAATGATCGATTCGAGAATCGCCCGGCTGTCAAAGCGTTTGCCAACATTCGACAGATCCGGGCCGATCTGCGCTCCCGTAGAGCCGATACGATGACACTTGAGACAGTTTGCCGCCAGCAACGCCTGTCGCGCGTTTTTGAAGGAACGGTTCTGTGTCACTGAAACCAGATGCGGTTCGAGATCGGTCAGTTGCCAGTCTTTCACCACGGGCCGCGCGGGAACCACCTCTTCCACTTCCAGCGGTTTGTCGAGGGCCGCGATCTCCTCCCTGAACTCCTGCTGTTGTGTGTCGCTGAGTAACTTCAGGAAGTCCACGCGAATATCGCGGAGCCGTTCGGTCAACTGCTTACCCCCCGTAAAGTGGCGGGCCATCCCCAGCCAGGCGAGGAACTGACGCTGGGTATCCGGAGTCCAGCCGCGGGAGGCCTGAGTCAAGGCACGGGCGGTGCGGATCTGATCTTCCTGGGGCGATGTATCAGCGAGCAGCGTCATGGCTCGGGGAACGACCGATTCATCGTTCAGATAGACCAGCAGTTCGCACAACATGTGATTCGCGCTGCTGGTCGCATGCGGAAACAGGGGGCTCAGTCGCTCTCTGATTGTCGCCGCCTGGGCTGACGTCGGTTTACCAAGTCGAATACAACTGAGTTCATAAGCACGCAGTAACGCCAGTAACTGTTCCTGCGATAGCGCGCTGATCTCGATCCGGTTCAGCGCTGTCAGGACTGCGTCTCGATCTTGAGGGGTTCCCTGATGACACAGGGCAATCAACGCCTCGATCGCTGCAACCGGCTTCGTCTCTGAAAGGGCCCGTTCACGCCAGCGGGAGACATCCTGGTTTTCCAGTGCCTTGCGGGCGGTGAAACGCAGCCAGCGGTCATCACTGCTCAAGTGTGTCCAGAGCACGTCGATCTCAGGCACAGGTGAGTTGAGATATGGTTCGAGGTTCCGCCTCAACTGCCGCGCGGTTTCTCCCTGCTGACGGTCCTGCGCACTGATTTCAGGAGCCTGGGAAGTCGGACTCTGATCGGCTCGCGGAGTCACGCGATACAGGCCCGATTGTGAGCCGCGACCACCGGTGATGAAATACAGCGCACCATCAGGACCGAACTGCATGTCACACACATTCAGCGGCCCCCCTTCCAGAAAGACTTCATACTGACACTGATAACTGGCTCCCGCAGGAATCAGGTCCACGAGCAGGATGCGTCCATTCTGCCAGTCGGCGATATACATGGCGTTTTTGAACCGGGGCGGAAAGTGACTCTCGGTGCCGAAGACCATCCCGGTCGGAGAACCCAGCCCCGTATTCAGCGTGCTGGGCAGACTGTCTGCATAATACTCGGGCCATTTGCCGGTTCCCCACCGCCAGCCATACTCGCCGCCGGGAATAATATGATTTATGCGGGTCGGGCGATACCAGGGTTGGCCGATGTCCCATTCCATGTCGGCGTCGTAAGTAAACATCTCCCCCTCGGGGTTAAAGGCGATGTCGACCTGGTTCCGAAATCCCCCTGCGAGAATCTCCCAGGTTTTCCCAGCCGGGTCGGTCTTAAGAATGTAGCCGACACGATTGTCCTGACCGGCGTCGTGCGGGTTGGGCAGCAACTGATCGTTCTGCGGATCGCGATAGGGAGACTGAGGGGAGACTCCCTCCGGAAACGACACATCATTACCGACGACGAGATAGATGTTTTTGTCGGGGCCGAGTACGAGCTGATTGCTGCCATGTCCGAACCGGCTGCGGTAATCCAGTGGTTTCAACAACTGCCGCTGATCGAACTGACCGTCGCCATTCGTATCCTGGAAGCGATGCAGCCCCTCGCCGTTCGTCTCACTGATATACAGGCTGTCGTGGGCATACAACACACCGCGACAGTGTTTTAATTTGTCGTCGATTTTTTCGAACGCGACCTTGTCGGTATTATCATTGAAAGTGAGCCGACCCAGGCCGACATCGTCCAGTCCCAGGATCACGCGTCCCCGATCATCGAATGTCATGCTGATCCAGGAGCTTTCTCCCGACTGCGCCGAACGCAGCAACTCCACCTGAAAGCCGGGCTGCACGCGGATCGAGCTCACCGGCGTCGCCTGTTGTTCTGCACCGCGCACACTCTGAGTGACACTCGTGAGCAGCAGTGCGACAAGGCACATCCAGGAAAGACAGTTTCGCATCGGGTTACTCCTGTGTGAGTTTCAGGATGGCAAACACCGGACGGTGATCCGAGGCCAGCGGTTCATTGATGACTTTGGTTTCGATGACTTCAAAACGGGCAGCCGGTCGATAAAAGATGTAATCAATCCGGGAGCGGGGCTTCGTCGAAGGCGCGGTTGGGGACGCGTCTTTATCGATGGCGTTGGTCCAGCGTTTGAGCAGAACCTGAATCGGCTCTTCTTCCGGGCGGGCATTCATGTCTCCCGCAAGGATCGTGGGGACTTCAGACTCGGACGCGAAATACTGATTGATGGCTTTGGCTTCCGCGACTCGATCCTCAGGCACATTATGTTGAAAGTGCGTGCTGATGAATCGCAGCGGCTTCCCATCGGGACCCTTCACGGTCACGACGATTGCGCCCCGCGGATAAGTCACCCGTTCGGGAGTACTTTCGGTATAGGGGAGTGGCTGAATCATGACATCCAGAATCGGCAGGCGCGTCAGCACTGCATTCCCAAACAGCCCCCCTTCATAATGCTGCGTCGGTCCGAAGCGAACTTCGAGCCCCGTCAGTTCCGACAGGCGCTGTGCTTCGTGAACACGATTGGAGCGTTTTACACCTACGTCGACTTCCTGCAGGGCGACCAGGTCCGGCTTAGTCTGTGCAATCACCTTCGCCAGTCGGGCTACATCGTATTTGCCGTCAGTTCCCTGTCCGTAATGAATGTTGTAACAGAGCACACGCACAGAATCAGCGGCCTGCACACGCTGTGTTTCAAGACTGGAACTGAAGACGAGAGCGATGACTGTCAGCCAGAGCGAACATTTAAATAAAGAGGGGCTTGAGAAACGGCAAGACTGCAGCATGGTGTCGGTTCCTGAATGTTTCTGGTGTCGAGGTGCTCTTGCAAAGGAGGTCAGAGCGGAAAGTATTTCTATTTACTATGAGACAACCATTGTGCCGCGTCAATCCCGGGCCCGGTTTTGGACCGCACAGACTGGGACCGTCGCTCACACGACGATTTCGGCGCGCGTTACAGACTTTCTTTCTCAATCAGACAATTTTTTCAAAAAAGAATGGTATGCATGGGAACACAGCGGCGGATTAGAAACGACATTTCATTTATTCGACATTCAATCTTAATAAACACCTTGTAGGATTCCTGCAACTTCGGAGTTGCGGAGCATCCTTCCTGCCTAACCTTCCGACAAAACGGTCAGTCAAGACCATCCTCGGCATCAAAGTGCCTTGAAACGCCAAGTCAATCTGTTTTTCTCTTCGTTTTTTGGGAGTTGCTTTGATGCTTCTTCGCTTTTCGCGCCCTGCCGGCGCGCGTACTGCCGTTGCAGTACATCGTCGTGGTTTTACTTTGATCGAGTTGCTGGTGGTAATCGCGATTATCGCCATTCTGATTGCGTTACTGTTACCCGCTGTGCAGCAGGCTCGTGAAGCCGCACGTCGCAGCCAGTGCAAAAACAATCTCAAGCAGTTGGGGATTGCACTGCAGAACTATCATGATACGCACGGCGTCTTCCCTCCCGGTGGAGTGATTGGAACCTGTGCCGGAAATCCTCCGACCAATATTTCCGGCAGCCAGGAATGCAGTGGTCAGAGCCTGGGTGGCAACTGGCTGATCTACATTCTGCCCCAGATGGAACAGAGTTCCCTGTGGGAAAATGCAGCTCCGATTCTGAATACGAATAATCCGCTGGACAGCATGAATAACGTGTTTGGACATTATGCTCCCGCAGCATTCCGCTGCCCCAGCCATCCCTGGGATCGTCGCAGTAACGTCGCGTTCCGTGCCCTGGAGCACATGTCACGTGGCAACTACGCTGCCAACTACGGTTCCGGCAACCTGACAGAGTCTTACACGAACACCCATGCAGGTGTCTTTACCATCAACTCTGCGATCGGGATTCGGGACATCAAAGACGGTACCAGTAATACCCTGCTGACCGGCGAGATCATGTACAACAACGACAACACTTCTGATGCTCGTGGTGCCTGGGTTTATTCCGGCATGGGTGGTTCCGCTTTCAGCACGGGTTTAAACCCGAACTCGACCACTGCCGACATCCTGGCCAGCTGTAGCACCACTACCGAGTTGCCTTGTACCGCCGGAAACGACGGAACCCAGATTGCGGCTTCCCGCAGTCATCATACCGGGGGCGTCCAGGTCGGACTGGCCGACGGTTCCTGCCGGTTTATCTCGGAAAATATCAGTCAGGCCATCTATCAGGCCCTGGGAACCCGTGCGAACAGTGAAGTGATTGATAACTTCTAAGCGATGTTCCGTTTTGATTCCATTAAACAAGCCAGCTGGAGAATGGCACGTTTGAACCCATTCTTCGGCTGAGCTGTTGTTTCCTGAATGAGAGGAGCTGATTCTCATGAAAAAATACTACCTGCTGTTGTGCTGTGTATTCTGTCTGACTCTGTCCCTGACCGGTTGCTCGGGAGAACCCGAAGAAGGTGTTCCCGGCGATTCCACACCGACACCGGAATACACCGATCCCTAATCGTCCCTGCAGGCAAGACGATTCATCACGATTTACTCCGCCTGTCTGTCTTATAGTTTTCATTTACATATCAAGGAGAAGAAGATGTTACGTCTGATTTCGTCCGAGTCCGTTACCGGAAAAAACCGTCGTGGTTTTACTCTGATTGAACTGCTCGTGGTCATCGCGATCATTGCGATTCTGATCGCGCTGCTGTTGCCCGCAGTGCAGCAGGCCCGCGAAGCTGCCCGCCGCAGTCAATGTAAAAACAATCTCAAACAGCTGGGCCTGGCCCTGCAGAACTACCACGACACGCACGGGGTCTTCCCTCCTGGTGGTGTCATCGGTCTGTGCGGCGGTACTCCCCCCACCAACCTGACCGGTCTCCAGGAATGTACCGATCAGCACAGCCTGGGAGGCAACTGGTTGCTCTACATCCTGCCACAAATGGAACAGAGCTCGCTCTGGGATAAAGCTGCTCCCGTGTTGAATGGTCGTGACCCTCTGGATTACATGAACAATATCTTCGGGCACTGGAGCCCCGCTGCTTACCGTTGCCCCAGTCATCCCTGGGATCGCCGCAGTAACGTCGCGTTTCGCTCAATCGAGCACATGTCCCGCGGTAACTACGCTGCCAACTACGGAAACGGCAATCTGACCGATTCCTACACGAATGCCTCTGGTGGCATCTTCACGATTAACTCTTCGATCGGGATTCGGGACATCAAAGATGGGACCAGTAACACCCTGCTGACCGGGGAAGTAAACTACATCAACGATAATACGTCCGATGCCCGTGGTGCCTGGGTTTACTCCGGCATGGGCGGATCTGCCTTCAGTACCGGCCGCAATCCGAACAGCACGACCGCGGATATTCTGGCAAAATGTTCCAACACCGCTGAAATGCCCTGTACGGAAGCGAATGACGGAACCCAGATCGCTGCTCTGCGGAGTCAGCATACCGGGGGGGTTCAGGTTGGACTGGCCGACGGTTCCTGTCGCTTCATTTCTGAAAATATCAGTCAGACCATCTACCAGGCCCTGGGCACCCGTGCCAACCGGGAAGTAATTGATAACTTCTAAGACAGGCTTTTAATGAACTGACTCTGTTTTACTGAATGTTCACAACCGGAGGATCTGCTGGAATCGCATCCTCCGGTTGTTTTATTTGATTACGTGCTGTCTGTATGGCCAGATAGAACTCTGCCGAAAAAGTGAGGCTGTGGGTTTTGTCTCGTCCCTCGGTGACGTAACATATTACTAAAGATTGTTTAGACCACGGGATTCTTTACAAGGATATTTCAATGCGTCGCTTCACACTGACTACCATGCTGCTGGCAGGAATGTTCCTGCTGACCCAGCAGGGGCTGAGCCGGGCGGAATCGTCAGGTAAAACTGCCACCGGATATGTATTTCATGATGCTAACCAGAACCGGAAGTTCGATGCGGGCGAGAAAACGCTGCCGGGCGTTGCGGTCTCGAATGGCCTCAAGGTGGTTCGCACCGATGAAAACGGAAAGTATGAACTGCCCGTTACCGATGACACCATTCTGTTCGTCATCAAACCCCGCAACTGGCGGACACCGCTGAGCAAGAATCTCACACCCGAGTTCTATTACATTCATAAACCCAAGGGCTCACCCAAGTCACACTTCGCCGGCGTCGCTCCCACCGGACCGCTGCCAGAATCGGTCGACTTTCCCCTTTATCCGCAGAAAGAGCCTAATCAGTTCCGCGCCCTCTTTTTCGGTGATCCACAGCCCCGCGATCAGAAAGAGATCGACTACATCGCCCATGATGTAATCGAAGACCTCGTCGGCACCGATGCTTCGTTCGGCGTCACGCTGGGCGACATTCTGTTCGACGATCTGTCGCTGTTCGAATCGCAGGCACGGGGCATCGCCCTCTTGGGAATTCCCTGGTACAACGTGATCGGCAACCACGACATCAACTATGATGCCCCCAACGATAAGTTGAGCGATGAAACATTCGAGCGGGCCTTCGGTCCCTCTTATTACTCCTTCGATTACGGCACCGTGCATTTCATCGTGCTGGACGACATCGAATGGATCGTCACCGACGAATCAAAGAAGAACAAAAAGAAAAAAGGGAAATACCAGGGTGGTCTCGGCAAGGAGCAGATCGAATTCGTCAAGAACGATCTGCAGCAGATTCCCGAAGATCAGCTCGTCGTCCTGATGATGCACATCCCGCTGGTCGGCGTCGAAGATCGCCAGGACCTGTACCGCCTGATTGAAAAGCGTCCCTTCTGTATGTCCATTTCCGGTCATACCCACCACCACGAACACCGCTTCATCACCAAAGAAGATGGCTGGCGGGGGGCGAAGCCACACCATCACATCATCAATGTGACCGTCAGCGGCAGCTGGTGGTCCGGTGCGCCGGATGAACGGGGCATTCCGCATACGATGATGGCCGACGGTGCTCCCAACGGTTATTCCATCATTACCTTTGACGGTAAAGAATATAACCTGGACTTTCGAGCCGCCGGTCGGGCTGCAAAATACCAGATGAATATCATCGCCCCCGAAGCGGTCACAGTTGACAAGGTCGCGGAAACCAACGTGATGGTTAACGTATTTAACGGCTCAGAAAAATCGAAGGTGGAAATGCAGATCGGCGAGTCCGGCAGCTGGGCTCCCATGGAGCGGATTGTCACCATCGATCCCAGCTTCAAGAAACTCTCCGAAACGGAGAACGGCGTCGAAGCGAAAGCTTATCGCGATCTCCCCAAGGCCAAGAACTCAACCCATCTCTGGCAGGCCAAGCTGCCCGACGGATTGAAAGCGGGCACGCATCTGCTGCGGATCCGCACGGTCGAGATGGACGGCGACGAACATGTCGCGGGACGCGTCATTCGCATCACCCCCGCGAAACCATCCGAGAAGACAGCGTCTACTGAAAAGTAGCACTCTGAGTATCACTTGCATTGAACTGACGGGACCTGTGAATTCGCTTCACAGGTCCCGTTGTTTTTTTCGTTGTGAAATCCTAACGCTGCGAAATCAGGACTTTGTTGACCTTCTTATGGCAGTTGATGCAGGTCATCGTCAGATGCAGATAACTGAGTGAGGCACCGTCGATGTTTTTCTCTTTGGCGAATTTAATCACCTGCTTGGCTGCGGAACGAAACTCTTCACTCTGACGGGCAAAAATGGGGCCCTCGACAACCTGCCATTCGGTGGCGTTGCTCATCTCGATCATGCGTTTAGCCCCCTTCTGCATCTTCTCGTAATCCTCGATCATCAGTCCTTCGAGCACGAGTTGGGAGCTGGTCAGTTTTTCGTGCATGAATTTGCTGAGTCGCTTCTCACCTTCCAGGTCCTGTTCATCGCCTGGCTTACTTTCGCACTTATCAGCATCGTCGGCACGTGCCGTCTGGATTTCTTCCGCATCGGTCCCGAGTCCTATTATGAACAGACCACAAATTAAGCCGTAAACCAGTTTACGCATGGATTCATCCTTCAATTGAATAGCAGATACAAAGTCAGTGCGCCATTATATTAATGGACGTGTATATCCTGTATTGTAATCCGAGTATCACGCGCAGTTCAATACCGCTTTCGAGAGAAGTCTCGGTTGAACCGTGATGGATGAAGCACAATGAGTCGGAAAGTGAAGGATTACTCCGGCAGTTGTGTCTCGCCGGGCAGCATCGAGAGCCCTTTTTCTTTCGGGATGAAGTAGGGGATCAGTTCTCCCATCAGCCGGTTCTGCAGTCCCTCAAACATCTGCTCGCGGGCCTCCTGTTCGGTGGCATTCCGGAGAATCAGAAAGCGGGGATTGACCAGCACCTGTTTGGTCCACAGCGTCCGCTTGGGTGACTTCTGCACCCACGACAGCTTAAACGCGGCTGCCGTCGATTGCAGTGTTTCCCCGGTGGGAGTGCGTCCCAGCGGATTGCCGGGGGAGGGCCGACCCCGTTTCGACATCTGCAGCTTGTTACCATCCTGTTCCTGGTACTCCATCTGGAAGATCAGCGGCTGGTCCTCCGCCACTTCAAAACCATCCGCTTCCAGGCGATCTTTGAGCACTTCCTGCAGAACTTCTTTGACTTCGTCCTCCTTGCCGAATTTAATATTCACCACGTTGACATTGATACTGACTTTCGAGCCGGTCCTCAGAATCGCACCCGATTCGCTCTGGTAAGCCGCCAGACCATCGGTGATCTGTTTCTCCGGCAGAGGTACTGTCACCAGTTGAGGCTTACGGTTAAGTCGCAGACGCCCCTTGTCATCGGTCAGCGCACTGTCGGTGTTTGCAAACAGGTAATGGGGAGTCAGGTAGAGGGGGCGGCGGATAATCACGTTCGGCGGCGGTTCGAGGACCCACACACTCCGCCGGCTCTCGCGATCGACGAGCAGGGCACCGTAGAGCAGAAAACTTCTGCCGGAGGGGGTCAGTTCCAGCTTGTTCCCTTCGTAGGAAGGCTGACTGAACTGATCGCTCAGGTTGCCGGCTATTTCGAAGGCCCGTTCCGGCTTGCCATCTTCCAGGTTCACCAGCCAGATCTCGGTTTTGCCCGATTCGGTGACCAGCATCCCCAGTTGTTTGCCGTCCCGCGAAAAATCCAGGGCCTGCAGCGAATAATATTTCGCACGGGGATCCAGGTGACCATCCAGCTCCATGAGATAGAGCAGTTTCAGCGTACGCAGGTCGTAGAAGAAAACTTTGTTACTTGTATTGGTCGCCAGGTAGTTGCCTCCCGGGCTGACCAGGTAACTGTGGCTCGCGAACTCGCTGGATTTGATCTCGCTTTCCTGTTCGAGCTTTCCGGTCTGCAGGTCCCAGCGTTTGAGAATCGTTTTGTACTTGCCCCCGTCTTTGCGGATCAACTGCACGAACGCGCCGTTGTTCCCGCAGATTTCATATAAAGAGACCACGCTGCCGGGCGCATCAACCTGCCATTCGGAAACGATTTTCCCGGTCGTGGTATCCCAGCAGACCAGCTTGGGGATTTTCGACGTGCGTTCGGTAATATTCAGCAGCAGATATTTCCCGTCTGCACTGAGTTTGAATTTGGGCGTCAGGATCATCCATTCCTGGGGAGGCGTGATCGAGATCTCACCGATTTTCTTCTCCGTCGCCAGGTTCCAGATGTCAAAGTGATACAGACTGCGGTTCTTGTACTGCACGGCGACCACCGGGCCGGAACCGCTGGGCACCACCAGTTTCTCTTCCGCATTCTTCAGGTCAATTTTCAAGCGTGACGATTCCGGCCAGTCCGCGGTCACCAGCGGTGGATCGACGAGGGACGTCCACTTCTGCTCCGGTTCCGGCTGGGGTTTCGGTTTCGTAGGAGCCGGCGTCGCTTTCTTCTCCGCCGGTTGACTGCTCACCGGCTTGGTTTTCGCGACCTCCATCGGTTTCGCCGGTGGTTCTGACTCGGCTTTTTCCTCAACAGGCGCGGGAGCGGGCGCTGGTGTCACTCCAGCGGGAGCCAGTTCCTGGTGCGGCTGTGCGATCTCTTCCGGTTCTCCCCCTCCCATCAGGGAACGGACCAGCGTATAAGAGACAAAGAACATCACTACGAAGGCCACAATACCAGCAATCAGGGTCACCGGAGAATTAGCGCTGTTACCCGACTGCTTTTTCTGTTTGCCCCCTTTAGATGACGTCTTTTTACGTGCCGGCCTCGCCGGGCTCTCGTAGACTTCCTCGTCGTCTTCGTAGAAATCGTCCAGCAGGTCATCCTCACCTGCAGGAACCTGCATCCGCTCTCCACAGGATTTGCACTTCAGGGTCTGCCCCGCACGGTCATCGCGGACTTTATAATCCTGAAAACAGTGTTCACACTGGAATTGAATCATGATTCGGTCCCGCCAGTTAAGAGATCCAGAAAGATAAGAAATGAAATTGGATCGACTGATCTGAAGTACAATATTCCGGAATTGTTTGCAGGAACGCAAGCAGAAATTTCAGATTTCAAAGGACGCCGGTCAGACTGTCATAGCAGTCTCTGGGAGTGCAACCGTGCTTTTCCTCTCGCGTCTGTTATAATCGAATCGCGACCCGCCTGATCTTCCCGTTTCTACCTGTTATCAAAGAGGAATCGAATCGTGCTCAATTCCGGGATGCGTAGCTTAAGTCTGTGCCTGTTGACGCTCTGTCTCTCCCTGTCTGTTCTACGAAGTACCACGGCCGCAACCCCGCGGACGCCGGGAGATCGACCTAATCTGATCGTGATTATGGTCGACGATATGGGCTATGCCGGAGTCAGCTGTTTCGGCAATCCCTACTTTAAAACTCCCGAGATCGATCGGCTGGCGGCGGAAGGCCTGAAGCTGACCGACTTTCATTCTTCGGGCACCGTCTGTTCGCCCACGCGGGCCGGTCTGCTCACCGGTCGCTATCAGCAACGGGCCGGCATTGAAGCGGTCATCCATCCGGTCAGCGATCATCCCGAACATCTGAAAGGTTTGAAACGCAGCGAAAACACCTTCGCCGAACTGTTGAAACAGGCAGGTTACCAGACCGGCCTGATCGGGAAATGGCACCAGGGCTACCCGCACAATTCCGCAGAGTTCCATCCCGACAATCACGGGTTCGATACCTTCGTCGGTTATCACAGCGGCAATATCGATTTCATCAGCCATGTAGGAGACCACGTCAAACACGACTGGTGGCACGGACGCCAGGAGACCGAGGAACCCGGCTACTCGACGCACCTGATCAACCAATACGCCCTGCAGTTCATCAAGGACAACCAGGAACGTCCCTTCTGTCTCTACCTGGCGCATGAAGCGATTCACAATCCGGTTCAGGTTCCCGGCGATCCGATTCGTCGCACCGAAGCCGAAGGCTGGAAACGCTGGAAGCCGGCCCATGAAGGGGAACGCATCGAAAAGTTCAAAGGGATGACACTCCCCGTCGATGAAGGCGTAGGGCAGATTCGTGAGTTCCTCGTGAAATCGGGACTCGATAAAAATACGTTCGTGCTGTTCTTCTCGGACAATGGTCCCTCGCGTGATTTCCCGAGTGGCAGTCCCGCGCTGCGGGGCGCCAAAGGTTCGGTTTATGAAGGCGGACATCGCGTGCCTGCCATCGCCTGGTGGCCTGGTAAGATTGAGGCGGGCACCGTCTCGGATGTCCCCGCGATCAGCATCGATGTCATGCCGACCCTGCTGGGGATTGCCGACGTCACTCCGCCCCGGGAGCGTCCCCTGGATGGCGTCGATCTTTCCCCGGTCCTGTTTGAACAGAAATCGCTCCCATCCCGTCCGCTGTTCTGGGCCTCACTTTCGAATCGGGGCGGACGCGCGGAAGCGATGCGGGACGGTCCCTGGAAACTGGTCGTGCAGCATCCCCGCGCAAAACCAGGCACCTTCGAAAATGAAAAGGTCGAACTCTATCGCCTCGATCGCGATCCGGGCGAGAAAGAAGACCTCCAGAAAACCGAATCCGCCCAGGCTGCGAAAATGCTCAAGCAGCTCAAAGCCTGGTACCGCGATACGCAGTCCACTGCAACACCACAGCCGGGAGGCTGGCTATCGCAGGGGAGTTAGAGCGGCGGGAAGTGGAATCGATCCCGAATTCTCAAAAACCGGGGTTGTGCTGTTTATCGTAAAACGATAAAAATTCGCCGTTCAACAACAAACCCTTTGGAAAGGATTCCTGAGATGGCTCGTAAAGATCGTACCAGTGTCATTTGCCGTGTTCTGTATTATCTGTGTGCTCTATCCCTCTGGGTGATGCCCGCATTTTTAATCTGGGTCTGGTTTTGTGCCGACCTGATCGCGAAACAGAATGGCAGAATTCCTGTCCAGGCCATTCCCTTTCCGCTGCCGGTATCAACTAAAGTGGGCATGGTTTTACTCTCAGCACTGCTGATCGCACCCACGTACTGGGGGCTGATTTCGCTACGCCGTTTTCTCAAAGCCTGTTGTGCCGAAGATTATCTGGGCACACAAAACAGTCGGCTGCTGAAACGTTTTGCCCTGGGGCTGATGGGCTCTGCTTTATTATCTCCCATCTGCGGAGCGGCGCTCAGTGTGGTATTGACGATGCATAATCCGCCCGGACAGAAAATGCTGGCGATCAGCATCGGTTCGAATCAGTTCATCCTGGCGGGAGTCGGAGCACTGATCTTTCTGCTGGCGAATCTGTTAAAGCGGGCCAGCCTGATCGCGGAAGAACACGCCCAGATCATTTAGACGTCTGGTGACCCGCCGGGAATTCAGCTATAGTAGAATCAGAGCTTAACACGAGTTTTAGCGAGCGAAGCAGGAATCGATGCGAATTTGTATAACACTGGATGTCATGCTGGCCCGACGCAAAGTCACCTCACGCGATCTGGCAAAACACGTGGGAATCACCGAGCAGAATCTTTCGCTGCTCAAGTCGGGGAAAGTCAAAGGGATTCGCTTCGCGACGCTGGAAAAGATCTGTGAATATTTGGAGTGTCAGCCCGGTGATATCCTGCGTTATGAAGCGGAAGCACAGAGTCAGGCAGCCTGAGAGGAGAGACCAGAGTGAAAGTGCATGGCGTACTGGAGACGTCGATTTACGTAGATGACCTGCAGACCGCGGTCGACTTTTATCGGCAGTTGTTCGAATTCGAAATCATGGCGGAGGACCAGCGGTTCTGCGCCATGAACGCCGGCGACCGCAGCGTGTTTCTGATCTTCAAACGGGGTGCCACGCATACCGCAGCCCATCTCGAAGGGGGTGTGATTCCACCCCATGACGGCGATGGCCCGGTCCACTTCGCATTTGCCATCGAACGGGACGACCTTGCCAAATGGGAAGAACGTCTCGTCTCAGCAGGCGTGGAAATTATCAGCCGCATGAGCTGGCCCCGCGGCGGCGAAAGCCTCTACTTCCGCGATCCCGACGACCATGTGCTCGAACTCGCCACCCCCGGCATCTGGCCCATTTACTGAGCTGGGTGAGTCTCCCTCTGTCCGGTTCTGAAACGTCTGCACGATGTTCCGACATCGTCGCAGTCTTGTGATCGCGCGTGAGCATTTTTATACTGGTGTTCATCGGGGCCAAGCCACGTCCCCGGCTTGCAACAGAACAGATGCGCTGCACATTTCCAGGGAGATCAAATACGATGAACTCGGTAGAAGATGAATCAGGCGATTCGGGAGAAGCCCTTCGAACTGAAGAGGGCGAACTTCAGCAACCTGAGGTCCAGAGCCAGAATCCGGAAGAGAGCGCCACCCCTATATTTGAGACGGAAGAATCTGAACAAGCCTCATACCTGTCTCAGCAGATCGAACGCGAAAGTCGCCGCATGCTGCTGGTATCGCTCATCATCGGTCTGTTTATGATCGGCATCGGAGTCGCAGGTTATGCCCAGTACAGTCTGTTTAGTGGCAACTGGCAGAACGGCGTTCTCGAAATTCAGAAGGAAGAGACTGTCAAAGATTTCAGAGTCAAGAATTACGATTATTACGTCAAACACGGTAGGAAACGTCCTGTGGGCGATGAATTTTGGGCTATCCAAAGCAGAATTGAGTCCCTGGAATCCCGGCAGGAGGCGAACCGCGACAAGCGAAGCGAATATCTGGTAATCCGAACCGTCGGATTGGTCATCCTGGTGGTGTCAATCATCCTGGCGCTCATTATGTTTCTGGTGTCGCGCAGCCCACAACCAGGCCCACAACCAGAATGAGACATCCGCTGCGGGCAGGAGTGAAAATAGATCTTCTCTCAAACAGCACTGGACAAAAGGCCTCGACACATGGGCTTCGTTCTGATAAGAACCGCGGCTGAAGGAACGCGTTCACTTATCGAGCCGGAAAGGGGGCCTGCCATGCGTCAGCTGTTATTCACCGTCGTCATCTGGGGACTGACCTGTTCTCTCGTCTCTGCAACCGAAAAGCAGGGAAGTATTTACGAACTCCGAACCATCGAGCTTGCCACTCCCGCTGCTTTAGTCGAGCCGCTGGTCTCCGTTTGGGAACCGGAAAAGACAGCTTCGAAACAGGCACAGACAAACCACCTTTACTTTCACACTCAGGCCGCCCCGTTTCTTCCCTTAGATCCGTCTTCAAATTCAGACGAGTATTACGGGTTATTGCGCGAGTGGGACCATCAACTGGTAATGGAAAGAGCCGCACAGGCGATGGCCGGACAACAAAAGCAGAATCCGCGCCACATCCTTGAAACAGGCGGAGCACTCCTGCTCTCCAAGGCCGAAGAACTGACAGCCGCTCGAATCAGGCAACAGGAAGAATTTCGTCTGCTCAACCTCTATCACGGCTTTCGCCAGCGGTAAGCACTACTCCGGCCACGCCAGCAGGGCGTAGAAAGTTATCTCTTCGGAATACACGCCGCGGGAATCAAAGTCGAGTAGTGTCTGCCTCAGGTCGGCTTCGAAGGAACTCTGCTTTTCTCCCAGGACGGCCGGGGAGGCGAAGGACGTCGAATAGAGATTGCCGATCAGTGTCTCGAGCGTCCACTGTTGTGTGATCCGGGTCTCGAGTTCCTCGATCTGGTAACCCGCTTCCAGCAGGATCTCCTCATGAGGCTGGGACAGTTCGGGATAATTGCCCGAACCTGCACGCCGTTTTTCTCCCAGGCAGCGCTGCAGAACTTCCCGCACCAGTGGGAGCCAGTCCGCAGTCCCACTCCAGATGCTCGTATACCCCAGGATCACCAGCGGCTGTTCGGGACGCAGCCAGCCTCGAATCCGTCGTGATAGTAGTCGGCGGTCCATCCAGTGGAAGGCAGCGCCGATCGTCACCATTTCAAATGTTGTCTCGTCCGCAGAAAAGGCTTCCGCGGTTTCGGAACGCCAGCTGACATTTTCGATCTGCTGCTCCCGCATCTTCGTCAGTCCCGCAGACTGCATCGCAGGATCGGGTTCGACGGCTGTCACTTCGCGAAAGTGAGGCGCCAGCCGTAATGCGATCTCACCGGTGCCGCTACCCAGGTCCAACAGACGCCCTGATCCCGAAGTCGCAGCCCGGTCCCGGATTCGGGCAAGCAGTTCCTCGGGGTAGGGCACGCGATACCGCACGTAATAAGGTACCGTTCCCTGAAAAAGGTCTCTGTCCACCGCCGGGCTCCCTGGTTATACACACTGACAAACATTGTTGATTAGGCTGACAGGGAGTCAGTGTAGTGCAGAGCTGCCGTAAACTTCAATCGAATAACGCCCCCTGGCGTTTTTGATTACCGTAGCGTTCCAGGTAGCCATCGACGCTGAATTTGCGGGCCGTGTTCTGACTGGTCATGTAGCGGATCTTCCCAAAGATCTCCCGCTCGGGGCCCCAGGCACGATCGTATCGGCCCAGGCACCAGAAAATGCCGGAATACGAATTCGGATTCCGCCCGTCGACCGCATACTTGTTGTTGAGTTCGATCATGATCTCCAGCGCGTCCTGCGGAGAGTCCGACCAGTGCAGGATCTTCTTGCCCCACAGCATCCGCATATAATTATGCAGACGGCCTTCGGTCACCAGTTGCGTCTGGGCTGCGTTCCAGAGGGGATCGTGTGTTTTCGCCTGTTCGAACTCTTCCAGCGAGTAAGTATATTCGCGCGGATCGGACGCGTGTTCGTCGAGCGTAGTCTGCGCCCAGTCGGGCAGGGAAGAGTACTGATCGTAGTCATCCCGCTGCCAGCACATGTTGTAACCCAGTTCCCGCCAGGTGATCAGTTCGTCCAGAAAACTTTCCGCTGTCTCACTCATCTGCCACCACCCGGCGCGTTTGCCGGTCGGTTTCTGGTCCATCACCTTTTCGACCGACCACTCTTCCCGGCGGGCGATGGAATCAAACACATCGTGAACCGAGATGTGACCGAAGTGCAGGTAAGGGGAGAGCCCGCTGGTGACTTCTTCTTCAGGCAGGTTTCGTTCGTCTGCGTAGCGTTCGAAGCGGGTATCGAAGAAACGCCGCAGCGCTTTCAGGGCTTCTTCTTCACCGCCGTCAAAGGATGCTGGTCCAACACTGTGATCAAGGGGCAGGTCCGCCAGCACTTCAGGCGTGGCGGTCAGCAGTTCATCGGTCGCCATCGGCCAGCGGTCGAGAATTTTATCAGGCAGCGATTTCAGTTCGGGCAGTTTGATGCGCGCCAGCGGATTGGTCTTAGGCATCTCCAGCAGGTGGGGCGGCAGTTCCTTGTGCAGGAAGCGACGAAATGCATACGCCGTGGGATAAACCTGGGAGGCGGCTCGCAGGGGCAGCAGTCCATTGGAATCGATGGCTTCCAGGCTGACGGGCAGGCGCGGGGCCACGTGGTCCAGCATCCGTGGCAGAAAGAAACAGGGAAAATCATCAGTAACAATCGCGCACGCTTTGTCGGCCAGTGCTTCCAAAAGTCCGGATCCATGACCTGCCTCGGGTTCCACATAACAGTAGTACGTCGCCACAGTCTCTTCAAAGTTCGCTCGGTTATCCGCCATGCCCTGCAGGACAAAACGATGCATCCGGTCGCTGGCCCAGCGATAACCGCAGCGCAAGGCTTCAAACACGACCAGCGGTTTATCCAGTCCTTTTGCCACTTCGACCGCCCGCTCGAGGCTGAAATTAAAACGCGTGCGGCGGTTGGCGATCATCCAGTACAGAACGTAGTCTTCATCGCCCTTCAGCGGAGCCTCATTCAACTGGCGGATACGAATTTCAGGAATGCTCATGCTAACCTCTTCGTTCTTCAGACTGTCCTACTCTGCCTGGTAAACAGAGAGCTGCTTCAGGTCGCGGATAAACATATCCTTCCCGCTGACAGCCAGGTAAGCCCAGGAGTCATCGGCGACTTTGCGCTGATCGAGCAGATCAAATTTCTTCGGGCTGGCTTTGATCAGCAGCAGTTCCCCTTTCTGATCCAACGCCAGAATCTTCTGACCATCGGTGACCATGCTCCAGTATTTGCCATAAGGGGCCGTTGTCCAGACCGCTTTCCCTGTTTTCAGATCGAGACAGGTAAAACGTTGATTTTTCAAATGCAGGTAAATGTACCCGTCCAGGATGATCGGCGATGACATATAACCCTGAATCGCATTCGACCAGAGTTCTTTCACCTGCCACTTTCCGCCGTTGCGGGTAATGTTAAACAGAAACGAACGTCCGCCATAACTGCTGGTAAAGACGGTGTTATTCACAACAGCCGGCGTCAGAATATTCATGCCACGAAAGGCGGGGATCTTCTGTTCCCAGAACACCTGGCCCGATTCCGGATCGACACCCGCCAGGGTAGTCCGGGTCTGAACCAGGATCTGCTGCACGCCATCCAGTTCCGCCAGGCAGGGAGAAGAGAATGCGCTGCCGAACATGCCGCCTCCGTCTTCCAGCACGCGCCAGATGACTTCCCCTGTCAACTTGTTGACCTTACAGAAACCGCCACCGGCCTGCACATACACCGCCTCATCGGTCACGAGGGGAGACGAAGCAAAGCCAAACGAGGGCAGCGAGGATTTGAGCTGCTCGACAAAGTCGAGTCGCCAGAGAATGCTGCCACTGGCCGCATCCAGGCAGACCAGCACATCCCGGATGCCGGCGACATACAGTCGCTCTCCATCAAAAGCGGGTGTGGCGCGGATCCAGTCCCCATTCGCTTTCGCGAAAAAGGGAACACTGATCGCACCGGGCCAGGACTGTTTCCAGAGTTCCTTGCCGGTCTGACGATCCAGGGCCCGGACGACTTCGGTCTCCTCATTGACGGTCTCCGTCACGAACACCCGGTCCGCGGTCACAATCGGTCCCGAATACCCCGGACTCAGAGGTAGCTCCCACCGTAATTTCAGATTCTGTTCGCTCAGTGAATCAGGCAGAGTCGTTCCGGGAAGCGTGCCATCCCGCTGGGGGCCCCGCCACTGAGACCAGCTCTGATCAGGTAGTGTCTGATCCGCACTGGAGGCACTCGCCGTACATAAAATCATAAACACAAGCGACAGTGATATCAGTTTGAATTGATGCATGGGCGACACTTTCCTGCAGGGAACCGAAATGAAAACTGAGAGAGAACAGGTGCTATATTGTGTAAATGTGTTGTAAGATTATATCAGGGAATGGTTTAGCGTGAATTTATACACCTCGAATAAAACTCTTGGATCTCTCAGGCAGCAGCCTCCGAAATCTGTATAGTTATAGACAAAGAGCTCAGATTTAAAGTGGCAAAAATGTTCTGCAATTCAAATTCTGAGAAAAAGCTAAATTCCGATTGTAAAACGAGTTTGGATCATATAATAAACCCCATGACCGCCGCTCTTCCGAGCCCGGTCAGATGCTTTTAGAACTCGTTCTCAAGCATCGCTGTGGAAAGTTGTCTGTCACCTGGCTCTCAGAAGCCGGGAGCACGGGGCCGCTTCCACAGATTACCCGCCAACCGAGTTTTTGAGTTTGAGTTGACTGCCATGAATGATGCGCGCGCCGCTGGGTATCCGCTTTCGTATTTACCCCGTGACCTGACGTCAGGTCTCGTTGTGTTTCTGGTGGCTCTGCCGCTCTGCCTGGGGATCGCCCTGGCATCCGGAGCCCCCCTCTTCTCAGGACTGCTGGCCGGAATTGTCGGCGGTCTGGTCGTAGGATCCATCAGTGGATCGAGTACCAGCGTCAGTGGACCTGCTGCCGGTTTGACAGCCATCGTTGTTGCCCAGATTGCCACCTTGGGATCGTTCGAGGCATTCCTGCTGGCCGTCATGGTCGGCGGCGTGATTCAGATCATTCTGGGAGTGGTACGTGCCGGTTCACTCTCGGCGTTTTTCCCTTCCAGTGTGATTAAAGGCCTGCTGGCCGCCATCGGCGTGATTCTGATCCTGAAGCAGATTCCGCACGTCGTCGGCCATGATACCGACCCGGAAGGGGAGATGTCCTTCACCCAGCCGGATAAACAGAACACCTTTTCCGAATTGCTGACCGTCTTCGAAGGAGACTTCCATTACGGAGCCGCTGCCGTCGGTTTGACCTCAATTCTGCTACTCGTCGTCTGGGGACGCGTCAAGATGTTGAAGAACTCGGTGATCCCCGGTCCGCTGATCGTGGTTCTGCTCGGCGTGTCCATGCATCTGCTGTTCCAGCGTCTCGGCGGCCCCTGGGCGATTGAAACCAGTCACATGGTGCAGATTCCTGTCGCTGAGTCGGCCAAAGATCTGTTGACCTTCCTGACCTTCCCCGACTTTTCGCAGTTTCTGAATCCCGCCATCTATCTGGCTGGTGCGACGATTGCCATCGTGGCATCACTGGAAACGCTGCTCAATCTGGAAGCGGTCGACAAACTGGATCCTGAAAACCGCAACTCCCCGCCGAGCCGCGAACTGGTAGCCCAGGGGGTCGGCAACATGGTCTCCGGCCTGATTGGTGGTCTGCCGGTTACCTCCGTGATCGTCCGTGGTTCGGTTAACGTCAACGCGGGAGCCAAAACCAAAATCTCCTGTATTTTCCACGGGGTCCTGCTGCTGGTCGCAGTCGCGCTGATTCCCATGTATATGAATCTGATTCCGCTGGCAGCCCTGGCGGCGATTCTGCTGGTCACCGGTTTCAAACTCGCCAGCCCCACACTCTTCAAACAGATGTGGTCTGAGGGACGCTATCAGTTCCTCCCCTTTATTATTACGTTGCTCTCCATCGTCTTTACCGACCTGCTGATCGGGATTCTGATCGGCCTGGGAGTCAGTCTGCTCTTCATTTTGAACAGCAGCCTGCGTCAGCCCATCCGCCGTATTCTCGAAACACATGCCGGCGGCGATGTGCTGCATATCGAGCTGGCAAACCAGGTCAGCTTCCTGAACCGGGCTGCTCTGGACCAGATCTTTAATGAGGCAGAGCCCGGCACTAATATGCTGATCGACGCCAGCAACACCGATTACATCGACCCGGATATTCTGAGTCTGATTCAGGAATTCAAAACCAAAATCGGCCCCGCACGCGGCATCTCAGTCAGCCTGCGCGGTTTCAAACGCAAGTATCAACTGCAAAACGAAATCCAGTTCGCCGACTATTCCACCCGTGATCTCAAAGATCAGATTACTCCCGCGCAGGCGCTCAAGATTCTGCAGGATGGTAACGAACGTTTTCACACCGGGAACCGGCTCTCCCGCGATCTCGGCCACCAGGTCAATGCGACGGCAGGAGAACAGCACCCGCTGGCAGTCGTCTTGAGCTGTATCGATTCGCGCGTACCCGCGGAACTGGTTCTCGATCTGGGCATCGGCGACATTTTGAGTGTCCGTGTTGCCGGTAATGTGATCGGCAATAAATCCCTGGGCAGTATCGAATATGGCGTCTCGGTTGAAGGAGTCAAACTGGTGCTGGTACTGGGGCATACCCGCTGCGGCGCTGTCGCTTCCACCGTACAACTGATGTGCGATCACAGCGACCATACCCAGGTCACCGGCTGTGCGCACCTGGATTCCATCGTGCATGAGGTCATCCCCTGCGTCGATGAAGAAGCGTGTGAGCGTCTGGATGAAATGAGCCCCGAAGAGCGGGAGCAGTTCGTCGACGAAGTCGCCCGCCGCAACGTTTATCGCAGCGTGCACGAGATCTCCGCTCGCAGCGAGGTCATCAGGGATCTGGTTCAGACCGGCAAGGTGATGGTCGTCGGTGCTCTGTACGACGTCAAAAGCGGCAAGATGGAATTCCTGACAGAGGAACACTCCACCGTCGAAGCAGGCAGTGCCACCGATTAAGGGGGCTCTGTTACCGGCATTACAGGTACCCGATCGCGTTAATGAAAACGTGATCGGGGCATCAACACTGCTCGACTCAAAATCGCAGTGCGATTTCAATCTGTCCCGCTTCCGAGATGGTTCCCCCACGATGGACCTGCACCTTCCCATTGGCCGGCTTGACCGTAAACGGCTGCCCCTGTTTTCTGCGGACTGTTAATTGTGAAGTGGTACAGGTAAAGTCACCAGCCTTAATCTCCAACTGCGGACCGGCACTGGTCTGAACCGCCCGTAGACGGACCAGCTCATTCCCGCCTTTTGGTTTCTGATTCCCTTCCGATGCGGGGAGTGCGCACATCAGGAGCAGGCAAATCACCAGGGTGAGGACTGTTTTGGCTTTGAACATCTTCAAACTCCTTTTTTAAATGTTTGAGAACATTATCGCTGATGTTGTGACCTGACGGGCATGATGATTTGAGCTGACTGCGATGTTTCACTTCCCCGTCTATCCCTTACGAAACGACCGGACCATCTCCCGGATACTGCAGCACTTTTTCCTGTCCGTTAAAAGAGATCAAAATCTGTCTCTGCTCAAACAGGACGCTCAGTTGACAGCTTCCCGCTATTCCGTGCCGGGAACGGAGGGCGGCGGATCGCCTCTCTTTTAAAAGTTCCACCACATACTCTTCCAGGACCAGCCGAAAAGCAAACCATTCCTGCTCCGAGAATTCCTGTTTCACAATCTCCGGTACATCCAGGAGCTCTCGTTGCACTGCCCCCGAGAGTTGTGTCTCGGATTCGGTTTGAATTTCGAAGCGATGCAGTGGAAACTTCATCAGAGTCAGACTATGTCTCTCAAGGAACTGTGATTCAGCACAGATATGGTCTCTCGGCAACTGAATTGATAATCCGTCTCCGGTCAGTATAACAGGAATCATTCAGATTGTGCGCACAGATTTCCGGAATCGAGTGCCTGCCGCGCAGCACCGAATGAGGTTGTCACTTCAGGGATTGACTGCTGCCTGACAGACGATGATCTGCTTTGCAGAGTTTTCTGTGAAAGGCTCACTGTCATAACTGCCCCACTTATCGACAACAGTGAAACCATTTTGTCGACAGAATTCAGCAAGGTCAGTGGGAAACAGGCACCGCATCTCAACGTCTTTTACTTTGAGCTGTCTGTCGTCTGCCTGTCGACGATAGTCGAGCTGAAAGCGGAGTACCCGACTCTTCGGGGCATACTCACTGCGGGCATATACAGAGAGCGTGCCGTCAGTCCGCGTCTGCATTTCCTTAAACAGGTAACGCTGATCCCAGGTCCGGGCCAGTCGGGCAGGATCCGGGTTAAATACATCAATCAGAAACAGACCCGCAGGTGTCAGGCAGCGACGGACCGCTTGAAAACAGTCGTCGATCTGCTGATCGTGCAGTAAGTGCTGCAGGGCATTGGTAGCGCAAAAAATCAGCTGGTAAGTGCGTGGCGTCTCCAATTGACTGAAGTCCCCCTGGAAGAACCGGATCTGCTCACACTCACAGGTCTTTGCCCTGGCTCTGGCCCGGTCGAGCATCGACTCTGAGAGATCGATGCCGTCTATATCGACCCCCGCGCGGGCCAGGGGAATCGTGATCCTTCCCGAGCCGCAGCCCAGCTCCAGCACAGGGGAGCCGAAACGCTGCGCTGCAGCCAGAAAAAAAGGGATTTCGAAAGTGCGATCTGCAAACTCCTGATCGTAAAAGTCCGCATCCTCAAAGTCCGCATCCTCATAAAGTTGCAGGCAGCGTTCCAGGCTTTCATCCATCGGTCAGACCCCGTTGGATGTGGAACAGGCAGGAGATCACGGTGACGTCCGATCGATCCGAACCAAACACGGTCGCTGGAACTCCCAGTACGTTGTGATTCTGCAATAGCTGCTCAAAGGGAAGGTTGACCGTCGCGTAATATCCGGACTCGGGCGGCTCCCACTCCGGGGCAAATTCGTGAATGGCGGCACTCAGTCGCTTCCATTCCTGATGAAACAGATTCCGTAAGCGAGCAGGCAGCCCGGTATTTTGAAGCAGGGCAGGGACCCAGTTCGTAGAGAATTCCCCGGGCGAAAGGGACACACTCTCCAGGAGTTCAGGCGGACCGACCGCCAACCCCCAGTGCTCGGGCAGCAGCCAGGGCTTGGAGAGCGAGAACAGGCACAGGCATTGGTTCGACGCCAGAAGTTTCGCATAGATGCTGTGATTCGGCTCATATGCATAGGCAGCATCGACGATCAGCAGTCGCCTGGCGTCAGCAGCCAGCCAGTTCTGGACCGTTGTGATTTCTGCAGCGGAAAGGTACCGACCCACGGGAACCGCAGGTTGAGTCAGCAGTAAAACCTGACGCTGTTCTGATGTTGCAGACAGGGCCTCCCATTCCCAATCGGGAAAAGTGTGATACGTCCGCGCGGGGTAGTCCCCCAGTAAACGGTGATAAACGGGATACACGTCGCAGGGAAAGAGAAATTCCGCCGCTGCCTGTTTGAGTTGTTCGATCAGTTGCGCGAGAAGCTCACGCACTCCTGTACCGGGAATGGATTCCAGATGTTGTAAATCAAACCCCGTAACCTCCTGCCAGGCCGCGAGTGCCTCTGGCAGCGAATATTCCTCTGTTGTCTGCGGGATAGCGGGTACCAGCCCGCTCAACGCCTTCTGTGTATTCATGCAGTCCAGTCGAAGTGGATCGGTCTGGAGAAATGTCTCTTTGGCCGCGCGGTATTTCTGGTAATTCATGGGATTTCAATTTCACTCCTGCGATCTTCCAGCGAAGTCAGACAGCGGCCGTCAGCCATGATGTTCCAGCTGCGGCAGAGACCATGCTTCAGTTCCCAGAGCAGGCTGGGTTCGGTATACGCGGCAACGCGCAAAGACTCGGACCCCAGTTTGCCGGTATAGATGGGAGCGCCCCAGGGAAGTTCCCCCGTCTGTTCCCAGTCATGCTGTTGAAGATATTCCAGCAGGACCTGGAGTGGTACCTGGTGGTCGGCACTCCACTCGTTGGCAGGACGCGAATAGTATACGGACTCGACACTCGAAGAGACATACAGTTCTTTGAAGCAGACTTCGTGGATCTTCAGCGCTGCCGCCCAGTGCAGGTAATCTTCGATCGCATCCCCGTTCTCGATCCCTCCCTTTTGTAAAACGCAAATGAGCCGTAATGCGAGCGCAGGGAACCGGTCGGGCCGTTGCTGGAAGCATTCTGCAATGCGGGCGATGTCGATTTCCAGGTTCATAATCTGACGGTTGACTGCCGGATCGAAGTGATGGTGTGAAATTGCCAGTGTCGTCAGCTCGGCTGCCTGCAACTCCTCGAGATAAGCCAGTCGCTCAACGGGAGACATCTCGGTCAGCACGTAACCGTTGGTAATCAGCACCACTTTCTCCGGGAACCAGGCGGCGGACAGTCGAATCAGGTCCAGCAGTTTTTGCCGCGGATAGAGCGTCGGCTCTCCTCCGCCGGTGATCACAGCCCGCTGTGCGCCACGGGCTTGGGCAGACCTCAGAATATGTTCGATGTGTGCTAAATCGAGCGTTCCCTTATCCTGTTCCACCGAGGCAGAGGATTTGGAAAAACAGAACGCACACTTCGCCTGGCAGCCGATGGCAATCGGTAACACTGAAACCGAACGGGGCACTAGCTCGCTGAACTCAGGCAGATTCCGTTGCAGAATAGACAGCGATCGTGCTATCGCTTCTTCAATCGCAATTTCCTGGAGTGTCAGATCAGCGCGGATCAGGTAGACACGATGTAAGCGAATGGAATCACTCAGGATGTAGTGTCCCAGTCCCGTCTGTTCCGTTACATGCAATTGCTGAGGATCGACGCACGTTTCCAGTACCAGCAACTGATCGTCAGGCAGCTTCAGTTTTTCCAGCAGACGGTTGTTTTTGTCGATGCCGATCTGCAGCTGATCGCGTTCCAGTAGATGGAATTTATCAGTAAACCGGCTCTCGGCAATACGGGCTTTGGAGTACGCACGACTGTATTTGTCATACCCGCGAGCGAAATTGGACAGCACCGTGACGTGATAACGTGACTCTAACCGGGTTTGAGCCGGCGCTGACTGGCTGAGTTGGATTAATGTCGTCATCGAACTCTCTCCTGTAGATCGGCAGATGGATCACTGCCTGATTACTGAAACGATAGTGTAGAGAAGACACTAAGTCAACGGGAGATGTTCATTTTTATAGAAATTGTTATTGACGTTAAAGCGATGTCTCGACAGCGGGCTCGGCATCTGTTGTGTCAAACGGACAGAGCAGGCGGCGTAAAGTCGCCTCGGTCAGTGCTTCAGGAGCGAACCAGGTGACACTGCCGTCATCAAATAAAACGTGCGCACCATCCGGTTCAAACTGCTGATTCTTACTGAGCGTCAGCACTTCGTCCAGGGTGACGTCATTGGGCTGGCTCCATGCACCGTACAGATTGGGGATTTCCAGCAGCAGAATGTGACGTTCATCCTGATTCGCCTCCAGCGGCAGACGACGGCATTCACCAGAGGGGCTCCAGTAAGTCTGCGCGCCGATCACGGCCGCTAATTTTGATTTCTGAATAACCTCTCTGTCATCAGTGGAGACCAGCATGGTAAAGAGATTGGCGTTATCCAATGCCGCCTGTCGGTTGGCAGGGCTGAACCAGGGTTCGTTGAAAGTATACACATAAGCCGGTGGCTGCGTCCTGCCTTGCGATTCCAGCCAGGGCAGTAGCATCGCCCGCCAGCTGTGAATCGACCTGCCTCTCTCGTCCGAAATGACCACAGGGGGCAGGCATCCATACTCAGCCTGGTATTCATGACAGGCCAGTCCTACCAGTTTCAGTTGATTGCGAAAACGTTCTCTGTGTCCCCCGTTAACAACCTGTTTTGTCTCCGGAATGATCAGCATGGTCAGGATGGCGAGAATCACCAGGATAGTGATGATCTCACCGACACCGATCAGAAATCGTTTCTGCTTCGCCATGGTCGCCTGCCGGTCTGAGGTGACAGTCAGATTAGCGCGCCAGAATCTGACCGTAGGAATTATTCCTCCTGTAGTTTAAACAGAACTGCAAGGCTGATTCTAACGTTTTTTTCTGGGTAGACCGCAGATTTTATGCTGTTTCTTTTTATGGTCAAAAAAACGGGCCTCGGTTCGCTTAGGAACAAAGGCCCGTAGATCCGCTGATGCTGACATCAGCTATGCTTATCTGCGACCACCGCGGGATCGACCTGAAGAACCCCGGCCACTTCCCGGAGAAGCACTGCCTCTCGAATAAGAGGAACTATTCCGGCTCGAGTAGTTCGAACCGTATCCCGAACTTCGTGAATAGCTGGACGTCGGTCGCTGTTGTGAGTAAGTCCGCGTATTGCGCTGTGCGGCTGCCGCCTGGGAAGAACGGTTCATCTGCTGGCTGAGCTGTCCCCAGTTCTTCTGCATGCTCTGCAGCCCCGAGGCAATCTGCTGACTTGAGGATTGACTGTAACGCGAATTCGCAGCACTCTTCTGACGGCTGGCCCGGTAAGAGCCCTGTTGACTGCCTGTCGCTTGACGACTGCTGGCTGCGGACGATCCCTGGCCCACCTGGCCATCTCCCAGGGTGCCGGTCTTGGAACCGTTCTGCGTGGTCACAGTCGAACTGACCTGACCATCGCCCGCAGTAGTGTTGACCGCAGCCGACCCTTTACTCGAATCAACAGTGGTAGAACCATTGTAGGTACCCGTACCATTTCCGGTGGCTGTACCAGAGCTGTTGTGTTGCACGTTCGCGTAACCGTTATTTCCCTGAATCGCAGTCGAGGAAGAACGGACGCCGCTCACAGAGCCATCGGCATTCTGGTTAACGCTGCCACTTGTATTGCGACTGCCATACGCGTCGACGCCTGTATTCGTAGTGATCGCCCCGCTGGACTGGGTGTTGTACTGCGCACCGGTCTGTGTCTGCGTGATCGATCCATTGACCTGCCCGGCGCCACTGGCAGTGAGTCCGTTTGAAGTATTGACGGTCCCCCCTCCTGCAGCGCCAAAGTAAGTCGTATCACCCACGGTCGTCTTGCCGGCGATGCCTGCTCCGGTCGCGGTGGCGGAATTCCCCTGGGGACCGGTAATCGTAGTGGTCGCCACACCAGCACCTGCGGTCGTCGGTCCATTCTGGTAAACGACGCTGCCCCCCTGGGTATTTCCGGTGACGGTGTTCCCGTTCGGTCCCGTGTAAGTGGTGGAACTGCTGCCGGTCGAAGCGGTCGCGTGACCGTAAGGACCCGTGGTCGTGGTTTGTGTGGCCGATCCGGAAGCATAGGGTCCTTCATAGACGGTGGTCGTCGTGGTTTGCTGTGGATGTGCATAAGCCACGTAGAGTTCTGACATGGTCGCGGGTACAAAGTACCGACCGGCGACATAACCTGCTGCAGCTACATACGCGGCCTGACCGGTCAACGGTGCACCACTGGCATCGACGAACTGCTGCGGTTCTGCTTCGAGTGCTGCATCGACTTCGGCTCGCAGTTTATCAATCGCCCGCCAGACATCGTCGGGCTGTGTCTGATACACGCGTCCCAGTAAAGTCGTGGTCGCAAGATTGTCATTCAGTTGTGCCAGGATCTCGGGATACTGTTTGAGCGACGCGACACTCGGGTCTGTACTCTGATTGAATTGTTGCACCCGTTGCGCAAATCGACCGCCGAACCGGCCCGTTGTTTTTTCGGAAGCCTGGCGGATTGCCAGGGGATGTTGTGCTGCCTGCAGGATGGTCTCGACCAGCTCATCCGGATAGAAGGCGATGCCGGTCACCAGGCTTTCGATCGCACGTGGTGACAGCGTTCTGTTATTTTGAGCTGCCAGGGGACCGGCCTGTTGTGCGCTGGCCAGATCGGCCTGCAACAGAACACAGAGGCCGGCGGTGATGGTGATGAATCCTTTCAGGTAACTCGTTGAAGTTGAAGTCATTGATCTCCCCATCTTATTTTACTGATACTGTGAATGATTGTTTCTGATTCACACTCTGTCTGCAGGACTGCTGATGACCTTCGCGTGCGCCTGGTCAGTATTCATATAGCTTAGTTTCCGGAGTCGGTTTGTTTCTGATTTCAGAAAAAAGCGAAAATCCGGGAACTCTTTATTGCTGACCAGCCAGACAGGACTCAAACGATGCTGCAAAACAACATGATGCCAAAAAGAAACAGTCATGATTCAAGAAGAATCATGAGGTGAACCCCGCGTCAGGAATACTTCCGCAGCGCTGAACTGGTTTCAGAATCGAAAGAAAAAAGTCAGGATATTTTGAATCCCGTTCGGCTTTGTTCAAAAAAATGACGAAACAGAACCCGCAGCCCGGTGTTCGATTAGCAGCGTCCCAGAAGCCGAATTTCACGCTTGTCTCTCAGACAGGCGTACCAGAACTGCGGACACTCATTTTTCGACAAAAGCGAATTCCGTTCTGAATTCAGTCGAGGCCTCCAGCACTCCCTGATATAGTAGGAGCAGTCATCTGCACCTCATCCCCAGGGAGCTGTCTGCATGCGTCAGTATCAACATGAGAGACAAGTTTCACACGGCCCTGCCTGCTCCGGTCTGATGAACCGTCGCGAACTGCTGCAGAACGCCGGCGGTGGTATGGGTATGCTGGCTCTGAACGCACTGCTGCAACAGGAACAAGCGGCGCACGCTGCAGCGAACTCAGCGCTCTCCCCCGGCAAACCGGACTTTCCTCCGCGAGCCAAACGAATCATCTGGCTCTTCATGCACGGCGGTCCCAGCCACGTCGATCTGTGGGATCCCAAACCGGATCTGATCAAATACGCGGGCAAACCACTGCCCGAAAGTTTCGGCAAAGTCATGACGCGCCGCAAGGTGGCACAGAATCCTCTGCTGGCACCGATCAAACCCTTTCGCAAACGCGGTGAGTCGGGACTGGAAGTCAGTGACTTTCTGCCGCACACCGGCGCACTAGTGGACGACCTGTGTGTCATCCGCTCACTGCATGGTGACAGCGTGAATCATCCGCAGTCGGTCTATCAGATGAATACGGGCAGCATCCTGATGGGGCATCCGAGTGTGGGCAGCTGGATCGCCTACGGTCTCGGTTCCGAGAATGCAGACATGCCCGCCTTCGTGGTCCTGCCGGATCCGGGGGGCGGCGTGAAGGGGGGACCGCCCGCCTGGGGCAGCGGTTACCTGCCGGCTACCTTTCAGGGAACAACCATGCGACCCGGGCAGACGCCGATTCTGAATCTCAAGCCTCCCACCGGGATCTCTGCACGCCAGCAAAGGGCAACCCTGGATCTGGTTCAATCCCTGAATCGACGCCACCTGGAAACCCGCGATCGGGACGACGAACTCTCAGCCCGGATCGCCGCTTATGAGCTGGCTTTCCGCATGCAGACCGCGGCTCCGGAAATTGTCGACCTGACACAGGAGACCTCAGCGACTCACAAAATGTACGGACTCGATGATCCAGACACGCGTGATTTCGGCGAACGCTGTCTGCTGGCGCGACGCATGGTGGAGCGTGGCGTGCGTTTCATTCAGCTTTACTCCGGAGATACCGTGGGCTGGGATGCGCACAGCGATGTAACGAAGAATCATACCACCTATTGCCGCAAGACCGATCAGCCGATCGCAGCGCTGCTCAAAGATCTGAAACAGCGGGGACTCCTGGAAGATACGCTGGTGGTCTGGTGTGGCGAATTCGGTCGCATGCCGATGAGCGAGCAGGGCAAAGGCCGCGATCACAATCCCTGGGGCTATTGTGGCTGGCTGGCCGGTGCCGGTATCACGGGGGGCCGCGCCTACGGGGCCACCGATCCCATCGGCTTACGCGCTGCGGAGCAGACCGTGCACGTCAATCAGTTTCACGCGACCCTCCTGCATCTGCTCGGACTCGATCATGAAACGCTGACCTATTTTCATAACGGTCTGGATGAGCGTCTGACCGGCCCCGCGGAAGTTGAGATTGTGAAAGGACTGCTCACATGAAAGGACTCTGCAAGTATGCCAGCTGCTGGTGTTGTCTGCTCTGCCTGTCACTGCCCGTCAGCGTATCAGCCGAAGAAACAAAGGCACTGACAGAGACTCCCCTGACCGAGTCAGACCGCGATCACTGGGCATTTCAACCAATTCAAAAACCGGCGCTGCCGGAAGTCAAACGCAGCAACTGGCCGCGGACGCCCATCGATCGATTCATCCTCGCGAAGCTGGAAGCCGAGGGATTGCAACCGGCTCCGGATGCAGAACGGGTAACGCTGATCCGTCGCGTTTACTTCGATGTCATCGGCTTACCTCCCACGCCGGCGGAAGTTGATCAGTTATTATCAGACAAGTCGGCAGATGCATATGAGCGACTCGTGGATCGCCTGCTGGCTTCGCCCCGCTATGGCGAACGCTGGGCCCAGCACTGGCTCGACCTGGCCCGGTTTGCAGAAACGGACGGCTATGAACACGATAAGCTCCGCCCTGATGCCTGGAAGTACCGGGACTGGGTGATCAAGGCGCTGAATGCCGATATGCCCTACGATCAGTTTGTTCGCTGGCAACTGGCCGGGGATGTGATTGCCCCTGACAATTCCGATGCCCGGACGGCGACGGCCTTCTGTCTTTCCGGACCCGATATGCCTGACATCAATTCACAGGAAGAACGACGCCACACGCTGCTCAACGAGATGAGCTCCACGGTCGGTTCTGTGTTCATGGCCCTGCAGCTGGGATGTGCCCAGTGCCACGATCATAAATATGATCCGATCAGCACGTTCGACTTTTATCGTCTGAGAGCCTTCTTTGAACCGGCGGTGCAGCCGGTAAAGAATCGTTCGGTAACGACACTCGCTGCAACGGATAAAAAACGGAAGCCCAGTCACGTGATGCTCCGCGGCGACTGGCGTCGTCCCGGCCCTCAAGTCGAACCCGCCTTCTTGCGGATTGCGAATTCAGATGAGCAGCAAATCAAGTCGCAGAAAGCGCCTCAACAGCGGCTCGCTCTGGCTCGCTGGTTGACACAGAAATCGCATCCCCTCACATCGCGGGTGATTGTGAATCGGGTCTGGCAGCATCACTTCGGGCGGGGCCTGTGTGCCTCCCCCAGTGACTTTGGTCTGATGGGAGAATCTCCCTCGCACCCGGAACTGCTGGACTGGCTGGCTGCTGAATTCACGGAGACCGGCTGGAAGCTGAAGTCGCTGCATCGTCTGATTTTGACCTCGCGGGTCTATCAACAGGCCAGCAGCTTACAGACCCAGAACGTGGAATCAGTTTCTGTGGAACAACGCACTGCCTGGAAACAAAGCCTGAAACGTGATCCGGATGCTGCACTGCTCTCGCGGTTTCCGCGTCAGCGTCTGGATGCGGAAGTGATCCGCGATGCACTGTTATTGATCAGCGGTAAGCTCTCCGAGCGAACCGGCGGTCGGGGTGTTATGCCGCCCCTGCCTCAGGAACTGAGGGCTACCCTGCTCAAGGATCAGTGGAAAACCAGTCCCCGCGAAGAGGATCACTACCGCCGCAGTATCTATGTCTTTGCGCGACGCAACCTCCGCTATCCCCTGTTCGAAGCCTTTGATCGGCCCGATGCGAATAACAGCTGTCCCCGGCGAGGCAACTCAACCACGGCTCCACAGGCACTGTTGCTGTTGAACTCGGAAAGTTCGCTCAAGTCAGCGAGAGAGCTGGCAGGACTGATTCAGGACGAGGCTGGTTCCAGTCCCCGACAGCAGGTCACCCTCTTGATCCGACGCGCGCTGGGACGTCAGCCCGGGAAAGCAGAACTGGTCGAACTCGTTCAGTTTCTGAAATCTCAGCGCGAAGAATTGCGCCGGGAGCAACGCACTGCCGATCAGCTGCTGCTCCCTCTTGGCAAGCAGGCCACAAAGGATCCTTACGCGGGCGCAGCGCTCACGGACCTCTGCCTGGCGGTCTTGAATTCGAATGAATTTATTTATGTCGATTGATCTTTAGAAAAAATTTTGTTCTGCTATTTTGTTAATAATATTAAATAACGGGACGCACCTTGGATATTCAGACTAATCAAGAAGGGAAGTGACTGATGATGCGAGCGAAGTGGTATTGGTCGTTACTGTTAATCAGTGTGTTGAGCTGTGATGTTCCACTCGATGTGCATGCGGAAGATGCGTTGATAGGAAACTGGCGGCTCGAGGGAGATGCCAGGGATCAGAGTTCGTTTCAGAATCACGGTGTCAATCATGGCGTGAAATTGAAAGCGGGACAGCCGGCCGTCTTTGATGGTGGCACCGCGTATCTGGAAGTTTCCGATTCAAAGTCGCTGTCCCTCGGAACGGGCGACTTTTCACTGGCACTGACCGTGAATACAAGTGCCGACCTGGGAGACGTCATCGGTACCCTGTGCAGCAAATACGATCGTAAAACCCGCCGGGGGTTCCAGCTGAGCATCAAAAATAATGCCGGCGTGACCAGCAGCCAGTCGAACTGGCATCATCTGCAGTTCGGCATCGATAATGGCAAGGTGGATTCTCAATGGACCGATCACGGGCAACTGGGCAATGCCATTCTGATTTACAGCATGGCCGTGCACGACGGCAAACTCTATGCAGGAACCTGTGTGCCCGGTGCGGAAGCCGCCGGACACGTTTATCAGTATGAGGACGGAAAGAAATGGATCGACTGTGGAACACCGGACAAGTGTAATGCCGTTTCATCGCTGGCGGTCTATCAGGGGCACCTGTATGCAGGAACGGGAAAGTACCGGCTGAAAGGTTCCTCGCTGGCAGAGTCCGAAAACCCGAACATGGGGGGCAACGTCTATCGTTATCTCGGGGATGGAACGTGGAAGCACTGTGGTAATCTGCCCGGCGTCGAAGCGATTAATGGGATGGTGGTTTACAAGGGGAAGCTGTATGCCTCCTCCATGTACGCCCCCGCAGCCTTCTATCGCTACGATGGAGGAACTACCTGGACCGCCTGTGATGTCCCCGACGGAAAGCGGGTGGAATCGATGGCGATCTATAACGGCGACCTGTTTGCCACCGGCTACGACGAAGGTGCCGTCTACCGTTATGACGGAAAGAAATGGACGCATGCCGGACAGGTGGGAGAAGCCACGCAGACTTACGGCTTTGCTGTGTACGAGGGAAACCTGTATGTCAGCGAATGGCCGCATGCGGAAGTGTATCGTTATGCGGGCGAAAAACGCTGGGAACTGGCGGGACGACTGGGCGAGGAAAAGGAAAGCATGCCACTGGTTGTTTACAACGGCGCCATGTACTCCGGATCGCTCCCCCTGGCCGAGGTCTATCGCTATGACGGCGGTGTCGACTGGAAGAACCTCGGACAAATCGATCTGACGCCGGATGTTCGCTATCGCCGTGTCTGGTCGATGGCCGTCTATCAGGGACGCCTCTTTGCCGGTACGTTACCAGCCGGGCGGGTGAAGTCAATCGAAGCAGGCAAGAGTGCCACCTACGACACCGCTTTGAAGCCAGGCTGGCGACAGATCGTAGCCGTCAAAGAGAAGTCGCAACTCAAGCTGTATGTGGACGGCGACCTGGTCGCGTCGTCGACCAGCTTCGATCCCGCGGAATATGATTTGTCCAACACAGAGCCTTTGAAGATCGGCTTCGGTGCCCATGATTATTACCATGGAAAAATGAAAGACGTGCAGCTCTTTAAGCGTGCTTTAAGTGCGGAAGAGGTCCAGACACGCTTTCAGCAGCAGGCAGACTAGAGTTCCCTCTGCTGACAATGCAGGAATAAAAACGGCATAAAAAAAGAGCCATCCGTGAATGCGGATGGCTCTTTCTGTTTTCAGTTGAGTACCAGATTACTTACTGGATACCCAGGTCGCGTCGCAGGTCTTCCTGCAGACCGGGGACACGTCCCTGTTCTTTGATCCAGAGTGGCTTCAGCGGGAAGCTCTCTGGGGCAGGGATCCCTTTCAGGTCATGAATGTCACGCCAGAGCAGGACTGCTTTCAGACCTTCTTCTATCGCCAGGTCTTCGGCCATCAGACTCGGGTACTTGTTCAGGACGGAAGCATAGAGGGACATCCCTTTTTCGAGTTCCGCCTGTGCCTTGTCGAACTTACCTTCGGTGAAGGACACTTCGCCGTCGTAGATCGCTTTGTGAGCAT
Organism: Gimesia sp.; assembly: GCF_040219335.1. Lineage (NCBI taxonomy): Bacteria > Pseudomonadati > Planctomycetota > Planctomycetia > Planctomycetales > Planctomycetaceae > Gimesia > Gimesia sp. Next base: position 490,844 of record NZ_JAVJSQ010000031.1, on the reverse strand, counting down.
CAATCGTCTGCTGCTCAGATTCGGATAGGGCACGTGTTCGCCAGAAACGGTAGTTGGCAGTACTCTGGTAACGGTCGGTCCAGTGCTTCTTGTCTGACTCACTGACGTTGTCCCGTTTGGCCAGGTTCTTGATATCGTCGTCGGTCCATTCGAGTACCACCGCTCCCTTGGGAGTCATGAACTCTTCACGACCGAAGATGGTAGTCCATTCTTTGAAGCCCTGTGCCCAGGCATCGGTCCGTTCTTTACCGAACTTACCTTCACGCTGCATGGCGTTGGCATAGTCGAACTGGGCGTGCCAGGGAGCAGCCCGGAAGAGCATCCGCATCTGCAGGTGCTGTTTGTGCTTGAGTTCTTTCTCGTTGGCAATCAGGTATTTCTCCTTCGCAACCTGGTAGTTATCCAGACGCTCGGGATTGATTTCCGGATCGGGGCCGCCATCATACCGTTCGGTATTAGGGTCGACCTTGTAGAAGCGTCGGAACTGTTTCCATTCATCGGAACGACCCACTTTCTGGCCGTGCAGGTTACCGATTTTCCAGTCGAGTTCGGGGAAGCGTTCGTTGCGGGCAACTCCCTCGTTGAGGAACTTGATCCCTTCCTTAACCCAGAAGTAACGATCCTCGACGGCATCCCACTCTGCAGAAACGTTGTAAGCCAGGTTCCAGCCCTGGAAGTCCCACACCTTCATGTAGTGAGGCTGGAGCAGAATGATCGAATCGACGGTGGAACGCAGCTTGGCCCATTCTTTCCGTTCCTGGTAGTCTTTAGCATCCATCCAGAGCAGGTTGGTGGCGATGCCCCGCAGACCGAGCAGAACGAAGTTCATGGACGCGCTGGAAGGATCGACGTCACCCAGGGTACTTTCCCCGAGTTCATACTGCACCCGTAACTGGGCCAGTTCGCCCCCAGATCCTTCTTCTCCGGTGGAAGGCATACCCAGCCAGATCACCGGTATCAGCAAAATGATAATCGCGATGACATAAGCCAGTTTTCGATGTTTGGAAGAGAGTTTGTTCATTTCGCCTCCAGTTCGCGGAGCTTCAAACTATAGAATGAAATCAATAAGCAGGGAAGAATATAGGCCGCTGTGGTCAACAGTCCCGGCAGCAGAGCTGCACTCCAGGAGACGTCAAACCCTTTGATGACATATTCCCGCATGTTCGAGAAGATACCAAAGTTCGGGATGATCTGCTGGCAGAGCCAGAGGAAGTTCCGGATGCCACCATCAACGACGACGATTATACCTTTTACGGGACCATTAGGCAGTTCCGTTTGAGAATTCATGTGAGTTAACAGTCGATACCAGGCTTCAATCGCACCGGAGGCCTGCATTTTGCCGCTCAAAATTTCATTCATGTATTCTTTGGACATGAATCCGACCATCACAACGGTGAAGGTCGTCAGGATGGCAACCGGGCCTTTGACGAAACAGCTGACGGTCACGCCCAGCATGATCACCAGTACCATCGGCAACCAGATGCCCAGAATCGCTTTAGAGTAACCGACCATGAACGAACGGTCGGGAGTACGAATGAAGAGGTCGGGACGGGCCATCCCCAGCAACTGTCCTGCTTCCAGACAGGCGACTTCAACGGTCAGGTTGCCGTCTTTGTCGACCAGATCGTCGAAAATATCGTAAGTGACGACTTCCTGGTCGGCCTCGCCCTCATTCTTTTTCTGTGAGAGTTTACGGTCGATCTGCAACCGGTTTTCGGTGTATTCCTTGTTGATCATCGGGGATGTATCAACGCGGAGCCCTTTATCTTCATTGACGAAGGTCAGCTCGTACAGAATCCCGCCTTTTTCCATATCCCCTTTGTGGGTTCGGAACGCTTCGAACGAAGCCTGCAGATTCAACTTGTCATCGATGGCGTCGCTTTCGTCGACCCCTTCGAATTTGTAGATCGCCCGAGCCTTGGTGGCACCTTCGATGTAGCTGCGGTACATCCAGATGTCACCCACATTGATCCCGGAGGCAGCAGGAGCCCCTTCACGGTTGGTGAAGGCGATGTCGCCGTAAATCGGAACCTTGGAAACCAGGCTCTCTTTCGCGGTGTCGGGCACCTGGCGATTGATCCAGATATAACCCACGCCGCCCATCACGAGCAGAATGGCGGTGCCGAGCACCGTGAAGCCCAGCATGCGGCCCATGACGATTTCAATCCGGTAGACCGGCTTGGTAACGACGGTATGAATGGTGCGCAAACGGATGTCTTCCGGTAACGACCAGCAGGCCAGCAGCAGCATGATTGGGATCACGAGCCAACTGATGGCTTTGAGTACGAAGTCAATATAAGACTGCACCTGGAGATCGGGTCTGTCTGCAGCGCCCGCCAGGAACCAGCCGGCAAACATGAACAGCACCGCAAAGATGATGAAGACGAACAGAATTTTCTGTCGCAGTGATTCGCGGATCGTGAGGACCGATAAAGACCAGATGCGGCGGGGTGAGATATGGATGATCTGCACAAAGAAGTCCAGCACGCCGCTGAAGACATCGACGAACCCCTTCGCCCCGCGGGTGATGACACCCACCACCAGACAGACGACCAGCGCGATGACCATGGAGCTTCCAAACACGAATGCAAAATGTTTTAAAGCTTCCAGCCAATTGAATGGAATTGGATCAAAAGACATAATGATTTACTTCTGTGAATAACATCTCATTGGATATGAGGCTCTGCTGAATCCTTCCAGCCGAGACAGAGTCAATGATCGTGAGTAATAACAACCAGACACAGCCCGCCGCTTATTCAGCAGCCTTCTTCGTTTCCGTCTCGGGAACAAAGCGCTGACCCGGTCGTTCTTTACTTTCCTGAACCGTTTTCAGGAACAGGGATTCCAGAGTTGCTGTCGGGTGATCGATGGCATCGACCTTACCATTGTGCTTGGCGACGACCTGTTCGATCTCTTTGATGGCTTCATCGCTCAGGCGAGACGTCAGGATCTGGGTCTCTTCCTGTTCTTTGAGCAGGTCATCCACGCGACCCATGACTTTGAGTTCGCCGCCGTAGAGAATCGCGATCCGGTCACACACGTCCTGCACGTCAGCCAGCAAGTGGCTGCACATCAGCACGGTCTTGCCCTGTTCTTTCAGCTCGACGATCATGCGTTTCATGTCGTCGGTACCGAGTGGGTCCAGACCACTGGTCGGTTCGTCAAGCATGACCAGGTCGGGGTTGTTGATCAGGGCCTGAGCCAGACCGATACGGCGGGTCATCCCTTTGGAGTATTCTTTCAGCTGACGGCGTTTGGCGTGTCCCAGTCCGACCTTTTCGATCAGCTCGGCGGCGCGTTCGCGGCGTTCCTTGGGAGAAATCTTGAACAGACGCCCGTAGAAGTCGAGTGTTTCTTCCGCATTCAGGAAGCGATACAGATAGGATTCTTCCGGCAGATAACCGATCCGCTCGTTTTTCTCAACGTTCGAGGCAGGCTGGCCCAAGACCTTAATTTCCCCTTCCGAGGGAAACAGCAGACCCAGCAGCAGTTTCAGAGTGGTCGTCTTTCCGGAACCGTTTGGACCCAGCAGACCAAAGATTTCGCCTTTTTTTACTTCGAGGCTTAAAGAGTTGAGAGCGCGAACTTTCTTGCGGCCCCAGAAATCACGATAGATCTTTGTCAGATTGCTGATCTGAATGACTGACTCGTTGTCCATTGGCGGTTCTCAGCTCCCCACTGTGAATAAAATGATAATCAGTTATGAGAACAGTATTTCGAGCCAAAGGGGCCCGACTAAGCTAACGCTAGAATTTCTGCGAGCTTACTACGATTCGTGATGGTGCGCTGTTTGTAAAAAATTCAATTTCTTAAGAAGAAATCGGAAAAACAGCGGCGGTAGCAGATCACCGAGCGGCCAGCATCCATTACAGGGGCCTGAAACTCAGGATTCCATTCAAACACAATGATCCAAAGTGAGTAACACTCTAAATTTGGCAGCGAGCACTTGCAAGCTATTAGACTCGCATACTCAGTTAAGATTTCAAGAACGGACAGGTACTAATCAGTATTTAACTTTGAATCCGTATAACTTAACCTCTGCTTGCGTTCAGTCGCATGGTTGAAAAGCCGGTTTGTGTTCATAAGGATAGTTAAAAACGGGCTTTTCTCTGGGAAAGATACTCAATCAGCGCTTTGTCAAACGGCATGCTGGTATCCAGGGGAACGTAATCAACGCCCATCGCGAACAGTTTCTCGCGATAGGTCTCCCGCATTTCCTGAACCGCCTCCAGATAGTCGGCTTTCATGCCCTCCGCATCCAGAACCATAGACTCACCCTGTTCGGGTTCCTGAAGATCGACCATCCCCTCGAAAGGGAAGTAGACCTCTGCTTCGTCCAGAATATGAAACAGGATGACATCGTGGCCAGCGTAACGCAGACGCTGCAGACTGTCGAGCACGCTCTTCTGATCGGTCAGCAGATCCGAGAAAATCATCAGCAGACTGCGGTGTTTGATCATCGAAGCGATCTGCTGCAGGTTTTGTGAAACCTCCGTCGTCCCAACAGGTTGGGAGTTGGCGAGCATTGCCAGTATGTTCCCCAGCTGTCCCCGCCTACTGCGGGGAGGCAGGAAATCCCTGATCTTGTCACCAAAGGTGATCAGGCCGACCGGATCCTGCTGGTGGATCATCATGTACGCCAGCGATGCGGCCAGACAGATCCCGTAATCAAATTTGGAGAGCTGCTGGCGATAGGTATAAGCCATACTTTCAGAAAGATCGATCACCAGGTAACCGGTCAGATTGGTCTCCGCCTGGTACTTTTTGATGTAGTAGCGATCGGTTTTGGCATAGACCTGCCAGTCAATGTCGCGTGGGTCATCCCCCTGGGTGTAGCGTCGGTGTTCGCTGAATTCGACACTGAAGCCGTGATAGGGGCTGGCATGCAGGCCGCTCAGAAAGCCTTCCACGATGAACTTGGCCCGCAGATCGAGCCGGGCCACGGTCTGGATGACTTCCGGTTTGAGGTATTGTTCTGCATTTGGCATGAAATTGCTGCTCCGACGGGCCTGTAATGCAGGCAGTATAACAGGTTGCTGCTCCGAAGTCCCCTCAGATTCGCGCGGTTTCCCGTTTTCAGACGCGCATTCCGCCCCGGAAAATTGCGTACTGTTCTGTATACTCTTGAATACTTCTTGCACTAGTCATTATAATAAACATGACCCAACGCAGATCGTTCTATTTATCCGGAGCAGTCATTTGCTTTACAGACAGATTGGACTAGGTTTATGACAGAGTCTGTCTGCAAAATGGACACATTTCCGACAAAAAGCTCAGACTGATTCCAGTAAAACGCTAATATTGATAAAAGGACAATTCATTACTGCATTTGCTCGAGTGCTATGTTAATCTGGCGTTGCTCCACAGTCTGTGTGGTTTTCTAACAAAATTTCATATATTCACCGTTTCAGGTCATAATTAAACGAACTTCTGAATTTCTTCATTTGTATTCTTTTCGGGTTTGATACTCAGCTCAGAAGTGATGAAGTAATTATGATTTGTTTATCTCCCAGTCATCATCTACGTTTTTATCCAGGTACAGGGATTTAGTATGTCCAACGACATAACTCCGGATGAACAGAATACCAATTCCAATGAAATACCGTGTCCGTTGTGTAATGAAATGGTCCGCGTCGGTCTGGTCCGCTGCTGGAACTGTGGCTCTTTCATGCGGGAAGATATAGCGGAAGCCTATCGCAAGATGCAGGAAAATCCGCCGCCGATGATTTTCAGTCCGCTTCCGGAGGAATCTGACGAGTCGGCAGAGGAAGAATCACGCGCTTCTACCGCCACCATGACCGCTTATTCCGATCGTGACGATGACGACTTCGAACTCGATCAGAGTGTCTCCGTCACCGAGTACGAAGCCAGCGACGACGACTTTCAGCTGGCAGGCGGTGTTGAGGTCAGTGAACGGGAAGAATCAACCATCCCGCTGGCACGGGAAGAATCTGTTGAAGAAGCGCAGCAACATGCCGCCGAAGAGGAAGCAGCCGAAAAAGCGGAAGCAGAAGACGAATCGAAGCAGAAGGCAGCGCCCTCTGAGCCCGATGAAGATCATTCTGTAGCGACCGGCGGCGACGTGCTGCTGGATGTCGCTCTGCAGGAAGAAAAAGAAGAAAAGCGTCGCCGTAAAGGGGGACGTCGTCGTCGACGTGCTGCCAAAATCGAAGGCGGTATTGTCGTGTACTGCCCGAATGGACATCGCATCCGTGTCCGCGAGGAGTATCGCGGCTCAGCCGGAAAATGTCCTGCCTGTAACGTCATGTATCTGGTACCAATGGGATCGCCCAAGCCAGCAGATGAGGAATCAACTGACTCCGGGGCAGAGAACGAAGCCGCCGCAGGAACCGATACCTTCGATCCCGGCACTTACAGGCACTGGTTCCAGAATCTGAAACTGCATGCCGTCGATCCGACCAAGCTCAAGCTGAAACCCAACAGTCTGGAAAAGACCTTTACCACCGTCGATGTGGCCATTTCCCCGGAGCGCATGCTGTTACTCGGTCTGGTGAAAGCCGGTCTCCTCGGAGGGGGCTCCAAGGATAAACAGGATCAAGCCCGCATCGAAATCGCCCAGCATCTTCGTGAAGAGAAGGACGATGCGGAAATCCCAGCCGCCAGCGTTCAGACGCTCTCTGCAGATCAGATTTCGAAGCTGAAAGTCGTCTTCCCGACAATGTACGATCACGAATCAATTTTTGCCGGCGTTCCCGTCTTCGGAAAAGGCCGCATTGCGATCGCCCTCCCGAAACAGGAAGACAGCAAGGAAAATCAGTATCTGACGTTCAGTCTGACCGAATATCGTAAGTTTGCTGAAGCACTCCAGGAACTGCATAGCGTCGGTGACCTCGGTCCTGACTCTGGAATTCCGCTGACCGATGAAACGCGACAGGTCACCTGTCACTACAGCGAAGAGCAGTTCGAAGCACTTGAGAACGAGAATCTCGAATTCTACGAAGCCGATCCCGAAATCGAGCTGACCCTGGTAGGCCGACAATGTCAGGGCTGCCAGCTGATTGTCAGCGAAGATTCACGCAAGAAGGAACGTATCGGCGGCAAAACCGGCAAAGCGATTGCCAAGGCGAAATGCCCCAAGTGCAGCGAGAAGTTCGGTAATATCTCTCTCTGGCAGATTAAACAGGCAGATGCCCCCACAGAGGAACCTCAGGAAGAAGCAGCTGCCAAATAGCAGTCTGCTGTCCTGAGATTGATCGCGAATCGCATCATTCTGCGCAGAGGGAGTCCCTTAACAGGTCAGGTTTCTTTCTCAGGAAGATTGCAGACACTCATCAGGGGGGTATAATATGGATAATTCATACAAACCAACTGTCTAATCCTTCGGTGGCTGTGCTGATAAAGCATCACAACCTATCTGATTAAGCAGACAGGGGGAGTAGAGGTCAGTTTGAGGCATCCGTTGAAGTTGCGCGATGAGGCATTTTTGTAACATTATACAAATTTTGACCTTAAGCGACCGTGAGTCTGAACAATCCAGATTCGCATTTTCTTGACCCTCTCCTTCTATGGTGTAGAATTTGAGGACACGGAGTTGAGCAGGGAAGCACTCTAGGTTTATGTATAAAGGTCCACTTTCCAGCTGTTGACGGAAACTGGCATTCGGGCTGCTTCTTAACTGTTCAGGAGAAACTGGTGTCGCCAGGATTTGATCAACATTTCAAAGAACTGGTCCGCCAGAGGACAGACCTGGTAGAACTGGTCGCAGAGTCGGTTCAGCTGACTCCCAATGGACGCGATTTCAAAGGATTGTGTCCCTTTCATAACGACCATAATCCGTCCATGGTCATCTCCCCCGAACGTGCAACCTGGCGCTGCTGGGTCTGTAACCTCGGCGGGGACTGCTTTTCCTGGGTCATGGAATATGACCGGGTCGACTTTGTCGAAGCACTCAAGATTCTGGCCGAGAAGGCCCATCTCGAAATTCCCAAGTTCACCCCCCGTCATTCACAGGGCGGACAACAGCCATTAGAGAAGTCGAGTCTGTATGACGTCATGAAATGGGCGGAAACGCAGTTCCATGAATGTCTGATGGAGACTGCGGTAGGAGAATATGCCCGCCGTTACCTGATGGAAGACCGGGGCTTTACCGAAGAGACCATGCGGCAGTTTAATCTCGGTTTTCATCCGGATGACTGGCAATGGCTGGTCAATCGATCACGCAATCATTTCCCCGAACAGCTGCTGCTGGAAGCGAAACTGATCTTCAGAAAAGAGGGACAGTCACGTTGTTCGGATTATTTCGTTAATCGGGTGATGTTTCCGGTTCACGACGAGCGAAAGCGGGTTGTTGCATTCGGGGGACGTATCCTGCCGGGAGCCGACTCAGCAAAACTGGCGAAATATTTCAACAGTCCGGAAAGTGTGATTTTCACTAAGAGCAAACTGTTGTTTGGCTTGGATGAAGCGCGCCAGGGAATTCGCGAAACAGAAACAGTTGTCGTAGTAGAAGGGTACACTGATTGCATTACAGCGCATCAGTTTGGTGTGACTAATGTCGTAGCCACATTGGGGACGGCTCTGACAGAATCGCATGTGACTTATCTCAAACGGCTGGCACGTAAAGTCGTACTGGTATTTGATGGCGATACCGCAGGACAGCAGGCTGCGGAGCGGGCTTTAACGAAATTCATCGCTCAAGAAGTAGATTTACGTATTTTAACGCTGCCGGCAGGCCAGGATCCGGCAGATTTTCTGGAACAGCAGGGGGCAAAGAGTTTGCAGCAGTTGATCGTACAAGCCCCGGAAGCCTGGATTTTTAAATTGAATCTCTGTGTTGACAAATTTGGACTGGAGTCAATTGATGGACAACACCGAATTTTAGAAGAAATGCTGGAGCTTCTGGCCGCAAGTCCAAACTTAACCGGCAAAATACGTGAAGATATCATATTAAGAAAGTTAGCAGATCGACTGAGCTTAAACGAAACTGTTGTCCGAAAACGATTAAGTGAAGTCAAACAGAAGCAAACCCCCAGTCTGAATCCGAGTGTCCCTTCAAACGACCCCCATTCAACTCCGAGTGCAGACCACACCTCCGGAATCGGTGGAACTTCAGAAAATTCAGCGAAAGATAATCAACTTGAGAGCGAACTTCTTGAAATCATCTTTGTATACCCCGAATGTGTTCCCCAGATTCAGCAACATATATCTCCAGCCAACCTGAAAGATCCCCGTCTACGCTTTCTTTACCAGTTAAGCATTGACTTAACGGAAGAGGGGATCGTCCCGGAAATGAATCGTATTCTGGATCGTATTGAAGATCCGGACCTGAAGCAGCTGGTCGTCAAAATCGACTTCCAGGCCCACGAAAAAGCGATTCATACCAAACTCCACTCTTCGCCTGTTCCCCATGAAGGGATTCCCCATTTTCTGAAACATTCCATTCAGAATCTCAAATGGCGGGAAGAACGGGAACATCATGAACGGACCAAAGGAGTTCTGGTCCAGAAAGTTCAGAGCGATACTTTGAGTTCCGATGCCAAGGAACTGTTGAAAAAGGCATCCGAGTTCCACCAGAAACGACATAAAAAGAATTCACTTGAGACCCATTAACTTAAAAGAGATTGGGAGAAGCAACGTGCACCGACTCGACGCCCGATTGAATGAACTGATTGAAAATGGAATAAAGCAGGGTTATCTGACTTATGATCAGGTCAGCGCTTATCTGCCCGATGAAGCGCTGAATCCTGAGAAGCTGGATAACCTCCTGCTGACCATTGAGGAAATCGACTTAGACATTATTCCCGATCAGGTCATCACGGTGCTCCAGCCGGAGAAACCGAAGGGACGTACCCGTACCGATGACCTTTCCCGGAAAATCGATGATCCGGTTCGGATGTACCTCACACAGATGGGGGAAATTCCGCTGCTGACCCGGGACGAAGAAATACGCCTGGCGAAGAAAATCGAAATCACCCGTCGTCGCTTCCGCCGCGAGCTGCTCAGCAGCGACTACGCCATGCGGCAGGCCATCGACATTCTGGACAAGGTTCACAAAACCGAGCTGCCGTTCGACCGGACGATTAAAGTCTCAGTCACCGAAGGTCTGGAAAAGAATCAGATTCTGGGGCGGATGCCTCACAACCTGAAAACCCTGGAATATCTCAGCAGTAAGAACAATGCTGACTTCCAGCGGTTCATCGATCCGGAAATGACCAAGACTCAGCGGCGTGAAGCGTATGCGACGCTGATGAAACGCCGCCGGAAAATGGCAACTCTGATCGAAGAGCTCAGCCTGCGGACGCAACGTCTGCAGATCGGCATGAAGCGTCTCGAACAGATTTCACAGCGAATGACCGAACTGGAAGATCAGATCCGGGATCTCGATGATCTCCGCGTCAAGAACTCCAAAGACGATCGTGCAAACCTCGAACGGGAATTGCAGGATCTGGTCATGATGACAATGGAAACACCGGAAACCCTGCGGGAACGCGTCAAAGCGGTCAAGCAGCGTTACCTCGATTACGAAACAGCGATGCGTGAACTGTCAGGCGGTAACCTGCGTCTGGTGGTTTCGATCGCCAAGAAATACCGCAATCGCGGCCTGAGCTTCCTGGACCTGATTCAGGAAGGCAATACCGGCCTCATGCGTGCGGTCGACAAATATGAGTATCGTCGTGGTTATAAATTCTCGACATACGCTACCTGGTGGATTCGTCAGGCCATTACCCGGGCGATTGCAGACCAGGCACGAACCATTCGTATTCCTGTGCACATGATCGAGACCATGTCCAAACTGCGTAAAGTCAGCAAGCAGCTGCTGCAGGAAAATGGACGTGAGCCCACCCTGGAAGAAACGGCAGAAGTCGCCGGCATCAGCCTCGAAGAGACCCGCCGCGTACTCAAGATTTCGCGACATCCGATCAGTCTGGACCGTCCCGTCGGCGAGAGCGAAGACAGCTACTTCGGTGACTTCATCGAGGACTCCGATTCGGACAGCCCGGTTAACACCGCCAGCCAGGAAATGCTTAAGGACAAGATTGATCATGTCCTGAAAACACTCACTTATCGTGAGCGGGAGATCATCAAACTGCGGTTTGGTCTGGGAGACGGATACACCTACACGCTGGAAGAAGTCGGTCGGATCTTCAAAGTGACGCGGGAACGTGTCCGCCAGATCGAAGCCAAGGCGGTACGCAAGCTGCAACATCCGGTTCGCAGCAAACAGCTGCAGGGCTTTATCGAAGGCCTGGTCCCCGACTGGGGCCAGACGGAGTCCGAAGAGGAATCCGCGGATACAACGGCCTCAGCCAGTATCTGAATTCACAACGCCGATCAGTTTTGATCGGCGTTTTTTTTTGCTGCAGGGCACGATTTGCTCGAAAGCAATGCTCTCTGCAGCAGGGAAAGCGAAGATCTGACAGTTTTCTGCCGTATGTCTGGCTATTTGCTGTCGAAAACTTTATAACAAACTAAACGCATCGAGCCTGATGGTTTCCAGAGCCTGAGGCGACTTTTCAAAGCGATTCCGGAGTTCTTTAACATGTCAACAACTGCTGCCAGTTTGAAAGCCTTACATCATCTCTATCTGAGAATGCATGATGTGAACCTGAAATTGGAACAAGGCCCCAAACGCATCAAGCTGAAAGAACAGTTTGCACAAAAGCAGGAAGAGCACCTCAAGACCGTCCAGGAGCAGATTACTCAGTTAAAGAAACAGGTCCAGCAGAAGAATCTCGACTTACAGTCGAATGAAGCCAAAATTCTGGATCTGAAGGGAAAACTCAATACGGCCTCTTCCAACAAAGAGTTTGACATTATTAAAGGGCAGATCGCCGCTGACCAGATGGCAAACAGCGTACTGGAAGATGAAATCCTCGAACTGATGGATAAAATCGACGCGAAAGATCAGGAAGCGAAAGACTGGGAAGCGAAAATCAAAACCGCTTTTGCAGATGCCAAAAAAGTCGAACAGGACTTTGAATCTGCCAAAGCATCGCTCGATGAAGAAATCCGGGAATGCCAGGCAGCGATCACCGATGCCGAGCAGATCATCCCCGCGGATCTCAAAGTTCAGTTTTCCCGTCTGACTCGCTCTCACGGTGCAGGTGCACTGGCAAATGTGGCGGGCAGGTTCTGCTCTGCCTGTAATGTCATGATCGAGCCTCAGCTGCGGGTCGAGCTGAATTCCGGTCGACTGGTGTTCTGTAAGTCCTGCGGACGTCTGCTCTATATGGACGACACCCTGGAATAAAGCCTGGAATTGACATGGGAATCCGCGTGAATCAGGTACGTGTTCCCAGTTCTGGCTTATTGAGCCGCCTGTCCAAGTAACGCGAGCACTCCCAGGCCATAAAACGTATATTCCACATCGGCCTGTTCGTCCCAACTGGCACCGCGGAACCCACCGGTCGGAAACTCAAGCCATTCCTGCATGAATTTCCGGACCTGTTCCAGATCCATGATCTCGTTTAATCCCAGGTCCTGCGCGGTCAGTAATCCGGTAAAGGTTGACAGGCCATCCGCAAACGGAATGCGGGTATTGGCCTGAAATCCTCCCTCAGAACTTTTGACCTGGTTCAGAAAGTCCCTGACATCTGACTTCAACTCGTCATCCATCGCTTCCAGGATGATCAGAGTCGCGACGGCAGCCGCGGTCGGATTAGTACCGCTGCGTTTCATGGGAGCAATTTCGACGAAGCCGCCATCATCCCGCTGCATGTCATACAGGAACTGGATCAGCCGGTTCGGCGACGGAACATCCACACCGATCAACTGATAGATCAACACGATCAGGAAGCTGTGATAGGTACTTCCCAGCGCGCCCTGGTCCGATTTCGCATAACCACCATCTTCAGTTCGCAGCGTTTCGAGCCGTTCCGCAATCCGGGTGTTCCAGTTTTCAGGCACCTCAGCCAGCACATCGGGGCCCCCGGAAGCCTGAACGATTAACGCGCAGTACAACCAGCTCAAAAGATCAATCGTGGTAAGAGTTTCCAGCGAAAAGCTCTTCAGATAACCGCAGAGGGATTCCGTTTCTCCCGGCTCCAGACCTCCCAGAATTCCGAGACTGCGAACGGCAAATCCCGTGTAATAAAGGTCTGAGCCTCCCTCTCTCCCGGAAAAACCACCATCGGGCTGCTGCTGGGAACAAATGAAGCTGCGATGCTTCTCCAGATCGGAGGCAGAGAATTGTTCCAGGCCTGTAGCCAGTCGCAAAGCAAGATGCACTAAATAGGGTTGCTGGTTCATGAAACCGATCGTGATATTTCAATACGGAAGGCGGGGGCAGGGTATTCTTTGAGCGAGACTATTTTGAAAATTGTCAAAAAATTCTGAGGGGAAAGGTCAAATTCGCCTTTCGTCGATTTTGAATTTGGAATATGTTCCCGCCCAACATCTCTTATACTCTAAGAATCATTCTCTCTCTGGACTGTATACGGTCTAGCCAGTTCTGGCTGATCAGCAGTTCAAAACAGAGCAAACTTGTCCTCAAGGCTGACTCTGGATTCTTGCGAGTACCATTTCACATTAAAAACAACCTGAATACTTATCAAATACCAGTAACCTGTTTCCGGTAAAAACCTGATTTTTCCGGGGCGCGTTACAACAAATCCTATATTAGTCGGACCAGTTTCTCTTCGGAGAATCCGTAATGATCACAACTCTCTCTCGATGATTACTGACTGGTCGGGCTGAACCCTCCCTGATTCACAATAAAATTAATCACGTTCAATAACAGGTGTCACCATTCGGCAGCAGTCTGCTTGCCGTGGGGACTTCGTCTGTCATTGAGTGCAGATACGTAGCGTAGATACGACTTGACCAATTGAGTCTGAGGAGCCTGCTCCCCTGGCTCATTCCCGAATTCAGAAGATTTCTTGTTGAGATAAATCTCATGGGTTTTCCTGAAAAACTTGTCATAGAACCAGAAAATTTCATGACAGATCAAAATACAACACAGCGGGACAAAAACGCCAAATTGCACTCTGCGTGCTTTGCCGAGGTAAAACAGATGCCTGTGTCGACATCAAGCTATTCTGGACGATTTATGAAAATTGCATTCCGCCTGATTGCGGGCGCTGTCGTGCTGGCAATCTCCGCCATGTCGGGAACAGTACTGGCTGATGAAGAAGGTGATTTCACAACAATCATTGCAGACGGAAGTGAAGTCGATGATACCTTTGATGGAATCCCGTCGGTCGTTCCCGGGAACGGGATGGGGGCTCTGTTTCGCGTCGGTCACCAGGCTGGCAAGACCATTGGTCTGAACGAATCAATCACGCACCTGGAAGCAATGCCGTACCTGTTTACCCACACCAAGAACCCGGACGACGCTGGAATGCTGTTCGGTAACTTCAGACTGTTCCGGACCAACCGGGGCAATCTCGGGGGAACCGGTGGTATCGCTTATCGATTCTACAACTACGACACCGACCGGATCTTCGGTTTCGGTTTCTACTACGATCGTGATGACTCAACCAATAAAGTTTTCCAGCAGGCAGCCCTCAACGTCGAAACGATGGGTCGCTACTGGGACGCCAATGCCAACTTCTACATTCCATTCGGCAACCGTCAGCAACAGCTCGATCTGCAGTTTAATAACGGCAGTCAGCGGTACTCCGGATTCAACATTCTCTATGACCAGACCCGTACCATCGGAACCGCTATGCGGGGCTTCGATACGGAAATCGGTGTCCCGGTCTGGGGAGAACTGGCCCAGAAATTTGAAACCCGGGTTTATGCCGGTACTTACAATTTCCAGGCAAGTGGCAGTCCGCAGGTCTGGGGCTGGCGTGGTCGTTTACAGGCCGAACCATTGCCGAACGTTCTGGCGGAATTATCGGTCACCAACGACGACACATTCAATACAAATGTGTTCTTCAATATCACCTGGACCTTTGCCGGCAAGCCCGAGTGGAACAAGATGGAAAAATCCACTCAGATGTACCGCATGGCTGAGCGGGTTCGCAGAAACTACAACGTCGTCGTCGAACAGCGTGATGTGGTGGACTCCGGTCTGACCGCCATCAACCCGGCCACGGGAACACCCTGGACGGTTTCACACGTCGACTCACTTGCCGGACCGGGGGGAACCGGTGCGGTACTGGATCCTTACCAGACCATCTCCGACGCCCAGGCGGGTCCTGATCGTGACATCATCTTCACCCATGCAGGGAGTGAATTCAACAATGGGCCACCGATCTCACTCGTTTCGGGAGACCGGATTCTCGGTGAAGGACAAGGCGTAAACCACTTCTTCAACATTCAGGGCTTCGGTTCGAAACTGCTGCCAAACTCGCCCTCCTATGGCGATCCGCTGCGACCGAACAGCCTCGTACGGCCTACTTTTAACGACACCGTCGGCGATGGTGCCATCCTTGCTTCCGACAGTGAGTTCTCCGGGTTTATTCTCAATAATCCCACCGGACGCGGTATCGTGGGAATTGGTGTCTCCGAAACAATTGCTAATTTCAACGACGTGAATAATGCCGCCGGTGAGGGGATCTTCCTGAGTAGTACCACCGGCAGCCTGGCCTTCACTTCAACCAATGTGACTAACTCTGCTGGTAACGCTTTCGTAGTGGACGGTGGAGATCCGCTGCTTCGCTACAGCACAGGTACCATTACCAATACCGGAGATGGTCGTGCGGTACTGGTCCAGAATACCACCGGTGGTTCAGTCAACATGACGGATTCTTCAATCGAAGACACCGATGGCCAGGGTATCTTGATCAACAACATTGGCGGTGGTGCCGTTTTGGATAACGTGACTATTACCAAAAGCGGGGCCTACGTTCCCACTACAGTCAACGATGGTATCTATGTAACTGGCGGAACTGCTAATGCTGTCGTCACTTTCAGAAATACAGCCCAGGCCGCGACTATCATTGATGGTGCGACCGGCCCCAGTATCTTTGTCGAAGATTATCAGGGTGTGTTCCAGATGCAGGACATCAACATTCTGAACCGGGCTGGTGCCGGTATTCTGGTTGAAAATCTGTCTGGTAACATGTCCGTGGTCGGAAATACCACCATGACCAACGGGGCCTCTGCGGTAACCGATCATGGTATTGACGTAAACAACACTTCCGGAAACATCTCCTTTGGCGGAAGCCTGGGAATCACCGGAAGTAACGGCGAAGGTATCTCGTTCAATAACGGTGGCAATACAGGGGTCTTCAGTGTGACAGGCACAACGACTGTCACCGGGACCGCCAATGAAGCGATCATCATCCTGGACGACAGCCCTGTCTTCCGTCTGGGTAACGCTGTTCTGTCTAATAACAGTACGACGAACTCAGTTGTGTTGATCAATAACGCAGGGCAGGGAGGCACCGCAGGACAGGTTTCATTCAATAATGCGACCGTCACCGGAACGACCGGTGCCACAGTGCCTGTTGTTCATATTCTGAACAACACTCCCATTGTCAGCTTCGGTTCTCTGAATGTGACCGCGAATAGTGCCGCTTACACGGCACCACCGCCAATCGTACCTGCGGTTGGTGTCTACGTTCAGGACAACCCGGGTAATGTCAACTTTGGTGACCTGAATATCACCGCCACAGACAACCTGGCATTCATCGCCAATAACAATGCAGGAACAATCAGTTCATCGGGCGGTATTATCACTGTGACAGATGCGGCTGCGATCGACATTGAAGATACCAGCCTCTCCATGAACCTGACCTCGGTTACCGCTGGTCCGACTTCAGGTCCCGACCTGAACGGGATCTCCACTGCCGGAGATAACGCCTTCTATCTGAACAGTGCCGGTGTTCGCCTGGTGCGTACTCCCGGTTTGTTCTCGATCGTCGGTGATGGAGCCACCATCGATGCCGGCGGTACGATTACTGCAGCCAGACACGGTGTCTGGATGGAAGACATCGACCGGGTGAACATCGATGGTCTGGAAATCCAGATTCCGACAACATCCGGTATCGAATGGCATCAGACAACGGTAGCCGACGGTCCCCGTCTGAACCTGACACGCGTTCGTGTTGAAGATTCAGCCGGAGACGGTATCCGGATTATCAATGGTCGTACTTTCCAGATGATCGATTCGGAATTGCTGGATAACGGTACCGCCGCTGATGAGCATTCACTCCAATACCTCGCGAATATCGAACTGGATGACACCGATGATGACAGCTTCACGCTGATTCTCCAGGACAACACGATTACAGACGACAGTGCCGATGCGATCCGCATCGAGTCTGGTGGACTGCTGGATGACTCTGTGTTGAACGTCTCACTGGAAGGCAACGATATCACAACCAGTGTCTCCAATACGGCTGGTCTGGCTGTGATCTGGGAAGGCCCCATGAACGTGCTTGTGGCTAATGCGAACAACTTTGTGGGTACCGGTGCTACCAACAACCAGGGTATCGACATCGATGCCACCAGTAGCGATCTGGCTGACCTGATGACCCTGCAGGTGGTCGGACAGAACAACTTCACCATTGCGGGGACAAACAGTGAAGGTATTCAGGTTCAGACTGAAGGTCCTTCGAATATCCTGATTCAGAACAACAACGATCAGGGAATCGTGATGGCAGGAGCTGATTCGTTCGGTCTGCGGTTCCTCGATCTGGCTGCCAACTCCAATGTGCAGATCAACAACAATATTATCAATATGTCCGGGATTGGGAGCGACGCGATCTACTTTGACCTGATCGATGCAACCAGCTCTTCGGTCGTGATCGATGCGAATACTCTGAGCATCTTTGATGGAGATATCTTCGAAGTCGAATCCGCTGTCAGCTTCAATGCTATGACGAATGGTCCCCTGCAACTGGGGACGGGAATCAACAACGTCGTAAATGTCACCTCGGTAGGCAACAACGGGACCTTCATCCTGTTCAATCCTGGTGGGGGTACATTTGATGGTCAAATCAGCCTGAATAACTTCCTGCTGCCCTGATCCTGACTGAAGTCTCGTTTTAACTGACACACTCTTGTGTTTTGATCCAATATTTCAAGGTTTTAATCGATGAGTCGCACATCCTGGAAAGTAATGATGATTACTCCATTCAGACTGAGTGCACTACTGGTGCTGCTGTGTTCGACCGGACTGCCTCTGGCAACTCGTTCCGTGGTCGCCGGCGATAAAGACTCCGTAGAATATGTCATGCACGGTGATGCGGACATGGCCGGTGAGGAATACATGAATGATCCCGGGCTCTTTTCCGGCATGCATACTTATTCCCGCTCGCTGGTCCGACAGTTGCCGGTAGATCGCGGGTGGACTTATGACTCTCCGATTGATAAACAGATCGGAAATATGTTTAAGTCTTCCAAGCTGAAACTGGAATATCTGCACTGGTCGTTAAAAGGTCCAGATGACGTGCTGCTGGGAACTCCCATCCTGGGAGTAACCGATTCGACTCAGCCCAATTCGGTATTCGACCGGTCAACGGGAATTGCCCGTGGCAACGGTGTTGAACTGGATTACAACGATCAGTCGATGGATACGAACGGCATGCGTGCCGCTCTGGAATTCGCTCTGCCGGAAGGTAGTCTGGAGTGGAACGTCTGGGGCATTTTCAAAAATGAATCGATTCGTCCTACCGACAGCATTTTTGCCACCCAGGCGAATTCTGTTCCCGACGATGACCTCGTCGTCGTGACCAACTTCAAAATTAATGGAGCTCCCGCTTCGAACACCAACGTGTATGACACCAGCTATACCATCAACCTGGACACACAGATGGCTGGTACCGGGATCAACTATATTATGGATCCGCACCTGCCCGGTGAAGGGTTCCGTTTGCAGCCGATGTTCGGGTTCCGCTTCATCGATCTTCAGGAAACCATGAATCAGGTGGGAGTCGATTCCGGCGGCGGAATTGGTCTGCCGCGGACAACTACGATCTACTCCAAAACCGAGAACCGGGTCTTTGGTCCCAGCCTCGGTGCCCGTACCGAATTCAAGCATAGCCGCTTCACAATCGGTGCCGAACCTAAATTTACCTTCGGTTTCAACCGTAATACCAACCAGGTCGCGACCGAACAACTGTTCCAGCCTTCGGATCCCCGGATTGTCACCGTCGATAAGAACAACGAGTTCTCACCTACATTCCAGATTTCTTTGTACGCCAAAGTGAATGTGAATGAGCACTTTCGTTGCTTCGTCGGATACGACTACCTGTTCGTCGGTCAGATTTCACGTGCCTTCAATATCATTGACTACAATGAAGATCGTACCGCAGCCAATCCAGCCGTCGGTACCCGGGTTCGCGATGACAACAGCAAGTTCTCTGCTGATGGTATTACTGCTGGTATCGAACTGATCTGGTAATCAGGGTTTGCGAACGACTGTCGCCGTCGTGTGACGTTTCTCGGGCTTCCTAATCTGGTAGACCGGACTGGCAGCAAAAGTCTGGTAGATTCGTTCCGCCTGGTCAGCGTGCAGCTGATTCGCATGGGCGTGCAGCAGAAAGCGAAAGGTCAGCGGAGACTGACGCGTCGTTTCCAGTGGCCCGTGCATACAGGGCGCAGCTCCCATCCAGCCATCCTCGCGGACATGCCAGCAGACCGGCTTCTCCGTGCCTGCCACTGGATTATCGGGATGGAAGAAATAAGTGATTCCCTCCGTGACTTCGGGAGTCACCGGGCCGGAATAGTCCATCCAGTTTGCCGGTTTGCCAAAGATATTCTTTTCCCCGACCTGTCCTGTACTGCTGGTGATCGTCCCGGCTCCGAAGTAGCTTGAAATCGAACGCGCTACCCGCACCGCCAGAAAACCGAAATTGGTTTTCTGAAATTCAAGAGCAGCTGCAGTGGGATGGAACGTGGTCTGCAGTTCCAGGAACAACTCGTCTGCCTCATTCGTCCTGACAGCGGCGATCATTTCCTGTCTTAGCAGGGGAGCCGGATCGTGGCCATCAATCCAGTCCAGTTCGACCGCCAGGATCGCTTCAGCGTCGGTCTCATCAATACTGATCCAGCGCTTCTGCCTGATGGTCGCTCCCGTGTTTTCCGCCCAGAAATTAATCCCCAGCACCCGGTGATGGGCAAACCAGACCGAACGATGGTGGTCATGGTTCGGCGCCCCCGGATGTCCGATCCGTGTTAACGGAACTCCCGCCGGTCCCGTAAGCGGATAAAAGAAGGGACGCGAATATTCAGGAGAGTGATGCCACCTGAGTCGCTCCTTTCCCTTGATCTGAAACGCAAACTGAAAATCGGGGAGCGGAACAATCTGGCAGTCGGGAAACAGCTGGCTCATACCGGAAATCCTGTCAAAAGCAGTCGCGATTCTGTCTGGTTCATACCGCTTTCAGCATACGGGGTCCTTCAGGCAGAGTGAAGCAGACCGAACTTGTTTCAAAAATCAGCTCATCGGCCAGACGATTGACAGCAGGATCGTGGATGCCAGGCTGGTACATCCCAGCACGAGCAATAAAGGTGTCCATGATTTGAGTGCCTCTTCTTCTGTAAGACCGCTCATCTTACAGAAAATCCAGAAGCCACTGTCGTTCATCCAGGAGCCGATCAGCGAACCTGCACCGATGGCCGTCGCCAGGTAAACCGGATCGAAGCCCAGCATTTCGGAATTGACGTTCATCGTCGCCAGCATGGCGGAGGTCGTAATCATCGCTACGGTACTGGAACCCTGGGCGATTTTGAGCAGTGCTGCGATGCCGAAACCGAGAATCAGAAAGCTCATGCCGGCAACTTGCGTTTCTTCGGTGCTGAACATGCCCTGGATCGCCGGTCCAATCTGGGCGACGGTCAGCATCTTTCCGAAGGCACCACCCCCGGCTGTGATCAGAATAATCACGCCCCCGCTCATCAGGGCTTCTTCAACAGTGGCTCCCAGTTTGAGCAGTGTCAGGTCGCGTTGTCTGAAAAGAATGATCAGCGAAATCGCTGTCGCGACCAGCAGGGCGAAGTTGGCGTCTCCGATAATCGAAGTAAAAGGACTGACGCTGGTCAGGAATGCCTGGGGACCGACGCCGCCAGCCAGCAGGGAGTTAACCAGGGTGTTGGCCGTGATCAACAGCACGGGCAGAACAATCGGTAACAGTGAAACAACCAGGGAAGGGAGTTCTTCCTCTTTCAGCGGATCCGGTTCAGTATGTTCGGCGACTTCCCGCATGGGGATGTCCATTTTTTTATTGGCGAACATGCTGAAGAAGATCCCTACAAAAGCAGCCGGTAATGCGACCAGGGCGCCCACGAAGATCATCTTGCCCAGGTCGACACCCAGGTTATCGGCCATCGCCAGTGGTCCAGGGGTCGGGGGAACCAGTGTATGCGTGATGGCGCCCCCGGCGGCAATCGCCATCACGTACATCAGATAATTGCGTTTGGTGCTGCGATACAGCGAACGGGCCAGCGGAATCAACAGGTAGAACACCGTATCAAAGAAGACAGGTACCGCCAGGACGAAGCCACTTCCCATCAGCGCAAAGGAAGCGTTCTTTTCCCCCATCAACTTGAGAAACGTACGGACAATCCTGTCTGCGGCGCCGCTGTCCATCATGCATTTACCGATGATCGCAGCCAGCGCAATCACGATTCCGATCCCGGAAACCGAGTCGCCAAAGGCGATCGCCACTCGCTTCATGCGGTTCATCCCATCTGCTGACGCGGGGCCCAGCAGGCTGACGACCATGGCTGCTGTGATCAACGCCAGAAAGGCATTGATTTTCAGAAAGATGATCATGCCAATCACAGTGGCGATGCCGATCGCCAATATGACAAAGGGGTAGTTTTCCAACATAAGCGCTTCTCCGGGAAAATCTTAGGCGTATATCGTGAGTGCTAACGAGCATTACAAAGATTGATGCATGACGCAACCCAGTCTAAGCGAGAAAACAGAGAGGCCGATTTAGTGAAAAAGGTTAAGAAAAGGTTGCTTTCATAGACCTGCTGCTTTGTGTAGGATGAAGTTGCTTCGTGTCCCACCCTGATACTGCAGAAAAGGAAGATCTCCCATGACTGTGCTCACCTGGTGTCGTCTGTTGAAATGTCTGCTGTTGATCTGCGTCTTCGTCTGGGGGATGGGAGCACAGAATGCACTGCAGGCTGAGATCTCGGTGGATGAAGCACAACAGGCAATGCGTCGTGCGACAGACTACTTCACCACTCAAGTCTCGACCGAGGGCGGCTATCTCTGGCACTACAGTCGGGATCTGAAATACCGGGAAGGGGAAGGCCGTGCCCGTGATACCATGGTTTGGGTGCAACCTCCGGGAACACCCACTGTGGGAGTGGCTTACCTCGAAGCATATCAGAAAACCGGTCAACCCTATCTCTTGAAAGCAGCGCGAGCTGCCGGTGAAGCTCTGATTAAGGGACAACTCAAATCCGGGGGCTGGAACTATTACATCGATTTCGAACGCCGGGCTCAGATGCAGTATCGTTTTGACGGAGGTGGTCCCAAGGTTCGGAACACAACGACCTTCGACGACAACACCTCGCAATCCGCGCTCCACTTTCTGATCCTGCTCGATCAGGAGCTGAAGTTCAAAGACAAAGCCGTGCACGGAGCCGTGATGTATGCCCTGGATGCATTTTTAAAAGCACAGTATCCCAACGGGGGTTGGCCGCAGCGCTACGACGAATTTCCCGATCCTCAAGACTATCCCGTGCTCAAAGCCAGCTATCCGGAAAGCTGGTCGCGTACCTTTCCCAAACAGAAATACCTGAATTATTACACCTTCAACGACAATGCCATCGAAGATCTGGTCAATGTGATGTTCCTGGCGCATCACGTCTATCAGGAGGACCGATATCGCGAAGCGGCTCTGAAAGCGGGAGACTTTATCCTCCTCGCGCAGATGCCCGAACCGCAGCCGGCGTGGGCACAGCAGTACAATCAGCAGATGCAGCCAGCCTGGGCGCGTAAATTCGAACCACCGGCGGTCACCGGAGGCGAGTCGCAGGGAATTATCAAAACGCTGATGCAGATTTATATTTACACCGGCGACAAAAAATATCTGGCACCGATCCCAAAAGCACTGGCCTATCTGAAGAAGTCAGAACTGCCCGGCGGTAAGCTGGCCCGCTTTTACGAACTGAAAACCAACCGACCGCTTTACTTCACTAAAAAATATGAACTGACCTACAAAGACAACGATCTGCCCACTCACTATGGTTTCATCATCGATTCCAAAGTCGATTCGCTCGAAAACCGTTACGAGAAACTGCTGAAGGCATCGCCTGAAAAACTCAAATCGCAGCAGTTCCCGCAACGTCGTCTGCGCTTAACACCCTCCCTGGCCGCGCGGGCACAGTCTGTGGTCAACGCGTTGAACAAAGACGGCGCCTGGCTCGTTCAGGGAGATATCCGCAGTGCCGATCTCGACAATGTGCCCATCATCGATACGCGGGTCTTTGTCCGGAATCTCTCGACGCTTGCTGAATTTATTGCTGCGAGTCAACAGGATTAAATCAGGCGTGCTCGGCTACGATCTGCATCCGTTCCAGGCCGACCTGCGCCACCTGTAACGGATCCTGTTCCCAGAGATCTTCGCGGAACAGTTCCAGTGAGAGCCAGCCCTCGTAACCAATCTGCTTCAGCAGGCGGCAGTAATGTACCAGGTCCAGGTGCCCGTCGCCGGGAAGGACGCGGTCTGGATCCATCTGGGTTTCGCGAGGCAGGGTATCGACGGCATCATTGAAATGGGAAATCGCGATTTGTTCGGGCTTGAGATGCGCGATGGTCTCCATGGAACCGCCTCCCCGGAATACGTGAAACGGATCGAGTACGAGGGTCGCTGCGGGATGTCTCGACTTTTCGACCACCCGCAATGCATCTTCAATGGTGGTGACATCAGCAACGAAGCCCAGGAACTCAACCGCTGGCTTCGCACCGGCTTCGATACCCGCTTCCAGCAAATCGCGATACCGTTTCGCACCCAGGTCGTAGTCCGGATTCTTATCGCGATGCGGGCAGGCAATCACATATTCCGCCCCCAGTTGAGAGGCCAGCTTGATGCGATCCAGACAGGTCTGAAATACACGCGGATACTCTTCCTCCGTCGCTGACCACCAGTCGCGTAACATGATCATCGTCGGAACCGCCAGTCCGCCATCTTTGAGAGCCTGCGAGATCGTTTCCAGTTTCCCTCCCTCAGCCAGGTACTGTTCGACTTCATCAAACCAGAGTTCAATTCCCCCGTATCCAGCTTCGGCAGTGACGCGGATTTTATCGAGCAGCGGTGTGGTACGGATCGTACTGGCGTTCAGGCTAAAGCGGAAAGGGCTCATGAAGATGATCCTCGCAGAGAATAACGGGGAGATTAGGTTATCGATCTGCTGGAATCTGACGTAAGAACTCCAGCCGGTTGAATTTCGTAACAGACGTCTACACCGCATTTTGCAATAATCAAGCGTGGGTATCAACTCAGAACAGCGAAACGAATGCTTCCTCGACGGCGGGGGCAAAATCGGTCACAATAGACAGAGTAATATAGACTCGCTTCGATTCTCCTGAGGAGTTGTCCTGAAATCGGTTGAAAGTTCTCTCAGATGCATGTGTCGCGATTGGAATGGAATCCGAGTTCTCTACTCTGGCTCTGCCTGCTGCTCCCGGGCTGCGGTGCAGACGCGAAACCCCCGCGCGCCGCTGAAGAACCTGAGGTCGTCGTTATCAGTGAACCTGCTGTCTCGACGGCTTCTACGGAATCACAGCAGCAACCACAGGCTCCACAGGTAAAAACGGAGCAAACAAAAACGGAGTCTGACCCGGGCAAGGCGCCTGGGGAACCTCAACCCGCATCACGCATGCAAAGTGCTGAGCAGAAAGTGTATCGCCCCAGCGATCAACGTCCTCTGCACAACAACCAGCGTCTGGCGCTGTTGGGCATCGAGTGTTATGAATCGCCGCATCTGAAACTTTATACGGACATCGATCCCGAACAGGCGAAAAAACTACCTGCTGTGCTTGAACAGGCTTATCCGGCACTGCAAAAGTATTTTGGTCCGTTACCCCCCAATCGGGAAGGCACTGAGTTTCAGGTCACCGGGTATATCATGCAGGACCGGGAACGGTATGAGAAAGCAGGGTTGATTCCGGGGTTGCTGGCTCAGATTATCAACGGGCGTCATCAGGGGGCTCAGTTCTGGATGAACGCGCAGACCGAGGAATATTATCTCAAGCATCTGATGCTGCACGAATACACGCACTGCTACAGCATGATCATGGAAGACATCAGCGCGCCCGTCTGGTACCTGGAAGGCATCGCAGAATCGATGGCGACGCACCATGTCAGTGCAGATGGGAAAATTCAGTTTAACGTGATGCCTCACAATAAAAATGATTTTGGCGGCCTGGGACGGATCTCGTTAATCCAGGATGCCGTTAAAAGTGCACCCCCCAGAACGATGCTGGAAGTGATGCAACTGGGGCCCGATGATTTTGTCGATGCGAATGCATCCTATGCCTGGTCGTGGGCCCTCAGTCAGTTCTTTGACAAGCATCCCCAATATCAGACTGAGTTCCGCAAGCTGGCGCGGCAGATGCAAGGCCCCGGGTTCACAGAAAAAATCAAAGCGCTGATCGGTCCAGATCTGATCGCCGCCAATGACGCCTGGCTGCTGTTTGTCCGTAATCTGCAGCCTGGCTATGATTCCGAAAGGGCGATGATCACGTTTCACCCCGGCAAGGACCTTGCGACAGACGCTTCAGTCACACAGGAAATCGCCAGCGACCGAGGCTGGCAGTCGAGTGGCGTACATGTGACCCGCGGGGAGACGTATGCGGTGTCTGCGAGCGGAATGTTTTCACTCGCGCAGAAACCCAAACCCTGGCAGAGTACAGCGGACGGGATTACGTTTCAGTACTTCAATGGACAACCACTGGGCCGACTGTTGATGATGATCCGCCCCGATCCTGGCAATGATCCCACACGCGTGCAGGCACTGCTACGGGTCTATCCCCA
Source organism: Gimesia sp. (assembly GCF_040219335.1). Lineage (NCBI taxonomy): Bacteria > Pseudomonadati > Planctomycetota > Planctomycetia > Planctomycetales > Planctomycetaceae > Gimesia > Gimesia sp. The sequence goes on along the minus strand of NZ_JAVJSQ010000031.1, from coordinate 464,991 downwards.
GGGATCGCAGGCAACCTGGATGGCCCCGGCGACCGGTACGCTTTATTTCCGCTTAAATGATGCGTGGGATTCACTCCACAATAATGAGGGAGCGGTTCAAGTCACCGTTACCAGGCAGCCTCAGCCACAGAGTACCACTGCCGAACAGTAGCGCGATCTTGCGGCTCCTCGCTGAGCGGGGTATGCTCGATATAAGTCGTGGTTGATGTATCATCCAACTTGAGCGAGAACAGGAGCAGGCATGTCGCAATCAGAATCCGGGAACGTGGTTCCCTCGAAAGAAACAACACGCAGAGCATTTTTGCAGCAGACCTCTGCCACCTTGCTGGCCGGTTCCGTCTTGCAGCCGCTGGCTGGATTCGCTGGCGAAGAAAAGAACTCCGGCAAACAGGCCCGCATTAAGAAAGCGGTCAAGTATCAGATGATTACCGAGAAAATTCCGGTAATGGACAAGTTCAAAATGCTCAAGGATCTGGGCTTCGACGGAACCGAGATTCATTACCGTACCAGGGTCGATCCTAAAGAAGTTCGTAAAGCCATCGACGCCACGGGAGTGCAGGTCCACGGCTTTCTGAACAGCAGCCGCGACGAACTCAAAGACTCAATCGATCAGGCGAAATACTACGGGGGCACCAGTGTGCTGGTGGTGGCAGGACGAGTCGACCAGGATAATCCCTACGATGTCGTCTACAAGCAGCAGCAGGCCAAGCTGAGGAAACATCTACCTTATGCAGAGAAGCAGGGCATTAAACTGCTGGTTGAAAATGTGTGGAATAACTTCCTGCTCAGCCCCCTGGAGATGGCCCGCTTCATCGATGAACTGGAGAGCCCGGCGGCGGGCGTGTATTTCGATGTCGGGAACGTAGTCCGCTTCGGCTGGCCCGATCAGTGGATTCGCATCCTGGGCCCTCGCATCGTCAAACTCGATATCAAAGAATACAGTCGCACAAAGCAGAAGGATGAGGGACTCTGGAAAGGTTTCCAGGTCGAAATCACCGAAGGGGACTGTAACTGGCCCGAAGTCCGTCAGGCGCTTAAGGATATCGGCTACACACAGGGCTGGGCCACCGCGGAAGTCAAAGGCGGCGATCGCCAGAGATTACAGGATATTTCCGAACGCATGGATCGCGCTCTTGATCTTGCTTGAGGCTGAGTTGATAATAATTAAAGATCGTTAAGTAGCTCCGGTTGCCGACGATTGTCCTCATACTTCCTGCCTGATTACGGATTCATAGCACCTTGGTCTACTGAGTCCCACGTACTCTATCATTGCTGAAATCGAACGAAAGGTCTTTCTGATGCCCGAAAATGCCTCACCACAGCAGCCTTCTCAAGGACGCCGCTCATTCATGAAACAATCACTGGCCACGCTGGCGACAACCGGGCTGGTTGTGAATCCCGCATTGACCTCGGGTGCATTTGCTGCCAGTACCGAACTGATCAAAGTCGGTCTCGTCGGCTGTGGTGGTCGTGGAACAGGGGCAGCGGCTCAGACTCTGCGTGCCGATCCCAATGTGGAACTTGTGGCACTTGCAGATGCATTCGGCGATCAACTGGAACAGAGCTATCAGAACCTGAAGAAAACCGAAGTTCAGGATCGGGTCAAAGTCGATGCAGAACACAAGTTCGTCGGTTTCGACGCCTATCAGAAACTGATCGATTCCGGTGTGGACCTGGTGCTGCTGGCAACACCTCCCCACTTCCGCCCGCAGCAGTTGAAAGCCTGTATCGATGCCGGCAAGCACGTCTTCTGTGAGAAACCAGTTGCCGTCGATGCTCCCGGTATCCGTTCCGTGCTCGAAACCACCAAAGAAGCCAAACGAAAAAATCTGACCATCGTTTCCGGTCTGTGCTGGCGTTACGAAACCGGAATGCAGCAGATGGTCGATAAAATTCATAACGGCGGTATCGGAGACATTGTCTCCATGCAGAGCATCCGCTACCTGGGCGGCGTCGCCAAAATGGCCAAACGCAAACCCGAATGGTCCGACATGGAATACCAGATGCGGAACTGGTACTACTACACATGGCTGTCCGGTGATTTCAATACCGAACAGTTCGTGCATGAACTGGATAAACAGTCCTGGGTTATGGGCGAATATCCCGTCAAGTGCTACAGTACAGGCGGTCGCCAGACACGGACTGCACCTGAGTACGGTCACATCTACGACCACTTCAGCACGGTTTACGAATACGCCAACGGAACCAAGTTCCTCGCTTCCACCCGGCATCAGCAGGGCTGCAGTTCCATGTTTGTAGATACTGTTTCCGGAACCGAAGGCACTGCGACACTGATGAAGTATCAGATCGAAGGCAAGAACCCCTGGAAAGGAGCCCGCCGACGTACCAACATGCATCAGCTGGAACACAACGAAATGTACAAAGCCCTGCGGAATGGCGAAGTCATCAACAACGGTGAGTACATGGCTAACAGCTCCATGATGGGCATCATTGCCCGCATGTCAGCCTATACCGGCAAGACCCTCACCTGGGAACAGGCGATGAACTCCAAAGAAGATCTCTCGCCGGAGAAATATGATATGGCTATGTCACTCCCCGAGCCCCCCGTGGCCATGCCGGGTGTGACTCCATTCGTCTAAGTCTACTGATAACTGATCAACGACAAACTGAAACAACCGGCGTGTGTGTCACATTCCGGTTGTTTTTCATTTAATGACCGGAGTTTTCGTAACTGACAATCAATACGGTTTCTAATCGGAGGAAGTGATGAAGTCGCTCGCTCATTCGCTTTTGCTGCTGGGATTATGTGCCCTGATGATTCTCGCACCATCCGCCACGCGGAGGTCTGCCGCACAACAGGCGGTCGCAGACAAACACGCACCACGCCTGACGCTCTCTCGTGAAAAGAACATGTTGTACATTCACGGGGACCACATTCCGGGTGGCACGATTCCGATTAATTACCTGGAAGCCTATTGTCGCGCCGGTTCGACAGATGCGGACTGGGGAAAACATACAGTCGTCAAACACGAAACACAGACGATCGATCTGAACGATGACCGGACCGTGCTCAAACTGAAATGCACGGTCGCTGATGGCATTATCGTAGAGCACACGATCACGGCGAAATCAGACGAAGTCGATTTTCAACTCGTGGCTCACAATCCGACGCAGGTGCGTTCGGAAGTGCACTGGGCTCAACCCTGTATCCGTGTCGGCGATTTCGCCGGACTCGGGGCTGAGCAGACAGACGACAAATATGCTTACATCAGAAAGTCGTTTATCTTTCTCGATGGCAAGCCGGCCTTCATGCCGACGCGCAACTGGGCGACGACAGCCCGTTACATACCGGGCCAGGTCTGGTGCCCGGTGGATGTACCTCGCACGGATGTGAATCCGCGGCCTCTCAGCAGCGAAGTCCCGAGCAACGGTTTGATCGGCTGCTACAGTGCAGACGATCGCTGGATTTTCGCGACCGCGTTTGAACCCTACCAGGAACTGTTCCAGGGAGTGATTCGCTGTCTCCACGCCGATTTCCGTCTGGGTGGACTTCTGCCGGGAGAAACAAAAAAGATTCGCGGCAAAATCTATATCGTGCCGGCTGATATGAACGCGCTGGTCAAACGCTACCAGAATGATTTCCCGGAACACGCTTCCAAACGTTGAGCGTCTGTCAGCGGTTGACGGTTGTGATTTCGCTGACGCGCGTTTCCAGATGTTCGGAATCGGCGCTGGTAATTGTCACTTCGAATTCGCCATCGCCGTTACCGATGGCTTTGACCTGAATCGTATACCGCAGAAACGCATCTGTGGGCAGTTCCTGCACGGGGGAGACACTTAATGTATTCTGATTCACTTCCGGTCGCAGATTCAGCTTCTGGTTCCCCTGGTGTGCTTCAACTGAGACCACGCGGAACATGCGGGGGATTTTCGCCTGTAGCTGAATTCCCCGCGCCGGCTGCAGACCACGATTTTCGATGCTGACTTCATAAGTTGTCTCTTCACCACGGGCGATCGGATCTTTGGTGTCACGAACGTGCACATCCAGCACTCCCTGCGTGGGAGTCACTTTCAGACACGCCGATGCCTGTTCGTCGGGAAGTTCCGGACTGCTGACATTCACACGCATGCAGGCAAACTCAGCGGCGACTTCACAATCAAACTCGACCTGCAGCTGAACGCCCTCTCCCACACGAATCGTATCCAGCAGCCATTTCAACTGGCCACTCTCGCGTTCGGAACCGATGGACGCCTCCCGCGGGATGAGTGACGCATCATAGGAGACCGACACCAGCACATTCTTGAGGTCGACATTATTGACGTTCGAGAGCTTGATGATGTACTCAGCACGACTGCCTATGGTGCGCGTCGAAGGACCAATCACAGACAGTTCCAACTGCTTCTTGACATACTCGACGCAGACCGATTTCCAGACCAGTTCCTCGCCCTCAGCGATCGCGCGGAAGCGACAGCAGTGGTTGCCCAGGGTATCACTGTAGAGTGTCAGATTGATTTCCTTGGATTCACCCGGCTGCAGCGTCCCCAGTCGTTGCCCGATTTTCTTTTCTCTGCGACCCGGAAAAAGCAGGGTGGAATCGAACTCGCATTCCAGAATCACATTCCGTACGGACTGGTTGCTGGTGTTTTTCACGATCAGGTAGAACGTGGCACCGCTGCCCAGTTGTCGTTTGGGAATGACATCAACCGTCATTTCCAACGGCCCCACCTGAGCCGGCGGAGTCATCATCGGTCCGGAGGGACGCTGTGGCGTCGTTTCCGGTTTAGAACGCATCTGGGGCTGAGGCGTCTCCACCCGCGGACGGGACGGTATGTCTTCAGGTAGATCACGAGGTTGGGGCGGCTGATTGCGGTCAATCGATTCGGGGACGGCAAACATATCATTGTCTGGTGGTGCAGGCGGTTCCTGTTTCTGGGGAATCGTCTGCTGCGGACCGATACGTTGTGTTTCTCGTGACTGGGTATTGGGGGTTGCAGGCTGGGGACTGTTGAGCGGCTGATTTTGAGGATCCAGCGGTGGTGGATCAGTCAGCTTCCAGGATGCACGCTGACTGGGCGCAAAGGCAGTGCAGGCTGTCAGTGACAGAGTCAGCACCAGCAGCATACCTGAAGTCATTCTCAAAATTGGCCGATTCACAATGCCCGGCATGAACAATCCTCTTACATTCAAAAGAAACGGATTCCATTCAAAGTTTACCACGCAAACTTAAGTGCAACAGGCAGACAATTGCCAGAAAACTTAAATAGTAAGAGCGAGAATTCAGACTTGAAAATCAGCGTTAAACAGCAGAATCCGCTTTCAGAAACCTTGTCGCTTCTGAGGTTGAATCCGGCCGCACAATCAACACGACCAGTACTGTTTTACTGCTACAGTAAGGCGAGTCAAAACTGAAGGAATTCAGCGAGTTCAACAGTAGGGGAAATTAACAAAACCTGTCAGAGTATTTAGACTGAGGAAATAGTGCGCTTCGTCTCGACAATACCCCTGATAACGGATATCTGGTCCGGCGTACTTCGTCTCTGCGTCTGAAATCAGACTGAATTGAATCGAATCTGGCATGTTATCGACCGTTTTTGTCTCCGAATATCTCTGCAGTGGCGGCTGTCCGCTGGCGGAGTCTGAGCCCTCCCTGCTGGCTGAAGGGACCGCGATGCTGGAAGCGGTTCTCTCCGATCTGTTGCAGATTCCCGGGATTCAGGTTCAAACCTGCGTACAGCCGGGACTGCTGACCGCTCCGGAATTTCAGCAGGCGGAACAGGAGCAGCGCCTTTACATCCAGCGCGTGATTCAACCCGAGGCCGAACCGGAGTATTTTCGTCAGGCCTGTCTGCAGGCCGATCTGGTCTGGGTGATTGCCCCCGAATTTGATGATCTACTGCTAACCAGAACCCGCTGGGCCGTGGAAACCGGAGCCTGTGTGCTCGGGCCCGACCCGGCCACGATTCAACTGACCTCTGATAAGTGGCAGCTCTATCAGGTATTGCAGAAAGCGGGCATCCCCACAATTGAGACCGCATTGCTGACTGAAGCAGCCGAGCTTCCCGCCCGCTTTCCCTGTCTGGTCAAACATCGCTGGGGAGCAGGCGGCATGGGATTACTGCGATTCAACCAACCGGAGGAGTGGCACAACTGGTTTGCTGGGAGACAGGCAGGCGCAGCTGACTTGATCTGGCAGCCCTGGCTGGAAGGAAAATCACTTTCTGCAGCGGCTCTGATTCAGGACGCACGCTGTGAACAGTTACCAATCGGAGAACAGATTCTCTCTTGGGAACCAAGGTTTCTCTACCGGGGAGGGCGGATTCCCGCGCGACTGGAACCTGACGCCACATCCGCGATTCAGAAGTTAATCTTTCAAACCTGTGATCTGCTGCCCGGACTTGCGGGATACGTGGGCTTTGATATTCTGTTGCCTGACCGGGCACCGCTTTCACCTGTACTCGTGGAAATCAATCCGCGGCTGACGACCGCTTACACCGGTTATCGACGGTTGACTCCCGACAATCTGGCTGCACGGGTGACAGGTTTCTCCGCGGGAGCGTCCAACCTGAAGTGGAATTTAGAGCAAGCTGTGTCCTTCCAGCCTGATGGAAGTTTCCAACGGCTTTCGTAAATCAGAGAAAGACATGTGATGTATGTAATCGGTCTGGATGTGGGCGGAGCGAATCTGAAGGCGGCGGACTGTGATGGCAAGGCGCACTCCGTCCCATTTCCGCTCTGGAAGACACCGGAATTGTTAGCAGATGCTTTGCGAGAACTGCTGACCAAATTGTCCCGCCCCGACCTGGTTGCGGTAACAATGACCGGCGAACTGGCAGACTGTTTTGAAACGAAAGCCGCGGGCGTGGATCAGATCCTGTCTGCCGTCGAAGCCGCGGTAACGCCGGCTCCGGTCATTGTCTGGTCGACGGGAGCTGAGTTCATCACGACTGACATTGCTCGCGAATATCCTCTGCTGGCAGCGGCAGCGAACTGGCATGCCCTGGCTACCTGGGTCGGACGGATGGTTGAGGAACCGGGAGGCCTGCTGATCGATATCGGCTCGACAACGACAGACATTATTCCACTGGAGCAGGGCTTTCCGGTGCCGGCAGGGCTGACGGATGTAGAACGACTGCTCTCGGGAGAGCTGGTTTATACCGGGGGGCGACGGACGCCTCTCGCCATGCTTTCGCACTACGTTCTGCTTCGAGACCAGCAGTGTCCTCTGGCAGCAGAGAGCTTCGCGACGACCCTCGATTTATACCTGTTACTGAACATGTGGCCCGAGAATGCCGCCGACCTGGATACCGCCAACGGCCAGCCAGCGACCCGGGAAGCAGCCAATAATCGCCTGGCCCGTTCCGTCTGCTGTGATTTAACAGAAATTTCAACAGAAGAAGTACAGCAGATGGCGGATTGGCTGGGGGAGCGTCATCAGGACCAGATCCATCGGGCCATCGATCAGGTACTGGCTCGCGTCACAGAGCCGGTCACAGCCGTTCTCATCAGTGGAAGTGCTGTCTTTTTGGCGGAAAAGATCGTTAAATCTCATCCGGTGCTCAGTCAGGCCCGATTGACGAACGTGGCGGAAATCTTTGATGCTTCCGTTGCTGATGCAGCCTGTGCATTCGCAGTATCCCGCCTGGCGGCAGAGCGTATTCAGCTGAAAGAATGAAAGAACACCTGCTGAGGAATTCCCTCCATGGTGTGCAGAGGCCGATTCGCTAAAGCACTGGCAATAAATAGTTTGCAGCTACATTGCTGGATGGGGATTTCACGACCGCGCACTGAGGGCTGCGCGAAACGTGGTTGACTCATTTTAAAGACTTGTGATATCTTTCGGCTTTCCTAAGTACCTGTCAGGTCTCTTTCCTGCCGATGGTCTTGCCCTCGGTTCGGCTTGAGCCCATCCTTATTAATGAATTCATGGAATCCTGTAGACTGAAATCTCACGGATGGAGAGCAGTCTGAATTCTGGTGTCACCAGTCAGGTTTCTCAAAACTAACCAGTTTTCCCTCATCCAGCGACGGAGCGCGAGATTATGTGTGGAATTGTCGGCTATATTGGACATCGGCCAGCGGGCCCGCTGCTGATCAAAGGGCTTCAGAAACTGGAATACCGTGGCTATGACAGTGCCGGTGTCGCAGTCCACATGGGCAGCGAAATTCAGGTTCGCAAGAAAAAAGGGCGCGTCATGGAGATGGCGGCCCTGTATAAGTCGAGTCCGATAGAGGGCACCGTGGGTATCGGACACACCCGCTGGGCCACTCACGGCGAAACCAATGACCAGAATTCACATCCGCATGTCGGCGGAAACGGTGAAGTTATCATCGTGCATAACGGGGTGATCGAAAACTACACATCTCTGCGTTCCAGGCTCCAGGCACTGGGTTATGTCTTCCACACAACCACCGATTCAGAGACGATCGCGCACCTGCTCTCTCACCATCTGGAGGAACAGATCAAGCTGGGGGAGAGCCTGGATGATACGAACACGTACCTGAAGGCGGTGGAGAATACTCTCTCCAAGCTGAAGGGAACCTACGGTCTGGTGATCCTGTTCCGGGAACTGCCCGATGTCATGATCGCCGCCCGCCTGGGCAGCCCGCTGGTAATCGGTGTCGGCAAGGGCGAACATTTTATCGCCAGCGATGCAAGCCCGCTGGTGGGTTATACTGAAGAAGTGATCTATCTTTCGGACCATGAAGTCGCTGTACTGACACGGGATGAAGTCGAAGTCTTCCATCGGGATGAAGGTCAGCAGACACTGTCCATTCAGACACTCGACCAGGTCAGCGAAGATGCCGACCTGGGTGACTATGAACATTACATGCTGAAAGAGATCTTCGAACAGCCGCAGACGCTGGAAAATGCGATGCGGGGACGCATCGATGAAGATGAGGCGACCGCGAAATTCGGTGGTTTGAATCTTGACCCGCAACAGCTGCGAAAAATTGATCGCGTGGTGCTGACCGCCTGTGGCACCAGCTGGCACTCTGGTCTGGTGGGAGAATATCTGCTGGAAGAGTTCGCACGGATTCCGACAGAGGTCGAATACGCGAGCGAACTGCGGTATCGCAATCCTCCCATGTCGGAAAACACGATGATCTTCGCCATCACCCAGAGTGGTGAAACGGCTGACACCCTGGCAGCGATGCGGGAATGTAAACGTAAAGGACATCCCACGCTGGCGATCTGTAATGTCGTCGGTTCGACGATTGCCCGTGAAGCTGATGGGGGGATCTACCTGCACGCCGGTCCCGAAGTGGGAGTCGCGTCGACCAAGGCATTCACTTCCCAGGTGATGGTGTTGATTCAACTGGCATTATTCCTGGGACGCATGCGGCATCTGTCGTATCCCGCTGGACGACGAATCATTGACGCCCTTCATCAGGTTCCTGATCAGATCCGCAAATGCCTGGAATGTAATGATCTGGTCAAAGAGATCTCACAGAAGTACTGCAACTTCAACAATTTCCTCTATCTCGGCAGACTGTATAACTTCCCCGGGGCGTTGGAAGGTGCCTTGAAACTGAAGGAAATCAGTTATATCCATGCCGAAGGGTATCCGGCTGCTGAGATGAAGCACGGCCCGATTGCACTGGTGGATGAAGAGACCCCCAGTGTCTTCGTGGTGCCGAGGGGACAGATTTATCCCAAGGTGATGAGTAACCTCGAAGAAGTGAAAGCGCGGAAAGGTCCCGTCATTGCCATCGCCTGTGAAGGGGACCGCAAAATCGCCGACATCGCCGACGATGTGATCTATGTGCCGGATGTCGATGATTTCCTGCAACCACTGGTGACTGCGATTCCACTGCAACTCTTGTCCTATCACATCGCGGTTCAGCGAGGCTGTAATGTCGACCGACCGCGGAATCTGGCGAAAAGCGTGACCGTGGAATAGGATTTCGCTGTAAAACAGGGGCATTCCTGTACAGAAAGTCCGATTTTTCAACCGTAGGGATTTGGTTTACTCTGCCGTTCGTCATAGAATACAGGTGCAGGGCTGCTGGAAAGCGACCTGCACCGTGTGGCGGAGTTATTCCAGTGATATGCTGACTCTCTGATGATTGTGAATTCGGGAGCAGACTGCTGGATTTCGCTACAGGAACAGATCTGTTCATCTCTGCTTTAGTGGTACCAAATTCAATGAAAGTCATTCTGGCAAATCCCCGCGGCTTCTGTGCGGGAGTTAATATGGCGATCGAATGTCTCGAAGAAGTCATTCGTATTTTCGGTAGCGAGATCTACGTCTATCACGAAATCGTCCACAACAAATACGTTGTCAATAAGTTTACCAGTCTGGGAGTCACCTTCGTCGATGCGGTGAGTGAAGTCCCGGAGAATTCGATTCTCGTCTTCAGTGCACACGGGGTGTCTCCCCAGATTCGTCAGGAAGCCCGCGATCGGAACATTCGCACGATTGACGCGACCTGCCCACTGGTAACCAAGGTTCATACCGAAGCGATTAAATACGCTCAGTCCGGTTACAACATCATTCTTATCGGCCATGAAGGACACGATGAAGTCATCGGCACGATGGGCGAAGCGCCGGAGAGCATCACGCTGATCGAAACCCCGGAAGAGGTTACCGATCTGTCATTTCCGGAAGATGCGAAACTGGCTTATCTGACACAAACCACTTTGAGCGTGGATGAAGCTGGTCGGGTGATTCAGAGTCTGAAGCAGAAATACCCGCACATCGAAAGCCCTCCCAAGGAAGACATCTGTTATGCCACAACCAATCGTCAGCAGGCGGTGACAGAACTGGTTCCCCAAGCCGACCTGGTACTGGTCCTCGGTAGCCAGAACAGTTCCAACAGCAAACGACTGATGGAGATCGGCAAGACTGTCGGCAAACCATCGTATCTCATCGATGGGGTTCAGGAACTGAATCCCGAATGGCTGGTTGGTTGTGAGTCGATCCTGATTACTGCAGGTGCGAGTGCACCCGAAGTTGTCGTTGATGAACTGGTCACTCACCTCGAAGAAAAATATCAGGCGGAAGTAGAGACCGCGACGATTCGCAACGAATCCGTACGCTTTCCGCTGCCTCGGGAACTGCGCGTCCTGGAAACATAAGACTGAGCAGTCGCGAACGGAATTCAATCCGGACAATGACAGACAACTTGAGAATTCTGAAAGAACGAAATCGAAACCATGAGTGATGAATCAACACCAGCAGGGAACAACGATGAATCTTCTGGAGAGTTCAATCCGGAGCGTCATACTCAGGAAATCCGTCATTCCCAGGTGAGTGCCAGGGTGCCGGAAGGGGTTTCCCGAGGCGTCTTCAGTACGGGGGCTGTCGTTCTTCAGGGGGGGCACGAATTTATTCTGGACTTCCTGTTGCGCATCTCAACTCCCCAACAGGTTGTCGCCCGCGTCGTGCTGCCGATTGGAGTCGTACCGCAGATGATCCGGGCCCTGCGCGACAATCTCACCAACTACGAGAACCGGTTTGGATTCCCCACGATGCCGGCACCATTGCCGCCGCAGGTTACCAGTTCATCGGATGCCATCAACGTGGGGGCCGGTCTGGAATCTCCCGAGCCTGAGGCACCGACTCCCTCAGTTTCAGATGTTCCTTCAGGCACCTCTGCTGGTGGATCAGGTGCTGTCGGCGAGACTGTCACACCGGATGCGAATCCTCCACAGGCTGCACCGCAGCCACATGTAGCCGATAAAGCAACAGAAGCGGCACAGAAACCACCTTCCGCGGAAGAACTCTATGATGAATTGAAGCTGCCGGATGAAATGCTGAGCGGCGTCTATGCGAACGCGGTCCGGATCGGCCATTCTGCGACTGAGTTTTCATTCGATTTCATCACGACATTCTTTCCCCGCTCCTGTGTTTCCGCACGCGTACATCTGGCTGCTCCCAACATTCCCCGACTGCTCGATTCCCTGACGCATTCATTCGAACAGTTTCAACGAAAAATGGCTCAGCAGCAGAAACGGCAACCACCTGCGCCCGGGGATCAGCCCGGCGAACTTTAAGAGTGGTTCTCAACAGGCTCGTTGACGGGAGCCGTGCTTGCGGATTTCTGTTTTCCGAATACGAGTAGACGGCAGAGCAGAAAATTAAAGCCCATGCCGACCAGGATCCCGATCAGAGCTGCCACCAGTGGTTGAGCAACGAAGAAAGCAAACGTACCACACAAAACCATCGTGGTTAACCAGTTGAAGAAGTTCCCCGTCAGGCAACTTCCACAATAAGCCAGGTACTGTTTCAGCAGCGGGGCATGACGCGCGTACGAAAATGTGATGTGTCGGTTCAGCAGAAAATTGCTGGTCATGGCAATCCAGATCGCAGTCGCCACCGCGAGGGGGCGGATCATCAGATCCAGCAGCAGCGAAAGCGCCAACAGGTTCACGATGACTCCGGAGGAGCCGACAATCGCGAACTGCAGGAAGTAAGCGTAGTTTTTGAATTTGAACTCGTACAGCGTTTTCAGCTGGGCACCCAGGCGAAACCATTCGCCCACAGTAGACGCTGGTTTGCGAGCAGAGCGATCATCAAGCGGGAGTGTGACGACCTCCTCGAATTCCCCTTTGACAATTAATTCCAGGGCAGGGTGCGGACTTGTAGGGGTAAGATACTCCGCACATTGTTCAAGCTTGTCCCGGGAGAGGGCAAAACAGTCCGCCCACGGATATTTTTCCTTCGTCAGTGGTCGAAGCAGCCAGTTGGTGAGTGGCGAACCGGATTTTATCTCCGGGGAACCCATCACGAAGTCAGCCTGTTGCTCCAGCAGCGGAGTGCTTAGAGCCTGAATCAGTTCCCGGGTAAGACAGGTTTCGTCAGCGAGTACCAGCAGGAATTCGCCTGAAGCCGCCTGCAGGCCGTCCATAATGGCTGTTGTAAGTGATTGAGACTGTTCGGGGTAAATCAGTTGGACGGGCAGACTCGGGTGCAGAACCTCACATGCCTGCTTGAGCACCCGGGAGGAATCGACAGTCACCAGTATCAGCTCGGCAGACAGTCCGCTACCTGCTATCTCATCTGCAAATCGGGGTAGTTTGCTGACCAAATTGTCTGTCTCACCAAAAGTGGGGACGATCATCGATAGTTGCAGCAATGTTCTGGCTTTTATGGAAAGTAACGGTTGCAGGCTCTGATTTTATCACAACTGTGATCGGCGGGCTGAATCACAGAGCAGGGGCGCATGATGATTTTTTGCCGTGAGGGGGCGTAAATGCCACCTTACTCTCCTGAAAAGAGGGGCAATTCAACAAAACAGAACTCGCCACGAATTGTGACAGGCTCAACTGTCACAACGAAACCAGACGGATACATCCCTGGAATCCCTTTAACCGTCGTAATCGGTAGTGATTTTCTGATAGTGCAGCGTTGTTTTTTTGCATCATTTTCTGCTTCTGGCGACATCCGCCTTTTTTATGAACTAGATTTTACTGGAAAAACCTCATGAGAATTCCCGCACGCAAATCGAGTTGCCTGCCGGGACGTTCTGAGAGTCACATCTGGTTTTGAAATTAAAGACACAAAATGAAGGAGTTTCGAGCAAATGGCAGGTCATGGCCTTTCCCACGCTGATTCCAATATGGCATTCGATGATCTGAAACGGTTAATCCACAGCAAGCTGGTTGAAAAACTGGACTTGTCGCGCGTGGGAGATCTCGAAGGAGACTCTCTGCGACGGGAAATCCGTCTGGTGATCGAGCATCTCTGCGACACCGAAAACCCCTTGCTCAACCGTTCCGAACGCGAACGCCTGATTGAAGAAATCCTCGATGAAACATTTGGTTTCGGTCCCCTGGAACTGCTGCTGAAGGATCAGGATATTGCCGACATCATGATCAACGGTCCCAAACATGTGTTTGTGGAAAAGAAGGGGCGGATTGAACGTTCTAACGTCGTATTCCGCGATAATCAGCACCTGTTACAGATTCTGGACCGAATCGTTTCCAAGGTCGGTCGACGCGTCGATGAAACATCGCCGCTGGTTGACGCCCGCCTGCCCGACGGTTCACGTTTAAACGCGGTCATCCCACCGCTGGCATTGGATGGACCTTCACTCACGATTCGTAAATTCGGTTCGAACCCTTTGGGATTGGAAGACCTGTTGCGCTTCGGTGCCTTCACTCCCGAAATTGCGATGCTGCTCGAAGGATCGATCAAGGCACGCATCAATACGATCATCAGTGGTGGTACCGGTTCCGGTAAAACGACCTTGTTGAATACACTCTCCAGCTTCATTCAGCCGGATCACCGTGTGATTACGATTGAAGACGCTGCGGAACTTCAGCTGCAGCAGGAACACGTGCTGCGTCTGGAAACCCGTCCGCCGAACATTGAAGGACGCGGTGCGATCTCAGCGACCGATCTCGTAAAGAACGCCCTGCGTATGCGTCCCGACCGAATCATCATCGGGGAATGTCGTGGCGGCGAATCACTGGACATGCTCCAGGCGATGAATACCGGTCACGAAGGTTCGTTGACCACGATTCACGCTAACACCCCTCGTGACGCGGTTTCCCGTCTGGAAACGATGATCACAATGGGGGGCGTGGAACTTCCACTGAAAGCACTCCGGCAACAGTTCGCTGCGGCCGTCAACCTGATTATCCAGGTGAACCGCTTGCAGGGGGGACCACGAAAAGTGACTCATGTCACCGAGGTGCTTAACCTCGAACAGGATACCGTGATCATGCAGGATATTTTCCTGTTTGTTCAGGATGGGATTGATGCGGACGGCCGCGCTTATGGCCACTTTGAAGCGACCGGTGTTCGTCCTGCATTTATGGATCAACTGGAAGCCGCTGGTGTGCGTCTGCCTTCGAATCTGTTTGCAAATCGCGTCCTGCAGTAAATAACAGTAGATAATCAGATCTCGAGCGATCGAGATGAATAATGGTAAAGGTAAAGCGAGATGGATCAGACACTCATCATCTCTATTGCTGCTTTTCTGGGAATGGTGGCGTTTGTCGGGGCGATCATGTTCGTCTTCAAGGATTTTTCGTCCAGTAAGGCGGAAGATCGACTGGCCGTAATCACCGGAAAGAAAAAACATACCGAAGAAACTGCTTCCTTACTCAAGGATGAAATGGTCAAAGGCGGGATAACCAGCCTTTCGGACCGTATCTCGGAATGGTTCGAAAAGTTTGGAAATCTCAAGCTGCTTATCGAACAGGCGGAAGCCCCGTTCAAGGCAGATACATTTCTGCTGATGACCGCGGTGGCTGCCTCGCTGGGTTTTGCAGCCGCCTGGTTCACGAACGCGCCGGTCCCGCTCTGCCCGGTTGCGGCGATGGGAGCAGGAGCCATGCCTTTCATGTGGCTGCTGTTTCGTAGGAATCGACGATTCAAGAAATTTGCTCAACAGCTGCCTGATGCATTGGAACTGGTGGGACGTGCCTTACGTTCCGGTCACAGTCTTGCTTCAGGACTGAGTGTCGTGGTTCAGGAAATGCCATCTCCGATTGCCACTGAATTTGCGATGGCCTACGAGGAACAGAACCTTGGTGTGCCGATCGATGTTGCCCTGAAAAGCATGTTGAAACGGATGCCGAACCTGGACTTGAAGTTCTTCGTGACAGCGGTGGTCATTCAAAGACAGGCCGGGGGCGACCTGGCTGAGATCCTCGACAAAATTGGTCACATCATTCGTCAGCGTTTTAAGATCATGGGACAGGTTCAGGCATTGACCGGGGAAGGCCGTATCAGTGGTGTCGTCCTGATGGCGTTGCCGATCGCGTTGTTCTTTGCAGTCTACTATCTCAATCCGGACTATGTGATGCTGCTGTTTACCGATGAGCTCGGACGCAAAATGATTGCGGGGGGCATCGTACTGCAGGTCCTGGGAGCGGTCTGGATCAAGAAGATTATTAACATCAAGATCTGAACGAACAGTCTGCCGGAGGCATCTCGGGCAGGAACGAATCAGACAGCAGAATACATTTCCAGAATACGGTTGAGTTTGGGGAAGAAATTATGGATTATGTTCAATTGCTACCATGGGCGATCTTCGGGATGGTGATCGTGGGCGTGATCGCCGTAGTCAATAAGCTGAGTTCCGATAAATCGCGGGCTAATGAACGACTGGATGAATTACGCAACCCTCATCTGCGCAATGGCGGAGAAGAGGGTGCCTCGGCCAGCTCGCTGTTGGAGAAAGCAGCGCCGACGCTGTCGAAAGCACTGACTCCCAAGTCTGAGCTGGAAGAGAATCAGCTGAAGGTGCGGCTGGCGAACGCCGGGTATAACTCCGAGAACGCGCCGTCCATCTTTCTCTCGCTCAAAGTAGCCCTTGGATTATTCGGGGTACTGATTGGATCCGGCTACGGTTTTTATAATTTCGGTCTGACTCAGAACGGCTTGACTTCGCTGGTGATTGCCGGAGGGATTGGATTCTATCTCCCTGAAATCGTATTGCGTTTCATGTGTAAGGCGCGAATCGAACGCATCTTTCTCTCTCTGCCTGATGCGCTGGACCTGCTCGTTGTCTGCGTAGAAGCGGGCCTTGGTCTGGACGCTGCGATGCGGCGCGTCTCCGAAGAACTTGAGGAAACAGCGCCTGATGTCTGTAACGAGTTTGCTTTATGCAACTTACAGTTACAGATGGGGCGTCCCCGGCGTGAAGTGTTACACGACCTGGGAATACGTAGTGGCGTCGATGATATGCGGGCACTTTCGGCAATTCTGATTCAGGCGGACAAGTTTGGTTCTTCAATCGCCCAGGCGTTACGCGTCCAGTCCGACAGTATGCGTGTCAAACGCAGCCAGCTGGCGGAAGAGCAGGCTGCGATGACGGCGGTGAAAATGATCTTCCCGCTGGTGCTGTTCATCTTCCCCGGGATTTTCGTGGTACTGGTCGGACCGGCGGCTATCATGATGATCAACGGGCTACTATCGAGCTGATTCGCACAGACGCGACTCTCAATTTATTTACCAAATGTAAACACCTTTGAACAGTTTGTTAATCAAAGGTGTTTCTTTTTGTTGACACATCTCCCGGTCGTTCCCCCTTCGACTCCGGTCTGTGATCAGATTATCTCTCTGCACAATAATTTCACTTTATACGCAAAGTATTGCATGCAGGTGTTTAACTGGATTCGGATTGTCAAAGATCGGGAAAATATGATCTAACAGATGTTTGGCATTTTTTTTGCGGACTCTGTGGCTGGATAAAATGAACCAGGGATCAGTGATCAGCTCCAGGATCCCTGAAGGTTCCGGAGAATACTGCCGGAATCGCTGTCTTGCAAAACTGTTCTTCGGGCCACATGAACTGGTTGCCTGATGCAAGGCACAACATCTGAAGCAGTCAGCATAACGGCACACCGTGACAGAGCATGGCCTTCGCAGTGTGTTAAGCTTATTCGTTTGTTGAACTGATGCACTGCGATGCAAGTAGTTACGATTTGAAATAAGAACCGGTTCAAAACTTATTTAGATTGAAATCATTTGATGCCTGCCCCTCCCGACTGGCTGAAAACGATGGCTGATCAGGTTGCCTCATTGATGTATGACGTCGATGTGCTGGCACCCATTGGTTGCCATTTCTTTCACCACCACAGCCGTGATGAATGGGAAGTCACACTCTTTGCTTCCAATACAGAAATTGTTGGCGGAGAGTGGGATGGTATGCTTGCGCCTTCCAAGTTTTGCCTGGATATTCTCAAACTCCGTGAAATCTTCAACGAAATCACTGCCCTCTACTGGCAGGCACTCCCCGTCAGTTATGACGATCAACTGGGGGCCCACGTCTCCGTTGAGGGAGTCTACGAAGGGCATCAGGTCTGGGTGCGCGTCCTGTCTGAATCCCCCGAAGAATTTGAGCCAGGTCGACGGATTGAAGCTTACGAATTCGATTTAAAAGAAATCTGGTAACCTGCCTGATCCCCCCCCTGAAACTCTTTCCCACAGTACTAAAACTCCATCTGATCTCTCCCGCACGAAGATTGATTCACTCCTCCTGAGCAGAGATTCTGCCCGCTGTTGTAGACCGGCTGGAACGACTCGTTTATGATTCAGGAGTCGGTTCTGTTTCGTGCCGTAGTATCAATGGAAGTGCGAGTTGAGAAGGAGATCAGAGAGATGCAACTGGGGTTTGTGACTGCGATATTACCCGATTACGATTTGAAGCAGGTCTTTCAGGCCGCGTCTGAAATTGGCTACGACTGTGTGGAAGTCATGTGCTGGCCAGAAGGGAAAGACGCACGGCGGTATGCCGGCATCACGCATATCTCTGCCGAAGAGTTTACCGAATCAGATGTGACTACTGTCAGTCAACTCGCAGATGAATATGGTATCTCCATCAGTGCATTAGGTTACTATCCCAATCCTCTCACACCAGATCTGGAAGAGGCCGGTAAATATACAGAGCACATTCAGAAAGTGATCTCCGCTTCCCGCATGCTGGGAATCAACCGCATGAATACGTTCATCGGACGGGACTGGACAAAGTCGGTTGACGATAACTGGCCGCGCTTTCTGGAAACCTGGCCCGACATCATACAATTTGCCGAACAGCAGCAGGTGCGGGTGGGGATCGAAAACTGTCCGATGTCGTTTACTAAAGACGAATGGCCCGGCGGTAAAAATCTGGCCTGCACGCCGGCGATCTGGAAGCGGATGTATGCAGATGTTCCCAGCGAATACTTCGGATTAAATTACGATCCCTCACATCTGGTCTGGATGCACATGGATTATCTCGCACCCATTCGCGATTTCGCCGATCGTATCTTTCATGTGCATGCCAAAGATGTACGCGTGGATCAGCACCGCCTGGATCAGGTCGGTATTCTGGCACATCCCCTGGAATATCATACTCCCAAGCTGCCAGGGCTGGGGCAGGTTGAGTGGGGCAGCTTCTTTTCCCAGCTGAACGAGATTGGTTACCAGGGGCCCGTGTGTGTGGAAGTTGAAGATCGAGCCTACGAGGACTCTACCGAGTCCTGCCTGGCTGCTTTGCGTCAGTGCCATACCTATTTGCGAAACTTCATTCCCGTTGGAAGGTGATTCTCATGGACGAACAGTACCAGAAGATTGCCAAAATGATCGACCACTCACTGTTGAGTCCGATTCTAACCATCCCCGAACTGGAAGCGGGGTGTCAGTTGGCGCTGGCATATGACGTAGCCAGCGTGTGTATCATGCCCTGTTATCTGAAACGCTGCGCTGAAATTCTGGAGCATTCTACTGTAGAACCAAGTACGACGGTAGGATTTCCACATGGAGGTCATACGATGCTGGTTAAACTGCGTGAAGCAGAACAGGCTTTGGAAGATGGATGTACTGAGCTGGACGTGGTTGTGAATCTGTCACGTGTCCTCAGTGAAGACTGGAAGTACGTGGAGACAGAGATTGGTCTCTTGACGCGCACTGCGCATCAGGCAGGGCAGAAAATCAAAGTGATCTTTGAAAACTGTTACCTCGCAGATAAGCACAAAATCGAACTGTGTCGCATCTGCAGTGCTGTCAATGTGGACTGGGTTAAGACTTCAACCGGATATGGTACCGGCGGCGCGACGATAGAAGATTTAAAACTGATGCGGGAGCACACGCTCCCCCAGGTTCAGGTGAAAGCGGCCGGAGGAATCCGCACACTGGATAAGCTGTTGGAAGTCCGTGATCTGGGAGTCAGTCGCGTGGGAGCCAGTGCCACCCGCGACATACTGAATACCTGCCGCGAGCGGTTGAAACTCCCTGCGATCACGTTTTGAAGAAACTGAATCGAGATCGTTTGGAAAGCGACTCTAATTTTGTTTGAGTTTGCGCATGTCTTCAGCTTCCTGTTCCGGATCAATCTGATCGTCAACTTCTTCTTCCTGATGTAATGGTTCTTCTTCTCCCCCACACCCAACCTGGAAGGGAGCCAGACAAAGCAGCAACAGGAATGATAATAAAAATCGGTTCATGGAACGCTTCTTTTCTTAAACTGATAATAATGGAATCGATGCATTAAGCCCATGTAGGCTTGGACGCAGAGCAACAGATATGAAAGAGATGGCAGGAAAAACTCTCGCCACTGATGGAAAGTGACGAGAGTTATCAGGTTTAACTAATGGTGAGACCTACCATTCGCCGAGCACGTTGCTGTCTTGGGGGTGTCCCAGGAATCTCCACGTCTGGTTGTCGATGTTGTCTGAGGCAAATCTGACTGCCCCATCAGCAAGCAGAACATGCACACCACCTGTGTGCTTACTTCGTGCGGCCAGCAGAGCTGCGGTTGTGCTGGAGCCACCACCGCAGTCAGGCATGTTCTTGTTATTGGGGTTGTAGACAGTCCCGTAGTAATGGGACTCGTAATGAGTACCGTAGAACCAGGAGTATCCCTGCTGATTTCCACCTGTGTACTCCGACCCAGACTGGCAACTGGCAGGACAGGTTCCCACGCGCCAGCCATTGACCGTCGAATTGGAAGGTTGATCGCTACAAAACGGTGCATTCGCAAAGGTTTCCGAGACCATCATCGTATTCGAAGTCCCATCGTCGACGTCGCGAATTCTCATGCGGCTGTTTAAGCTGAACATGGAGTCGAAACGATCGTTTCCTGCACCGCCCTCCGTACCACGGCAGGCCAGATAGTTGGTTGGCGCATATCCGCTGTTAGGCTGACGCGATGAATCACTGGGGCAACGAACTGCTGGTAGCTTCGTTCTGCGGAGAGGGGCATTGGTTCCGCCATTTCCTGGTGCTCGCTCAAAGTTGATCTGGTTGTAGAGCGGGGCCTGATCCAGGAAGGGAAGAATGCGACCGATCCAGGTGATCTGGCTGGTTTGCCAGGAGTTGAGACCACTGTAAGTATCACGGATCGCACCTGGAGGAAACATCTTGAAGTTGTCGTGATAATTGTGCAGTGCCAGACCAATCTGTTTCAGATTGTTTTTGCACGTGGAACGACGGGCGGCTTCGCGTGCCTGTTGGACTGCTGGTAACAGTAGAGCAATCAGGATCGCGATAATGGCGATCACGACCAGCAGTTCGATGAGGGTGAAACCTCGTTTCTTGTTGAGCAACATTTTTTTCATGACTTGAATCTCCTGAAAACGAAATGAATGATGATTATGACATCGGCGTAGTTCCTGCTACACGAGGATGTGAAAAAACACAGCAATCAGCGAAGCGCACTGCTGTGACAGAATCTTGAACTATCTGAATAAAGATTTAATCGATCACTTCAAATTCGATTGAAGCGAAGCTGTATGTGAACACAGTAAAAGACGGGGGACTTAAGGAATTAATCAGAGAGAGTCCTACGAAACCCCCATAAGCCCATTTATTCACTATAACGAATCGGTTCACTATTGCCAGATGGTTTTCAAAAAAAATGAAAAGTGCATCGGGCAGTTAATAAAGCTAAGATACCAGCGAGCAGGTATTTCACTCAAACAAAAATTCAGGGCAATTCTCAGTCCTCAGAGTCTGACAGATCATGGTTGGCATTCAGCTTACATCAAGGGGGGTTCATGCGATAACACTCTGATTATACAGAACTTCGGTGGATGTAATGCATTCAGCCCTGATCATTGATAAATCGAACAGTCATCGAAAATGTGGAATGCCCACGGATCTGTGCGATGAAAAATCAACCATCGATTGCAGATGAGAAATTCAGCTCGGGTTCTTTAGCGAACCGGGCAACATGTTCTGTTAGTTTATGATGTATCTCGGCGAGCTTCATTGACGGCTTCTGCTTCTGAAGCAGGATCCAGTTCTTCTACCGGATCTGCGTTTGTTTCCGGAGTCATCGGTTCAATGCTGCCACATCCTCAGTGGATTGAGACGAGACTGGGCAGAAGCAGCATGATCTTGAGAGTGCGTGTCTTTTTATCGTACCTGTAAAAGTAGAGCATCCAACTCTGTTAAAAAATGTTGATGCGATCGTTCAAAATCGGATCAATAGAGTTCGAGAACTGATTCAGGAAAACCTCGCCACCAGAATCCGGTGACGAGGTCGTTGTGAACTTAATTAACTCAGAGCGTCTTACCACTCACCGATGACATTGCCGTCCTGGTGATTGCCAAGCTGTCGCCAGGAATTCAGACCAATATTGGAAGAGGCGAAACGGATTGAGCCCTCGGCAAGCAGAACATGCATGCCGCCGGTGTGCTTGCTTCGCGCAGAGACTGTCGCGGTTGTGGAACCACTGCCAGCAATAATGATGCAATTAAGATGGCGATCACGACCAGTAGTTCTATGAGGGTGTAAAAAAACACAGCAAATTGCTTTGCTGTGTTGGAAAATTTGAATGTCTCAGACTTGTATTTTATTCATGAGAAAGCGTCAGCCATCAATAAATATAAGCATTGTTCTACGGTTGGGCCGCGGCTTCTCGTCATCCTTTTTAAATAATTGGATTAGATTCTGTTATAAATAATATTGCTTATTTAATTTTCTTCAGAGATTCAGCTTCTGATGCAGGATCTAGTTCTTCAACAGGTTCATCTGATGCAGGCTGTAATGGCTCTGCTTCACCACAACCGAGTTGGAATGGTATCAGACAAATCAATAGTAAAAGTGATTGAATGAATTTGCTCATGTTCGATTATTGGCCTCTACTGATTTGTTACAAAGATTTAATGAGACTTAAATATCTGATAGTTGCAGCTTTAGGTGGCGAAAAGAGAGGGTAAAATTTCCTCGCCACTTGAGGAACAGGTGGCGAGGAAATTTTTAAATTAGAAACAGAATAGGCTTACCATTCACCCAGAACGTTACCATCCTGGGGATTACCGATATTTCTCCAAAGAGTATTATCGATGTTGTCTGAGGCAAATCGGACTGAACCATCTGCCAGAAGGACATGCACGCCACCCGTGTGCTTACTGCGCGCTGCAAGCAGAGCGGCTGTCGAGCTGGAACCACCACCACAGTCAGGAGTCGGACTATTGGGGTTCATTACCGTTCCATAATAATGAGATTCATAGAGTGAGGCATAAAACCAGGAGTAACCCTGCTGCGCTCCACCTGTATAATCAGTACACGTTGTTGTGCAGACTCCACCTGACGGTTGCTCTGAACAGAGTTTCGCACTGGCGAATGTTTCGGAAACCATCATGGTGTTGGAGGTACCATCTTCAACATCACGGATCCTGACACGGCTATTCATGCTGAACATGGAGTTGTATCTGTCTCTTCCCGATCCTGCTTCGGTACCACGGCAAGCCATGTAATTGGTGGGGCCATAGCTTCCGGAAGGCTGACGGGAAGAATCACTGGGGCAGCGTACGACTGTCAGTTTTTCCCTGCGGAGGCTGTTGTTGGGAGCCGCACTCACACCGTTTTCCATTTCGAAGTTGATTTGATTGTAGAGGGGGGCCTGGTCCAGGAACGGCAGAATTCGGGGAATCCACCCCAGCTGACTGGTCGTCCAGGATGAGGCTCCTCCATATTCTCTGCGAATATCTCCCGGAGGGAAGACCCGGAAATTGTCGTGGTAATTGTGCAGCGCCAGGCCAATCTGTTTCAGATTGTTTTTACACTGCGAACGACGTGCGGCTTCACGAGCCTGTTGAACTGCCGGTAACAATAAAGCAATTAAGATGGCAATGATAGCAATCACAACCAGCAGTTCGATGAGAGTGAAACCTCGTTTTCTTTTGAGCAACACACTTTTCATTACTTGAACTCCTACTCCTGAAAAAAAGAAATGATTAGGACATCTACGATTCCTTAGACAAAGTATTTGTAAAGAAGCGAGACAAAGGGCTGAAAACCCACTGTCGTCTTTGATTAAAATGTCTGGAGTTTGGGTGAAATCAGGCTCTGAAAGTGAATACGAAGCCTGGAGTTCGTGAATACTGATTGAGAAGGGCGGGGTTGAAACCCCTGAATATCTTCGAAATTTCACGCGATATTCTTAAGTGAATCGACGCCCCACTATAACCAATCGGATCGTAAAATCCAGAAAGTTTTCTGTGAAATTACAGAAAACGAATCTATTCAAAATCTTACCGGGCAAGCGTTTAGGTGTACGGTTCCAGGGAGGGGAGAGATTGAATCGTAAATAGCGGTTTGAAATGATATGAAGTAGTTCAGGCAGGAATCAGTCAGACGAATCAGATAATTATTAAAATATCTGATTCGTCTGGAAATGAATTCAGCGATTTTCTCTGGCAGCTTTTTTTTGTGCAGCAGCCTCTTCGGCTGGATCCAGTTCTTCTACTATATTGTGCTCCCCTTCCTTGACGATTGGTTCTTCCTCTCCGCAACCTGCGATGAGAGGCGTGAAGCAGAGAGTGGTCAGGAGCAGAAACAAAAACCGAGACATTGAAAAATTCTCCCGTTGTCTGTTAATTATCTTGAGTGAAAAGAATCGCCACCTGATTCACAGTCCAGGTGGCGATTTTGAAGTGTCGATCATACCTTTTTCAGGTCTGATTACCATTCACCGATCACGTTACCATCCTGGGGGTCGCCCAGGTTGATCCAAGTCTGACCGTCAATGTTGCTCGAGGCAAACCGGACCGCGCCATCACCCATCAGAACATGCACACCGCCAGTATGTTTACTGCGGGCTGCCAGGTGGGCTGCCTGTGAACTGGAACCGCCACCACAGTCGGGCTGGGGGTGGTTCGGCGTATAACGGGTTCCGAAGTAAGTACCTTCATAGTTCACACCATAGAACCAGGAGAAGCCCTGCTGTGTGCCTCCCGTGTATTCGGTGCAGGTAGCCGGGCAATCACCATTGGTGCCGGTTGGTTGTTCTGAGCAGAGTTTGGCACTGGAGAAGGTTTCCGAGACCATCATGGTGTTTGAGGTTCCATCTTCGATGTCACGGATTCTGGTGTTACTGTTGTTCCAGAACATCGAAGTCCCCTTGTTGCTGGTCGTGTTCATGGTTCTGCCGCGACAGGCCATGTAGTTCGTGGGACCATAGCTGCCTGAGGGTTGCCGTGAGGAGTCACTGGGACACCGCACCACAGTCAGTTTCTCTTTGCGCAATTCACTGTTGGGAGTCGCACTGACACCGGTTTCCATTTCCCAGTTGATCTGGTTGTAAAGCGGGGCCTGATCCAGGAACGGCAGAATACGGGGGATCCAGCCAATCATGCTGGTCGTCCAGGAACTGACACCACCATAAGTTCGCCGAACATCGCCCGGAGGGAACATGCGGAAGTTGTCGTGGTAGTTATGAAGTGCCAGGCCAATCTGTTTGAGATTGTTCTTACACTGCGAGCGACGGGCGGCTTCACGAGCCTGTTGAACTGCCGGCAAAAGTAGCGCGATTAAGATAGCGATGATAGCAATCACCACCAGCAGTTCGATCAGCGTGAAACCACGCTTCTTGTTGAGCAACGTTCTTTTCATTCATTGAACTCCTGAAATTATGAATTGAGACGTACAGATTACCTTTCACATGAGAACGCGCCGGTGCCTGCGGTTAATAAAACCGGAGCAACAGACCCAGTGCGATATTCGTAATTTGAGAATAGAATTGATTTGAGTGAAAGTCGACAGGCAATAAGGAGCCGACTCTAGAGTAAGAAAATCGTAACAGTTATAGCTACGATCATGCATGCAAATGTGCACAAGGTGCAGCATGCTCAGATGCTGTAATATTAGGGGGATGTGGCTGAGAAGTCCAGTATACACATCGGCTTTCCTGCAATTAAATGATCACTATTTCAGGTGGATTCAGGCCTTGGAACTGCCGGGTTGAGAACTGAAAGCGGAGGTTACTGCAGACAGGGAATAAAGAATAAAGCCAGAGCCTGCTGATGATTCCGCGCTGACTCTGGCTTGATTTTGTTGAAAACAATCGATCAGACCGTCTGGTCTGCCTACTTGTTTTTCATCGCATTCTTCTGTGCTTCTGCTTCGACTGAGGGATCCAGTTCTTCAACGGGGTCGGCTTCGGTTTCTGGTGTCATGGGAGCACCACCACCACACCCAAACTGGAATGGTGTCAGACAGATTACGAATAAGAGCGAGCGTAGAATTCTGGTCATCGGTTTTCTTTTTCCAATAAGAACGTGAATTGAGTGAGTCAATATCGTGAGAGTAAAAACACCTCGCCACTTTTGGCAAGTGGCGAGGTATCGATCACAGTTAAGAATCAAAAGTGAAGCTTACCATTCACCCAGGACATTGGCATCATTGTAGTTACCCAGGTTACGCCAGATGTTGATGTCGACGTTGTCCGAAGCGAAGCGGATTGATCCGTCAGCCAGCAGCACGTGCACGCCACCAACATGTTTACTGCGAGCAGACAGGAGAGCGTTGGTGGAACTCGAACCGGCACCGCAGTCAGGAATCTTGGAGTTAGGTGTATACACCGTGCAATAATAGTGCGACTGGTACAACGAAGCGTAGAACCAGGAGTAACCCTGTTGGGAGCCAGTGGTGCTGTTGTTGTACTCGGTAGCACAAGTGGTGGCACAACTGTTGTTGGTCGGCAGCTCGCTGCACATCGGAGCGCTGGCGAAGGTTTCGGAGACCATCATGGTGTTGGTGGTTCCGTCTTCAACGTCGCGGATGCGGACGCTGTTATTCATGCGGAACATCGAATTGACGTCCCGGTTGGTTCCTGTGATGTTACTCAAGGCAGTGTCAGAAGTCAGAGCCAGGCTGCGACAAGCCATGTAGTTTGTCGGGCCATAGTTTCCGTCCGGCTGACGTGATGAGTCACTGGGGCAGCGGAGAACCGGCAGCTTCTCTCTACGGATATTGCTGTTCGGAGCGGCGCTGACACCATGTTCCATTTCCCAGTTGATCTGGTTATAGAGCGGTGCCTGGTCCAGGAACGGCAGGATGCGGGGAATCCAACCCAACTGACTGGTCGTCCAGGAGGTAACACCAGCTCCGTAGGTTCTACGGATATCACCAGGGGGGAAACACTGGAAGTTATCGTGGTAGTTGTGCAGTGCCAGACCAATCTGCTTCAGATTGTTTTTACACTGCGAGCGACGCGCTGCTTCGCGTGCCTGCTGAACGGCCGGCAACAGAAGTGCAATCAGAATCGCGATGATTGCAATGACCACCAGCAGTTCGATCAGCGTGAATCCACGCTTCTTTTTGAGCAACACTTTTTCCATGAACTGGAACTCCCTGAAAACGAGTAATGAAAAACAACAAATAAAATTTGTTGAAGAAAATGTTTCAGATATAGGGACTCTCTTCGCAGTGAATCGTCTGGGAAGAAAGCGGGAGCGGGACTGAGGGCCCTGGTAGATTGGTTAAATATACTTGTGTTGAATTAGACAGAATTTAACATCGATTTTACAAAAAACAGAAAATTCAGTCTGTGCGCCCCGGGCATGGTATCGATTGAATCTGATGCCCGCGAATCATCACCCCGCTATTTTAAGGTTTGATGAAGGGGAATCACAATCTTAATACATTAAAAAATTGACAGGATAATTTATAAGCTTTGTTGTTGTATGTGTTTATGTGCACACTTCGATTTGGCCGCAGTCGAGCCAGGGGGACAGATTCGGGAGAGGCTACCTGTCCGGAAAAAAATGAGGATCAGTCAGGGTGGCTCGAATAGCGATCTGCTAACCTTTATTTTCCCTGATTTGGGGAGTTGAAACTGAGTCTCAATTTCCTTATATTAGAGTGTTCCAAGCGAATCGTAAATCAATCGCATGTTGCTGTATCCCTTTAAGTTGAGACCAGTAAAGAGATGACGTTAAACGAGATCGTAAAAGGCCAGATCGCACGCATTACCAACATCACCGGTGAGGATGCGATTTCCATCCGACTGATGGAGATGGGTTTGATCGACGGTGAGCAGATCCAGTTGCTGGGAAAAGCGCCTCTGGGTGACCCGCTCGAATTTGCGATTCGTGGCTATCGACTTTCTTTACGTCTGAACGAAGCCCGGTGTGTCGAGGTTGAACTCGTTTAATTCGAGTCTCCTCATTGCGTCGGAAGACAACCAGTCGATCCCTCCAGCCGAAAGCGCCGCTTTCTGATTTTAAGTTCATGATCAACTCCCCAGCTACCTCACAGAAAAAAATGACGGTTGCCATTATCGGTAATCCGAATACCGGTAAAAGTACTCTGTTTAACCTGCTATCCGGCGGACATGCTCATATCGGCAACTTTCCCGGAGTGACCGTCGAGAAGAAAGTGGGACACGTACATTGGGAAGGGCGTGAACTGGATCTGGTTGACCTGCCGGGAACCTACAGTCTGGCTCCCCGTTCGATCGATGAAATGGTCGCTGTCGACGTACTATTGGGGCGGCAGAAGCAGGTCGATCGGCCCGATGCGATTATCTGTATCGCGGATGCCTCTAATCTGGAGCGCAATCTGTATCTCTTCAGCCAGATTATGGACCTGACGATTCCGGTAATCCTCGTACTAAACATGTACGACCTGGCCCGCTCGCGCGGAATTGAGATTGATGCCGCAGGTCTGTCAAAGAAGTTAAATGTTCCTGTCGTCTGCACGGAGGCGCATCATGGCGTGGGGATAGCCGATGTGAAACAGGCGATCCTGGAGATTGAACCCGGTCGCCAACATACAGCACAGCAACTGTTTCCCGAGAATTTTTATGCAGAGCGGAAACTGTTGCAGGAGAAGCTGAAAAACGAAGAGAATCAGACGCCGCCCGATTTTTTAATCGACCGTCTGCTGCTGGATGTTGGCGGCTACGTGGAAGCTTATTTCGAGGATCATACTCAGAATGGCCTGATCGATCAGCTGCACGAATCCCGCACCCGCTTGAAAGAGTCGGGGTGTGTGGTTCCCGCGATGGAAGCCCGTGTACGGTATGCCTGGGCACGGGAGCAGTTAACCGGCGTACTCACACATCCCCAGGATCATCAGGCGACAGCATCGGACAAGATCGACCGCTGGCTGACTCATCCGGTCCTCGGTTTTCTGTTCTTTTTCCTTCTGATGTTCTTTGTCTTCCAGTCAGTCTTCACCTGGGCTGGTCCCGCGATGGAATACATCGAATCAGGTCAGGGTATTGTGGAAGCGACAGCCCAGGCACTGGTCGGTCCCGGTCCCCTGCGCAGCCTGCTGGTCGATGGTGTGATTGCCGGGGTGGGAGGGGTGCTCATCTTTCTGCCGCAGATCGTGATCCTCTATTTCTTCATCGCCGTTCTGGAAGACAGTGGATACATGGCGCGGGCTGCTTACATCATGGACCGCCTGATGCGCAGCCTGGGATTGAGTGGCAAGTCGTTTATTCCACTGATGTCGTCCTTTGCCTGTGCCGTCCCCGGGATTATGGCGACCCGGGTGATCGAGAACCGCCACGAACGTCTCACGACAATTCTGGTCGCTCCCCTGATGAGTTGCTCGGCCCGCTGGCCCGTTTACACGCTGTTCATCGCGGCCTTCATTCCGAATATTGTTTACTTTTCGATCGCAGGCAGTCCTCTTGTCTCATTACAGGGAATCGTGCTCTTCGCGATGTCTTCAATTGGTGCCCTGATCGCGATTCCGGTCGCCTGGTTCCTCAAACGGATCTGCTTCAAAGGAGAAGTCGCCCCCTTCGTGATGGAGCTGCCCGGTTACAAGTGGCCTTCTCCCCGGCACGTGTTTTATCGAGTGTATAACCGGGCCAAGTCCTTTGTGGTTAAAGCCGGAACGTTGATTTTTGCCACATCGATTCTGATCTGGGCCGCCGGATATTTCCCGGGGGACCACACCGAACAGTTCAAAGTGGAAACCCGACTGGAAACCATTGACGCTTCACTCGCAGAGCTGGAAACACAGATTGCTGATGCGGAGGAACTGGAGCCGGCTGCCGTCAAAGGTCTACAAGCACAGCAGGCCGAGCTCAGTGCAGAACAGGAAATGCTGGCGGAGAAACAGAATCAGATCAGCAGTCAGCTGGTAGAAAACAGTTTTCTGGGTCAGGCGGGGCATCTGATCGCACCGGTTGTCAAGCCACTCGGCTGGGACTGGAAAATCGGGGTGGGGGTTATCGCTTCCTTCCCCGCACGTGAAGTAATTATTTCGACTTTGGGGACGATCTACAGCCTGGGGGGGGATGTGGGCGAAGATGACGAAGGGCTGATCGGTTCCATTCGTTCCGCCACCTGGCCCGATGGCAGCAAAGTTTTCAATATTCCCGTCGCGGTCTCCATCATGGTCTTTTTTGCCCTGTGTGCGCAGTGTGCAGCGACTTTAATGGTGATGCGTCGCGAAACCAACAGCTGGTTCTGGCCGGCCGTCTCCTTTACTTATATGACCACGCTGGCCTACCTGGGAGCACTGGTCTGCTATCAGGTGGGAATGTTACTGATCTGACAGTGGTGTCTCCGCGGCAGCGCTGCTGGATCAGAGGCTCATTTTGAATGAGGTGAAACAATGAATCAGATCGACTGGCAACTGGTGATCGTATTGCTCTGCGTCGCGACAGCCGGATTGTGCATCTTGCGGCGGCTGGTACATTTTTTCAAGCAACGCCCGGGCTGTGCCGGCGGCTCCTGCAGTGGCTGTCCTTCGAGTTCAGAATCTTCTTCCGCACCCAATTTCATTTCGCTCGACCAGTTGAAATAGGTGAGTGCTGACACGGCAGGGGGATCAACGGTTATCCCTTAGCCTCAGTACATCCAGCGGCTGATTCAGCTTTTCGGGCTGGGGGTCAGCCGGGCAAACCCGGAGTGCCGGACCGGAGTACTCAATCGCTTCGTTAAGTCATTCTGGTCAAGGGACTGTTTCAGTTCGGCGAAAACGGCGTCCGCTGCCTGGAAGTATGCATCGACATGCCGCTGCTCGTGCGCGAGTGTCGGATAGAATCCACTGCCGGTCAGGAAACTGTGATCCAGCATGCGAATCGTAAACAGCGTCCCCAGTTCGGCGGCCTGCGGATGGTCGAACGTATGATGCAGCAGCACCGCATGCCCAAAGACTTTGACGGGCAGTTGATGGCGTGCTCCCAGCTCACTCCAGCCGGCACGAAACGCTTCCCCAATCTGGTCAATGTGCTGACGGACATCGACAGACTGCATTTTTTTGATGGTCGCCAGCGCCGCGGTCGGACCGACGCCTTCGGTCCAGTAGGTGCTGGAGATGAAGGAGTTCTCGGCGGCATCCATGACGTTCCGCCTGCCGATGATGGCTGCAATCGGGTGTCCGTTGCCGAGTGCTTTCGCGAACACCGCGATGTCAGGCTCAATCCCGTAATGCAGATGCGCGCCGCCCAGCGTCAATCGCCAGCCGGTGGTGATTTCATCAATCACCAGCACCGCCCCGCACTCATCACAGATCTCGCGAACCGCTTCCAGAAATCCTGGTTCAGGGTGCGTGTAGCGCGTGGGTTCCATTACGACAGCGGCCAGTTGGGAACCGCGTTCCTTCACAATCTGTTTCAGGGCATCGATATCGTTATAGGTAAAGGGGTGTGTCGTCTCTGCCAGCCCCATGGGAACGCCCGCTGGTTCCAGGCCGGGCAGCAGGTGTTTGTCGAGAGTGGTTCCCGTTTCGGCTGACTTGCGGGGCAGGTTGGTAGCCAGGTACCAGTCGCTCCAGCCATGATAGCCACACAAAGCGACCTCATCGCGGCCGGTGGAGGCGCGGGCGATTCGAACAGCGATCGACATCGATTCGCCGCCGGTGCGACAGAAGCGGGCCTGGTCGGACCAGGGATGCAGTTCCGTCAGCAGTGCAGCAAGTTCCACTTCTTCCGGAGCATTCAGCGAGCTCATGGAGCCGAGTTGAACCCGACGTACGACAGCGTCAGTCACATCGGGGTCGCGATAGCCCAGCAGGCAGGAGCCGATTCCGGACGTCGCCAGATCGTGATACTTTCTGCCGTCGAGGTCGATCACTTCGCAGCCGCTGGCTTCTCGGTAATAGCCGGGCCAGCAGTCCGGGGCAAACATTTCGGGGCGCTTGCTGAGTAACTGTGTGCCGCCGGGAATCAACTGCTTCGCACGCCGATAGGTTTCCTGGGTCTGGTTCTGTGTGGAGGCAGTCTGGATGCCCAGCATCTGTCGTGCGTTGGTGCCGAAAATACGCTCGACGTCGGCATCATTCAGTCTGAGGGTGTGGCAGGCCTGTTTGAGGGCCAGCAGGGATTCGAGTCCCACACGCGCCGGTTGGGCAAACCTGGATGTTTCCCAGTTGACGTTCTGATCTCCCAGCCAGAGAAAGCCATCGCCGATACTCACGCAGCGTCCCGTAAGTTCGCTGACGGAGAAGTCGGTTCCAAACATCAGGCGGGTGGTGCCGAACTCGCGGAGAATGGCTTCGAATGGTTGCGCTTCACAGACGGCGGAGGTGTCGAAGAAGACATTGTCCAGTCCGCGCAGGGAAGCGATGCCTTCGGTGGTATGATTGCCACAGAAGCCACGGGCGGCATGCGCCAGGATCAGTTTGGCATTGGGGTACTGCAGGCAACGATTGCGGATATAGCTCTGGTTAATTGGATCTGCCACCGCACGGGCACGAACCATATGCAGCATGATCGCCAGACTATATTGTTCAGACAGTTCCCAGACCCATTCCGGAATGAATTCCTGGGGCTCCGCTTCCAGGGTGTCTGCGCGATCAGCGTAAACGTGATAGACCTTGAAGCCGCTGTAGGGGCCGGCTTTGATTTTGGCTTCGACTTCAGCGGGGTCGTCTGCCGGTGTGACCAGTAGCAGGGCACGCGAACCGGACTGATCTTTGATTTCATTGAGGACATACTCATTGGCCCCGTCCCGTTCCAGTTTGGGATTCGGAATCGCAAAGAACAGTCCCGCGGAGGGGCGGAGCGAGCCCATCCAGAGTTCCTGCTTGTCATAGTATTCCTGCCAGCCGGAGAAGCCCTGCGCATTTTCAGCAGAGGAGGGCAGTCCGGCGATAGCGTCCTGGGGGCGATAGAAGTGAGCGTGGGCATCGAAGCTGCCCGGGGGCATAAACTGCTTCAGTTGCTGGTCGAAGAGTGTCTTGTCATCGGGAAGCTTGCTGTTCATCACTCTTGCCCTCCAGGTAGGCTGTGGCTGGTTTGTTGAGCTGATTATCGAAGGTGAACCCAATCTGGCTGAACTGCTGCTGCATCAGTTCCAGCCCATTCTTGATGAAGATAATATCCGCCATGTGGAACAGCAGCCGGGCACCTTTGCTGAGCAGCATCTGCGCGTGTTCGGTGTTAAAGGTCGGCATGCCCCAGTGTTTGCCCTGGTTTGCGGCGGCGGCAGCAATGGCGTCGATGGCAGCCTGGAGGCGTGGGTGGTCAAACTGTCCGGGGAAGCCTTCCAGGATTGAGAAGTCACCCGGCCCCAGCATCAGTGCATCAACCCCCGGGACCGCTGCAATGGCTTCCGCCTGGTCGACCGCTGCCTGTTCTTCCAACTGGATGATGATAAATGTATTTTCGTTTGCCTGCTGAATGTACTCACCCATCGGCATCGTGCAATAAGGCATGTCCGGATTGCCGCCGTCAAATCCCCGTTTTCCCTGGGGGGCGAACTTGGACCATTTCACCACTTCAGCTGCCTCTTCCGCGCTGCTGCAGCGCGGATACATGATGCCCTGGGCACCCGCTTCCAGCATGCGTCCCAGTCGCATGAACTCGCCGTTGGCTGGTCGTGCCAGAATGTCAGAACTTCCGATTCGGGCAGCCCGCATTAGCTGGTTGGCTGTCTCTACACTATAGGTGTGATGTTCCATATCCATCCAGATGCCATCAAAACCCATCAGGCTGGTCAGTTCAAAGACGCTGGGGTCTAACAGATGCAGCTGCGTAAAGAGGACCGGTTCATTCTGGTTGAGTTTCTGTTTGACGCGACTGATTCGCATTAAGGATTTCCTTTGTCAACGATGGCACGCGGCGGTGGTTGGAAGCTGACGGTGTTAACAATCATAAAATATTGTAGGATAAAAAAAACTGCAAGGCTCATCGGAGGTGAGTCTGGAATGAGTCTGAAATAACAATATGCAATGTATTCTGAGGTGATTGGCAGATCTCCGAGCTGAGATAATTGACATGCGGGTTTTAATTGTATGATAATATTGGTATGAAAACAGACTCTTCGCAAAATACGATGGCGACTCGACTGGCTGAGCAAATCCGTACGCGCATCGTTGAGGAGCAGTTGTCGGCAGGCCATGTGTTTATGACGGAAGGACAACTGGCTGAAGAATATCAGGTTTCACGGACAATTGTGCGCGAGGCGGTCAGTCGCCTGCGGGCCCTGGGGATTCTGGACGGGAAGCAGCGCAAGGGACTGGTCGTGAGGCGACCGGACCTGGTTCAGTTGTTATCGGAAAGTCTGCCACTGCTCACTGTCTCTTCGCATGAACGCGATGAACTGAAGTTGCTGCGGTATGTATTAGAAATCGGTGCGATCGAGCTGGCGGTCAAGAATGCGACGGAATCACAGATGGACCAGCTGGATGCGCTGGTGGCTGAGATGCAGTCCTGCCTGGAAGATCAGGAATGGGAGCGATCAGTCGAGCTGGATCTGGCATTTCACTCCCTGGTTCTGGAGATGACCGGTTCCAAATATGTCGCCGGAATGCAGCAGATCCTCGCGGAGTATTTTCACAGTCTGCCGGAAATTGACCGATTGGATTCAGGTAGAGCAGCACGGATCGTCTGGGAGCATGCGGAACTGGCCAGTGCCATTCGCAGGCAGGATCGGGAGCATGCCCGGGTGTTGATTCGACAGCAGTTTGAAGATCTGATCTGATTCTCAAAATATGCAGTCTATCAAATAAGAAGGGGGCCATGCCGTCACGTGCATGACCCCCGCCGTTCAGGGACTAGTGGGATAGTACGAACTCAAACTACCCTTGGATCCACAAAACATTTGCCTGCTACCCGGTAATTGTTCTTCCCACCTGGAAACCTACTCAGGAAAACAATCATTTTTTAATTTTTTGTAAAAAGATTGGTATGAGCGCATCGGTGGGGGATTTACTGATCGCACCGCAGCAGGGATTTCCCTCGGTTCGCGTTCGTTATTGCAAAGGGACTTGATGGGGGGAGGCTTTATTCCGGCAGCTTGTTGGGGTCCTGGAAATTCACGACGGACTCCCAGGAAGAACCGATTCGTAGTTCATCAAACCGATATTTGCTGGATTTACCGGCATGAATACGAATATGGGGGTAGATGTTGGAATCTTTGAAGGGCGTGGAGACGCAGGTCCAGATCAGCGGTTCCTGGTCAGGGATGGTTTCATCTTCATAAAAGACACGCAGGAAAATCTGGTCGGGGGCATTCTCGCTGGCCACGATTTTCGCTACATAAAAGTAAGTCGTTTCCGGGAGAAGGGGAGGTGCTTTTTCCTGGGTCTGCCCTTTCAGTAGCAGGGTGGGGTAATTCTGAGAATTCACTCCAAACATGATCTTGTCTCGTTGGCCGGTCAGTTTATCGATCTGATCGGACTGCAGCGAAATATTCCCGTAATGGAGTCCTGCCGCCGTTGGTTCTGCAGCCTGCTGGATAAAGAAGCTAAGGTAGTACAGAGCGTCTGTGTCGAGACGAACCGCTTTTTCCAGGGATCGCCAGGCGGTGTTGCCCCGTTCCAGTTCGATACTGCCGGTTTGATCTTTGGATTTCTGATCAGGTTGAAGCGAAAGCTGGGGCAGGCTTTTTCCGGGGGCTTCACTCAGCTTCTGAGCCCGACTGCGCCAGGGAGTGGTCCAGCCGAAACCGGAATTTCTCCAGTCAGAGAAGCGGGCCGGGTCGGCAATTTTCGGAGGGTGAAAACTGTCATAGGCCAGCAGTTCCTGTCGAACCGCAGTCAGAGCCTTGGGTTGGCCGGGAACTTCCCGTTTGAAGCGCGTTGGTTCGAGGTTGATTTCCTTATTGGTTTCTGGTTCGATCAGGCGGGCATTTCCCTCATTCACGACCAGGGGAGCTGAAATCTGAGCCAGCTCAATTTCAGGCTGAACGCGAACCGCTCCCTGGAAAACATGCAGCTCGGTTCCCCCATCTTCAGCGACTTTGGCACCATACTCGGTGCCGATGTCATAGAAGCGAGCCTGCGGGGTCACCAGTTCAAACTCGGGAGAAGATTCGTAACCGTGCAGCACCACCGAACCGTACGCGATTTTCGCACAGGTCGCAGAATCGATGCTGATGGTCGTCGGGCCTTCCAGTACGAGCCTGACGCCGCTGTCAAAGCGAAATTCTGCGATGCCCTGCAGCAGGGTCAGATCTTTGGAGAGCAGTCTCTGGCCGGAGAAACGTGGCGGGTTTTCATTTCCCCATTTGCAGTCAAAGGACCGTGAAAGCGTGGCGACATAAGAATCGCTTAGTGCCAGCGGAGGATCTTCATTGGCTTTATTGTCAGGTTGTACGACCTGCTTCGGCTGATTCCAGAAAAAGTGGCCGGTCATGATCCATTCTGTCAGCAGAAGGACTGAAACCGAAGCCGCTGCCACCAGGAGAAATGCGATGGCACGCCCGCCGCCCCGACTTGACGGTGAGGTAGAACGTTCTTGAGCCGGCTGGGGTGTCTTAATTCCCTGCAGAATCACTCTGTCGAGATCACGAAGTCGATCCGTACGATTTTTAGCGATGCCGGAATTGACATCCAGTACGTCGAAATAGTAAGTCCGCGCCTGGGGATTTTCCCGCAACGTCTTTTCGAAGGCGGCAAACTCTTCTGCAGAGAGCTCGTCTTCCAGAAACTGATTCAGGAGTTCGTCAAACTCCGGGGGAATTTCCTGCAGGCTCATCTCAGGCTTCCCTCCTGTTTCAGTTTTCGTTTGACGCATTGTGCCAGCTCGCGTCTGAGTGTGCTGAGGCGATTGTAGAGTGTCTGCACAGTTTTACCCGCTTTGCAGGCGAAGTCCTTAATAGACTGTTTTTCCTGGGTGGAATGGATCAGCAGTTCCTGGTCGGCCTGGCTCAGGCTGTAGAAACAGTCTTGCAGGAGCTCCAGCCTGAGATTGTAGTTGCTCAGATGTTGCATTCGCTCCTGTGACATTGTTTCAATTAACTCCTGGCTGAAATAGTGCCGATCACGCTGATTACTTCTCCGAAAGTTACAGACGGTGAAGTATACAATTCCACAGGCCCAGGCAAAGAAGTCGCGCTCCTGATCAAACTCGTCGAATTTATTCCAGAGTGTCAGGCACACATGCTGGTATACGTCCTCGGCATCAGAATTGTGGGGTACAAGCGTACGAATATAACCGAATATTCGTAATCGCTCCTGCTCCAGCAATGATGTAAAGGTCTCTCCGGAATTTTGATCCGAAGATGAGGTCGTAATGGACATACCGACAAGGCGCTCCGTTCAGTTGAGTCTGCAGTTCAGCCAGAAGATTACTATACTCGGAAAAATCTGGCATTAAAACAACTCTTGCAAACTTCAGGTAAGAACGGAAAGCCTGACCTGACTCTGATTAAACTCTGTTACCTGAATCCAGGTATTTCTCCCAGCAGGAAAATACCTCAGGTCGCTATAAAGAGTTGTTCGGTGAGCAGTGAGATCTAATGTCAAATTTTTGAAAAACATATATAATTCACCAGATTTGTGGTGAATTACAATTGGAATCGTATTTAATGTGAGCAGAGGGAGTCTGATGGTAGAGAGTGGTTTGAGGAAACAAATCAGTCTTACAGATGTAGTAGTCCATTGGAAGCAAAATTAAAGCGGGTTTTTCTAAAATATTGGAAAGAGCGTTGTTGATGAATCAAAGTGAGTTGAAATCCGGGTTTTTGTCGCGAGCAGGTCTGCTGTCTCTGCTTCTGTTCACCGCCGGTCTGGGATGTCAGGATCCACAGGATATCGCCCGGAAGCAGGGAATGGCCGATGGAAATGAAGCCCAGGGGCAGGCACCCGCGGGGGGAGCTGAGGAGATGCCTGCTGCAGCACAGGCGGCTCCCGAACCAGCAGCCCAGCCAGCGGGCGGAGACCAGAAGAAGAGCATTCTGCAGAAGACGACCGCTGTCGTGGTGGATGCGAAGAAAGCATTGGAGAATCCCGAGATTGTTGTCGTCGACGGGAAGATCAAAGGCGTCGATCCCTTCTCTCAAGCCGGAAGCGCTTATGTCTCGATGTCGTCCCGCGTGAGTACCCTGGGAATGCAACAGGCGATTAAAGCCCATAAGGCCTTGAATGATCGATTCCCCACTTACGACGAATACATGCAGATGATGAAAGAGAACCGGGTCGAGTTTGCAGCACTGCCCCCCTATAAAATGTATGGGTACGATGCTGAATCCGGGAACATCCTGGTCTTAGAGGATAAAAAGAAAAAAGCAGAGCTCTACAAGGAAGCGGGAATTCCGCTCGACTGATCCCTGTTCGGCATGGGATCTGCGTCTTACCTCTTCTATCCCCCAATTGAAGAGTGAATGTTGATTTAGAGCAACATTCGTTTCAAAACGGAATCAGCGTGTTGATGTTTCGCAACATGCTGAGTCAGTGGAGAAAGAGGTAAGTCTCATGAAACACACAGAATCAGTCAGCATCAAAAGACTGGCCGCGAAATCAATTCTGTTGATTGTTGTCGCCAGTGGCGCTGCCGGATTCAGTTTGAATCCTCAACAGGTTCGGGCTGAGAGCTGGATGTATAATCGATCCTATTACAGCCACCAGCTGCCACCGGAAGTCGCTGCCCGTTATCCAAGGCCTCAGAGCCGCTCTGCCTATCGTGTGCCAGAACTGGCAACCACACCCGGGTTTGCACTACGGGGCGCACGTCGCTGGAACTACGTGCGACTCTACAGCGGGAACAGCTACGACACGACAATCTTTCGTAGTGATACCTTTA
Organism: Gimesia sp.; assembly: GCF_040219335.1. Classification (NCBI taxonomy): domain Bacteria; kingdom Pseudomonadati; phylum Planctomycetota; class Planctomycetia; order Planctomycetales; family Planctomycetaceae; genus Gimesia; species Gimesia sp. Next base: position 426,430 of record NZ_JAVJSQ010000031.1, on the reverse strand, counting down.
ATGTCGTCCCCCCCTAAGATTGGTTAATTCAACGAAAAATGAGCGGCCTTCGATCGACGATCTGAGGCCGCTTTTTTTATGGGAGGGGAATCAATAGACGAACAGGTTCAGCGCTGTTGTCTGTTCTTTTCGGCCAACGCTTCATAATAACGCTTAACCTGATCCTCGTAGCGGGGAAGAAATTTTTCCGTGTAGATATTCAAAAGCTGTTGTCGCATCGCGGGAGGCAAGTGTCCCCAGGCATCTTTGATATACGCGTTCCGGTCCGCGAGTTGACCTGAGGTCGCTTTTCCCTGATTCTGTCGGTCAGTCGATTCCTTTGCCGGCCCCTGCGAGAGCTGTTCCCCTTTCTGCTGGTTCTTACTCTGCTGGTCTTTCTGTGCCTGTTTCTGCTCGGACTGTTGAGAGGATTCCGATTCTTTCCCCGAACTCATGCGTTGGATGGTTTTGCCGGGGCTCGACTCGATCAGTTGAATCAGCTCTTCCAGGTTCCGCACCACCTCGCGCTGAATCTGCTGGGTTTCTTTTCCCGTCTTCTGCTCAGAGATTAATTTGCTGGCCCGTTGCATTTCCTTGATGATTGGTTCAACTGGTAATTGATTTCCGGGTTTGGCTTTGGGGAGCTTATCCGGATCGGGGAGATCCAGCTTCGTCTCCGGAAGTTTGAGCTTATTCTCTTTTTGTTTATCCGGATTTTCTGTCTCAGTCGGTTGAGATATGGTTTTCTTTTTCAGCGGTTCATCTGCAGCGTGCAGTTTCGGTGAGTACAGAAACACGGCGAGTCCGGCCAGATAGAGCAGGCACAGCGTGCGAATCGTCTGTGGAAGGGCAACGCATTTCATGGGATGGTCTCGGGTAATGGTTCTGTTTCGTCAGACTGAGAGTCTGAGAAAAGTGACATCAATTCCTGCGACAGTTCTGCCAGGTCGGCTTGATCCCGGGAGAGACGTTTACGCAGTTCCTGTTGCTCGGGTGTCAGCTCTTTCTGCTGATCGATGGATTCATTAAAGCGAGTCGTCTGCTGCAGGAGCTCTTCCTGAAGCAGTTTGAGCAATCTTAGCTGGGCCACCAGCGGAATCTGATCGGTGGGCATCTGTTGTTGTGACGGTGAGCCGTCCCCCGATTCCTGGTTCGGTGTACTTTTGCGATATTTGAGGATCGCCAGAATTTCCTTCAGCCTGTCCTGGGCACCTTTTTCTGCAGCCAGGGTTTCCTCGTCCGTGAGTCGCTCTTCCAGTCGGATCACTGCGATTTCCAGTTGATCCCGAACTTTGCGAATCGCCAGTCCAAAAACCGGAGCCGCTGCCATTTTATCGACGAAGGTTTGTGTCTGGTTCTGTAAATCACGCTCAGCTTCCGCGAGCTGTCTGAGTGACTTGAGCTGTCCCCGCGACCAGCGGCCACGTTCTTTACGCACTGTTTCGAGGCGGTTGGTTTCGGTAATCACGGCCTGCTGACGTTCGATCAGAGACTCAATCTCCGACTCGAGTTTCGTGAACTCCTCGAATGCGAGGGTTTCTTCCAGTTCCTGTCTGCGTGAAGCCAGTTCGCGCTGGGCCTGTTCGAGGTCATCCAGTGATTCGCGCATTTCCTGTTCGGCTTGACCTGTCTGTCCCTGGCTCAGGGAGTCATTGACTTTAGACAGTCGCTGGCTGGCACGCCGGACCGAAGCGGAGGCCCGGTGCAGGCTCAGTTTCTGCAACTGGTTTTCCAACTGGTCCAGTTGCTGCTTGAGTGCCTGTTCCTGTTTGGCCAGTTGCTCCAGCTCTTTTTTCAGCTCCGACTTGTTCGTGTCCTGTGAAGCCGTCTTCAGTTTCTGGAGCAGATCCTGTTGTTTTTGCTTCAACTGGCTGAGTTCCTGCTCGGACTGTTTCAGCTTCTTGATCAGCTGGTCGGGAGATTCCTCTGCCTGGTTCTCAAAGATGTCTTTGAGTTTCTGCATCGACTCCTGAATCTGCTGCTGTTCCTGGATCGCCTGTCCAACCTGGTTCTGCTTGAGTCGGTCTGCCGTTTGTCGCATTTTTTCGGGTAACGACTGTTTCCGCAGGAAATCAAGGGCCGCCTGCTTCTCAAACTGGTCGGTCTGGGAATTCGCCTTTGATTCCGCCCGGATGTTATCCAGCAGGTCACGAAAGGATTTGAACTGATCCGATTGACGTTCCTGACGGCTGGCCAGTTTTTCGAGGTCGGCCTGGTCCTGCAGATTCAGGTTGGAAAACGAACGGGTGATCGTGCGTTTGGCCAGTTCCGTGGTCTGTTCCTGAATTTCGGATTGTTGTGCGATCTGTTCGTCCAGTTCGGAGACCAGGTCCCGGGTCTTCTGCCACTGTGAGAGTGACTGCAGCATCGTACCCAGCCGATCGATCACCTGCCGCTGTCCCTGTTCGGCTCTGGTCAGGGCTTCCAGCGGTTCTGTATCACGGTCTGATTTCTTCGCGGGAGCCTGGTCCGTTGAATTCTGTTTTCCGGCGGCCGGTTTCTGTTTCTGGTCATCCTTTGATTCGGGGGCCTGATCGACAGAGGACTGCAGTTTCTTACGGGCCTGCGTCATCTGTTCCTGGATCTGTGGAAACAGTTCCTGGTTCAGCCGGGAGAGCTCGGTACTTAGTTCCGTCAGGCGCTGTTGCATGCCTGGGTCCTGGATGCGGTTCCATTCCAGTTCCTGCAGCAGTTCTTTCGCCCGAGGTTCCAGGCCGGTACGCGGGCTGGCCAGCTGGGAAGCGACCCGCTTCTGGTCCATCTCGACCTGCTTGATTGTGTCGAGCTCCTGTGTGCGTGCCTGACCGACGCGTTCCAGCTGATGCTGCACATCCTTGATCTCCGTATTGAGCAGTCGCTGGTCTTTGAGCACACGCGTCAGTTCTTCCAGCAACTGTGCATGACGGTTGACGAGTTCGTTTGATTTATAGTCGGGGCTGACAATCGTCAGTACACGCGAAATACTGCTGCCGGTATGCGGGTCGGTTTTGACACCGCTTTCGTTTTCCCCGGATAGAATTGGTTGAAAGAAGTCGGTGGCTTCGGCGCGGAAGATGATTCGGTCGCCTTCTTCCAGTGAGAGCTCTGCCAGATTCCAGTTCTGATTGATGATCACATCCGTAGCTGGCTGCTGCGATTGGAATCCGAGGGGAAAGGTTTCCGTGGGACGATCTGTACGGAGTGCCCGTGAGAGTGATTCTTCGCGTGACGATTTCTGATAGCGAATCAATGCACTGGCGATGCCCAGGTCATCGCGGATCGCGACCGCCAATGGGATCTGTGCGTCGGGCGTGACCTGCAGATCAGTATCGGGCTTTTCCAGAAAGACCTCGGGCAGCGCATCGAGGACTGCTGTGATTTCATATCGATCGGGCGAGGGAGGACGGAATCCCTGATCGTTCTCGATGTCGAACCAGTAGGAATAGGTGCCTGGTTCCGTCACGGTAAATTCAGTTGTGAAATGCCTGCGGTCCTGATCCAGTTGAACAGGTTTAGGCGGCTGATCTTTAACGCGTAGCGCGACCGATTTGAGCAGCTTATTCGAACTGGCTGCGATCTGAACCCTGGTTCCCACGAGCGCTTTGAAATGACCAATGCCCGCGGGCAGGCTGGTTTCTTTCTGTTGCGAATATTCCGGGGGAGTGAGTGTGACCTTCTCGAGCTTGATGGTGGTCGGGGGGACCGACTCAATTGTCAGCCAGGGCATGCTGGTGTCATCGCCGCCAACCGCTCTCAGTTTGAGTGTTTTACTGGAGACCACGAGGGAACCGGTTCCCAGATCGCGTTCCACGCCGGTGGCGGTGTCGGGGACTGAAACAATTCGCAGCGGTTCGGAATAGATCTGCGGGCGGAGTTGGGACTGCTGGCGGTTCTGATACTCGAGCATCAGGTCTTCGGGCGGCGCACCTTTGCGGTTTTCGACAAAGAACTGAAATGCCTGCCCCTCCACGACCTGATACGGGTTTCCAGGGCTGGTTTCGATGGGCACCAGATTCTCATCCAGAATCAGCAGTTCCACACTCTGGGGCCACTCCGGGGCGGAGAAAGGGAGTATCAGACGCTGAAAGCCGAGTATGATCTGCCGGGGATGCAGGATCGCGAGTCCCGACACCAGCAGGCAGAGCATGGCTGCCGAGATCATGACTTTGCGAATTGGATGGGTATCAATCAGTTCCAGAAAATTGATCTGGGCTGCCCGCTGGTAAGATTCCTGAATGACGGCCTGTCGCATCTGGGCAGAGCCCGCGTAATGAGCCGCCGGTTGATCTTCGAACTCAATGCTGCTCGAAAAACTGTCTTTCAGGGCCGGATAGCGTTTTTCAATCTTAAGAGCCAGGTCCAGATCGGTGATGGGGGTCTTTAAAGGGATCAGCAGCCGCTTCCAGACCGTCGAGACCAGGGTCGCCCCGATACCCAGCCCCAGAATGAGCCGAATCGCGGGGTCAGTGATATTCAGACTCCAGTCCAGTGCGACGGCGAGCAACCCCAGGGCGAGCAGGATCGTCAGCCCCCAGCAGACCCCGTTCAGCCAGATCAGCTGTCGGATCTTCTGGTGCAGATGCTCGAGTTGTGCTCGAATAGAATGAGGCATATTTATGGATTCAGCCAATCAGGAGACAGAACGCTAAAGAATTATTATACCAGTCGAAAACGTTTTCTTAAGAGCCATTCTACCGAGATCAGTAAAGTGAAGAGAATCAGAAATTCCCAGCGATTCCAGAGGGGGATCGGTTCTTCATTTTCCAGTGGAATCGGATGACCGGCGGGAACCGCTTCCGGCAGTTGTTCCGCGTCCAGGATATGAAAATACGTCCCGCGGGTTTCGCGGGCTGTTTTCTGCAGGTCGCTGCGGTCCATATCCCGGTTCAACAGTTCCTGCTGGGAAATCTCGACACGAAAATCGTCTGAGGGGGGAGTCCCTTCCAGAATGGGGTTGGCGACCCAGGTATGATAGGCGCCTTCCGGGATGTTCGAATAACTGCCCTCGAAAATATTGGGCGCGGTTTTCCGGGGGGTCAGCTGTACAGGCCGGGACGCTTCCCCTTTGCGCTCGAGCATGACCGTGACCGGCTCGGAGTCACCAGGGATCAGTCGTTCGTCAAGAAACTTTACGCGAAACTGCACGGTGTCTCCCTGCTGGTATGTTTTGCGATCCAGTGTGAGTTCAATAGCCTGTTCCTGGTTGAGCAGTTTGGAACGACTCAGGTAGCGAATGGCCTGAACCCAGTAGCGGGAGTAATACAGATCACCCACCAGATCCCGCCATCGCCAGAGATCGTCGGTGGCGTTGAAAATCACCTTGCCGGCTCCTACCCGCTGCGTTGAGATAATGGGGATCGGCTTTCCATCCTTGCCCTTCTGGGTGGGATGGATGGCGAAGACCGTTGCACCGGGTTTGACGTCGTCGGCGGTAAAGAACCAGTAGAGTTCCGGAAGCCTGTTCCAGATTCGCTGGCTCTCTTCAGCACTGTCGGCAAAGCGGAAGATGGATGTGCTGAACTGCCCTTCGGTGGTCAGCTCTGGCTGAAAACCTTCGATCACAGGGGCGTATTCCGCGTTGGGAACGGCCTTGGTAATTTCAACCGGCAGCAGACCCTGCAAGGGTGTATTGAAGTAGGCCTGCGGGGAAAACCGGGGGCCGGCTACGACGATCAGTCCACCTCCTTTTTCTCTGACGAACTGATCGAGGTTTTCGAAGACGGCCTGGCTGAAGTAAGCCGGATCGGCGTCTCCCAGTATTACGACGTCATACTGGTAGAGGTCTTCTTTTTTGACCGGGAAGTAATCGAGTGCCGTGGAGTCTTCCGACGAGTATTCCAGATCCGATTCCTGCAGGATGCTGCGGAGCTCGATGGTCTTGTCCCGCTCAAGCAAATGTTTCAGATAACGATATTCATAACGTGGTACCGAATCAACGAGCAGCACACGGATCTTCTGATCCAGGACCGAAACCTGGCCGCTCTGCTGATTGTTTTTCTGATTGACTTCCCCTTCGACCGGCTCGACTTCGAATTCGTATTCAAACAGTCCCGGTGTCGTGGGAGTAAAAGTGAGCTCAATCTTCTGAAACTCTTTACGGGAATTGACCGGAATCTGGCGCGTGGCCAGGGGACTGCCGGTTTTGGCATCCTTCAATACCAGGGAGAGCGTGCCGGAATTGATGCCGAACGTTTTGACTTTCGCAGACAGATTGACCGGGTCGTTCACGAAGGCAACATCGTCGACGAGCAGATCGTATAATTGCAGGTCACGCACGGGTTGTTCGCTGCCAATGCCAACCGGAAAGATGGGAACCAGCTTCGACTTGGCCAGAGGAGCGGCGCGGGACAGGCGATCCAGCTCTCCCGTACTGGAGATGCCATCACTCAAGACAATAATGGCTGTCGGCGGGGTGCCACGAAAATCGTTGAGGACTTTCTGCACCGCGTGGTAAGGCCGCGTCTCTTTACCTGTGGGAACCAGTTGTTTGAGCGTTTCCTGTGTGGACTGCTGGTTGGTCTGATCGAGAAAATCCGGATCACCCAGGGGGAGGCAGTCTTCGGAAAAGTGATAGAGTCGCAGTTTATGTTTCCGCTGCAACTCGGTGAGGAAGCGGGCGTCGTCTTTTAGCAGCAGGTCTCGGGCGAGCGAGAGCCGCGGTTTGCCTTCAAACTCTTTCAGGTTGGCGGGGCTCATCTCCGGCGTGCCTGTGTAATTGTCTTCGAGTCCCATGCTGGCGGAATCATCAATCAACAGGGCTACGAAAGGCAGACCCGTGCGATGAATCGTCAGCGTAAAGCGGGTGAGGAACAATACAACAATCAGGAACACGATCAGTCGAATACTGATCAGCAGACTCTTCTTTTTCAGATCGAGATGGGCTGTATCTTTGAGGTAGGCGTAGATCAGCAGGAAAACAATGCCCGTGGCCAGCAGCAGCACGATCCAGTCGGGCAACCAGGCTGGCCAGGGAGTATTCCAGTGGAAATTCCAGGCAGAACCCTGACCCGGCCCGGCAGCGGGGATATCAAAATAGGCTTCCAGGGCTCGTTTCAGCGTTTGCATAAGTGCTGTCTAAGAATGGAAAAACAATAGGACGTGTCTGCTGAGATCCTCACGAGAGAGAGGGCTTCTCTGTTTATATTGTATTCAGATCATCCAGCAATTGCTGTTTTTCATCTCCTTCGAGGTCCGATTCCGCAATATTTTTTGCCTGTTGTTTGTATGTTTCCACTTCTTCGGGCTTATTGGCGACGGAAGCAGCCCGGGCCAGGGCTTCGTAGGCGTAGGCCAGGCAAAACGGCTTAAGATGTTTGTCCTGCGTGACTTTCAGGCAGAGCATGGCGTAGCTGAACGCATTACTGGGCTGATTGGTGACCGCATAGACCCGGGCCAGCTGCCAGTACGCGATCGAAATGTTCTCTGGCGTATGTTCCTCGTATTGTGCCCAGTGCCAGTGCGAAGCGTGGCAGGCAGAAATCATGGCCAGATTTTCAGCAGCGGTGCGATCTGCCTTGTCCAGATAATCCCAGGTTTTATTGAAACAGCTCGCTGCAAAATGTCGATGGGCCTGTTGCGGATCAAAAGCGGGGCTCTGCATTGGTAACTCCTTTCAGGGATATTCTGTTGAACAGCAGACGGTCGAGATTGCGGACCTGGAAATTGCTCTTCAGACAGAATCCATTTCGAGGCATAATGCATTGTATCGCAGCCGGTAAAGAATTATAAGATCCTGGAAAAATTGTGCAGAAATCAGGGAAATGAAACGGATTTCAGTAAAACCCAGCTATAGCTGTCTATCTTCTCAAGTTTCTCCAGATGACCGGCTTGATGCAACAGGATCCTGTTATTCGATAATGTTTATCCAGTCGAAACAAATGTCATAACCAATGGATTCCACACGCAGTGATTCCCGATAGAGAGAGTCGTGGGATTTCGGAGTGATTCTACCGAAATCAAGACCCGCCGGTACTGATGCCAGCGGGAATAACCTGTCGGGGCCTCAGATAGACATTAAGGCGACTATGATCCTGTCAAAAACGAATACGCATCAACAGGGAATCTTGAATCAGGATTTTCGGCTCGACTCTGCCGGATTACCTGCCTCTGCGCACCTGGTCGGCATTTGTGGATCCGGGATGAAAGCACTCGCGGAATACCTGGCCAGCGCCGGTTGCCGCGTAACCGGCTCGGATATGAGTCCTGCGCTGCCGACAGATCAGGCCTTACAGGCAGGCGGCTACCGGGTCCATCAGGGGCATGACAAACGTTTCGTTCCGGAAGGGACCAACGTGCTGATCTACAGCCCGGCGATCGGACTGGCAAACCCCGAACGGCGTTTCGCGCAGCGCATGGGAATTCCCCAGCTCTCCTACACACAGATGCTGGGCAACCTGATGCGGCAGAAGCAGGGCGTCTGTATCGCAGGAACCCACGGAAAAAGCACCACTACCGCACTGACGGCATTTGTACTGGAGAATGCCGGCGTTTCTCCTTCGGCCGTAATTGGAGCCGAACTCTGTAACCAGAACCTGAATGGCTGGGCAGGAGCAGGTCCTTTATTTGTAGCGGAAAGCTGTGAATACCAGCGGAGTTTTCTGAATCTCTACCCCTATTATGCAGCCATTACCAACATTGAGCCCGATCATTTCGATTACTTTAAGAATCAGGATGATATGACCTCCGCGTATGCTGAGTTCGTAGCCCGGATTCCGGCTGACGGAACATTGATCATGCCGGCAGCCTGTCGCGGCGCCGTGGAAATTCGCACAGCCTGTCTGGCAAAAATCGCAACGTTTTCACTGGAAGAGGAAGCAGACTGGTGGGCCACAGACATCAAGCAGACTACCTACGGTCAGCGTTTCCGAATGTTCTACAAGGGTGAGTACTTTTCCGAGATTTCCCTGCAGAAACGGGGCCGCCACAATGTGAGTAACGCGATGGTCGCCGCGATTCTCTGTCACTCGGCGGGAGTCCCTGCCGAAGACATTCGCGAAGGAATCTACCAGTTTCCGGGGATTCGTCGTCGCTACGAGCAGAGAGGCTCTTATAAGGGCATCACGCTGATCGACGATTATGCACACCATCCAACGGCGATTCAGGCCACACTCAACCTGTTGAGACAGGAATATCCGGATCGCAAGGTCTGGTGTGTTTATGAACCGCATCAGGTCTCGCGGACGCAGGCCATGATGGATTCTTACTCCCGCAGTTTTCGACTGGCGGACGAAGTACTGATTGCTCCGGTGTATGCAGCCCGGGAAAAGCTGGGAACGGAGCCCGTTGATACGTCCAAAGAGCTTGTTCAGCGAATTCTTCTGCATAATGCTGCGGTCAGATTCGGCAGTTCCCTTGACCAGATCGTCTCAACTTTAGAGACTGAGGCTCAATCTGGTGATATCATCATAACTATGGGTGCTGGCGAAATAAATCGGATCCATCATGAGTTCAATCGAAGACTTCAAAGACATTCTTAAACATTCCGAACCCCTGGCGAAATACTCGTGGTTCAAAATCGGCGGTCCGGCCCAGTTCTTTCTGGAGCCACGGAACGCAGATGAACTGCAGGCGGTCGTCAAATGCTGTGCAGAAAATGAAATTCCTGTACGCGTCTTTGGGGGCGGATCCAATATTCTGATCAAGGATTCCGGCGTACAAGGTGCCGTCATCCGTATTCATGATCAGGAATTCGCCCAGATCAGCATCGAGGGGACAACCGTCACCTCGGGAGCGGGGGCGCTGCTCTCGAACCTGGTTTCACAGACCGTCAAAGAGGGACTGGCCGGCCTGGAAGGGCTGGTGGGGATTCCCGGTACGGTTGGTGGTGCACTGCACGGCAATGCCGGCGGTCACAACGGTGACATCGGCCAGTTCGCCAAATCCGTATCTGTGCTGACCGCCCGGGGTGAGAAGTTCGTGCGGACAGCGGATGAACTCAGCTTCAGCTACCGGGAAAGCAGCATCAATGAACTGGCGATTCTGGAGGCGACCTTCGAGTTGCAGCAGGCTGACGCAGATGAGCTGACTGAACGCATGAAAAAGAACTGGATCATGAAGAAGGCCAACCAGCCTCTCACCCACCAGTCTGCGGGCTGTATCTTCAAAAATCCACGTGGGATGCACGCCGGGGCTCTGATTGAACAGGCGGGCCTCAAAGGGACCCGCATCGGGGGAGCCGAAATCAGCGACCGTCACGCGAACTTTATCATCAATGATGAAAGTGCGACGACGGAGAATGTGCTCGATCTGATTAACCTCGCACAGAATACCGTGTCTGAAAAGTTCGGCGTCGATCTCGAACTGGAAATCGAGCTCTGGTAATCAGCCGCTCGCTGCTGCTTCAGTTGCCGATACAATAGAGATGCTGGAACGTACGGATGAAGATCTGCCCGTCCGAGAACGCGGGCGTAGAATTGCTGCGTTCGCCCAGTTTGTTCTGAGCGACCGTTTCAAAGCGTTCCGTGTTCGGCTTGAAGACATGCGTTGTTCCCTGTTGGTCGGTGACGAACAGGTGGCCGTCAGCCAGGATCAGAGATCCCCAGCAGGCGGCACCACCGGAACGTTCCTGCCAGACAATCTCGCCGGTTTGCGGATTGATGCATTGCACAATATTCGGTCCGGCGTTGGCCATGAAGATGTGGCCTGCAGTAAACACGCCTGTGGAGATGCGTTGCGGATTCGGCTCCTTACGCCAGAGCCGGGCGGACTCAGTAATGTCACCCGTCCCCTGCATGCGAAAGCCGATCGCAGGTCCGTTGAAGCCACCCATGGCGACGCAGATCTGATCTGCCAGCAGGGGAGAAGTATAGCATAAGTCCCCTTTCTGTCCCCGGAGTCCGGAACAGCTCCAGACGATCTCACCCGTTTCGGGATCATAGGCGTTCACGCGGAGTGACATGCTGCAGATGATCAGGCTGCGATCATTGATTCGCGCAATCACGGGGGTGCTCCAGGAACCCATGTATTTGCGATCGTTATTTCGCTCGCCGTTATTTTCGACGGGTTCATCGGTTTCCCAGATCGTTTTGCCACTCTCCAGATCAATCGCGGTCATGAAGACCCGCTTTCCGGGACCACAGTGCAGAATGATTTTTCCTTCATGCAGGATCGGAGAGACACCGTAGCCCCACATGTGATCGAACTCACCCAGATCGCGGTGCCAGACCTCGTTGCCGTCAAAGTCGTAACAGTACAGACCGGCTGAACTGTGCCAGACCACGACGCGTTTGCCATTCGCGACGGGAGTCGAACCGCAGTAATTATTGGTTTTGTGGGTGGGCTTCACCTTGTCAAAGTTGACGGTCCGCATCCAGAGCTGCTTGCCGTTCTTGCGGTCGAAACAGTAGAGGCTCCGCTGGCGACCTTCATTCTCTGCACAGGTAATGAATACGCGTCCGTTGGAGACGATGGGGCTGCTGTTACCCGCTGCAGGCAGTGGCACTTTCCAGAGAATGTTCTCGGTTTGACTCCATTTGAGGGGGCCTTTCGTTTCCTGTGAAATGCCGTTTCCCCGGGGACCACGAAAGGCGGGCCAGTCTTCAGCAGATGTTTCAGAGAATGTGATACAGAGCAGAAGCAGGGTCGAACAGAACGGGCGCAGGAACTGTTTCATCGGAGTGCCTTTCGAAACGGATTCAGATTAGATTGTTTCAACTCTCTCAGGCAATGACATCGTGCACGACGTGTCCATGGACGTCGGTCAGACGCATATCCCGTCCACCGAAGCGGAACGTGGATCTGGTATGATCCAGTCCGAGCAGGTGCAGCATCGTGGCATGGATGTCGTGGATCTCAACGCGATTTTCGACAACTTTATAGCCCCATTCATCGGTCGTCCCGTAAGTGGTGCCCCCTTTGACACCTCCGCCGGCCATCCACATGGTAAAACCGAACGGATTGTGATCGCGACCGTTGGTTCCCTGGGCAAAGGGAGTGCGACCGAATTCACCTCCCCAGATGACCAGCGTGGAATCGAGCAGCCCGCGCTGTTTGAGATCTTTGAGCAGCCCCGCGATGGGCTGGTCGACTGCCCGGGCATTGTTAGCGTGATGGAGTTTCAGATTGCTGTGCTGATCCCAGCGGTCCCCTTTCACGTTGGGACAGGTCAGTTCGACGAACCGCACGCCCCGTTCGACCAGCCGGCGTGCAAGCAGACACTCGGCAGCGAAAGTGCGTGTGGGCTCGTATTCCTCATTGAATCCGTAGAGTTCGAGTGTCGGCTTGCTTTCGCTCTCGAACGACATCAGTTCGGGAATCGCCATCTGCATTTTATAGGCGAGTTCATAGTTGGTGATCGCGGAGTCAATTTCGTCGTGCCTGCCGGTCTCCTGTTGTTTGAACCGGTCCAGCTGCTGCATCAGTTTCAGCTTTTCCACCTGGGTGCGGCTGGTCTTTTCCTGGCGTTCCACGTTGGCAATACCGCTGCCTCCCGGCTTGAAGACCGAACCCTGGAAGCTGGCGGGGAGAAAACCGCTGTTGAAGCAGTCGAGACCGCCGGGAGGAATCAGTCCGCCGTTGATGACCACAAAGCCGGGCAGGTTCTGGCATTCGCTGCCCAGACCGTAGTTGACCCAGGCACCCATACTGGGACGTCCCTGCAGCCCACTACCCGTGTGCAGGAAGTAATTGGCGAAAGTATGTTCGGGAAAGTTCGAGACAACTGAGCGAATGACGGCGATGTCATCAATACAGGAACCGACCTCGGGGAAGAGATCGCTGACAGGAATCCCGCTTTCGCCGTAGGGTTTGAATTTCCAGGGACTCTCCAGCACCTTTCCGACGTTATCGAACTGGGTGTCTTCGACTTTGAAAAAATCGCCCGGGCTTTTGCCATTGTATTTGGAGAGCATTGGTTTGGGGTCGAAGGTGTCGACCTGCGAAGGTCCGCCGTCCATGTAGAGGAAGATGACGTTTTTCGCTTTGGCAGGAAAGTGGGTTCTCTCCGCTGTCACTCCGGAGAACGCGCGGTCCTGCAGCAGGGCCGTCAGGGCGGCGGCGCCGAAGCCGTTCGCGCACTGCTGGAGCATTTGACGGCGATTGAACTGGTATCGAAACTGGCCACAATGCATGCTGCCGACTTTCCTGCTATTAGAAGACGTAGATAAATTCTTTGAGATTAAAGATGACATGTCCCAGCTCGCCCCAGGTTTCTGCGGGTTGTGCTGCCGGGTTTGTCGTTCGATGAGCCTGCAGGAACTGCTCTGCGGCCTGTAACTCAGCCTGCGCCGGTGGGCGTCCCAGGGCCGACTCATACATCCAGCGGATGCGTTCCTGATCTGATGTCAATTTGGGATTCTCGGCGATGTGATCTCCCCAGAGGCGAGCCTGCTGGATCACGAACGGATCATTCATCATGATCAGAGCCTGGGCGGGAACGTTGGAGACGTTGCGGCGGCCCATCGTGCTGAAGGGGCTGGGAGTATCATAGGCGAGCATCATCGGCGAGAGAAAATTGCGACGGACCTGGATATAGACGGAACGTCTGCCGTCTCCATCCAGGGGGCCGTTGACAGGGGGCTTGCCGCGTCCATCCATGAACTTCGTGAGGTGGATGGGAACCGAGGGACCGTACATCTCAGGCTGCAGTCTTCCGGAGATGCTGAGCAGGGCATCGCGGATCGCTTCGCCTTCGAGTCGCTTCAGCGGCATTTTGTAAAGCAGGACATTGTCCGGATCGATCTCGGCGGCATCCAGGGATGTCTGGCTGGCCTGCTGGTAAGTTTTCGAGAGGACCAGGTACTTGATCATCTGTTTGATCGAACGGTCCTGCTCAAGGAATTTCAGTGCCAGGAAGTCAAGCAGTTCCGGATGCGAAGGACGCTCGCCCAACACGCCGAAGTTATCGACACTGGGGACGATTCCCCGTCCGAACAGATGTGCCCAGATACGGTTGATAATGACGCGGTGCGTCAGCGGATTGGCGGGATCGTTGATTTCCCGGGCCAGTTCCAGACGTCCGCTGCCGGTAACCTGGGGAGTAGTTCCTTCGAGGGCTTCCAGGAAGCGACGTTCCACAACAGGGCCCTGATTCTGGTGGCTGCCCCGAATCAGGACGTGGTCGTTCTCGGCACTGCCATCCATGATGGCCATCGCGGTGCGGGATTTGTTTTGAATCTGTTTCTGCAGTTGATCGCGCTCGGACTGATAATCGCGGATCGACTGCTGCAGGGCTTTCCTGTCGGAATCTTCCGGATCGGAGAACAGGTCGGGATGGGCGAGAATCCAGTTGATCAATGCAGTTGTCTGCGAAGAAGGTTTGTCCGTCGTGTCACAGAATTCCTGGAACGCGTCTGTGAAGGCCTGTTGCACCTGCGGCGTCTGGAGACTGACCGAGGTCAGATCGGGTTCGGGGAACTTGGCTGCATATTTCACCTGGAAGACTTCGAGTGGCTCTTTGCCGATGGGCGTGAACTCGAGGTGCACCCGATGTCCGTTGTAGCGGGAGAGATCATGGAAGACCCACAAAGGCTTTCCGGCTTTGTCAGCGTCAACTTTTTTCAAAGTGGACCCGTGCAGGGGCCCAAAGAGCAGGCGATGCGAATCAACACAGGCATAGACCCAGCAGGAACCTTTGACGCGGTACGCGACGGAACCTTTGACTTCGAACGTGGGAGTTCGGAGTGTCCGGCCGGCACGGGGATAGGAACGCAGTCTGTTTTTCTGGATCATCTGTGGCGTTTTCACGTCTTCCAGATTGTTCCAGAGGGGATCGCGGATCGCGGCACCTTCAGTCTGAACTTTAAGCGACTGTGCTTTGCTGTCGAGATCGAGCAGCAGCGTTCCCCGGGGACGCGGCGCCAGTCCAAAGGTGAAGCCGTCAACGATGAAGTCATCGGGGGAACAGGTGTCATAATTGACAATCGTCCGCTCGGGCGATTCCGGTTTGCCCGGTCCAAAGGGACTGGCGGGAGTCAGTGAAGCGGGGGCGCCCGCCTCCAGCATGATGGCGGCCTTCAGTTCCTCTTCCGCAGTCTTGTTGTTCTGCAGGAAGGCGACCCAGCGTTTGAGGATCGCTGGATTGAGCTCCTGTTTCGTGGCCTGTGTCTGCAGTTGCTGTTCGCTTTCCGGAGACGGTTTCTGCCGGGCCAGTTCGGATGCACGCTGGTAATAACGGGAGAAATTCTGGACTTCGTCCTGGAATGCGGCTTTGAGTTTCGTTTTGAACAGGGCCTGCTGACGCTGATGCAACTGTTCTGCCTTCGCGGCGATGAGACGATTGTGCTCCATCGATTCAAAGCGGACCTGGTGATAATTGCTGCTCTGCAGATAGCCGTACAATGCGTAATAGTCGCGGGTGGAGATGGCATCGAATTTGTGATCGTGACAGCGGGCACAGGCCACGGTCATGCCCAGGAAAGATTTGGTCATGACATCGATGGCATTGTCGAAGCGATCGGTCTCGTCTTTGCGGATATCGACCGGAGAGTGCACCCATTCGCCCAGGAACCAGAAGGCGGTTGCGAGGACCGATTCGTTGAAACCACTCTCCGGGTTCAGACGTGGTTCGGGTAACAGGTCGCCGGCGATGTGTTCGGTGACAAATTGATCATAGGGCAGATCGGAATTCAGAGACCGGATCACGTAGTCGCGGTACTGCCAGGCATTGGGGGCGTCGTTATCGAACTCGTGGCCCCGGGATTCAGCATAACGCATCAGGTCGAGCCAGTGACGGGCCCAGCGTTCCCCAAAGTGCGGGGACGCGAGCAGCTGATCGACTACTTTCGCAGTGGCATCGGGGGATTTGTCGTTCAGGTATTCATCAATCTGCGCGGGAGTGGGAGGCAGGCCGATCAGGTCGAAGTAGAGTCGTCGGAGCAGAGTTCGTCTGTCAGCGGCCGCGGCGGGAGCGAGCTCCTTTGCTTCCAGGCCGGCGAGGATGAACTGATCGACGGGATGGTCAGACCACCCTTGATCTTGAACGGCAGGGGGAGAGACTGGCTTCAGGTCTTTCCAGGCCCAGTGTGTCTGGCGGCGCTGCTGGAGATCGAAGGTTTCGGCCTGTGTATTGCCTTCGGGGGTTTTCTCGTCGGGCCAGGGGAGACCCATTTCGACCCAGCGGGTCAGCGCGTCAATCTGTGGCTGTTTTAATCGTGAGTTGGGGGGCATTTCAAAGGATTCATAACGCACCGCTTCCAGCAGCAAGCTGTCGTGGGGAGTTTTAAGCTGAATCGAAGAACCCGAATCGCCTCCTTTAATGACCAGGGCACGGGAATCGAGACGCAGGCCCCCTTCGAGACGTTTGGCCTGTCCGCTGTGGCATTCATAACAATGTTCGGCGAGCAGGGGACGGATTGATTTTTCGAAGAACTCCAGCTGTTCGGGGGAGAACTGCGGTTTTGCTGTCGCGCTGGCAGCTGGTTCTTCTGCGGAAGTCGAAAAGCAGGCGAGGCAGACCAGCAGCAGGCAGGCAAAGGTGATTCGAAGAAGTTGCTTCATGCTCGCGAGGTTCCTGGTCGAAGTTCTGGTGTTGATTCAGCTGAGGCCAGCGGGAGCTACGAAACTCATGCGCAGCACCGAATTCAGGAGGGAGCGACTGAGGTTGCCGCTACCTCTTATATTAACGCGTTTTGATGCGGCGATTCAAGTTTTATTCAGGCTCGAGAGCAAAGAGAGCCGGTTTCCCGGGCCAGTACTCAGATGAGTTCGGGCAGTGGTCGGGCGTGATCTTCGACCAGGTACTGCGGTCGGCCGCTGAAATCGAGGAGCGTGGTATGCTCTGTATCGATACCCAGATTGTGATACAGGGTGGCAAACAGCTCGGGGAACGTGACCGGGCGGTCGACGGCTTCGCCTCCCAGGCGATCGGTGGCGCCAATCACCTGACCGGTCTGCATTCCGCCACCAAACAGGATGGCGGAATTGACGCGTGGCCAGTGATCGCGGCCGACTTGCGTGCTGATTTTGGGAGTCCGACCGAATTCGCCCCAGATGGCGACGGTGCAGTCATCAGACAACCCGCGTTGGTGCAGGTCTTCGAGCAGGGCACTCACACATTGATCGAAGATCGGGAAGTCTTCTGCTTCGCGTTTGAAGATGGAGTTATTCTTGCCGCCGTGCCAGTCCCATTTACTGTAATTGAGTGTGACAACGCGGGCGCCAGCTTCAATCAGGCGGCGGGCTACCAGCATACTTTGTGGCACACGCGGTGCACCGTTGCTGTCGATAAAGACGTTGGGATCTCCGGTGCCGTAACGTTTGACGGTTTCCGGATCCTCCTGAGACAGGTCCAGCGCTTCCGCCAACTGGGAAGAGGTAAGAACGCCCATTGCCTGTTCGGTAAAGGTGTCGAGGCCGGTCATCATGCCCGAGGCATCTGCTTCGCGTTTGAAGTTATCGATGCTCTGCAGCAGTTGTTTACGATCAGCGAGACGTTCCAGAGAGATGCCGTTGAGCACCATGTCGTGTCGAGTCGGCCCCATGGGGCGGAAAGGGGACTCGGACAGTCCCAGGAAACCGGGACCAGGTTCGTTGTAAGGTCCGTGTGTGCAGGGATAGCAGAGGCTGATGAAGGGGGGCGCAGATTCAACATAAGGTCCCTGAATCCTGGAGACAGTCGAACCGAACTGCGGCCAGCCTCCCTGGGGAGTCAGCTTGCGTGGGTTGTGTCCGTTGAAGCACTGGATGGCGTCGTGTCCGCTCTGGGAGCCGACGATGGAACGGACGAGGACCATTTTATCCATCATCCGAGCCATACGGGGAAACGCTTCACAGATTTCAATGCCGGGAACATTGGTGGCGATGGGCCGCCAGGGGCCGGCGATTTCTTTGGGGGCCTCCGGTTTGAGGTCGATCATATCCTGGTGGGGCGGTCCGCCGACCAGGTAAATCATGATGACCGACTTCTGACGTTTCGGTTTCTCAGACTGGGATTCGGCCTGCAGCAGACGAGGCAGTGTCAGTCCGGACAGCCCGAGACTGCCGATTTGCAGAAAATTGCGCCTGGATAAACGATCGCAAAAGGAACCGCGTGCCTGATCTTTTCCCAGCAGTGTCAGCATCTTGATGTCTCTCCCGGTGTGGTGAGGGCAGGAGCGCCGTAGTCGGAAACGGGGCAAGAATCGGATTGTATCAAATGCTGTTTATGTGTTCCAGAGGAGTCCAAAGATTATTTTCGAACCCGCTCGCGAAGTTCGGGCAGGACGGCGCGGATGCCGATTCCACCCAGGCTGGCGATGGAACCGATATTGACGAATCGATAACCCTGGTCGATCGCTTCGCGGCAACGGTCGAGGTCGGCGAAGGTGATGCCGGCGGGTTTATTCGCCTTGGCGGCCCGCGCAGGGATTTCGGCCAGCAGTTTGAGCAGGTCGGGATGTTGAATCTGACCGATGACACCCAGTGAAGCGGAGAGGTCCATCGGGCCGGCGAAGATCACATCAATGCCGTCAACTGCCGCGATTTCCTCAATGTTTTCGATCCCCTCAGGAGATTCGATCTGCGCGACGATGGCGGTTTCTTCGTTTGCATGTGGCAGGTAATCATCGAAGGAGAAGTCCATGAACATGGTCCAGTCGGGAGAGACGCCCCGGGTTCCTTCGGGGGGATACTTGGCGTACTGGACAGCCAGGCGGGCTTCTTCCGCATTATTGATCTGCGGGACCATGATCGTGTTTGCGCCAATATCGAGCGCTTTCTTGAAGTAGATCGGATCGAGACCCGGGACGCGGATCATCGGCATACAGCCGGCGCGGCGGGCGATGATCGGGAGGTGTTTGACTTCGTTAACGCTGTAGGGACGGTGCTCCAGATCGATCCAGAGGAAATCGACTCCCGTGTCGACGGAGAGCTTTGCGAGAATTTCCGAAGCATCGGGCATACCGACTCCCAGAGCGACTTCACCCTGGGAAAGCAGTGTTTTGATCTTGTTTTCAAACATCTCAGAGGGTCCTGCAATAGATGGTCAACGGTCGAGACCGCGACTGACAGAAGTCAGCGCCAGGACCCATGATACGCATAAAACAGACGACGGCATACCCTCACAAGAGTACGCCGTCGTTGAAATCAGTTATTATTTTCGTCTTACCTGACTAAATCTCAGCGAGCCAGATAGTACATGGCGGGATCGTCGATGATCCACTCAGTCGACCAGGTACGACCGTTGTCCTGGTTACAGACGTTGAAGAACGCCGTGTGGAAAGACTGGATCCGGGTACCGTAAGGAGTATGAGAAGCGAACCGGTCAGCCGGAGTCAGCGGATCGACGCCCGGGCTGGCGTAGTAGTGAACCCGTCCATCTGGTGTGAACGACATACCCAGTGTCCACCAGCCGGTCTGTTTGATTTCGGGACCGATGAAGTCCTGGCCGCTGGTATCAGCGCGAACTACGAATACTGCGGAATCTTCACCGCTGGCAGAGTCGGTCTTGCTGTTGAACTGAATGAACATCCCGAGGTAAATGGTTTCAATTTTGGTTGAAGACCCGACCGTGCGGAAGAAGCGACGGCGGCGAGGCTCGCTCGATTTCATCGGAGCTTTTACAGCAGCGCGGAAGCCAAATGAAGTACCGGTTTTGTCTTCCCATTCTTCGAAGGGGGGCAAATAAACGCGTGTGACCACACTCGGAGACAAACCGACAGAAACCATGGTTCCGTTCATGATCAGGTCATCCTGATTGCTGCTCCGGCTGCCATGACCGGGAACGCCGGTATGCAGAGTTTTCAGCAGCAGTGCCCCTTTGCTACCGGGCAGACCGCCGGCGGGAGTAGGGACGCGTTGAATGACATCCATCTGGCCGCGTTTGGCACTTTCGGTCCAGACGCCGTTGGTCGACTGGCCCAGTGGGTAGCGGGTCTGTTTGTCGACGTTGGTACTGCTTTTCGGCAGATTGGGCACGTATTCCCAGGATTCATCTTCGAAGTCGTCCCAGGAACCATCGATACGAGTCCCTGTGCCGGGGATGACCTGTGCCTGTAATTCGGCTCCTGCCATCAGCATTGAGGTCCCTGCGACCAGAGCCAGACAGTGTCTGGTGAAAAAACGATTCCATTGGAGAAGCATGATTATCTATTCCTGGCAATATTTGTTTGAAGGAGTGGAAACGGTTCCGATTCCCTGAGGCTTGGAAGAAATCGATCAGGACCCCTGTGCACTGGCTCATTCCGTCAAACGGGATTTTCCCTCAGGAGTCGGATTACTGGAATTATCGGACAGATCGACAGAAATGATTCAAAGGGTTCCGATCTGTTGGTTTTGCTGTAAGTCTATTTACACATGATTCTTGTGGAAAATATATACGCAAATTGAGAGTCGGGAAATCGCTGAAAACCGGGGCTGGTAAACCTACATGTTCTGTATCTTTCGTATTTTGACTGGCCTGCAAAGATTCCTGCTTTCCTGACTGGAAAGGCGTGTGCAGAATTGGATTTCGCGGGGTGAATCGCTAAGATGGCGGCTTGCTTTTCAGCCCTCCTCTCTTTCGAGACGTGGGGACTGAATCTGAGAACAGTGGAACGCAGCAGAGGCCTTGAGCGCCCCGGCCGCTGATGCCCTTTCTATCACCGATTGCCCTATCAGAGAACGTAATGACTGAATCCCATGTCTCCGAGCTGGATGCTCCCTCTCAGAGTTTGCTGAATACCCGTCAGGAAGAGTTGATTCTGGTTCTGGATTTCGGATCCCAGACCGCTCAGCTGATTACGCGGCGTGTACGTGAACAGAATGTTTTCAGTCTGCTGACACGAGCTGATCTGTCTGCAGAACGGATTAAAGAACTGAATCCAAAGGGGATTATTCTTTCGGGCGGTCCTGCCAGCGTGTATGGCGAAGGGGCTCCTCAGCCTGATCCGGCGATCTTTGATCTGGGGATTCCGATTCTGGGAATCTGCTACGGGATGCAGCTGGTCTGTGCTTCGCAGGGGTGTGAAGTACGGGGCGGAGAGTCCCGCGAATTTGGTCGGACGCCTTGTACGGTCAGCGATCATACGAATCTCTTTTCTGGGGTGCCAAGCGAATTCATCGCCTGGATGAGCCACGGCGACCAGGTACAGAATCTGAGTGAGCACTTCGATTCGCTGGCCTCGACCGAAACCTGTCAGTTTGCTGCGGTCAAGCATCACGACAAACCTTTATACGGTTTGCAGTTCCACCCGGAAGTGACACATACCGAATTCGGGGGGATGCTGCTTTCGAACTTCGTACAGAAGGTGTGTGGCTGCCAGGGGACCTGGAAGATCTCGAACCTGATCGAGCAGGAAGTTGAAAACATTCGGGCCCGCGTAGGAGACAAGCAGGTGATCTGCGGTCTGTCGGGAGGCGTCGATTCCTCCGTTGTAGCCGCACTGCTGTACCGGGCCATCGGCTCGCAGCTCTCCTGTATTTTCGTCGATAACGGTCTGCTGCGAAAAGGGGAAGCAGATGAAGTCGAGCACCGCTTCGGTGAGCACTTCAAGACCGACCTGCACGTAGTGGATGCGAAAGATCTGTTCCTTACGGAACTCAAGGGTGTGGTTGATCCCCAGGAAAAACGTAAGATCATCGGCCGCCTGTTTATCGAAGTCTTCCAGAAGGAAGCCAAGTCGATCAAAAACGCCCACTTCCTGGCTCAGGGAACATTGTATCCCGACGTAATTGAGTCCGGCGCCAATAAGGACGGTCAGGCTGCGACAATCAAATTACACCATAACGTCGGCGGACTGCCTGAAAAACTGGGCTTTGAACTGATCGAGCCGCTGCGGGAACTGTTCAAGGACGAAGTCCGTCAGATGGGGCACGAACTGGGCCTGCCTGACGAGCTGATTTACCGCCATCCCTTCCCCGGTCCCGGACTGGCAGTTCGCTGCCTGGGTGAAGTAACCGAAGAACGTCTCAAGGTGCTGCGGGAAGCCGATGTGATTGTGATCGAAGAACTGCACAAGGCGAATCTCTATCGCAAGACCAAGCAGGCTTTCGCCGTGCTGCTGCCGATTCGCTCTGTGGGCGTGATGGGAGATGGCCGGACCTATGAAGATGTCGCCGCGATTCGTGCCGTCGAGACGGACGATTTCATGACCGCGAACTGGTCTCCGCTGCCTCACGAAGTGCTGGAACGGATGTCGACCCGGATCACCAACAACGTACGGGGGATCAACCGGGTCGTGTATGACATCAGCTCCAAGCCACCCAGCACAATTGAATGGGAATAATTTCCCGATTCCCTGCCATTTCTCTCTGTCGGCAGGTTTAAGTCAGCCGTAATAATTAAAGCTGCAAGCGCTCGCCTTCTACTTTTCGCGCGAACTGGACTTGAATTCCCAGTCAATCCGGGTAAGGTAGAATACATTCGTTAATGTTCTTTATAATTTATCGCGCCTGGCAGTCTGACTGGTGTTGAACCTGTTGAAGCTCGGGGAACCCCTGCCTGTTTCCCGGTCTGTCTACGCCTCGGAAGGCCTGAGTCCCACTTAACGCATTTCTGACAGAGAAAGTCGAATTTATGGTTTCCAAGAGAAACATGTTCTATGTGGCAGCGGTCTGTTGTTCCGGTCTGGTACTGGCGGCGGGCGGCTTTTATCCCGCGGCGACTGCACAGAAGCCCCTGGCCGACGAAGGAGATCTCTCCAAACGCCTGAAGCGGATTCCCGCGACCACTCCCAAAGACAGTTTGAACGGGTTCAAACTGGAGCACGATTTCAAACTGGACCTCGTGGCTGCGGAACCGGATGTCATGGACCCGGTCGATGCCTGCTTTGATGAAAACGGACAGATGTTCGTTGCAGAAATGCGAGGCTATCCTTATCTGCCAGATCAGGTTCCCGATTATTTCGATCGCCCCGTCAGAAAAGAAGCGGGCGTAATTCGGCTGCTGAAAGATACCAACGGTGACGGCAAGATGGACAAAAGCTTTGTCTTTGCCGACAAGATCACCTGGCCGACTTCCGTCTGCTGCTACGACGGAGGCGTGTATGTGATCGCACCGCCGAATATCTACTATTTCAAGGATACCGACGGAGACAACAAAGCGGATATCCGCAAGACCGTCTTCACCGGCCTGCGGACCAACAACGTTCAGGGGCTGGCCAACAATATGAAATGGAGCCTGGACAACCACATCTATTTCGCCGGGGGAACCAATGGCGGCTCAATCCTGAAAGATGGGAAAGAAGTCATTCCCGCCGGTCGTCGCGACCTGAAACTCAATCCGAAAACTCAGGAACTGGAGCCGGTGTCTGGTGGATCTCAGTTCGGCCACTCCATGGACGACTGGGGGAACCGGTTTGTCTGCAGTAACAGCAACCACATTCAGCACGTCGTCTATCCGAGTCATTACCTGAAGCGGAATGCTTATCTGGCTGTGCCAGGCGTCCTGCGTACGGCTGCCCGTAAAGGGGCGGCTGCTCCCGTGTATCGTCAGAGCCCTCCGGAACCTTATCGTGTTGTGCGGACCGCCCGTCGGGCCGCCGATCCGAATTTCCGCAAGCGTCTGTCTCCGACTGAACTGGTGGCAACCGGCTTCTTCACTTCGGCAACCGGGGTGACCATCTACCGGGGCGGTGCGTATCCGGAAAAATACCAGGGGAATGCCTTCATCGGCGATGTGGGGGGGAACCTGATTCACCGCAAAACGATGGGCTCCAAAGGCGCCACTTACGTTGCGTCCCGTGCGGACGAAAACACGGAATTTATTACCTCACCGGACAACTGGTTCCGTCCTGTGAACTTTGTTAACGCTCCGGATGGAACGCTGTGGGTACTGGACATGTACCGCGAAACCATCGAGCATCCGTTCTCGATTCCTGAAGATATCAAACGGCATCTCGACCTGGAAAGCGGACACGATCGCGGCCGCGTTTATCGTCTGCTGGGCCCCAATGGTAAGGTCTTCCCCGTTCAGAAACTGGGTAAGCTGCCTGTCGATCAGCTGGTGCTGCAGATGGAATCTCCCAACAGCTGGAACCGGGAAACCGCGCAGCGGCTGATCTGGGAGCGTCAGGATAAAGCAGCCGTTCCGCATCTGGTGAAACTGTTGAAGACCTCTGACAAGCCACTGGCACGTCTGCATGCTTTGTGGACGCTGGACGGGCTGAATGCACTGGACGCTGAGCTGTTGGTGACGGCACTGAAAGATCCGGAGCCAGGCATCCGTGAGCATGCAATTCGTCTGTCTGAAAAACAGGCTCAGGAAAACCCGCAACTGGCGGAAGCCGTGCTGGCGCTGGTGGACGATCCGGAATACCGGGTGCAGTTACAGCTGGCATTCTCACTGGGAGAATTCGACAAACAGACCGCGATTACCGGTCTGACGAAACTGGTCAATTCACCGGTCTATGATGGTGATATGCAGGTGGCAGTTCTGACTTCCTCCGCTGACATTGCTGGTCCTCTGGCGGTCAACTTTCTCAAAGCGGCCAAGAACAGTCCCTCTGGCAGTAAGCAGTCTCTGGTAACAGAGTTGCTGCGAATTGCAGGGGCGAAAAAAGAGACTGCAGATGCGGTAGCAGTGCTGGAATATGTCTCCGATGATTCCGTTCCTCTGGCTCAGAAACAGCTGGTGCTGGGGGCTCTGGGTGAAGGTCTGGGCCGTCGTGGTGCTTCACTGGCAACCCTGATCAAAGACAAGCAGCTCGACCCGGCTGTAAAAGCACGCTTCGACAAGATGGTCGAAGATGCGGTCGCGGTCGCGGAAGACGAAGAGAAGCCTGTTGCCGATCGAGTTGCTGCCGTGCGACTGCTGGGATTCTTTGATTTCAGTGCCGGCGGTGAAGTACTTTCCGAAGTCTTGAATCCCCGGTCTTCTCCTAAAATCCAGCTGGCAGCAGTGGAGGCTTTGTCACGGATGGAGCACAAAGACGTGAGTGATGCCCTGCTGGCCAACTGGTCTGGTTTCAGCCCGGCTGTACGGATCGAAGTCATTGATGCCCTGCTGGGTTCTACGGGGCGGATCGACAGTCTGCTGAAGGCCATTGAGGACAAGCAGGTCAGGCTGAACGAGATTGCTCGCGACAAGAAGGACCTGCTGATGAATCATCCCAATAAGACGATTCGCAAGCAGGCTCAGAAGGTGCTGGGCAGTGATGTAAACAGCGACCGTGCTAAAATCGTGAAGAGCTACGAGCCTGCCCTGGAAATGGATGGGGATGCCGAGCGTGGTCTGGCAATCTATAAGAAAAACTGTGCCGGCTGCCACAAGGTAGGGGACATGGGGCACAACGTTGGACCAAACATGGCAACGACCAAGAACAAGTCCGACCACGACCTGTTGATCGCCATTCTGGATCCGAGCCGCGAAGCACAATCGAACTACAATACTTACACGATTGTGACCGAGCAGGGGAAACTGTTCACGGGGATTATCGCCGCGGAAACAGCCACCAGCTATACGATTCGTCGTGCGGAAGGCAAGGAAGATATTATTCTGCGGAACAATATTGATACGCTGTTGTCTAATGGTGTGTCACTAATGCCGAATGGTCTGGAAAAAGAGATCAGTCCGCAACAGATGGCAGACCTGCTGAAATTTATCAAGACTCTGGAAGCACCTGCTGAGAAGAAGTAGCAGAGCCTTAAAGAACTGATATCGATAACGAAAACAGCCCCGTCAGATTGATCTGACGGGGCTGTTTGACTGTTGTCTTACGAAAGTAGGAGTGGTTTACCAGTCCATCCCGAGGCTGATTGAACCACCGAGCAGGCTCAGGTCACCTGATTCAGAAGCTGCTGATCCGGCACCGTTCCACCAGATACCATCCCAGGCGGCACGCACCCAGACCAGAGCACCGGTCTGCAGGACGAAATCAGCCTGCATACCAACCTGAATTTCAGCGATGCTCAGAGATTTGTTTTCACTGGTCTGAGCAATGGCATTGACCGGACCGGGGTTGGAGTCCACGGCGGAGTATTTCGATTTACCCCACAGAGCCGAGTATTTGGCACTGGAGATCAGCGAGAGGCTGGAAGTTCCTTTAGTACGACGATCCCATAATCCGAGGGGACGACGTGCTTCACCGAAGACGACGATACCGTTACCATCGAAGCGATGTCCGACATCAGAAGCAACTGCGGCACCACTGGCAGTACCGTAAGCCTGGTAAGCCTGACTGACCGATGCATGGCGGTAACCACCACCGAATGTGGTTTGCCAGCGTTCGAAATTCAGTTCCTGGCTCAGATCGACATCGATTGTGTACAGTTTCATCTGGCTGGCAGCGACCACGAAGTCACCAGCCTGACCACCGGCACGCAGACCGCCGATGGCAGTCTTGGTCGGCTGACCGTTGAAGAAGGTAAAGTTGTTGCCGGCAATTGCACTGGCACCTGAGTTGTCTTCCAATTGGAACCAGCGAACCTGGGCACTGAGGCCTTCGTTGTCAATCAGTCCCAGGTTGATACGGGGAGCTGTCTGGTAGCTGTATCCGAAGTCGTTGGATGTTGTAATGGTAGCAGGCCCGGTCTGATCTTCCGTGGTGAAGGCTGTGTCTGTATCAAAGCCTGGCTTCAGGAAGACGGCAGCAGCACCGAAGACGAGGCCCAGACGTTCGTAGGAACCTTCTTCCAGGTAAGGATCTTCGATCCAGTCGCCCTGGCTGTATTGTTCTACGGGACCGTAATATTCACCTTCTGTTGGGGTATAGTATTCGCCACCCCCGTAGTAGTCATTCGAAACCATGGCACCGCCTTCGGGCATGGCGATCGGTGACAGATCGGAGGTCCGTGGAGAGGAAGGGGCGAATGACACGGCATCGACGACGGCCGGCTCATATTCTTCATACTGATAGTCTGAAGTATTGGATATTCTGAAGACCCCTTCAGATTCATTAGATGGTTCGACCGGGTAATCTGCCTGCGCAAACAGGGATGGTGAAGATATGCAGCAGATTCCCGCAATTATCAAGCCAACGAATCCGTTCGTTCTCATAGCTTAATCTCTCCATTTCAGTTCAGGCCTGATGGTTCTGGTTCAGGCTGACTGAAAGATGCTAATTAAAAACTAACCGCTCCGACAAAACACGAAATTGTGATCTCAGAGTATTTTTTGTGCGTAAGTACAGCAGCAACCGGGGCTATGTAGACAACCCGTTGTCATAATTGATCGGCTCAGCATTGCCACGAAGACCATTAAAAACGGTATATCTTGAAAAAACAGTACGATTTTTCGCGAAGAAAGTTTCAAATGTATACCTTTGCCTGTCGTTGTAAAGTTCCCAGATTGCCAGGCTGTCAAAATTCGTGTGGGGCTAAAACCTTTATATCAATCGGTTTGTGATAAGAGAAAAAATTAAGAAATGGTGGCGAGACAAAGTGAATACTGGTTAGTTTTATTCAGGCCACTCGTCTGTATGGTGTAGATTCCAGATCCTGGCAGCAGGCCAGTTGTGCCGTTTGTTTCAAATAAGCGGTCTTCAATCCTGCCTCAAACCCCGATTTTGGACGCTGTCATGATTGTTATAAGTGGAATCCACCAATTATATTTTACCTATTTTGTGCAAATTTCTTTGACATCGGTTCAGACTAGTTTTTAGCATCAAAGTCTGGATTTCTGTAACTACGTAAAAATAGTGAAAATTGTTGGCCTGGGAAGAAAAACAGGCGGTTTTGCAGAAATCTGAGTTATAGAAGAAGCTACCAAACATTACAAAACAGACTGGCATACAGGTCGTACTGAAATCGAGTGAAAAGAGAAGCATTCTTACACCATTCACAGTACAATGCCTTGGTAAATTAGAGTTTATGGGAGACAGCAGATGTTACTGACATCTTGGGTTGAGTCGATGCGAGTTGCTTTCGAAAAAAGCCGTAAGGCGACCTTAAATCCTCGTCGTCGACTTCAACTGAGAAGTGGTCCTTCAATGGCGCGTCAGCGGATTCAGCGTCGGGTTGCCATTGAGCAGTTGGAAGACCGGACCCTTCTGACCTCGTTGATCATCAATCAGATCACTCCGGGGTTGGGTGTGACTCTCAATAACTCGGTACTGGACCCGGATGCCGACGGTGTCTCGAACTACGACACGATCCTGTTCGAAGGGCTGAACATCGATGCCTCTACAGGCTCCGCGGTCTCCATCGATCTGGATAACCTGACGTTCGCTGAACCGTTCCAGGTTCTGTTCGACAATGTATCGATCAATGCGGATGCGGGTGTCGGAATCGATATCGAACTGTCCAATCTGCTGGCCGATACCATCGCCATCGACAGCTCGACGATCACAGGCGGCCTCGGAAACGCATTCAACCTTGATCTGACCAACGTGATCCTGAATGAGTTCAACATTATCGATTCTGGTCTTACCAGTCAGGCCGGTGCTGGTGTGACGGTTGCCTTGAGTGCTTCGACCCTCGAAGAGACTTCACTGCGTCGTTCGAACATTGACGGTGTCTCAATCGATGTGGCAGACGGATCTGTTCTGCGGCACACCACCATGGCAGACAACACGATCGCCGGTACCTCCGGAAATGACGGTGTGAGCGTCAACCTTGTGGATTCGATTGCTGAAGAGCTGCGGTTGACGAATAACAACAACATTCAGGGAGTCCACATCAATGTTGATGATACCGCAGACGGTGGTGCAGCACTCCTGACCGAACTGTACATTAAGACAAACCAGATCAGTGGTAATACAGCAGGTGACGGAGTTCGCCTGGACCTGAATAACGTCGATCAATTCGTTTCGATTACCGGAAACACCATCTCTTCCAACTCAGGACACGGGATTGTCTTCGATCAGACGGACGGCGACCTGAGCGGTGATATTTCCGGGAACAGTATTTCCGCCAATACCGGACACGGGATCTACTTCACTCCCTCCACCACCAACCCGGTACCAACCGGTGACGGCGCACCCGGAGTGCCTGCCTATGATGGTATTCCGGGGTCGACTGACAAAATCGACTTCTCTTCCGCACGGAACGAAGTTCAGCTGATTTCGTTCGAAGGGGTGCCAACTGGCGGTACTTTTACAATTTCCTATACCGGCGGTGATGGTGTCACAGAAACCACGGCGGGAATTCTCCCGACCGCGACAGCGTCCCAGGTCAAACTCGCGATGGTTAACGCCTTCAGTGGAATTCACTTCGATGACATTCTGGTTAACGGAAACTTCCAGGATGGTTACGAAGTGGAATTCGTCAACGCTGCCGGCGGTCAGAACCAGAATCTGCTCACCGTGGATGCCAGCGGTTTCAACAGTACGCCGGCCAGTGTTTCTGTCACTCAGGATACCTCCGGCAACGTGAGTGAAGTACAGAATCTGGAAATCACAGGTACACCGGCTTTTGGTACCTTCCAACTGAACTTCCTGGGTAGCTCGGTAGTATTGCCGTATACTTCGCTGAATGCAGCCGACCTGCAGACGCAACTGAACCTGATCGCACTGACGTTTGATGATGGCAGTGGAAATATGCCATTCCAGGACAGTCCGATTCAGGTTGATCCGACTGCCTCCGGGTTCGATATTATCTTCCTCGACGGTCGGAGCATGCACGATCTGAATGTTCCGCAGATTACAGTCGATACATCAGGTTTGAACCTGTTCGTGAATGTGGCGCAGGGACCAGCTGAACTCAACCCGAATAAGCCAGTCGACCAGATCATTACCTTCCAGGATGTTGACGGTAACATTGTTACTCCCACGGGTGGTTCGTTCACACTGACTTTCCAGGGCGAGACTACAAACGCGATCGCGATCGACGCCAACCCGGCAACGATGATTGCAAATATCGATGCCGCTCTGGAATCACTCTTCTCTTCCACAAATATTACCGGTACCGTGGGGGACTTCATCGTTTCCGGTGATTTCGCAACCGGCTTTACCGTCGAATTCAATGAATATCAGCACCTGGGTATGTTGGGCTTCAATGATCCGACATTTGGAACTTTTCAGCTGACTTTTCTGGGACAGAACGTCACCCTGCCCTATACCGATTCCATTCCCAGTGCCGCTGGTGCACTTAACATTCAGAATGCTTTGAATGGTATCGCGAACACTCAGTCGTTTGGCGGAAGCCCCGTCAGCGTTGTCGTCAGTGGTAACGGTTACGATATCATCTTCCTGGATTCAGGCTCTCTGGCAAACGTTGACATCGGTCAAATTGCCACGAACGCGGACCGGATGCGGTTTGACATTATTATGTCCAATCTGATTCAGGGGAATGCATCTACGAATGAGCAGCAGACTCTGGAGTTCCAGAACTCTCAGGGAGTATTTCCATTCAACTTCGCCGGCAACGGGGTCGACATTACGAATCCGCCGGCTGGAGCTTCTTTCACACTGACATTCCAGGGTGAAGAGACGGGTGGAATCGTCATTGATACGGACCCGGCTGTAACCGCAGCGAATATTGATGCCGCACTGGAAGCTCTTAGTATTGCAACCAGTGGAGATGATTTCGATGTGACCGGAGACTATGTCAATGGTTTCACAATTGAATTCCAGGGCGACTTCGCGGATGCCAACGTTCCGCTGATCGTGGCTAACGTCTTCCCCCTGGATGTGGTCCCCAGCACCTCTGTTGGTAATTTTAACCTGACGACAATCAATCCCGTGACTGGCGATCCGGCTGCTCTGCTGCCGAACGTTTCCATCGCCGCCACAACTACCACTCAAGGGATCGGTTTGAACGAGATCCAGACGATTTCGATTCCCAATCCACCAGGTGGGGGGACATTCACTTTAGATACCGTCAACAGCACCAATGGTCCTGTTGTACTGGATTTTGATGCGACGGCTGCTGAAGTTCAAGCTGCCCTGGAAAGCCTGGATGCAGTTGGTGCCGGTAACGTTCTGGTAACCGGCTCTGCTCTGACCGGCGGGTTTACTGTCGAATTCATCGGCGATTTCCGCGCGGAATCTCCCGGCGACACGATCCTGATTGATGACAGTGGTATTCTGATCGTCGTACCTGAGGTGACAACCATTGCCGAAGGGACGACAATTAACGAAGTCCAGGAAATCAGCGTCGATGCAACGCCGACAGCGGGTGACTTTACCCTGACATTCGATGGCGCGACTACCGGTCCGATCGCCTATAACGCAGACGCCGCTACGATTATTGCTGCCCTGGTGGCACTCCCGACATTGAATCCCGGAGACGTACTGGTGCGGGGAACTGCCGACACCGGTTTCGAAATCGAGTTTGTGGGAAGTCTGGCTACGATTAACACCCCGCAGGTGATTGTTGATGCGACCAACCTGACCGGGGCCGGAATGACCGTGAAAACCACGAGTGTGGGCGGATACCTGCGTGGTATTCGTGGCAACCTGATTACCGGAAACACTGGTGCCGGTATTGAAATCGATCTGGAGATGTATACCTCATTCTATGGGGAAATCGTCGGCAACACGATTAACTCCAATGAGACCCAGGGGATTAACCTGATTGCTGCTGATCCGACCATTCTCAAGAGTGTTGATTTCAGTCTGACAGTCGACGGCAACAGCATGGACAATAACCGTGGTGCCGGTGTCGCCGTGAGCATGCAGGATACTGCAACTGGTGATGTCAGTATTACGGGCAACACAATTACCAGCACCCGCAATGACGCGAACTCAAGCACTCCCTTTGCCGGAGATGCGATTTATATTGATTTGATTGGTACCGATGTCAGCTTTGAGGCATTTAACCAGTTACGCGATCTGACGATTGATGGCAACTTCCTGGGTACCGACGCGAACAACACCGGCGGGCTGGGGAATATTGGTCACGGGGTCGGAATTCATATTGAAGAATCGACGATCATCGACCGCACCGAAATTTCCAATAACGTGATCGCCAACAACTCCGGCGACGGTGTCAACTTCCACCGTGAAGACGATGCCCGGGTGGGACGTGCGGTCATCGATCCGATTGTTGGTGAAGAGCGAGCCGTGATGATTCACGATAACACCATCACCGGCAACAGCGATGGTGTGGACATCCTGGCTCAAAACGGAAACCTGACGACAACTGACTTCGAGATTAAAGACAATACCATTTCGTCCAACTCGCGGGACGGTGTCAGCCTGCATGCCGAAGCAGATGCGACCCTCTATGTCGATATCATCAACAACGAGATCAACTCAAACAATCTGAACGGTATCGAAACAACCACACGAACTACCAGTTATTTCGGAACGGACCGGCGTGATGTATCCGGTACCTGGATTCAGAATACAGTCAGTAACAACGGCAATCATGGTATCCGAATTTCCGGCCGCATCGGTAACCGCAACATGCTCTTCATCGGTCTGGATGGCGTCGATCCGATCACGGGAGAAGATCGTGGCAACATGATCGAAGGCAATAATCGCGACGGGATTCAGATTGCCGCTCACCAGGACCGGATTCAGGGTAACGTCAAGATTGCCAACAACTCGATTCTCTCGAACGCCACCGGTGGTCTGGAACTGTTAGGAGAAGGTTTGAATTCGTCGATCGACGAAAACCTGATCGCGTTCAACACCGGCAAAGGGGTGGATATCAACTCCAACGGCCAGACTATTTTCATGCGTAATAACATCATTACGGAAAATACGGAGGATGGTCTCGAGATTCTGGCTGCCAACAATATTGCTCATAATGAAGATAACTTTACCTTGACCATCACAATTGGTGGTGATGCCCGCACCAGCCTGACCGCAATCGGGAACTTCATCGACAACAACGGTGGCCGCGGGGTGGACCTGCAGACTGAAGAGCAGGCTGACTCGGACATTATCTTTGGTGATGGCACGGAGACCGGAGCCAACCGGATCGTTTCTAACGCCCTGGAAGGTTTCTATGTTGTTACAACTGCTTCACGGGGACAGGACCAGGATGCGAACAGCACTGCAGCCCTGGATGCCACCGGGGCGGTTGAGTCTTCTCATGCAGACATGGTATTGAATATCGATACCAACTACATCCAGGATAACGGCGTCAGCAGTGGCTTCTCCTCCAACGGTCTGATTCTGCGGATCGGTACGATGGCTGGTGAGCACGTTGATTTCAGAAGTCATGAGCCTGGTACTGATGCGGGTACAGGAGCAGAGGGTAGTGACGAGTTCTTCGATTTCGGTGACGGACGCTCCAATGTCTCGGTTACGAACAACGAATTCGAGGGTAACTTCGGGGAAGATGTCTATATTGAATCATTCACATCGACCGTCGATCCTAATACCACGACTGACAACTGGGATGTCAACGCGAACCCACCATTCCGTGTCACCAATTCGTACGAAGGCGACCCACTTGCTCGCCTGAACCTGGTGTTTGAAGGGAATACGGGTAACGGTCTGAATGTGACCAATGTTGGTGGTTTCTATAACAACTCCGAGCCGGTCTTTAAATCAAGGCTCAATAATGGTTCACCTGCTCCGAACCCCGATGGGCCCTTTAACTCGGCCACCCGCCGGCGTAATGCCCAGCGTGTCGGTTCGCGTACCAATCTGGCGCCATTCAGTGCTCCTAACGAAGCACCTACGGCCGTCGGAACTGTTGCGACTGCCTTCCTGACCTCGCCCGGCGGCCCGATCCAGGTAACTACGGCCACGGCACACGGTTTAACTTCAGGCAGCGTGGTTGAAATTACGGGAGTCTTTTCGAATGAGGTCGACGGATTCTATCGAGATATGAGTCCGGTCAACGGTGTGTTCTACATTGATGTGGTCGATGCCTTCAACTTCACTTTGCGTAGTACCGAAGGAGCGATCCTGGGTGATGTGATCTCCAACTTCGGAACCTGGTCTTTTAATGATACGGGCGCCTTCCTGTATCCCGGGATGGGGGTCAGTACCTTCCGTATTGCTCAGGGATTTGATGGTGTCGGCAATGGTTTCCAGTCCGGGGATTCCTTCCTGAGCCAGATCAATCGGCCGGGAACAATTTTTGGGGAACTCAGCTTCGGTTGGGATGCCTGGATTCCGAATGATGACAGCTTCCTGGTACCGAATACGAGAACATTCCTGACGGCAGATATTTCTGTTGCCGTTCCTGACCCGACGACAGGGGCGATTACCGATCCGTTGATCATCTCCTTCACAGAAGATGTAAATGGCGTTGATATCAGCGATTTTGTCCTGTTGCGGGACAATGTGGCTGTAGCCCTGAATGCTTCC
The DNA here is from genome assembly GCF_040219335.1 of Gimesia sp. NCBI lineage: Bacteria > Pseudomonadati > Planctomycetota > Planctomycetia > Planctomycetales > Planctomycetaceae > Gimesia > Gimesia sp. Next base: position 392,492 of record NZ_JAVJSQ010000031.1, on the reverse strand, counting down.
ATGCTGACTCAGCTTACTTCCCGGACCTTTGCCCTGGATCTCAGTTCGGTAACCGGAGTGCAAGGTGAATATCAGCTGCAACTGGTCAATAACGGGACTATTACGGATGCGAAATACATCAGTCCTGCTTCACCCATCACCGGCAATTCGCCCGCCAACTTCCTGATGTTCGGGGATGTTGAACGCTTCACCGTCGACACGACGGCTCCGACAGCAGACATCGTTGATGTTTCACCCGATCCGCGAAGCGAAGCGGCTGGCGAAGTCGTGATCAACTTCTCTGAGGATGTGCAGGGAGTTGACCTGAGCGATTTCACCATCACTGTTGATGGGGGAACACCAATCAACCTGGCATCCACACCTGCTACATTGACCCAGGTTACCGGTAGCCAGTTCATTCTGGATATCAGCAAAGTCACCAGTCTGTCTGGTGACTATGTATTGACTCTGAATGCGGCAGGCTCATCCATTACCGACCTGGCTGGTAACGATCTGGCTGCCAACGCAAGTGACACCTGGCTGAACGATACGCTGTCTCCGATCGCTCAGTTTGTGAATGTTACAGATCCGGTGCCATCAGGGACCGATCCTGGTTTTACTGTCACTCTGAATTTCTCAGAAGATGTAACCGGACTGGCCTTGTCCGATTTTACACTGACTGATCCCGCTGGCAATGTAATCGATCTCTCGACCACTTCAGCGACTTTGGTTCCCGTGACCGCTTCGCAGTACAATATCGTGCTGGGAACGCTGGCTGATGACAACGGTATCTACACCCTGACGTATCACTCCGAAGGATCTGCCGTTCAGGATATCGCCGGTAACGAAGCTTCCGGACCTGCTTCCGAGACCTGGCAGAAAGGTGTTGAAGTCATCGCTCCGACGGCTGGTATCCAGGACATTACTCCGGATCCACGTCCTTCCGGTTCCGCTGTAGGCGTCGTGACAATCAACTTCTCAGAAGATGTAACCGGTGTCGATATCAGCGACTTTGAACTGTTGCTCGACGATGGCAGCGGTCAGGTCCCAATTTCATTAGCTTCTCTGTCTGTGACACCGCTTAACGGGTCGACCTACCAGATCGATTTAAGCACCGTGACGACACAAGATGGAGATTACGTTCTGAATCTGCTGGCCGACGGTACGATTGAAGACCTGGCTGGAAATAAATTTACCGCTGTTGCTTCCGACAGCTGGCGTACCGGCGGTATTGGCCCGGTCGCAACCATTGAAGATCTCCCGCCGATTCTGGTTACCAATGCCGGGGTGGTGACAGTCACCTTCGATGAAGCAGTTTCCGGTGTTGACATCTCCGATTTCAGCCTGAAACTGGACGGACAGGATGTGTCGCTGGCCGGACTGACCGTGACACCTTTAAGTGGCAGCCAGTACCAGATTGACCTCGGTTCAGTGACTGGTATTTACGGTAATTACACACTGACCCTGGTTGCTGAGGGTTCCAACATCCGCAGCATCACGACGCTCGATCCGATGCTGGATGACGCGTCGGAAACCTGGATTGCCAGCGATACCATCGACCTGACAAGTGGAACCCCCGTCTTTACGGATGGTGTTGATTCCCTTGCTGGTGACGGGATCGTCGGTGATGGTACCACAGGTACCCAGACACTGCGTGCAGCGATTCAGGAAGCTAATGCCCTGGCTGGTTCGAATATCATCGACCTGGCCGCTGGTACTTACGTGCTGAGCATCGCTGGTTTCGATGAAGATCTGTCAGCGACAGGCGACCTCGACATCCGGGACAATCTGACCATTCGCGGTCAGGGAGTCGGAGTCACCGTGATCGATGCAGGAGCCCTGGATCGTATCTTCCAGGTATTCGCCGGCGTTACGCTGAACCTCGAAAATCTGACAATCACGAACGGTGCATTGACCGGTAGTGCCGACGGTGCTGGTATCCGCAACAGTGGTACAACAACGCTGTCTCATGTTGAAGTAACCGGAAACGTCTCTGAAGACAGTGCCGGCGGTATCAACAATACCGGGGTGATGATCATCGTCGACAGTACGATTTCCAATAACAGTGCCGGCGGTAGCGGTGGTGGTATCCGCAATACCGGTTCACTACAGATTTCTCGCAGTACTCTGTATGGAAACACCACAGAACGTGATGGTGGTGCCCTCTTCAATGCGGCAGCCGGTGATGTAGAGCTCTCTAACAGCACATTCTCAGGCAACCAGGCTGACCGCAGCGGTGGTGCAATTCGTAACACCGCAACATTGAGTGCCGTGAATAACACGATGACTCAAAACGATGCAGGAACCACTGGTGGTGCAATCTCGAACACCGGAACTGCAATTCTGCAGAACGATCTGATTCTGGACAACACCGCTGCCAGTGATGCCGACCTGCAGGGAGCCTATAACAGCCTGGGTGGAAACCTGGTCGGTGTGGTCGGAACTGCGACCGGACTGGGAGCCTTGGACATCCAGGGTGTCATTGATCCGACGGTCGTGCTGGATTCCAATCTGGCCGATAACGGCGGACCGACTCTGACCCATGCCCTGTTGCTGGGAAGTGTCGCCATCAACTCCGGTATCAACACTGATATCGATGCCCTGGAACAGCGCGGTTCACAGCGGGTGCTGGGATCAGCCGTAGACATCGGTGCTGTTGAATTCGGAACCTTCTTCGTCAACAGCGACCTGGATACCGTTGATGCCAACCTTGGCGATGGAATCGCCGCGGATGCAGACGGAAATATCACCCTGCGTGCCGCGATCATGGAAGCCAATGCTCTGGCAGGTGACTCGCTGATCATTCTGGGATCCGGAACCTATGCTCTGACGCTGACAGGTGCAGGTGAAAACAATGCCTTCACAGGCGACCTGGACGTGACCGATACCAGTGGTACATTGACTATTCTGGGAGCTGGCAACGGACAGACCATTATTGATGCTACCGGGCTGGACGATCGTGTCTTCGATGTCTTCACCGATGCCGATCTGACATTGCACGGATTGACGGTCACCGGCGGTAATGCTGTCGGAACCAGCGGTGGTGGTATTCGTAACATCGGTACCGTCTCGCTCGTGAATACTTCTGTCGAAGGTAACACCGCTGAATTCAACGGTGGTGGTATCCTGAACGGAGAACTGGGACAGCAGGGGACTTTGAATCTCTCCAACAGTCAGGTCTCGGGTAACAGCGCCGTTGACGGTGGTGGTATCTACAACAACGATCAGTCACAGGTCACGATTGTCGATTCTGCAGTAACCGGCAACACAGCCAGTGGCGATGGTGCAGGTCTCTATAATGACCTGCAGGCCACAATTGGCATTACCCGTAGTGACATCTCCGGAAACACGGCGACACTGGACGGTGGTGGTATCTATAACAACGATCTGGCCAGCCTGACCATCAATGATAGTAAGGTCAATAATAATACCGCGAATCAGGGTGGTGGTATCTTCAATGAAGAAGCGGCATCTCTGACCGTATCCCGGACAACCGTTTCCGGAAACACAACCACTCTGGGTGGTGGCGGTATCTACAACGACGGCGGTATCGCAACACTGACGGATGTCTCAATCCTGACGAACACCGCTCACCTTGACGGGGGTGGTCTGTACAATGCGACCGCTGGTGAAGTGACAATCACAGATGGTTTCTTCGATGATAACTCAGCTGATCGTGATGGTGGTGCGATTGCCAACTTCGGTGTCTCCCTGATCCTGAGCGGTACCACCGTTCGCGACAGTGAAGCCCAGCAGTTTGGTGGTGGTCTCTATAACGATCAGGAAGAAGGAGCGGTTTCGATCAGCCAGAGCTCCTTCATCAACAACGTCGCTGTGTCCGGTGCTGGTATCTACAACCAGGAACTGGGCGTTGTGAATCTGGATCTGTCGGACATCGTGCAGAATACTGCCAGCAGCGACGGTGGTGGTATCTACAACACTTCGAGTGCCGTGGTTAACGTTCAGCGGACGACCGTTGACGGAAACCGAGCTCTGAATGGTGCCGGTATCTATAACGATGATGTCGCACAACTGAACCTGTTCGACAGCACTGTTTCCAACAACGTTGCTGCCGGTGATGGCGGTGGTCTGTATAACAACTCTTTCGAAGCGTCCAGCGTTGTGAACGCCACGATTTCGGGCAACGAAGCTGGTAACAATGGTGGCGGTATCTTCAACAGTGATGAAGGCAGTATCGAAGTCACCAACGCGACGATCTTCAATAACTCCTCGATCTCCGGCGGTGGTATCTTCAATGCCGTCGATGGTTATATGACTGTGGCGAATACCATCGTTGCCGGTAATTCGACAACTTCACCCGGTCCGGATGTGACAGGCGACTTTGATTCACGCGGCAACAACCTGATTGGTGTCGGCGGTATTTCAACCGGCTTCACCGATGGCGTTGACGGTGACATTGTGGGTACCTTCGCGACTCCGGTCAGCCCGGGATTGGGAGCACTGCAGGATAACGGCGGTGCGACCTTTACTCACGAGCTGCTCGGCGGAAGTCTGGCCCGCGATGCAGGTAATAACTTCTACGCTCCCACCGATGACCAGCGGGGTTTCGCCCGCCTGTTTGACGGGGACGGCAATGGTTCACTCATCGTGGATATCGGGGCTTTCGAGTCTGGTTACATCGTAACCGGCTTCGGGGACTCAGTCGATGCGAACCCCGGTGATGGCGTGAGCGTTGATGTCAACGGGCAGAGTACTCTGCGGGCAGCTATTATTGAATCCAACACGCGTGCTGGTGCTGACACAATTCTGTTGGGAACCGGAGTCTATACCCTCTCGCTGTTCGGTCAGGGTGAAGACAACGCCTACTGGGGCGACCTCGATATTACCGATGACCTGACGATCATCGGTGCCGGTTCGGGCAAAACTGTGATTGATGCAGATTACCTGGATCGAATCTTCGAGATCTTCGCAGGTGTCAACGTTTCGATTCGCGGGGTCACGCTCGTTAATGGTGATGTCACCCGGGTCGAAGACGGCGGTGCCATCCTGAACTTCGGTAATCTGACTCTGGATGATGTCGAAATTAAGGACAGCCTGGCGAACCGTGGTGGAGCACTGTTCAACAATGGTAGCGTGATCATGACGGACAGCTTCTTCCACAACAACACAGCGATCGCCGATGGTGGTGCCATCTTTAATAACGATCCCGGTACCATCAACATCGACTTGAGTGAGATTTCTTTCAACGATGCTGAAAACGGTGGTGGTATCTACAACTCCACAGGTGGAACCCTGCAGGTAAATGACACGACGATCGACAGCAATACTGCAACTGTCGCCGGTGGTGGTGTCTTCGTTTCGGATCAGGCTGCTGTGGGGAATGGTGAAGGTGGTGACGGAGTAAATGTGCCTGCCGTCAACAATGGGATCGTAGGATCTGATCCAGATCAGGAACCTGATGGAGATTATCCGGTCTATAATGATGGATATGTGGAAACTGTTCTTCCTAACTACGATTATGGTGATGCAGAAACTGCTCTCTTGAGCGAAGTTCCTCCGTTCCCCGTTGCGGATACTTTTAATCTGAGTTCGCTGCCCGGGGCCAGCCACACGATTTATCTCGATTTCAATGGCCATACGACAACGGGAACCCAGTGGAATTCCGCATTTGGTACCATTGTCACACCTGCTTATGATACTGATGGCGATACCAGTACATTCAGCCTGGCTGAAATCGAAGTGATTCAGCGTACCTGGCTGCGGGTAGTTGAAGACTTTGCACCGTTCAATGTCAATGTGACGACCGCAGAGCCACCCGTCAGCGATCTGATCAGAACCGATGCATCCGATACCCGCTGGGGTATCCGTGTTGTGATTGGTGCGAACACCTGGTACAGCAATGCCGGGGGCGTGGCTTATGTTGGTTCCTTCAACGACAACGTCGATACTCCAACTTATGTGTTTAACACAGGTCTGATTGGTGTTTCCGAGGCTGTCAGCCACGAAGTCGGACATACTCTCGGGTTGGTCCACGATGGTACATCAACCCTGGAGTACTACGATGGTCATGGCAGTGGTGCAAACGGCTGGGCTCCGATCATGGGCGTTGGTTATTACCAGAACCTGGTTCAATGGAGCCAGGGTGAGTACAACGATGCCAACAACAGCGAAGACGACCTGAGTATCATTACAACTCAGAACGGATTTGGTTACCGGGCCGATGATCACGCCAGTACGATTGGTTTTGCGTCCGTTATCGTCAATGGTTCCGCTTCCGGAATCGTCGAGCGAAACACCGATGTGGACTATTTCGAGTTCTCAACCACGGGTGGTGATGTCACCATCGATCCATTCTTTGAGAGCCCCAACCTGGACATTCTTGCCACCCTTTATGATTCCAGCGGCACCCAAATTGCAACGAGTAACCCCACTGGCGCTCTGAATGCCTCATTCACCGGACTGGCAGCAGGCACCTACTACGTGTCTATCGAAGGGACTGGTGAAGGTGACGTACTGGGAACAGGTTACTCAGACTACGGCAGTCTGGGGCAGTACACAATTTCTGTGACTGGCCAGCCTCAAATTGTGGAAGCGGGCGACGTATCGATTACCAACAGCACGATTTCCAACAACTTTGCCGGAACCCGTGGTGGTGGTCTGCTGAACGAAGATACGATTGAACTGTCTAACGTGACCATCTCCGGAAACGAAGCCGGTAAAGAAGGCGGTGGTATTCACAACACTGGTGAGCTGACCATCAACAATACCACTATCTACAACAACACGACTGAAGGTTCAGGCGGTGGTGTCTACTCTGTTGCAGCAACCGCATCCGTCGATGTCAAAAACACGATCATCGCCGGAAACGATTCGCTGTTGAGCGGAGATGATGTTGAAGGTTCCTTCACCTCTGAGGGACACAACCTGATTGGTACCCGCGGTACTGCAGTCGGCTTTATTAACGGGTTCAACGATGATATTGTCGGGTCGAACGCCCAACACATCGATCCGTTCCTGAGTCCGCTGCAGGACAATGGCGGCCCCACATTCACCCACGCTCTGCTGCCAGGCAGTCTGGCCATTGATGCGGGTGACAACACTGACGGTGTGACTATCGATCAGCGTGGTGCTCTGCGTCCGACAGACACAACCAGTGATATCGGTGCTTTCGAAATCGTCACTCCGACGATCAGCATCACTGATGTCAGCCAGGTTGAAACGAATGCCGGTACGACCGAGTTTGAATTTGTGGTCTCGCTGTCGAATGCGAATGTAGATGAAGTGACCGTCGACTTTGAAACGTCCAACGGAACTGCAGTTGCCGGTATCGACTATGCCTTCACAACCGGTCGGGTGACCTTCTCTGCTGGAGAAACGACCCAGGTAGTTCGGGTGATTGTCAATGGTGACACGCTTGTCGAAGATCACGAAACCTTCTTCGTCAATCTGTTCAATGCCCAGGGGGCAGCCATTGCAGATGATCAGGGATTGGGGACGATCCTGAACGATGAGGCTTCGATCTCCATCGACGATGTAACGCTGGACGAAGGTCCGGTTGGAACGACAACCAACTTCAACTTTACCGTTTCGCTGTTGACTCCTGTCGCCGGCGTAGTAACGGTCGATCTGGAAACGGCTGACATCTCCGCAACTCTGGCAGATTCGGACTATGTCCAACTCCTGCCACAGACGATTACTTTCAATCCGGGAGAAACGGAAAAGACCATTACGGTTGTCGTAAATGGTGACAGCACGATTGAATCAGATGAAACCTTCAGTGTGAATCTGTCGAATGCCAGCAGCAATGCTACCATCGCCGATGCGACCGGTATCGGAACCATCGAAAATGATGACTTTGCCCTGCTGTCGATCAGTGATGTTACTCTGACGGAAGACTACGACGGAGGACCAACAACCACATTCACATTTACTGTGACGGTATCGCAGGCGACCAGTGCAGATGTTACTTTTGATATTACAACTGTCGATGGTACAGCTCTGGCCGGTAGCGACTATGTGGCCAATGCCATTAACGGACTGGTGATTCCAGCTGGGATGACTGAAGTGACATTCGACGTCGTTGTGAATAACGATGCTCTGACCGAGCCTAATGAATACTTCACTGTTGAAATCGATGATACCTTTAATCCTCCGTTGAACGCGAATGTTCTGGATGGAGTTGGAGTCGGTACTATCGTAGACAACGGGATCGTAGTCGACACGACAGACGATATTGTCGATGCTGGTGATGGCCTGACCTCACTGCGTGAAGCCATCAACGATGCCAATGCCACACCGGGTGTGGATAACATTATCCTGCTGCCGGGAATTTACGATATCTCAATCGCAGGGGCTGGTGAAAACAATAATGCCACTGGTGACTTCGATATTTCTGAATCAGTAAATATCTTCGGTCAGGGATCGGGAACCACAATCATTGATGCCCATCAGCTGGATCGCATCTTCGAAACTTCGGGTGGTGTCACGCTGAACCTGTCCAATATGGAACTGCGGAACGGTGATGCCGATGATGGTGGTGCACTCCTGGCTCAGGGGCCGACCACACTGAATCAGATCATCTTCCGTGACAATAACTCGGACTTCCTGGGTGGTGCAATCGTGAGTGCCTCCAGCCTGGATATCTCCGATGCCTTGTTCATCAACAACCATGCTGGATTCCAGGGTGGTGCGATTTATCAGTATACGAATACGGCAACTGTGTCTCGCACAACCTTCGAAGCTAATACATCCGATGCTCGTGCCGGTGCTGTCTATGTTGCCTCTGGTGCCACATTGGATGTTTCTCAGTCTCTGTTCTACTTGAACGAGTCAGGCAGCCGTGGTGGTGCGATCTTTAATGAAGGGACTGTTATTTCAACCAACACGACCTTCTCGGCCAACCATTCCGGTTCACGTGGTGGTGCGATCCTGAACGAGGGAACTCTGACAGTCGTTAACAACACGCTGACCGATAATACTGCTGACCAGACCGGTGGTGGTATTTCCAACAGTGCCGGCGGTTTCGTAACCCTGGTCAACACAATCGTCGCTGGTAACAGTGGAGCACAGGGGAATCCCGATCTGGGCGGTGTCTACGACTCTGCCACCAGCTTCAATAACCTGGTCGGCGACATTGGAGGAGCCACCGGACTGACCGATGCTGTGAATGGAAACATTATCGGTTCACTGCTCTCCCCCGTTGATCCTAAGCTGGGAATCCTGCTGGATAATGGTGGTCCTACCCGGACTCACACACTGCTGTTCGGCAGTGCGGCGATTGACGCCGGTCGGAATAACGGTGCCCCACTGGTCGATCAGCGTGGCGAACCCCGTCCGGTTGATGGCGACAATGATTCCGTCCCGATTACCGATATCGGTGCCGTCGAACTGAAAGATCCACCAGCAGCTCCGCTGTTTGGTACCGGCGGTGATTCAAGCGTCGTTGACGAACAGACCAATATTCAGATTTCGGTGGTCAAAGACCGGACCGTTGTCTCCAGTAATGGACATACCTTTGCCCTGCCGGGCAATGCTGACTGGCTCGATGAATGGGATTCATTCTGGGTTGAAGTCTGGGTCGATACTGCCAGCGGTTTCGGAATTTCCGATGTGCTGACGAACATCGCTTATAACACTGCTTACTTCTCAGCGACTTCAGTCGAATTCGGTTCCAACTTCAACTTCAACCGGACTGTGATTATCGACGATGAAGCCGGCGTTGTTCGCAACCTGGGCGGTAGCACTAACCAGGCAAACGTCGGTGGTTCCGGTTACGCTCTGCTGGCTCGAATCAAGTTCGAGTCTCTGGCAGGTGACCAGGTTGAAGTAGACCCCACCGATCTGACTCTGGAACCGCTGTCTCTGGGACTGGATATCCAGAACTCCGAAATCAACATCTCTGGTGTTGGTGAAGCTGTTGTGACTGTCGGGGCTCTGCCTGAAACCGATCTGTATCCTGTGATCTATGATATCAACAACAGTAATTCGATTGATTTCAAGGACCTGGTCTTCTTCACTTCTGCTTATAACCAGAGTGTGATCAACGCCTCTTCCAGCTTTGCCGCGGCATTGGACTTCGATAAGAGTGGTCGGGTCGACTATCGTGACCTGACTTACCTGGCATCGAACTACAACAAGCGGAAGGGCGGAAACTCGGAAGTGATCTTCCCGACCAACTTCGGTCAGAAGTGGATCGGAACCCAACTGGAAGTCAACAGTGGTGATGACACCATCGACGAAGTTGTGGAAGCGGCCGTAAATACCTGGGAAGCAGCATTGGGACTGGATGAGCCTCTGGAAGTTCAGATCATCGTTCAGGACTTCGGTACTGCCCAGCTGGGGTCTGGTCAGACAACCGAGTACAACGTTGACGGTGTTCCAGTTGCCGGTCGGGTGGTGATTGACAACGATGCCAACGGCTTAGGCTGGCACGTCGATGTTACCGATGCACCAACCGGGGGCAGCTACGACCTGTTTACCGTGCTGCTGCACGAAATCGGACACGTTCTCGGGTTCACCCGCTACTACAGCGGATTCAATAATCTGGTCAATGACGATGGTATGGGTGGGCTGACATTCGTCGGTTCTGACTTCACCGTCGAACTGGATCCAACAGGTCTGCACATCGAAGATCCTGCCGTTGGTGATGATCTGATGAATGACACGCTCGATCCGGGGGTCCGTAAGACAATCTCTGATCTGGACGTCAAAATGCTGCTCGAATCGTATGCGAATGCATCCGGTGGTTCCGGCAGCGGATCTGCCAGCCCGATCTTCGGTACAAACGGTACTCCGACTTCAGAGCCTGTTGAACCGATGCTGATTCAGAGTACGGAAGCGGCTCAGACCTTCGCTGCGGAATCCACCGTCAGCCTGGCTGCACCAGCTGTGATCGCACCGGTGAAAGAAGAAAGCACCGAAGAGAGTGGTCTTTCGCAGACCGTCTCCTACGATGCGATTCAGCCTGCACTCTACGATCAGGACCTGCTGGTAGATCGGAAGACTCTGGATGGCAGTCTGGTTGATGATCTGTATGATTCAGAATACTTTGAGAATGAATTCCAGGATATCGATGATCGGGAACTGGTCTTGGCTCATGCTGATGATGATCTGGATCTGGCCGGTGATGCTCAACTGGACGAGGACATGATGGATGATGCCTTCACTAACTGGGAAGGTCCTCTGTTATAAAAAACCGTTTTCAATCGTTCCTCAGGGAATGAAATGAAACTTTGAGATATGCCCCTTTGCAGCAGATTACTGTTGCGGAGGGGCATTTTTATTTCTGGAGTAGTCCGTCGGCGCATCTTTCCTCCAGGCGGGCACGGCGGTAAGATATGAGGTGTGAGTTCCCTGTGCGCCGGTGCCGCGTTCGGGGTACTGTCAGACCCCTTCCGCTTGAGAGGAGATGAAGATCTTGAATCGTACAAAACTGGTCATTGCAGGCTGCCTGCTGGGGTTGAGTCTCGCGTTAAACGCTATGGAACAGGTGCAGGCTGCAGAATGGGGGAACTTAACCGGGCAGTTTAAGTTTACCGGAGAGCGGCAGGCACCCGCGAAACTCGATATCAACCGGGATCAGGAAATCTGTGGTAAATTCGACGATCTGATTGTCGATCAGAGTCTGGTTACCGGGAAAGACGGGGGGCTGGCGAATGTGTTTATCTACCTGCGGGAATCCCGTATGCAGGAAGCTCAGATTCATCCATCGTACGACAAGCTTCCTGCGTCGGTCACCATCGAAAACAAAGGTTGCATCTTTCAGCCGCATGTGGCGGGGCTGTGGGTTAAACGCCAGAAACTGCAGGCCGTCAATAAAGATCTCTGTGCGCACGGCTTCCAGGTGAAGGCTTATCGTAATATGAGCCTGAATCAACTATTGCCTCCCGGAGAAAAACTCGATCATCAGTTTGAACATGGTGAGAAGCTCCCGCTACGGATGAGCTGCAGCATTCATCCCTGGCAGGAAGGCTGGCTGGTGGCTCTGGGTCATCCTTACTTTGCGACTTCAGATGATTCGGGACGATTCCAGATTCAGAATCTGCCTGTGGGCGAATGGGAGTTCCAGCTCTGGCATGAAAAAGCAGGATATCTGGCCGCCCGGGATGATTGGAAACGGGGACGCTTCAAGCTTAAAATTAAACCCGGTACGACAGACCTGGGAGTGATCCCGGTTGCGCCCGCATTACTCACTGGCAAGTAAAATCAAATCTAATATGCGACTGTTGAGCTATAACATTCATAAAGGGATTGGCGGACGTGACCGTCGATATCAACTGGAACGGGTGATCGGTGTCATCGAGCAGGAAAATCCGGATATCATCTGCCTGCACGAAGTCGACCGGAATGTGAAACGTTCCCGCTTCAATAACCAGCCGAAGATCTTTGCCGATTACTTCAATATGCCGGAATCGCTGTATCAGCTGAATGTCAAGCTGAAGACAGGGGGCTACGGCAATCTGATCCTTTCCCGCTGGTCGTTCCTGTCACAGCATCAGATTTCGCTGACCAATAAGTGGCGGAAAGCGCGCGGCGCCCAGATTGTGTTGATTGACTCTCCTGAGGGGCCCTTTCAACTGGTGAACTTCCACCTGGGGCTGGCTGAAAAAGAGCGACACTGGCAGATCAATCATCTGCTGACGCATCGGTTATTCCGGGAAGGGAATGATCATCCTTCACTGATTGTGGGTGACACGAACGACTGGCGGAATACTCTGGCGAACGGGAAGTTCTCTGAATTTGAATATCAGGAAGTGACGAGCCCACCGTCCCGCTTTCGGTCGTTTCCTGCGTATATGCCTGTGGGGACGCTGGATAAGGCGTTTATTCGCGGTGAGATCGGTGTTAAGCAGGCGAGGCTGGCACGGTCTCAGCTTTCACGTCAGGCTTCCGATCATCTGCCCCTGGTGATTGACTTTCATCTGAATCAACATGCCAGCGAATGGATAAAAAAAGCAGGGCAATGACCATTGTCACTACCCTGCTTTTGATATTTTAACTTCAGTAGTCCCGACTCAATGTTGGAAAAACTGAGGTCGGCAACTCCGTGGAGTCAATTACTCTTTAACATCTCCAACGGGAGGCAGTTCGTCTTTTTCGATGTAGTCACCAAAAGTTTTACCTTCGGTGGGGCTGGGCATCTTTTCAGCAGCTTTGAGTGCTTTGACGATCTTGTCCTTGTCGGTTTCTTTCCGCTTTGACAGACCTTTACCAACGGCCTGACCGTAGGCACTCTTTTCTTTCTTGGTCTTGCCAGGGTGACAGATGCCGCATTTTTTGTCGATCAGCATTTTGGAGTCAGGGTATGTTTCTGCCCAGATTTTTTTGAAGTTAGGACGAGCTTCAACCTGCTTTTCACCACAGATCAGAGTCAGTCCGGCGATCGCCAGGCCAAACATCAACGCTACTTTTACGTTCATCATTTTCCGCATAAAATTCCTCATATTCTTCTAAAAAGTAAGTGACAGTTAACTTAAGAAGCTCCCGGCTTGAGCCAGCCAGAAACCTCGGTCAGTGGTTGCCCCGTATCACAAGAAGTTCGAGTTTTTCAAATCACAACAAATTGTGTAACTACATTAGAATACTCATTTTCCACGCTGTCAACGCACTCAAGGAAATCGAATCAAGAATGTCTCATTTGAAAAATTCTGATTTATCAATCTCTTCATCTCCGGCAAAAACGTTCTTATTCTGATTGAATCAACGCTTGAGGGGGGTACCGGGGATCAGTAATGCGTCTGGTTGTAAGTTGTTTTAATTATTGATCTTAGTGAAGTAGTTGGTAGGATGGATTGAACTTGGTTGGGATCTGTGTGTATGTCTTCTGCAGTTCCTTACGTCATTATAAGATTCAGCGTTGGGGATTTTAAAGAATTTTTTTCGAATAATTCTCCCGCCTGATTCTTCCCCCTGGCGGCGTTCATTCGAATAGAGGCCATTGATCGCGCTCGTATCATAAGGAGTTCATCGTGAAGCTGTGTAAAAACCTGTTGCTGGTGGTACTGGTGGTCTGGGGGGCTTGCGCTGCTCCGCGGAATGTACTGGCTGAAGCCGCGTCCCGTCCGAATATTGTGATGATCATTTCCGATGATCAGGCCTGGAACGATTATGGTTTCATGGGGCATGAAAAGATTCAAACTCCCAACCTGGACAAGCTGGCGTCGGAGAGCGCCATCTTCAAACGTGGTTATGTTCCGACCAGCCTGTGTCGCCCCAGTCTGATGACGATGATTACCGGTCTGTATCCGCATCAGAATATGATTACGGGGAATGATCCTCCCAAAGGCATGGATCGCCAGAAGCTGCTGAAACATGTTCGCGCTGTTGACTGCCTGCCTCAAATGCTGGGCAAACTGGGATACAAGAGTTATCAGTGTGGCAAATGGTGGGAAGGCAATCCCAGCCTGGCCGGCTTCACATCGGCGATGACACATGGTGACCCCAAACGGGGAGGACGTCATGGTGACCTGGGTTTGAAGATCGGTCGGGAAGGGATGAAACCCGTTTATGAGTTCATTGATGAATGCAAAGACGAGCCTTTCTTTCTGTGGTATGCCCCCTTCCTGCCCCACACTCCTCACAATCCACCTCAGCGGATTCTGAAGAAATACCTTAATCCAGAAACTCCAGTAGAGCTGTCCTATTATTACGCGATGGTTGAGTGGTTCGACGAAACCTGCGGACAACTACTGGACTACCTGGATCAGAAACAGCTGTCGGACAACACAATAGTTGTTTACGTGACGGACAACGGCTGGATTCAGTATGTGCCTGAATCCGAAGCGGAACGCAAGAAAATGAAACGTCGTTTCCGTTATGCCCCCAAGTCGAAGCGGAGTCCCTATGATGGCGGTCTCAGGACACCCATCCTGCTTCGCTGGCCGGGGAAAATCAAACCGGCAGAGTATGATACGCTGGTGAGCAGCATCGATCTGGCACCGACAATTCTGGATGCCGTCGGGTTAAAACCGACCAGAGCCATGGAAGGGATCAATCTGCTGCAGGTGATTCAGAACGGTGGCAAGACTGACCGCAAAGCGATTTTCGGCGAGATCTTCGAGCATGATATGGTCGACATTGATGATCCCGTCACGAGTCTTAAATATCGCTGGTGCATCGAAGGGGACTGGAAAGCGATCTTCCCCGGACCCCGGCTGAGTGAAGAAAAGCCCGAGTTATATAACCTGGCGCAGGATCCGTTTGAGCAGCACAATGCCGCAGCTGCGCATCCCGAACTGGTTCAACAGCTCTTGAAGCAGACCAATGCCTGGTGGAATGTTCCCGCAAAATCAGCGATGAACTGAAACGATTACCCGGGCAGATCGAGGGTTCGATCTGTCCGGGTTTCTCGCGCCACTTTTAAAGAACAGGAGATACGGGATCAGTGATGATCCCAGTGTCCTGACTGATGGTAGTCGTAGTGACCGGGCTGATAGTGGTAATGATTTCGATGCCGGTAGAATCCGCCGGGGTGATAGTCGTAATGGCTGGTATCATGCCAGTAAGAGTGACGTCGGCCGTGATAGTAGGGACGCACTTGATGTGAGCGATAGCGGCCGCGGTATCCACCGTAATTACTGTAGCCATATCCGTTGCCCAGATTCAGGCTGAAATTGACTCCCCCCGCTTCTGCTGTGGAGGCACTCCCGAGCATTGCGAATCCACCTGCCAAAGCAACGCAAACGATCATGAACTTTTTCATCTTTCCATTCCTTAAAAGAGATTACGGTTGTTTTGGAATTTGCGACCGCGTCTGAGGAATGTTAAAAAGCATCGATTGTGCCAATTAAACCGATTGGGTTGTAAGTGGCCTCTATAATTGACTTTAAGGGGATATGGGCGTGCCGGGTCGATTTCCGGTCTGTGATCATTATGATAAAAGCGCCCTCAGAGTGACCCCAGAACTGAGAACTTACCGGCAGATCCTGCCTGTGAACTTAAGCTTGAATCGGAAAGTTGCGGCTGAATTTACCCGTTGGTGCGGATGGTCATCGCTTTGATGGGGGCGAGCAGGCGACTGAAATCGCGGACGCAGTCCATAGTGGATGAGATTTCTTCCTGGAGCTTCTCGGTGTGCGAACCGTAGCCGAGCCGTCGGGCGAGGAATTCGAACTCTTCCTGATCCTGAGGGGGAACCGTCAGGTCCCTGGCGTTGCCGCGCACCATGCGGAGCGCATCGATGAGCCTGCGGAGGAAGATGTAGGCGTCGCGAAGTTTGTAAAAGTCGTCGGGGCTGATCAGACCGAGTTTTTTGAGGGACTCAATACCTTCGAGAGTGTTTGTGGTTCGCAGTCCGGGGTTCCGGTGCCCGTATGTGATCTGCATGCCCTGGATCAGGTATTCGCAATCAACGAGTCCGCCGTCCCCGAGCTTAGCGTTGATGGTGCCCCCTTTGACGAGCTGCTGAATCTGCTTTTCCCGCATGGCGAGCATCGCGGCGACGTCGAACGGTTTGCCAGAGTAGATAATTTGATCCCTGACGCGGACGATCTGGTTGCCAAATTCCACATCACCTGAGATCGGACGGAGTTTGACCAGCGCCTGACGTTCGTAAGGCCAGGCCGCTCCCTCATAAGAGAAGTAGCTCTGGAAGGCTTCGGCTGAGACAGCCAGACTGCCCGCCTGCCCGTAGGGTCGCAACCGCAGATCGATTTGAAAAATACCTTCGCTGCGGGTTTTGATCATCTTGGTGAATTTTTCTACCAGCTTCAGATAGTATTCATTATTCGTGATGACTTCGGGGCCATCTGTCTGGCCGGAGCCCTCGTAGATAAACATGAGCTCGATGTCGGAGGCGAAGCCGAGTTCACGTCCGCCACATTTTCCAAGTGCACAGATCGAAAGATGACAGGGGCCGCCCGATTCCAGTTGCGGCTCGCCGTAGCGTTCCTGTAGCTGCTGATGACAGACTTCGTAGGCACCTTCCACAACGACCTCTGCGACATCGGTCAATTCGTCTGAGAACTGACCGAACTCAGAGATGTGCCCCAGGATGTGCCGCATGTCGGTACGCAGCATGGCCCGGTCTTTGAAGGCGTTGAGCCGTTCCTGCTGTTCTTCGGGAGTCGATGCCTCAGCGAGCTCTTCGGCGAGTTCAGCCTGGAGTTCGTCCAGGTGAATCCGGTTTTTTAATTCTTCCACGTTGGCAACAACGGGGAACAGATTGGAATGCTGCAGGCGGAGGAAGTCTTCCCAGAGGAAGTCACTGACACCCAGCAGACGGGCCAGGGCACTGAGCACACTCGTGCGCTCCAGCGAGGAAATTTCTTCGACCCAGTTGGGTTGTTTGAAGAGATGTTCCAGGAACTCGCGGAAGTGCAGGAGTGCCGATTCCGGATTGGGAGAGCGGGGGAGCAGGTGAGTGAAGTGTTTAATCAAGACGATCGCGGCACGCAGACCCTGTTGCTGGGCTTCCGCACTGATTTTTTCCCCTTTGTCATCGGTGACATACAGCACATCGCTGACGCGGGTTCCTTCCGAATCGATTACCATGCGGGCGATATCGATGCCGCTCATCGAGAGTGCGTTAGTCAACTCGTACAGGAAGCCGGTCGTATCTTCAGACTGGATGCGGAGAATTGTGTGTCGACTGTCGGTTTCGTTGTCGACTTCAATTTCAACGGGGTACAGCACCTGGCTGGCCTGTGCGAGATCGTGCAGGCCGGCGGCGACGCGTTTGGCAAGTTCTCCCACAGCTTCCTGAGGATTCCCCGATTCGACCTTGTGCAGCAACTGGGAAAGGTCGTTGCGGTAGTCGGTCCAGATATTCGGTTCCACGGCAGGGCCGGAGGCTTTGACATCGAGCACGATGACAAACTTGCGGGTGTTTTTAGACTTCTCACTCGGTTTGGTCGACCGCCCGGAAGCGGGAGCCGGTTTGACCTTCTGATTGGTAAACAGGTGCCCTTTCTCAATGTCGAATCCGTAGACAAACAGCAGACCGCAAATCAGGGACAGGTCGCCGGTCTGGTCAAAGCCGACCATGGTCAGACGCAGTTGATCGTTAGGGCGTTTTGCTGTTTCGAGCTCGACGATGTTGGTCTCACTCAGCTTGCGAGCCATCTGACTGTGCTGCTCGGTTTCTTCTTCGTTGAAGACTTTCGTGTAAGAGGCCGCCATCATTCCGATGGGATTGCTGTCCTGCTCGGAATGCGTGGAGTGCTTTCCTGTTTTGTTTTCAGCGGGATCGTAGATGTATTTTCTGTAGATGCTGCGAACCGCTTTGCGGTGCTGTTCATAATACTGCACCAGCTGTTTGCCGTCCTGGAAATCAAGCCGCCGGGCGAGGTAAGCCAGTTCCCGCTCATCGGTGGGCATGTGATGCTCCTGGTTATAGTGCATCAGCTGCAGCGCGTGTTCGATTTTTCGGAAGAAGACATAGCCGCTGGTCAGGTGACGGTATTCATCCGCCTGGATGAGGCCATGATCGACGAGTCGCACAAGCCCGTCCAGTGTGTTGATGCTGCGGATTGAGGGGTATTTCGCACCGTTAGCCATCTGCAGGTACTGAGTCGTGAACTCCACATCGCGGATAGAGCCTTTGCCGGATTTGACTTCGCCCCACTCCTTGCCTTTTTTCTTCAGGGTCTCTTCAATCCGTTGTTTCATCTCCAGCACATTTTTGCGGACTTCTTCTGAGTCGCAGTTGAAGATCTGTGGTTCGATGCGGCGAAAGAACTCCATGCCCAGTTTCTGATTGCCGGCGATCACGCGGGCTTTCAGCATCGCCTGCTTTTCCCAGAGGCGACCATGTTTGGCGAAGTAATCGACGTACGCGTCGACCGTGGTCACCAGCGCCCCGGAGCGTCCCCAGGGACGGAGACGCATATCAACGCGGTACAGGAAGCCTTCAGCCGTCGATTCCATCAGTGACTTGATGAGTTTCTGGCCGAGCTGCCAGTACTTGGTAGAGTCCTGTCCGGAGATGAAGACGAGGTCGATGTCCGAACTGTAGTTCAATTCTTCCCCCCCCAGCTTTCCAAAGGCCAGAACGGCGAAGTCATCCAGGGGAAGATCCATATCTTCTGAGAGAACGGTCAAACAGGATTGCACCAGTCCGTCAGCCAGTAGCGAAAGCTGCACGGTGATGTTTTTGAGGTCCATCAGGCCGAAGGTGTCACAAGCACCGATACGGAGCAGTTCCCAGCGCTGGAAACGACGAACGGCATCGAATTTTTCGGCGACACTGCCGGTCTCCTGCCGCATGATGGCCATTGCTTCTGAGAAGAACTGCTGTTGACTTTTGAATTCGGCAATCCGGTTGTAGCGGGTCAACCGTTCGAGGTAGTCGGGGTTCTTGAGGAGAATTTCCGTGAGGAACTGACTGCCCACAAAGAGTCGGACCAGAATTTCGACGGCTCGTGGATTCTGTGTGAGGAACTCGAGCATCGTCTCGGGTTCCGAAACGCTGTTCATGAACCGTTCGAAGTTAATCAGGGAGCCATCCGGGGTGGCGGCATCGGTCAGTGCCTGGAACAGGGTCGGGAGAATCTGGGTTAATTCTTTACGAATCTGGGGCGTTGTGCACAGCTCCCGCAGTCGAATCAGCGCGCGTTCCTGATCGGTAAATCCGATGCTGGCCAGTATGTCTCTGACTTCGGGATCGCTGACGGTATATTTCTGATCCAGAAGAATTTCCGGGTTGTCATAGATGACGGGGCTATTCATATAATTAACAGAACCTGTGGGTCGTGAATTCTGAGATTCAGGATATCGAAAATCCGGTCGTGTTGGTTGAGGAACACTCTACTGATGTGGTTCTCCTGTCCTTATGGAGCGATGGGAGCCTGCCTGGTTCAAGTGCTGTGAAGTGTCACCACATTATAGGGTGGAATCGAGTGTAAAAGAAGTTACTCCCCGTTTGAAGTGCAACTAATTCGAAGCTGTTTTCAGGGAAGCGTTTGCAGTTGCTTTTCTCCGAACAGTCCTCTAGTCTGGAATGATTAAATTAAGATCATTTACTGCGTCGTTTTCCAAAACCGCGGTACTCAAAACAGAGAGAAAACTGATGTCGAACTATTCCTGCAGTCGTCGTGAATTTATATCTCGGGTCATGTCTGGTGTGGGGGCTTCGGCTCTGGGGAGTCTGTCATTCGGTGCCGGGGAAAAGGGCGGTGCCGAACAGAAGTTCCCTCCGATGCGGGTGATTACCAAAGGCCCCCGGCATCACTGGTTCGGCTATTACGACAAGCTGCAGTTTGATCCCACGAGCCGCTACGTGCTGGGAATGGAAGTGGCTTTCGAACATCGTTCTCCCCGGGCCGATGATGTGATCAAAATCGGCATGGTCGACCTGGAAGACGGCGATCGCTGGATCGAACTGGGAGAATCATCCGCCTGGAACTGGCAACAGGGATGCATGCTGCAGTGGCTGCCCGGTTCTGCTTCAGAAATCATCTGGAACGATCGGCAGGATGGTCAGTTTGTCAGTCGAATTCTGGATGTTAAATCCGGGAAGGGACGCACCATTCCCTCCCCCATCTATTCGGTCAGTGCGGATGGGAAGACTGCGGTCACGCCCGATTTCCGTCGAATTCAGGATGTGCGACCCGGCTATGGATATCCCGGTTTCCCCGATCCCAATTTCAAGGATCTGGCTCCCAAAGACTCCGGGATCTTCCGGGTGGATCTAGAGACCGGTAAATCCACGCTGATTCTGTCACTGGAGGAAATTTCCCAGACGGGCACCATCCCCAAAAATCAGAAAGATATCAAGCATTACTTTAACCACCTGTTGTTCAGCCCGGACGGATCCCGGTTCATCACGCTGCATCGCTGGCAGTATCCGAATGGCAAACGCCTCTCTCGCCTGGTCACGGCCCGTCCGGATGGCAGTGATGTGCGGGTGGTGATCGATAATGGATTCGTCTCGCATTTCATCTGGCGAGATCCCGAGCATATCCTGGCCCAGTCCAAGGCGACTGCTGACAGTCCGTCTTGGGGTGATTTTCTGGTCAAAGATGAATCGGGTGCCGAGCTCAAAGAAGTGGGTAAAGGCGTGCTGGACAATGGAGGACATCTGACCTACCTGCCCGGGAATGAGTGGATTCTGAACGATACGTATCCCAAAGGCAAAGAGCGGATGCAGACGCCGCACCTGTATCATGTCGCTTCCGGGAAGCGAATTGATCTGGGGCACTTCCACTCACCAAAACTCTACACCGGTGAGTGGCGGGTCGACACACATCCCCGTTACAGCCCCAATTCCCGCTATGTCTGTATCGACAGTCCTTATAAGGATCAGGGGCGTCAGTTGCATCTGATTGATATCAGTGAAATCACAGGCGCGTCGTAGGACGCAGCTTGACGAACTATTCGGTCTCTGCGTCGGCCTTGTCTGACGTTTTCTCAGCGGGAGAAGTGGGGACCGCTTCCCGGGTAATCATAACCTGATAAAATTTATTCCGTTTGAGAGCACGGTCCAGCGCTCCCTGGTCGACAGTACTGCGATTTTCGAACGTGATCTCTTTCTTATCGGGATTGAAGTGCACCGATTCCTGATCGACCCAGACAAACCCTTTCAGACAGCGGCGCGCCGAGTCGGTAACGTTGTCACCGCCGTAAACGCCGTAGTGGATGATATATTTCTGCTTTGCCGTGGCAGCAGGTGGCATGTTACCAGATGAAGACGGCGTGGCATCCGGGGACGAATTCCCCAAATTCTGTGCTAAAGTCAGATCCGCTTCCTTGAGTTTGATCCATTCCGAATCAACTCGAATCCCTGCGCTGGATAACGCACTCTCAGCCCTAATCTCAATCCCGAATTTACCGTCATTGGCTTTGACTTTGATGGCAGCCCACTTCTGGTCATAATTCATCACCAGGGAGTCGGGGATGTATTCTTTAATACCTCTAAGTGATCTTTCAGCCATGCGCTGGGCCGCGATGGGATTAAATGTGTCACCAGGAAAGCGTACGTGGTTAATACTTTCAATTCGGAATGTCATGAGATCAATATTCTGTTCGTCCTCAACTGACTCGTTATCGATTGGTAAGTTTTTGGGGGGCGCGTCAGACAGCAGCATGACTTTAGTCGATTTCTGGTTGGCAATTTTTTCCCTGAGGTTCTGCGGAAGTTCGCCGGCATAATCGAAGGTAATTGTCATCTCGTAAAAATTGATGATGACGTTGTCGCCTTTCGTCCCGAGGATGGCGACGTCGAATGAGGACTCAAGCGAATTCAGAAAAAAGGGCGCTTGTTTTTTCAGCTTTTGTTCAAACTCGGGAGTGAAACCAGCGATTTGAAACCGGTATCTCCGAGTTTCTCCGTCCCGGGCGATTCTCACTTTCTCCAGCGACGCGCGCATCTTTTCAAGATGAGCGGACGCCGAACTGCCTGAGTCAATTTTTCGTTTTGTCTGGCGGGTCTTATCGATACGCGACTGGGCCGCCTGTTTCATCGCAGCCAGTTGTGGATCAAGTCCGGGAGAACCATCTTCCTGAGGTTGTGAAGGTTGTGCCTTTAGTTGATCCTGAATCCACTTGATTCCCTGGGGAACTCCTTCATCGACCATGGTCTGATAATGGTCGCTGCCGTTACTCGCCACGAACTTCACATCGACTCCCTGTGCTCTCAACTGTTCTGCGAACTGTCGCGATGCCACGAAGGAGGTCACCTGATCTCCGCGTGCATGGAAGAGAAAAACGGGGCACGAGATTGATTGAGAATGTTCTTTGGGAGAACTGAGGCGGATGAATTCTTCGACATCGGGAATCAACGGCTTGATTTCACCCAGGTGGTTAGCAAAAAACTTCTGGGGATCGACAGACGGAGCATAAGCGAGGCAGCCTTTAATCGTGTCAGGATCCCAGAAATGCTGATGACAGTGTTCCGCAAACAGCAGTGAGAGAGTGGCGGCTGAACTGTGACCGGCCAGGAAGATATTACTGGTGTCAATTTCCGGTATAGTTGACTTAGCCAGCGAGAGGGCCTGGGCATAGTTCAACATGCCGGCTTTACTTCTACGAAAGGCCTCATGTGCCTTGATGAACTCGGCATTGCTGGTCTGATCGCCAGCACCGAGGTCACCGTCGATGGAAAAGGTGATCACAGCGAAGCCGGCTTTGACGTAAGGTTCGTGTTCCGGGTTCTGCGTGTTAACGGTATCGTCGATTTCCATGCCTGTCAGCAGTGTAGAGCCGGCCGGGGGAACAATCACGCAGGGGAATTTCTCTCCTTGTCCTTTCGGGGGGAGGAAAACACGAAACTTCATCCGGCTGGCAGGCGCATCTGGCTGATCGGGATCAGGGGAACTGGTCACTTCAAACATCCTGCCGATAGAGGCAGAAGGTCGTTCCTGAAAAACATTGGCCGAGGTGTTACCGGGTTCCGCCCATTCCAGAGGCAGGGGAGTATGCAGCTGGATGTGAAATTCCTTCAGGTCTTCGAGGTCAACATCCGC
Source organism: Gimesia sp. (assembly GCF_040219335.1). Taxonomy (NCBI): domain Bacteria; kingdom Pseudomonadati; phylum Planctomycetota; class Planctomycetia; order Planctomycetales; family Planctomycetaceae; genus Gimesia; species Gimesia sp. The sequence continues at coordinate 369,153 of NZ_JAVJSQ010000031.1, read as the reverse complement.
ATCCGGATCGACCTGAGCGACGTTGTTCTGTGCGCGTCCGCCCGGACCATCTTTCGCGAAGGGACCGGAATGCGTTTCTTTCCCGATGATCAGGGATAGTCCCACAACCAGGTAAACTACGACCCCGCTGAAGATCGCGGCAAAGGGCCCTTTGGTCCGTTCAAAACGGGTGATGGCATAAAAGAGCGAATACAGGGGCACGAAGAAACAGAGCAGAAGTTCACCAAAGCTCTCCTCCGCTGCCAGGATCAGCAGTCCGATGCCGCCGACGGCCGTGCACCCCATGGCGAAGAAAACGACGATGAACATCACAATCGTTGTACTGACAGTATTACCTGTCACAAAAAAGAAGCCGTACAGACAGAGCAGTATGGCCAGGGGAAAGACGACAAACGGAGAGAAACCATATTTGCGCAGCGCGCCCAGAAAGCTCTGCTGCGATTTCGACTTTTTACGGGTCGGTTTTGGTTTCTGCCGGGGCTGTTTCGCAGGTCTGACGGCAGGACCGTCACTCAGGTCGTCTTCCCAGTCAGTTTCGTCTTCTTCCAGGAACAGGGGTTCGTCTGACTCGTCTTCAAAACCAAACTCATCATCCTGCGGGGAGCGACGACTCGGCTGCTTGCGTGGACCGGACGATTTCCGGGCCGGTTTTTCAATGACAAATGGCGTCTCGCATTTCGGGCATTTGACTTTCTTCCCGAAAGCAGCCTGAGACTTGATATTGAAACTCGCTGCGCAATGGGGGCAGGAAATCGATGCAGGGGAGGCCATCTTAGAGATCCGGACTTTCAATCAGTAGAATGTAGACAGAACGCATGGGTACAGGTCTGCATTATTCTACTGACTGGCAGTACACGAATCAATTCGTGTTTCTCAGGTGTTCTCAACCGGAAATCAGCCGTTTGACGTATTATTTGCCCGATTCGCGACCGTTTCTCGGAGCTCACGGACTTCGCGTTTGAGTTCGTGGACTTCATTGCGAAGCTGCTTGAGCAGTTCATGCACCTCAGGGCCGGCATGGGGATGCCGATGTTTGGTATGCTGATGTCGTTCGAGGCGTTCGCGGAGGTGCTGTTCGTTTTCCCTGGCTTCCTGATGGATTCGATGAGCCAGATCGTGCATACCCGCCTGTTCGAGGTGCTCGGCTGCCACGTGCATGTTCTGAATCCGGTGACGATGTTCGTCCATCTCCCGTTCAATGTTTCGATGTTCTGCTTCAGCATGGGCCCGGTGCCGCTCGTGTTCCGGATGATGTTCTCGCGGATGACGGTCCCGCGGATGAGGCGGATGTTCGGGACGTCGATCCCGTTCTCTCTCATCGGACTGTGCCAGGAAGAAATCTCGGTCTTCGGGATAATCTGCTTCAATTTCGTTGCTGGGGCGGATTGCTCTGACCGGTTTCTCTGATGACAGGGTGATGCCGGCACCTAAGAGGACGACAGCCAGCAGGACGAGCAGTGCAGTGACGATCATTGATCTCATGGTATAGATTCCTGGATTGAGCAGATAAGAAAAAATAGACGGGCAGGAACGACTCACTCAAGTTGATATGATATCGATTCCCGCCTGATGCGTCGAGTTTTTAATCTGACTTCGAGGGGAATACCACACGGACCCCGCGTTCCGCATCCTGATAACCTGTCAGGCTGTGCGCTGTCTGACCTGGGCGCTGAGCAGGTTCTGGTACTGCGGACAGGTATCGACCAGGGTACTGTGGGGGCCGGTGGCAACGACTTTCCCCGAATCCATAACGACGACACGGGTCGCAAATTCGAGCAGGCTCTGCCCGACCGAGTGCGTAATAATGAATACGGTCCGTCCGGGAGCGAATTCCTTGAGCGCCTTATGGATCAGGATTTCACTCTGCGAGTCGATGGCTGAGGTGGCTTCGTCCAGGATCAGAATTTCCGGATCACGCAGGAAGGCCCGCGCCAGGGCGATTCGCTGACGCTGTCCACCGGAAAGCTCGTGCCCTTTCTCACCAACGCCATAGTGCAGTCCGTCGGGCATCTGTTCTGCAAACTGGGAGACATGTGCTTTTTTAGCGACGGCTTCGATTTCGTGACGACTGGCGGACGGGCGCCCGTAGCGGATGTTTTCCAGAATCGAATCGTCGAAGAGCATGGTTTCCTGTGAAACGACGCCGATATGGTTGCGCAGGTCTCGCAGACGCATGTCGCGGATATCGACTTCATTGATAAAGATATTGCCTTTGTCCGGATCGTAGAACCGGGGGAGCAGATTCACGAGTGTGGATTTACCGGAACCGTTTTCACCCACCACCAGCACAACCTCTCCTGCGGCCACTTCCAGGTTGACGCCGTCCAGGATTGGTTCGTTATTGCGGGTGGACTCTTTTCTCTGAGCATATGTGAAATCGATTTTATTGAAACGGACGGATTCCACTTTCTGCGGAAACGGTTCTGGATCAGTCGTCTCTTTGACGAGCGATTCGCGATCCATGACCGTGAAGATGCGTTCGGCGGCAGCAGCGGTTCGTTTCAGTTTTGAGTAGACCGAGGACATTTTTCGTGCCGGGTCGGTGATGCCGGCCAGCAGGGCGTACATCATCGACAGGGTGGCGATGTCCATCGGGGCAGACGCAAGTTGAATGCCCCAGATTTCGGTTTTACCCCTTAGAACGAGATAGGAACCGGGAATCAGGGCGATAAAGATCGCCATCAGCCCCAGCATTTCGGTGGTGGGGCTGGTGAGTGAGTCGATCCGGACGATGCGGAGTGCTTTCTTGAAGTACTCCTTATTTTCGTGATGGAAACGACTGCGGTGTTTGCGTGCACCGTTGAAGGCGATAATGACCTTCGAGCTTTCGAAGGATTCTTCCAGTGTTTTATAGATGCGGGACATGCTTTCCATCATTCGCTGGCTGGCATGCTTCAGCGTTTTACCAATTTTATAGAAGACGACGGCGATCAGCGGAGCGAACACGAATGAAAGCAGAGTTAAACGCCAGTTGACCATGAAAGCGAATACGACGCAGGCCAGTGCCTTGAGGGGTTCACGGATAATTTTCCCCCCCATGAGTGTCAGGCCCTGGGAGAGTTGCTGCATATCAAACGTGAAGCGGGACATCAGGGAGGCGGTCCCTTCATCCGAGAGACTCTGGTAGTCCAGGTCCAGTGCTTTGCGGAAACATTCTTTGCGAATTGACATCGTGGCCAGTTCTACCACGCCTCCCACGATGACATCCTGCGTAAAGATACAGACGCCTTTGATCATTGTCGTGACCAGGAGCAGTCCCAGGATCATCGCAAACGTATCGAACTGGTCGTCGGGGACCCAGGGGAGGATGTTTGATTCAATCCATTTCAGTGCAAACAGCTTGCGGGAGGCGATGCTCATATCCTCCTGCTGTCTTGAATGTTCGCTGAGCAGCTTCACCGGGGCATCGGCAAACTTGGTGGCATCGGCCTCGGCTGTGGAGAGATCTTCAACGGAATGATCGATCTGATACGCCTGGAGTTTACCAGAGATTTCTTTGAGGACCCGTTCCTTGTCTTTGATCGTATCCTCGGTCTCGACGATCTGTGTCTGCACGTACTGATCGATGCGTTCACCCTGCAGGAGTACCTTGACCACCAGGAAGGTGACGGACAGATTCGCCCCCCAGAGAATGGCGACCAGGACGGCAAAAAAGAATGCGGTAATCAGTCGACGGCGGAAAGGCCAGACGTAATGCAGAATTCTGGTAAAGCTGTTCACGGTAGACACTCTGGAATTCGAGATCAGTATGTTGTTTGTAAGTCTATTCATATCTATGGGTTATGCTCGGTGGTGACTGTCGAAATGATATAAATCACTCGGCTGAAATCCGGAACTGGCCCGTATAGATCGCGAATTAAACTAGGAATCGCCAATCAGGTCCAGATGAAATTGGAAATGCTGCGAAAATGAACACATAATCGGCCTGGTTTTTCCAGGGAGGCGACGCTGTGTTTCCTTTGAATTGCGAACTTCTGCTGCAACGAGCGTGTCGTGGAGAGGTCAGTTTATGAAAATTGTGATATGCTGATGGACCGGCTTCGCCGATTCTGTTTCTCTTCACTACAATCCTCTCGATTGTAAGTCAGCGCTCTCTTTATCGTGATCGGATTGTTCCCGATGGAAGATTCTTCCCTCAACCAGCACACCTCCACTGTGACGCCGGGGAGCCTGCGCGAACTGACCAATGTGGCAGTGCCCCTGGTGCTGAGCTGCGGGTCACTGTCGATCATGCATGTGGTGGACCGGATCTTTCTGACCTGGTGGTCGACGGATGCGGTAGCGGCGGCGTTGCCTGCGGGCATGATCCAATGGACGATCATGTCGATCGCGATGGGCAAAGCCATGTATGTGAATACATTCGTGGCACAGTACGAGGGAGCGAATCAGAGGCAGCGGGTTTCCGAATCGGTCTGGCAGGGAGTTTACCTGGCGCTGATCTGGGGCGGTCTGCTGCTGTTAGGCGTCCCTTTCGCGGGAACCTTCTTTCACTGGATCGGCCATACGCCCGAAGTTCAGGCGCTGGAAGCAGAGTACTTTTCGATTCTGTGTCTGGGGTCGGGGCCCGCGCTGTTGTCGACGGTGCTCTCCTGTTTCTACACGGGGCGCAGTCAGACCATGGTGGTGATGTGGGTCAACCTGGTGAGCGTGCTCGTGAATATGCTGCTGGATTACTGGCTGATTTTCGGAGTCGGTCCGATACCGGCACTGGGAATCCGCGGTGCGGCGATTGCGACGGTGGCTGCGAATGTGGTGACACTGATGCTGTATCTGTTTATCATTCTGGCCAGGCATGAGGCCCGTCGATATGGTCTGTTCAATCACTGGCGGTTCAATCGGGAACTGTTTGTGCGTCTGATCCGTTATGGGTTTCCCAACGGTTTGCTGTATTTCATTGACATCATCGGCTTCACGCTGTTCATCGTACTGGTGGGGCGGATTGGGAAAATTGAGCTGGCAGCGACCACGATTGCCTTTAACCTGAACTCGCTGGCCTTCGTCCCCATGATGGGGGTCGGGACCGCGGTGATGACCCTGGTGGGCAAGCGGATTGGTGAAGGACGTCCGCAACTGGCAGTCAGAACCACCTGGAAAGCGTTTGCGGCCTCAGCGGCTTATATGCTGCTGTTTGCGGTGATTTACATCGGCTTTCCTGATCTGTTACTGCGTCCCTATGAGCCGGATGTCATCACGGAAGACTTTCTAAAGGTCAAACAGGCTGCGGTGATTTTACTGCGTTTTGCGGCTCTGTTTTCGTTCTTCGATGCCCTGGTGGTCGTCTTTGGATCGGCCATCCGTGGTGCCGGCGATACGCGTTTCTGTATGTTTTTCTCGCTGTTGACCGGCTGGGCGGTGATGGTAATTCCCACGTTCCTGATCTGGATGTATGCGGACGCCGACGAAAAGCTGTTTGGCAGCTGGGTAGCCTGTACTTCCTATATCTCGATCATGGGAATCGGTTACCTGATTCGGTTCCAGGCGGGACGCTGGAAAGAGATGCGGGTGATCGAAGATCATTTTGCAGAGCCAAACCCGGAAGACAGCGAACAGCCCATGCAGGGCGCTCTGACTTAACGGAATATGAACTCAGCGGCGGAGATTCCATTTCTCCGTCGCGTATTTTTCCGAGACCAGCTGCTGGACGCACTCGACAGGCAGCGCGGGTTCTCCCTGGTCTGCCTGCCAGGTGTCGATCAATGCCTGCCTGAGTTCGGCGGCTGTCGCCGGGTAGTTAGTGACGAACTCGAGGTGGCTGCGCTGCGATCGGTATTCGGGTTCCCGCTCCGGGCTCGTCAGGTAGCGGGGAATCAGGTCGAGATCGAAGTCATAGAGAATCGTGCCGTGATGCAGCAGGGTGCGCGTCAGCCATCTTTGGGAATTGCCTGAGAATTTGTGGCCCTCAATCGTCAAGTCGCTGATTCCCTGCAGATCGATGTAATGTTTCGGGAAACGCGTGTTGAAGGTATCGCGGATACGGTCCAGGATGTCACGAGTGGTGGCTTCGATGCCTGCCAGATGCTGATCCGGGGAGATCCGCAGGAACAGGGAGAAGATGAAACAACCGGGGCCGAGCAGCACTGTTCCCCCGCCGGTACAACGACGGAGGACCGGAATCTGATCCCGTCGGCACGCTTCCAGATCCACGTTACAGGACGTCTGATTCGAGCTGCCCATGATGACCGTGTACTGGTCGACTTCCCAGAGCCTCAGGCAGCCGGCTGAATCCTGTTCGTTGATCTGGTAGAGCAGGCTTTCCTCCAGCGCCAGATTTTCTTCCGGCGTGGGGAAAACGGTTTCTGAAAGCTGACAGGCCTGCGGTTGCATTTCAGAAGTTGAGGGTACGTTTATCGACGGCCAGTGCTGCTTCCTTGATGGCTTCTGCCAGGGTCGGATGGGCATGGCAGCAACGGGCGATGTCTTCGCTGCTGGCACCAAATTCCATGGCGACGGCACACTCGGCGATCAGATCCCCGGCACGCGGTCCCAGGATGTGCACGCCCAGGACGCGGTCGGTCTGGGCATCAGCCAGCATTTTGACGCGTCCTTCTGTCTGTCCCATCGCGCGGGCCCGGCCGTTGGCCAGGAAGGGGAAGGAACCCTTGCGATACTCGATCCCGGCTTCTTTGAGCTGTTCTTCGGTCTTACCGACGGCAGCGATTTCCGGGTTGGTGTAAGCGACACTCGGGATGGTGTCGTAGTTGATGTGTCCATAACCGGTGACGAGGTACTCGGCGAAGGCAACCCCTTCGTCTTCCGCTTTGTGAGCCAGCATGGCACCGCCGATAACATCGCCGATGGCGTAAACGCCTTTGGCAGAAGTCTCGAAGTGAGCGTTTACGGGAATGAATCCTCGTTGATCGACTTCGATACCGACGTTTTCGAGTCCCAGGTTTTCGGTGTTGGGACGTCTGCCGACGGCGACTAGTACGCGATCACAGCGGATTGACTTGCTGTCAGCGATTTCCACGTCGCAGGTTTTCTTGTTGACTTTGACGCCGGTTACGCGGCAACCCAGCTGGAATTCGAGTCCCTGTTTTTCGAAGATCTTCTGTGCTTCTTTAGCGATCTCGGTGTCGGTCGTGGGGAGAATCCGGTCAAGGTATTCCAGTACGGTGACCTTGGCACCCAGGCGGTTCCAGACAGCGCCCAGTTCGAGACCAATCACACCACCGCCGATTACCACCAGGTGTTTGGGGACCTCATCGTAAGCGAGGGCTTCGGTGCTGGTGCCGACTTTGTCGCCATCGAGTTCGATGCCGGGCAGAGTGGAAGGTTCGCTGCCGGTGGCGATCAGAATGTTTTTGGCGTCGAGTTCGGTCTGTTCATTGCCGTCATCGACGACTACTTTCCCCGGTGCCGTGATGGTAGCGTGACCGCTGTAGCGGGTGATTTTGTTCTTTTTGAACAGCGAGTCGATACCACCGCCCATGGTTTTGACGGTGCGATCTTTCTGGCTGAGCATCTTTTCCAGGTCGAGCTGCAGGTCGCCGACGTTGATACCGCGATCTTTGAAGGTGTGTTCGGCTTCGCGATAAAGCTCGCTGGATTCCAGCAGGGCTTTACTGGGGATACAGCCCACCCGCAGACAGGTGCCGCCCAGCATACGTTCTTTTTCGATACAGGCGACGTTGAGACCGAGTTGTGCAGCACGGATGGCTGCGATGTATCCTCCGGGACCAGCACCGATAATAACCAGATCGTGGTTCATTTTCACTTTTTCCTGCAGCGACAGGAAACCTTTCCAAACCTCTTAGATGCGCGTTTTGACTGTTATCAGACTTCCATCAGCATGCGAGCGGGTTCTTCGAGTGCTTCTTTGACCCGTTTGAGGAAGACAACTGCTTCCCGGCCGTCGACGACACGATGATCGTAGGTGAGCGCGATGTACATCATGGGCCGAATCACAACCTGACCATTCACGGCGATGGGCCGTTCCTGAATGCCGTGCATGCCGAGCACGCCGCTCTGCGGCGGATTGACGATCGGTGTGGAGAGCAGCGAACCATAGACACCACCGTTGGTGATGGTGAAGGTACCGCCCTGCAGTTCTTCCAGGCTGATCTTGTTGGCCCGGGCCCGCTGGCCGAAGTCGTTGATCTTGAGTTCGATTTCAGCGAAGCTGAGACGTTCTGCGTTCCGCATGACGGGAACGACCAGACCTTTTCCACCGCCGACAGCAATCCCGATGTCGTAGTAGTTGCGGAAGACCAGGTCGGTACCGCGGATCTCAGCGTTGATCTGCGGGAACTGGCTCAGGCCGTCGACGACTGCTTTGACGAAGAAGGACATGAAGCCGAGCTTCACGTCGTATTTCTTGAGGAACAGGTCTTTGTATTGTGACCGCAGTTCCATGACGGAAGACATGTCGACTTCGTTGAAGGTCGTCAGCAGGGCTGCGTTGGTCTGGGCTTCGACGAGCCGCTCCGCGATCTTCTTGCGGATGGGGCTCATGGGGACGATTTCTTCTTCGCGGAAGGCACCGTTGCCGGAGGCAGCACCACCCTGGTGAGCGAGGACATCTTCTTTCAGAATCCGGCCACCGGGTCCGGTGCCGGTGACGTCAGCCGGGGAGAGTCCCTTTTCTGCCATGACGCGGGCGGCTGCCGGCATGACCCGATCATCCGAACCGCCGCCGGCGTGTGCAGGGGCTTCCGCTTTGGGGGCGGGAGCAGCGGCTGCTTTCTCGGGGCTCTTTTCGGGAGCAGGAGCGGCCTGGTCTGCAGGGCGTTCGGCTTCTTCGAGGTAGCCGATAACTTCGCCTACGGAAGCCATTTCGCCGGTTTTCTTCAGGATTTCGACGATGATCCCATCAAGGGGGGCCGGCACATCGAAGGTGGCTTTGTCGGTTTCGAGCTCAACGATTTCACTGTCTTGAGCGACCCATTTGCCTTGTTCCGCGTGCCAGGCACCAATCTGGACTTCGGTGATGGATTCCCCGACTGAGGGGACCTTAATTTCAACAGACATCGGACACTAATCTCCAACCGAGTCATGAGGGGAAAATTGTATTTTTCAGAGCAAATTCCGTTAATCTGGTCATTTTTGAGCAGCAATTTTGATTATGACTTGTTGAGAAAGCCAGCACAATTCCCGCACGCCGGGAAGATGATAATCGGGAAAAATTATTTGGGTTCAGGTGGGTCAACGGTTAAAAGTTGCATGCGGCTCACATGACATGAAAAAACGCTGGTCTTTTTATCGGCGTTTCAGCCAGACCAGCGTGCGGATTATTCCAGTTCAGGCATTATCGAAACAGGTGCGACAATGCGTATCAGTTGTCAGATCGGCCTGAGAATTATTTTCCCGGGAACCGGTGCCCTTGGGCCTGTGTATCGACCCGGTACAGCGAAGTGCGTGCGGTAATGAACAGGCTTGAGTTGTCTTTGCCGCCGAAAGTGACGTTGGCCGGCTTTTCCGGGACATCGATGATGCCCAGCAGTTTGCCTTCCGGCGAGAAGACCTGCAGCCCCAGACCGGTTGTGATATACAGATTCCCGTTGGTATCGATGGTCAGGCCATCACCTCCACTGCCCGGTTCTTTGTAGCCTTCAGCCTGCTTCAGCGTGCAGAATACGCGGCCTTTGCCAATTTTACCGGGAGCGGTTACGGAATACGCCATCATCTCCTTTTGCATACTGGGGATGATGTACAATGTTTTTTCATCCGGAGAGAGAATCACGCCGTTGGGGGCTTTGATATCGTCGATGATCCGGCTCACCTTGCCGTCTGCGGAGCGATAGTAAACGGCGACGGTTCCCTGCGGCAGGGGTTCGGGAGCGCGGAAATGCGGGTCGGTGAAATAGATACCACCTGTACTGTCTACCACGACATCATTCGGTGCGTTGAAGCGTTTGCCTTCGTATTCAGAGACCAGCGGCGTCACTTTCCTGTTTTTCAGATTGATGCTGACCAGGCGGCCATCCATTTCGCAGGCCAGCAGTTTGCCGGAGCCATCGAGCATCAGGCCGTTGCAGTGATTGGAAGGTTCCAGAAAGACACTGAGTTTGCCATCGGTATCGACTTTGTAGATCCGGTTGGCGGGGATATCGGTGAAGTAGAGGTTGCCTTTAAGGTCGAAGGCGGGACCTTCGGTGAATTTGAAATCAGAAAAGACTTTGACGGGGTCGCTTACCGGACCGACGCCGGGGATCGGATCCGCCTGCAGGGGGGCTGCGGTGATGATCAACGCGAGGAGAGCGGCGGACCAGTTCAGTATGTTTCTCATGTAAGGCTCCTTGGAGTTTGTGGTCAGCGTGATTTGGGTAAAACGCGGTCTACTGATATTAGAGTCGGTCCGGGCTGTAAAATTCAACCAACTTAAGAAACTGAATGCGTTATCAGTAGAAATCGGGCTGCAGTTGAGGGACACTGGCTGTGGAAAACTACAAAAAATTCAGCGCGAGAGTATTCAAAAGCGGGCTCGAGAAAAGGTTATTTTTTGATGGATGTCGTCCAGCTGTTAAAACAACTGATTGCCATTCCCAGCGTGAATCCCATGGGCCGCGCTGTTTCCGGTGATATCTATTTTGAAGGCAGACTGACCCAGTTTCTGTGTGACTATTTCGAAGAACTGGGAGTCGAATATGAATCAATCGAAGTGGTTCCCGGGCGGAATAATGTGATCGCCCGCACGCCGGTTAAAGAGGGTGTGCCCACGATTCTGATGGACGTGCACCAGGATACGGTTCCCGCGGAAGGGATGATCGTGCCCCCCTTTGAAGGGACCGAGAAAGACGGCCGGATTTATGGTCGCGGTGCGTGCGATGTCAAAGGCAGCATGGCGGCGATGCTGATGGCCTTCACGCGACTGGTGAAGGACAATCCTCCCGAGGCGGCGAATGTGATTCTCTCCTGTACCTGCGATGAAGAAGCAACCGTGCAGGGCATCAACCACCTGGTCCAGCTCTGGGAAAACCCGAGTGGGCTGAGCCAGATTCTGACCGCGCCTCCCGATCTGGGACTCGTGGCCGAACCGACGATGCTGGATATCGTCGTGGCCCATCGTGGCGCGACCCGCTGGAAAATCAAGACGACCGGGAAGGCCTGTCACAGTTCACAACCCAATGATGGCGTAAATGCCATCTACCGGATGGCGGATGTGATCAAGGCGCTGCAGGTCTACGCGGATGAGCTGACGAAAAGGGAAGCACATCCGTTGTGCGGTCCGCCGACCTTGAGTGTCGGCGTGATCGAAGGGGGCGACAGCGTCAACATTGTGCCGGACTGGTGCACGATTGAAATCGACCGCCGCGTCATTCCTGGCGAAGACGGCATCGATGTGATGAACCAGGTGGAAGACTATCTCAAAGAGCAGCTGCCTTTTGAATTCGAGATGCTGCCGCCGTGGATTACCGGCGTTTCTCTCTCCGATCACAATAATGGTGCATGGAGCGATCGACTGCTGAAGGTGATCGACACGATGGAGCCCGGTCACAAAAAAGTGGGTGTCCCCTACGGTACGCACGCAGCCCGTGTGAATCAGAGTGGCGTGCCTTCAATGGTCTTTGGCCCCGGTTCTATCGCCCAGGCCCACACGGTGGATGAGTGGGTCGAAATCGATCAGCTCGTGAAATCGGAAGAGGTATATTACCAGTTCTGCGCGAACGCGGGACGGGCTGTTTAAATCTGAATTCTGACGCACATCACTCACGCACTGTCGGGCAAGCCGACAGCTGGCACCCGTGTTTTTGCTACCACGAAAACCACGAAAGACACGAAAAGCGACAGGTTCGTGTGCGGATGGGTTAATGGGTGGTACCGGATGTAATCCGGTATTGCCGCAGGCAACAGGTGGTCGCGGTGCAGACGATGAGGAGTGTGCGTGTGCCTCAAGCCCACTTGTGCGAACGAATGGGGTTCTCTGTTGTGAATTGATCCCGTTAGCTGGGACCTCCTGCGCGCTGCGCTCGGCCAGAATTGCATTCGGGCTCACCCCCTCGTGATTTCTTTTAAAAAAAACTGCTTGACAGTATATACCTAGAGCGGCTATATATTGGATATGTAGTCATCCTAGGTATGGGAGAAAGAAAGATGAATCCTCAGTTATTTGCAGGCACGCTGGAGATGCTCATTCTGGAACTGGTTTCCGAGGGGCCCACGTATGGTTACGAAATTACGCAACAGGTGACGAATCGATCGGCTCAGGAGTTTGAGCTGAAAGAGGGGAGCCTGTATCCAGCGTTACACAAGTTGCAGCGAAAGAAGCTGCTGAAATCATTCTGGCGTGAAGTCGATGGTCGTCGGCGTAAGTATTACGAGCTGACGACGCAGGGGCAGAAAGTTCTGAACGAGAAGCGTCAGGAGTGGAAACAGTTCTCATCCGCCGTAGACCGGATTCTGGGAGCAGAAAGTGGCCTGGCCTGAGCTTAGTATCGAAGACTTTCCGCCGCGACGCGATGATGAACCGTCTTCATTGCGGCAGGATATTATCGATGAACTCAGCGACCATTTTGCGTGTGCTCTGAACCGGGAACTGTTGAAAAATCCGAATGAAAAGATCGCCAGACAGCGTGTCTTAAATCAGTTTGGCGATCCAATCAAAATTGCCCGCCAGCTCTGGCTGGAAGCGATGAAGGAGAGAATCATGTCACAACGAATAATGACCGGGGTCTCGGTGGTGATGGCGGCGTGCTGTATTGCAGTGGTCGTCTTTTCCTGGCTGTTGATCAAAGAGAGTCAGACCGTCAATGCCCGGATGCTGGAACAGCTCACTGCGATTGCAGATCGACCAGTGCCGGTGACGACAGGCGATGTCGATCAGCAGATTCTGAAACAACTGGAGACGATCAACCAGAATCAAAGTTCTCTCGTGAATACTTCCGGGATAGGGATGAATCAGGTTTCGTTCCAACTGATTGAAGGTCAAAACGATCAAAAACCGGCGGTTGGATTTAAGGGGACCTTGACGAAATCTGGTGGCAAGACAGACCCCTTTTCCATTGAAGCGGTCAGCAATGAAGAAGGCAGGCTTGATTTTGGGAAGTTGCCTTGGGGAACGTATTATTTATATGTGTATTCTCCCTGGAATGAATCATACCACAAATCACAAGTGACCATTATCCCGGGACGAGATTACTTAGAAGTGGTTTCATAACTTATTAAGTAAGGTGAACACGCACGCGAGTTGTGCGAATCCTAAAAACAAATGACTGTATCGTTCATATCGTATTACCAGGCGACGAAAGTTGAACAACCAGCTGATGGTACGTTCGACTTTCCAGCGGCGTCGATATCGTCGCAAAGCACGCCCGTCTTGCGTCGCTGGTTTGACACGGTTTTTGCGATGCGGACAGATCAACTCTATCTGCCGTTCTGCCAGCTCTGTGCGCAGGGGATCGCTGTCGGCCGCACGATCATAAATCAGGCGATCGGGGTCACGTGGCAAAACTCGCTGGTCCAGCAGGGATTCAATCAGCTTCACCTCTGCCGGAGAGGCACTGGAACGATCCAGAGCGAGAGGGAGCCCGTTTCCGTCGACCAGCAGCATAAGCTTGGTTCCCTTTCCCCGTTTTGTCTTTCCGATATCGGCGCCCCTTTTTTTGCAGGGCAGAATGTGCCATCCCCGAATGCTTCCGACCAGACTACCAGCTTCCGGTGGTCGAAATGTTCGAGCAATCGCTGCCATGCTTCCAGGAAGACACCGTCTTCGGTCCATTCCTTGAAACGACGCCAGCAAGTGCTGGGAGATGGTAAAAATGTTGGTAAATCTTTCCATCGGGCACCGGTCCTTAATACCCAAAGGATTCCTTCGAGACACTCGCGGGGAGCCACCCTGGGCCGTCCTCCGGCAGCGTTTGCCGGTGGTTCTGGAAACAGATCTTTGATCAGAAGCCATTGCTCGTCCGAGAGTTGTGATTTTGGTTCCGTCCTGGACCCGGTAATGTTGCGACCTGTGGCAGGTCGTGACACGCGGGTCATGGTCATAATGAGACCTCCTTTCGAGGGAGGTACTCGTACAAATACTATACCAAACTGTTCACGTAATCTTGGGTTTTGAAACTACCTCTAGAGACAATTAACTGTCCGGCAGCTCCTCCCCGGGAAGTTGCTATTCACTTTAATGTGAACCTGTCAGAAAAAATGCTCCCTGAAGACAGAGTTCTGGTCTGTGATTTTCGACAGACAAGGAGCATGGGAGTGGTTATGGAAAGCGATAATTATTACTTCAGCAGTACACGCATGGCGGGCGATTGCAGCTGGAACCTGACTCAGGATCAATCCATGAGCCCTTCAGGAGTCTATCTGGTTGATTCCAGGAACCAGGTGAGTGCGTGTCCTTTGACATCGCGAGGGGAGTTTGAAAGCATCCGTCCGGATTCCATTGTATTCAAGCCGGCCGTTAACTTCCTGCAGGGAAATTATTGTCTGCCGGTGATGTACCTTGTCAGAAAACAGGACCTTTCGCGACTGAACGAGGTGAATACAACCAGCCAGTATTCTGTCGTAGCGAATAAAAGTCCTGGTAATTTTATATTCAATCCTGCCAGCGCGTCGCAGCGCACGGGGTCTGAATATTCTTTTGGAGGTAGTAGGGCTGAATTTCGCACCTCAGTGGTATTGATCCCATTTAATGACCAGGCGGAAACTTACGATCCGAAAAAATCCCTCTCACTGCTGGATTATATTTCTCAAAACGAACAAATATCCGGGCTTGAATTGAAGCAGACGTTGAATTATTCCGCGAAGCCAGATCAGAAGAACATCTGGGAAATCAATTTGTCAGAACTCGATAAGGCCTTTGAAAAGTAATTCCCTCGAGAAAAAATCCGTCTGTCTGACAATAGAAACAGAAATGCCCTTTATTTAGCAGTTATACCCGAAACACACAATGACCTGGCCTGAGATCAGTACAGAAGACTTTCCGGCGCGACGCGATGACGAACCGTCGTCATTGCGGCAGGATATTATTGATGAACTCAGTGACCATTTTGTGTGTGCCTTGAATCGGGAGTTGTTAAAAAATCCGGATGAACAAGTCGCCAGACAGCGTGTGTTAATTCAGTTTGGGGATCCCATCAAAGTGGCCCGCCAACTCTGGCTGGATGAGATGAAGGAGAAGATCATGTCACAACGTATTCTGACCGGGGTCGCTGTGGCGATGGCTGTGTGCGGCTTCATCGCGGTGGGGCTGGTCTGGTCGATGGTGCAACAGAATAAACGGGTAAATCTGTTACTGCTTGAGCGGCTGGATCAGCAGGCTTCTCCGTCTGCTAACGAAGCTGAGGGGATGATTCAGATTGGTTTTCAACTGGTGCAGGAGGGGGATCCGCAGAAACCGGCGAAAGGTTTTACCGGCACTTTGACGAACGAGGACGGCAAAGCAGAATCGTTTTCCCTGGATGTTGTGGTTGATGAAACTGGAAAACTCGATTTTGGTCCACTGCCATGGGGAAAGTACTATCTGAAGCTGCATGCTCCCTGGGATGAAACTGCGATTCTCAAAAGTTTTGTGACAATCCCGGGGCGCGATTATTCCCAGACGATCGTCTGTCCTGACGGTCCGCCTGAAAAAGTCCCGGTGAAATTTCAAGTCCGCTGGCCCGAAGGTCTGGATGCTAAAGAGTGGGTGGTGCTTTGTGATTTTCGATATCCACCAAAGGGGCGGGAACCCGTTCCCTATGTTCTGAAAGGGAGACGCAGTATTCAGGGGCATGTCTGGATGTATGAACAAGATTCCAAGGACCCTCATCACGGAGTTTATCTTATCGATAGTGAGAACCGGGTCACAGTCTGCCCCTTAGGAGCCAGGGGGACTTATCAGGATACTACTTTTGACAAGTTAGACTTTCAGACAGATACTCGTTTGAGACAGGGTGAGTATCATCTGCCTGTTTGCTACCTCCTGCAGAAATCGCTATTACCTCATCTTACAGAGCTGGGAAACCACACTTCTTTTGACATGCTGACCCTGGCTCCCTTCAGCAATCCTTCAATGCGGATTGAAAACAGGGTACGAATCGGGACTGGCTATAGTGCCTTTGTGAATGTGTCAGAGAAACTCAAACTGGGATCGCGACTGCAGGATCGATTAAACGGACCATTGAACAGTCATCGAATAGAACAGATCCATGGAATTCAGCTTCCTGAGCAATCCATGTTCTCCGCTGACACAGGTCAAATGAACGTCTGGGAAATCAAACTTCCACCAGCAGAGATTACCAGTTCTTACCTTGAAAAGGTGGAACATAACTTATCGGGATCGCTCTGAGATTATTCACTGAGGTAGATTAAACACATATGGTCTGGCCTGAGATCAGTACAGAAGACTTTCCACCGCGACGGGGCGACGAACCGTCGTCGCTGCGGCAGGATATTATCGATGAACTCAGTGACCATTTTGTATGTGCTTTGAATCGGGAGTTGCTCAAAAATCCGGACGAGCAGGTCGCGCGGAAACGTGTACTGGAACAGTTTGGGGATCCAATCAAAGTGGCTCGCCAGCTCTGGCTGGAAGCGATGAAGGAGAAGATTATGTCACAACGTATTCTTGTGGGAATTTCTGCTGTGATGGCGGTCTGCTGTATTGCTGTGGTGGGGATTGCCTGGTCGATGATGCAGGAAAGCCGGGCGTTTAATCTGCAGATGCTGGAACAGTTCAAACAGGCACAGGAGCGGTCAGCAGAAGAGTCGTCGGGAGAACTGCAGCCGATTGAGTTTCAGTTGGTGCAGGAGGGGAGCGAGGGGCAACCTGCTGCAGGATTTGAAGGAACGTTATCCAAGCGGGACGGCAACGACACTATATTTACAGTCGAAGCCGTCAGTGACCAAAATGGCCTATTAGATTTCGGAAAGCTGCCCTGGGGGAATTATCTTTTGACACTGAAAGCACCCTGGGGTGAGGAGATGGATTCGCTTAATATTACAACAGTGCCAGGGCGGAGCTTCGAGCAAGCAATAATCTGTCCGTTGGGAGTGCCCGAAAAGGTTGCTATGCAGTTACATGTCAACTGGCGAGAAATGCCCGAGGGGGAAGATTATTATCTGCTCTGTGATTTTAACCGCACCGCTGCGATTCGAATTATTGAACAGACCGGGTGGGTTGTGAAACATTCTCAGACTGATGCTAAGGATAGAATGGTAATTCTGTTTGACGTAAAGAATAACCAGATGACTCGTTGTCCCCTAACGGCAAAGGGGCTTTTTGAAGCTGTTGATCCTTTGAAGTTGGATTGGCGAGCACTTGAGAGAATCAACCAGGGAAAGTATGGCCCACCCGCCATATATCTGATTAAGAAAAGTGAGCTTTCCAGATTATCGGAAATCAATTCATTAAATGAAATTGGTGTGGTTCGGTTGTTTAATGATATTGATTGGGGAATCTACACGCAGCATTTTGGCGGTGTATTTATATCTCCATTTAAGGCCTTTGAGATCGAACACAAATTACTGAATCAACTCGAAATGCAGAATAGTAGTTCTCTGAAATATATTGACGGAACTTTTCACGGCTTCAGCACAAAACAATTCGCCACTTCAAGTTTCTTTGCTTCTACGGATCAACCCAATGTCTGGGAAATCAACATACCCGATCTGTTTCCAATCACTCGGGAATCCGGTTCATTGAGTAGTGACCGGTGACCGGGAAGAGTTTTTCGTCTCCGGTGCCGATCTGCTGGCAGTTGACTTCGTAGACGAATTTTTCTTTGAGTTCGTTGACCTTGAGGCGGACCGTTTTGTGGTCGTCGGAGAGGTTGACTCCTTGGACTTCCACTTTGTACCGGCCGCTGTCGGGGCTGGCGTAGCTGCCGCTCCAGACGCGGGTGTAGCCGGCGATGGTGTAGGCCTCTTTATCGGCGGCTTTTTTCGCATCAACGGGGGAGAAGAATTCGAGTTCGAAGCCGTCGGGAGTCGCACGGAGTTCTTTGATGCCGTTCGGCAGTTTACCGTTCGGAGTCAATTTGACGATCGAGCCAGTGTTGCGTCCGCCCAGCCAGCCACTGTCGTGGATGGAACCGACGTAGATATCCCCTTGGGGACTGACGGCGACCGACATCGGGCCGGTGAAGTTGAACTCATCGGGGGGGACATCGGCGCGGGTGAAGTAGTAGGTGGCTCCCTGAACGGAGTCGCCGACTTTCTGTTGTGTGAAGCGGATCAGGAAGCGGTTGTTGTATTCGCAGCCCAGTCCCTGATCGAACAGGCTGGCGTAGGAGAACTGTTTCGGAATACAGGTCAGGCCGTTCACACTACGGGTCCAGGGATGGGGAACCTGGATCGCGGCGCGGGTTTCTTCGAGGTTTTCCTTGTTCCGCAGGTCGGACTGGCTGGGAACACCGTACGCTTTGCCGGGGATCAGAAAGTTGATCTCGTTAAACGTATTCTGCACGCCCTGCTGGTCGGAGATGAAGATTTCATCTTTGGAGTTGATGGCGAGGCCGGTGGGGTAGCGGAAGGCGTGCCCCAGGACTTCGATGTTGCCGTTATAGGTGATCTTGAGGATCTTCCCCCGCCAGTGAATCTGATCGTCGGGGCGTTTCATCTGGGCGTAATCGCTGCCCAGACCGATGTAGAGATTGCCTTTGCTGTCGCGAATGCAGCCGGAGGCCCAGTCGTGGTAGTTGTCGTTGAAGCCCCAACCGGAGGCGACGATGGTCCGTTTGTCGGCGCGGCCGTCACCATCGGTGTCGGAAAGCCGGAGGACTTCGGGTTTGTGTGAAACGATGATGTCACTTCCGTCCGCGACAATGCCGAACGGAGCGGAGAGACCTTCTTCGAAGAGGATCATCTCATCTTCCACGCCGTCGCCGTTGGTGTCTTTCGCGAGATAGACGTCCCCTTTGAGCGAGGTGAAGATCATTGTGCCATCGTTGCGCCAGGCCATCGCGGTTGGCATGATGCCCCGGTCGAGGGGGAGCCGTACGCCGTCGAAGCCGGGAGCGCTGGTGACTTTTTCCAGCGTCTGGTTCGGCTCGGGTTTGATTTTGACGTCGAGGCCATCGACTTTGAGTTCGCAGAGATAGTTGAGTGTCAGCGCAACGCGGTCCTGTTTGCCGCCGGTCGCTTTGATGTATTCGTGCGAATTATTATCGGAGATGTGCAGCCACTTCTCATCGGGGCGGGTGAGATCGCTGATGGTCGGGCTGCCGATACTTTTCGAGAAGCGGGGACGACCGACGTAAAGGTCGTAACCGGTGGGCAGGTTCGTGGCTTTAATGTCCCGTTGCCAGCCGGATCCCTTGTCCTGACCGCGGAGCGGCTCGAAGGTTTCGGTGACGGCGACCGTCTGGATCTGGTCACCGATTTTGAAATTGAGTTCGTAGTTGAGCGTGATGCGGTTGCCCTCTGAGTCATAGCTGCGGAGGGTGCCGGCACTACCGTTTTCGAGATGCGGGTAGACGACCTGCAGCGGTTCCTTGCCGGACCTGGCGAGGACGAATTCGAATCCGCGGTTGTAGCCGGTGACAATCGGTGTGCCTGCCATGTCCCAGTACCAGCTTTTCCCTTCGGTGCGCTGGCGGGCCAGATCGCCGAGTGTCCATTGGACGAGGGAGAACTGATCGAGGTCAAACAGCAGGTTATGCCCGTTGTCAAAGCCGACCGCGAAGGCGCGGGGCACGTATCCGCCGCCGGTCTCTTTGGGATTGGTGAAGACATCACGGACGATCCGCGCGGGTTCGCCGGCAGCGATGGTAAAGAACTGTTCCACGACGGAGGGGTTCGTGGGGACTTTGAATTCCGGATCATTCAGGCCAAGCCAGATGGCATCCAGCTGACGGTTGATGTCGCCGCCCAGGACTTTGGGGACGCTCTTCTTAAGAGCGGGCATTTCCATGCCGGGGACGATACGCAGCGGGTTGTGAACCCAGCGGAGGAAGTATTCTTTCCGCATGCGTTTACCCAGCATGAGCAGGTTCGAACCACGGGTTCCCAGGGCCACGTTGCGGGGTTTGTAGTCCCCCAGTTCGTGACAGGAGATACAGCTGAAGCCTTTGGCGCCGGTGATGGTCTGACCGGCGATCAGGAGTTGTGCGCGGTCCTTGTCTGACGATTCAACCATGAATCCGGGCTGCCGGGGGCCGTCGTCGGGAACACGGTCGTGCGAGACCAGGTAGCCGAGCAGGGCCTGTTTGTCGGCCTCGGTATGTTCGAAACGGGGCATGCGGACGCGGAGCCAGGGCATGCGGAGTGTCTTCTGTTGACCGCTGACCGCTTCGGCCAGGGCTTCGTGTTTGAGTTTATCGCCGACTGCAGTCAGGGCGGGGGGAATCATGGCTTCGCTCTGTCCGGCGAGGGCAGGATCGAACTTGGCCATCTCACCAGCGATCTGGGTGATGCCTTCGTGCCGGTCCCGTTCGTGACAATAGATGCAGTTCCGCTGCTCGAGAACGTAGCGACCGCGATCGAATTCATTTTCGGGAGAGGGCGCGTGATAGCTGGCGGCTAGATACGCTTTAACGGCATCACGATCGATGGTGCGGTAAGCGGGGCGTCCCTGTTTGAGATCGGGGTTTTCGGCCAGGCAGCTGTTATCCCAGTTGGTGACCGGTTTCGTGAGATCGGAAATCTGCAGGTTTGGTTTTTCGATACCGGGGATCGTGTGGCAGGCGGCGCAGCGGGCCTGGGTGATCAGTTTCTGGCCGGCGTCAATGGTCTGTTTGTCGCTGGTCGGTTTTTTGCCCGTGGGCAGTTTGGCCTGTTTGAGGGCCGCGAGAGCGTATGCGAGCTGTCGGCGTTCGTCGGTACTGAGTTTGACGACCGGCATGCGATGATCTTTGTTGAGCTTCGCGGGATCGGAGAGCCAGTTGAAGAGCCAGGTTTCGTTTCGTTTATCGCCGATGCTGCTCAATTCGCCGCCGCTGAAGGGCTGCTGATTGCCTTTGCCGTCGATGGTGTGGCAGGCCAGACAGCCGACTGAATGCATGAGGATTTCACCGGCCCGTTGTTCTTCATCGCGGGTGGGGGCTTGCTTTGTTTTTTTATCTTTCTTCGGAGCCGGGATCTTTTTCAGCGACGCGTTTTTCGCATTCGCATAAAGATAGGCGGCGATGGATTCGGCTTGCTGCTGGTTGAAGCCGAAGAAAGGCATTTTGGCATGGGCGGCGATGGCATCGTCATTTTGAATTTTGCGGACGAGCCATGCGGGATTGAGGGCGGTGGTGACGTGCGTCAGGTCGGGGGCAGCGGGGCTGGTGGCCTGACCTGAGCGCTGGTGACAGCGGTTGCAGCGATGCGCGTCGAAGTGTGTGCGTCCCCGCCAGATCTGTGCGACCTCGGGGCTGCCTGCTTCCCGGTAGAGAATATTCGACTGAACCGGTTCAAGACCAAACAGGTTCGAAGACCAGAACAGTTGCAGGCGGGCCTCGGGAGCCGTTTTTTTATAGGAGACCTGCAGTTCGAATTCGCCGAAGTTCTGCTCGTATTTGGGACCGACAATCCAGCCGGGCGTTTCGCGTTTGCCTTCCAGGACGGTCTTTCCGTCGATTTCGACTTTGACTTCGCCAACGAGGTACGCGGAGAGCTGATACTCGCCGGGCTGCTTGACCAGAATCAGGCTGGTCCAGTCAGCGGTGAAGTTTCCATCTGGCAGTTGTGGCAGCGGCGCCTGTTTGCCCCAGTCGAAGGCGATATCCGCATCGATCCGTTGAATCTCTTTTCCGCCGGCTTTGTAGGTGGCCAGCAACCCGGGCGGGTAGTCGTCTTCTTCGGGATCAATTTCTTCTGCGATCAGACGTGTCTGACTGAGCGAGCAGAAAAAGATGAGGGATAGAAATGCCAACAGGGGCAGAATGCCCCTGATCCAGGATGAAGGGATGCGCTGGCTGAGCTTCATGTTTTCAGATAATTCAATGGGGCAGAGGGTTTGTTAAGAACCCGAATTAAGTCGCGGGTGAAATAAAAAAATCAGCCATTCGTTATTGTTCGAATGGCTTTTCATCTTTGGCGCTGGCACCGAATGAGGTACGGAGTGCGTCTGCAGCTTCCGCGACAGTTTTGTCGGGACCAGTCAGTTTGAGGAAGTAGTACGCTTTCCCTTCGACGGCCAGGATGACACCCAGCATGCGGGAGTTGGGAACAGCTTCGGTTTTACGCAGAATAGGCGGACCGATGGATTTGTTGTAGGTTCCCGAGATATCAACGAAGACATACTTGCCTTGTTCTGATTCACCCTGGGTGACTTTCGCTTTGCGACCATCGCTGTTGAACTGACCAATCCAGCGGGAGACGTTGGCTGCGATACCACCGCCGGTTCCACCGAAGGATGAGATCACCAGCTCAGCAGGTTCTTTGTCCCCTTTGACGGCGGGGATTTCGAACTGAGCCAGACGGAGTCGGTTGGATGGTGGTGCATTTTTCCAGTCGGCGGGCACTTTGAGAGTGATGTCGTTAACTTTTACTTCGTTGGTTTTTTCGGAAGTCTCGGCTGCATCGGCTGTGCAGGCGTAGATCGCCAGACAAATTCCCAGAACGGAATACAACACTCTGCGGTAGGTGGTGGGTGAAATCATAAAATTCCTCAGATTGAAATCAGGAGCTTGAGCTTACAACGTTGTTAATTGTCCCGCATTTCCTGCTGATTTTCAACTCGGCATTGCAAGAAATGGCGGTCGAGCCTGTTTTTTTGAAATCTGCAGCGATGTTGTGACACGATGTTGCTTAAAATCAACACGGTTGAGTGGTTGTGGCAACTTTGAGGAGGGGAATGCTTGAGGGGGGGGAGTGACGGCTGGTGCCTTACGGCTTTGTATTATGGTGCTGGATCTATATTCGACTTTTTTTATGTGGTAGTACGCGTGAGCTGCGACCTCCTGTTCGCTGCGCTCACCCCGGATTGCATCCGGGGCTACCCTTTTTGAATTGGGTCCGTTGGAAATATGATCAATATTCGTTTATCGCCAGGCGGGCGGCCACATGGGGCCGCACGCTACGGATCTGGTGAGGCACGATCTGATTTGATGATTAGTTTTCCCTGAGATTTCCTGCTCGCTGCGCTCGTCCCGAATTGCCTTCAGGCGTACCCAGTACCGATTTTCGTCTTTGTCGTGGTCTATTTGATCATCGTCGTAATCCCTGTCATTTGGTAGAATTGCGTTTGTCAGGCGACGACCGCCGAGCATCAGGTGTACGGAGTTGCCCCTCTGCTGCGAACCTGGGGGCGGCTTTGCTGTCTTTCCGATGTTGGGAGCCCCCCTTGGACACTTCACGAACCTGACGACTTAGTGAGAGGGCACTTGAATTTTATGAACAATTCTGACCGTCAAAAATCGATCCTTCTTCCGGAAGCGTACCAGCACTACAACCAGATTGATGAAGCCAGTCGTCTCACCGGAATCGGCGGCCAGCTTGAACTGCTGCGTACACGAGAACTCATGCGTCGGTTCCTTCCCGATCCGCCTGCTACTATCATCGATGTTGGTGGCGGTGCAGGCATTCACGCGTTCTGGCTCGCTGAACAAGGGTTTGACGTTACCTTGATTGACGCCGTGTTACATCACATTGAGACCGCAGAAAAGAACGCTCGAGAGCGGCCGGATGTCTCGATACGCATGGAAGTTGGTGATGCGCGAAGTCTCAATATCGATGATTCTGCTGCAGACGCAGTTCTGCTTTTCGGTCCACTTTATCACCTCACTTCGCGAGAAGACCGCGTGAAATGTATCGCTGAGGCGCGACGAGTCTTGCGACCTGAAGGAATCGTCATGGGGGTCTGTATTCCTAGATTCGCATCCCTGGTTAACTGTCTGTCTCTAGGGGAAGCAGGCAGTTCCGTATTTCGTTCGATTGTCGATACGGACCTGCAAGATGGGCAACATCGCAATCCAACGGATGACCCAACGTTCTTTACTACAACTTTTTTTCATCACCCGGATCAACTGGTTGATGAGTTTAAAGATGGCGGTTTCGAGGTTCAGCACTTGCTTGCGGTAGAGGGGCCGGGCAAACTGATTCCCGATTTGGAAAAGTACTGGAGCATTCCCGAACAAAAGGAGTGGATTCTCGAAGTGATTCGCAAAGTCGAGCGCGAACCGCACCTGTTCGGTGTCAGCACGCACCTGATGGCGATAGGAAAGTAAATCAGCACGGTCGCTACAAATCTGGAGAGGGGGCTGGAGAACGTTCGAGATGTTTCTCTGCCAGTTTCCTGCTCGCTGCGCTCGGTCCGAATTGCATTCGGCCTACACGGGATTGAAATATTAATATGCTTCGGGCGGGCTTAGTCGGCGGGGACGCAGCGGTTGTTGGCCCAGTGGCGGAGTTCGGCGATGCGCTCGCGCATGACGACGGCCAGGGGGCGGGTTTTCTGGATTTCGGAGGCAATGTGGCGGTCTTCCAGTTCCGCGTTTTCGGAGAACGCAGCGAAGAGGCCCGACATCACGGCCTGTTCCAGTTCCGAGCCGGTGAAGTCGTCGGCCATCGCGGCCAGGGAGCGGAGGTCGTACTGGTCCGAGTCCCGCTTGCGACGTTCGATGTGGATCTTGAGGATCTGTTCCCGGGAGGCCGCGTTGGGAAGATCGACGAAGAAGACTTCATCGAAGCGGCCTTTGCGCATCAGTTCGGGGGGCAGCGCTGAGATGTCATTCGCGGTGGCGATGATGAAAATCGGATGGCGATGGTCCTGCATCCAGGCGAGCAGGGTGCCGAACATGCGTTTGGAGAGGCCACCATCGGATGAGGAGGCCGATGCGGAAGCGAATGCTTTCTCGATTTCATCGATCCAGAGAATCACAGGGGCCATTGATTCGGCCTGCGAAAGTGCCTGCCGGAGTTGGCTTTCACTTTCACCGATGAATTTCTGATAGAGCATGCCCGGGTCGAGTCGGAGCAGGGGCATGTTCCAGTCGGAGGCGACCATCTTGGCGCAGAGGCTCTTGCCGGAACCGGGGACGCCAAGCATGAGCACGCCGCGGGGAGGTTCGATACCGAACTCCTGTGCCTGGCGGGTGAAGCCGCCGCGGCGCAGT
The DNA here is from genome assembly GCF_040219335.1 of Gimesia sp. Taxonomy (NCBI): domain Bacteria; kingdom Pseudomonadati; phylum Planctomycetota; class Planctomycetia; order Planctomycetales; family Planctomycetaceae; genus Gimesia; species Gimesia sp. The sequence continues at coordinate 344,254 of NZ_JAVJSQ010000031.1, read as the reverse complement.
TTGAGCCAGTCCTTGAGTTTGCTGAGACCACCGACTTCTCCCGGTTTGACATCGACGGCGATTGCTTCCAGGCAGCCGGTGGAGCCGAGGAGCGTGCGTTTGGCTTCGATGACATGCGGCAGATCGTTGGCGTTGAGGTCGTTGTCCTGCAGGATGGCGGAACTGATGACCCGTTCGACTTCGCTGCAACTGAGCCCGCGGAGCGTGAGCACCAGTTGTTCCATTTCATGGCGGGTCAGGCGGGCCGTGATTTCGGAATCGCTCTCACGCTTGATGCGGTTATAGGTCTGCTTGATGACTGCGGAGAGTTCGTCGGCGTCGGGCCAGCCGATTTCGTAGCGGACGGTGAAGCGTTTAATTTCATCGGGGAGCGGGAAGGCATCGACGAGGATGAACGTCGACTTTTTGTCGTGGCAGGTCTGCATCAGGTCGCGGAGCATGCGATTGACGACGCTGTCACGACAGTAGGCACCGAGGTCTTTGAAGAGGATGATGTCGGCATCGGTGTTCTGGTGGATGAAGCTCAGTGCCTGATCCGGTTTGCCGCCGGGGACGAGTGCCGGCTTCAGTTTGCCATGATCCGATTTGCAGAGCCCGCTGGTGGCAGACCATTCGTAGAGCGTCATCTTCAGACCGTGGGCGACTTTCTGGACGACTTCCTGGGCCCGTTGTTCATCCAGCGTTTCGATGGAGATGAAAGGATTTCCCGAACGGATTAGCAGTTCCAGCGTGTTCGACATGTGATTGCTTCCTCTGCAGACTGATGACCTGGGCGTGGTAACGGTATCCCGGCAGCAATGGATCAATGTTTAACGCGACTTTTTGAGGAGTTTCTCAAACTGTTTCCAGGTTTTCGTATTCGCGACATCTTTTTTCGTCAGTCCGGCACGGCGGGCCTGGTAGACGCCGTACTGCATCACGTCCAGTCCGCCGACGCTGTGGGCATCGGTGTTGATGACAATCGGAATTCCCAGTTCTTTAGCGCGGGCGGCATGAATGTCGTCGATATCGAGTCGCATGGGATGGGCGTTGATTTCCAGCATGACGCCATGGTCGGCGGCGGCTTTGAGGATCTCACCGTAGTTGAGGTCGGCTCCCGGGCGTTTGCCAATCAGGCGACCGGAGAGATGTCCCAGGATGGAGACATGCGGATTTTGAATCGCGTTGAGCAGGCGTTTGTTGATCTGGTCCTGCGGCTGTTTGAGTCCGTAGTGCAGCACAGCGATGACCCAGTCGGCTTCGCTGAGCACGTCATCGGGGAGGTCCATGGTGCCGTCTTCAAGGATGTCGCATTCGATGCCTTTGAGAATCTGAATGTCGGGAACCTTTTTCTGAACCTTTTCGATTACTTTCCAGTGGGCCCGCAGCCGCTTCGCATCAAGGCCGTTGGCCATCGTGACCCGCTTGGAGTGATCGGTGATCGCGATGTACTGATAACCTTTGGCGAGCGCTCCCTCGGCCATTTCCTGAATCGAGGCTTTGCCGTCCGTGGCGGTGGTGTGCATGTGCAGGTCGCCACGGATCTGTTTGAGTTCGATCAACTCGGGCAGTTCATCGTTTTCGGCTGCGGTGAACTCCATGCGATTCTCACGGATTTCGGGCGGGATCCAGGGGAGGTCGAGCGATTTGTAAACCTCTTCCTCGGTTTTGCCCGAGACGAGTTTGTCTTTTTTGAAGAGCCCGTATTCGTTGAGTTTGAGCCCGCGATCCTGGGAGCGGCGGCGGAGGACGATGTTGTGTTCCTTGGAGCCCGTGAAGTAGAGCAGGGCGGCACCGTAGGATTCCTCGGGGACCACACGCAGGTCGAGCTCCAGTCCGGAATTGAGCCGCACGCGCTGCTTGGTATCGCCGCGCGCGAGGACCTTGCTGACCAGTTCATGATCGGCAAGGGCATCCATGACTTCGTCTGGTTCGCTGGACGTGACGAGAATATCGAGATCGCCCACGGTCTCTTTGCGACGACGACAGCTGCCTGCTTCAGAGATGTGCTGCACCGAGTCGAGCTGACCGAGATCGGCGATGATGGCGTCGGACTGGGCCTTGGCTTCCGCGAGCCGGACGCGGTCACCGATCTGGTTCAGCTGTTCGAGACCTTCGAGGATGATCTGTTCGGTCTTCTTGCCGAAGCCTTTCTGTTCTGCGATGACACCGTTCTCGGCAGCCGCCTTGAGATCGTCGAGCGAATGGATGTTGAGTTCGGAGAAGAGGAAGGCGACTTTCTTGGGACCGATGCCGGGGATATCGAGCATGCGGACGACGTCCGGGGGAATCTGCTCTTTGAGCTCTTCGAGTTGCGGCAGTGTGGAGGATTCCACGATGGTCTGAATTTTTTCGGCGAGGTCTTTGCCGATGCCCGGGAGTTCCTGCAGTTCTTTGGGATCGTTGTGGACGATCTCCTGAATCGAGTCGGGCAGGCCGGAGATGGTGCGGGCTGCATTGCGATAGGCCCGGAGGCGAAATGGGTTGGCTCCCTGAATTTCCAGGAGGTCTGCGAGTTCCTCAAACTGACGGGCGATTTCAGCGTTTTGCATGTTCCGAATCCGGATGAAGGTCGTAAATGATGTGCGGGTTTCTCTCCTGTTACAATAACGTGACCGGCGCATAAAAAAAGTGCAAGGCGGTGAAGCACTTGCACTTTGTAAAAGTCGGTTGCTGTCAGCCTTTAGTTGCTGGCAACTTTGGCGGTGTCATCGATGGCATACCAGCCTGAGTTCGAAGGAACATCCTGCTTGGCGATCTTTGGTGCAGAGAAGTGAGCACGGATTGTCAGGCGATCTGCCCGTGGTGCTGACTTCCAGGTGATCTTCTGATCGAGATTCAAAGGACGCACACGTAGAGGAGGCAGGTGGTTGGTTTCCTGTTCCGCTTTGGGAGCTTTCTTTTCCGGCTGAGTGGTCGGAGCGGCCTTTTTCTGCGGGATGGTTGATTCTGGCATCTTACCGTCCGGAGTTGGTTTGAAGGCCTTGTTGTCCGGAGAACCGAACAGATCGTCGTCCGATTTTTTCTCAGGGCCGAAGCCGGGCTGAGAGGGCTCGGGACCGAAGCCGGGCTGAGAAGGTTCTGTCCCGAAGTTTGGCTGTGCGGGAGGATTGCTGCTGCCCGGCATGGGAGACTCAGTAGCATCCCGTTTCAGCGGTTCTTTGAAGAGGTCTTCTGCTTCATTGCCCGGCATGGGAGTATCCATGGGGGTTTTACGATCGTAACGACGTTCACCGAAGCCGGAATCTTCCACGTTGCCGCCGGGGTTGCCGGGATTCATGGGCTCTTCGGCATAAGTTTTGGGAGGAGTGCTCTCAATTTCGCGGGGTTCCGGAACCTTGGCACCGTTGGTGGTGTTGTTGGGTTCGGGAGTCGGTGTGCTGGCACTGGCCGGAGGATAGGAGACGCCACAGTTGCCTGTGCTGCATCCGCCCATGCCGCAGGCACCGGTTGAGCAGCCACCCATTCCGCAAGGGGAACAGCAGCCTGCAGCTGGACCGTATCCGACAGTGGAAGCATACATGTTGCCGCCACCATTAAAGTTGCGGTAGCTGACGCCGACAGCCTGCGGGTTGTTGATCAGGTACCAGCGATAAGCGGCGCGCGAGCTGCGACGTGCTGCAGCGCGGCTGGTGCCGCCGTAGTAGCTGGTGTAACCGTAACCGGTGTTGGGGCCACAGCTGTTGCAGGAACCCGTCATGCCGTAACTGCCGTAATTGGTCGTGTAAGGAGCGGGTGCATATCCGGCTCCGTAGTACATCGGACCATTGCGGCTGGGACCAAAAATGGCGTTGTAGGTCCAGGGAATGATCCCGGCAGAAGATTCAGGAACAGAAACCAGACTGACCGCCAGCAGACAGCCAGCCGTCAGACACACTTTTTTCAGATTCACTTTTTTGGAAAGACTCATCATCCATTCGACCTTTTTAAAATCGAGCCACACTGTTGCACGACCAGGGGCAGAAAGCCATGCCGAAAGAAGACGTAGTCCATCACGCCAGTTTCTCTAAAGTTCCAATTGTATCGAAAGTTTCGAGTAGCTAATCCTTTAGTTACCCTGTTGTACCCTGCCAATCGTGCCGATGTCAATGATTGTGATCGCTACGCGGGTCGGATCAACTAAGTTTTTGCGCGATAATTTATAATGATTCGCGAATGTCACTATTTTATCTAAACTGCAAGGTTGCGTGATCAAACATGTTCCGTAGGAGATAACGCTCTCAGAAGTTTTCTGAAGCGTGTCTGGCATTAACGGATTTGGATAAGTTGATGTGAGAAAAAAACTTATCGAAATCCAGATTCCCTCCGACCAGGAGCAGTGAGCGAGGGGGAACCTTTCCGGCGCGCCGGCGCTGTTTCGAGGTGAGTTCCTCTACCCGGAATCGGCGGAAAATGGTAACTTGCGCAGTCCGCGACCGGTCGAGACAGGGGTTATGGGCTGATTCCTGTTTGCGAAACTGGATGTGATGTACTGGTCTGTCGGTCAACGAGTGAAATGGATTTCATGCGTGGCACTCCTGAAAACCTGTTCTCCCTGGTCAGAGCGTTGTCGTCTCTGAGTCAGAGAGGGTGCGTCCCGGGAATGTGCTGCTGGTTGTGTCTGCTCATGCTGACCGGTCCGGGTTGCTCTTCCTGGAAACAGAAGATGGCGATGCGGGACTCGGAATCGCAGGAACTGGTAGAACAGGTTCGCGTGGCGACCGAGAGTGGTCGCCAGGAGCAGGCAGCGGAGCTGTTGAAACGGGCGGTGGCCAACAACCCGAACAATGCGGCAGTGCGACAGCAGCTCTCCGAGTTTCTGATTGCCAACGGTTATTCGGAAGAGGCCATCCAGCAGTTGCAGCGGACGACCGTGCTGGACCCCGACGATCCCCGGCCTTATATCGATCTGTCTTATCTGCTGTATGAGAAGAAGCAGTATACCGACGCGCTCAAGAACCTGGAGCTGGGTCTGAACCTGGATCCGACCAACATCCGGGCCCTGATTTTAAAGGGGGAACTGGAAGAGCTGGCCGGTCTGAACGGGACAGCGATCGAGACTTATCACCGTGTATTGCAGGTCGACCCCTACAACATCGTTTCCCGTTTGAAGCTGGCGTCGCTGGAAATCAAGATGGGCGAGCATAACCGGGCGACGCCGATCCTGCGGCCGATCTGTCATAATAACAGTGCGACCATCGATCAACGGGCCGAGGCACAATGGCTGCTGGGGATTGCATATGGAGCCGACCGTCGGTGGAGTGATTCGGTTGCTTCACTGGAGCAGTCACTCAAGAATCGTAAAGATGTGACAGCCGATGACTGGTATAGGCTGGCGTACGCCTGTCTGCAGGACGACCAGATGGAGAAGGTGTATCCGGCTGTGACACAGGCGTTGACGCTGAATCCGATGCATACTGAGACCAATCGCCTGTCACATTTTCTGACCCAGCAGAATCAGCCAACGCAGATCCAGCAGGCCTCCATGTATACACCTCTGCAACAGCCGGGCTTCATTCGTCAGGCACCACAGCCAATTCCGATTCAAACCCTGACGCCTCCTCAAGGCTGGGAGTGGGCTGCGCGCGGACCTGAAGCGTCGGATCTGCAGCGACTGCCATAGACGGAGAGCATATGTCTGAGGCTGTGGATCTACGGCAGAGGGCATTCTGTTCAGATCAAGACGTCAACTGTCGGCCTGAGCGGCGTTGATTCGGGGGAGAAATGGTCCGGAGTGTCTGGAATTGCTTTTCGCTGTAAAATCAGCAGAAATCAGGACCTAAAGCAATAAATCAGGTTCGTTTATCGAATTTTGAGACTTGAAAAAAGAATCAGGCGGACTAAATGATATAATGGCAAGGTTTTGCTATAGTAACCGGCAGCACCTGAATCCCATTAAGAATAGAACAATCTTTAGTGAACTCGACGTTTCACCTGAGACTGGATGATGAAAGACGTTTGCATGTTTGAATTTGTATCCGATGTACTGAACCTCAAGCAGATGGATTCTGCAGAGCAAGGCAGACAACCGCTTTCTTCCGCTGGTGCAGGTGTGACTCCGATTTCTCGAGTTTTACCCGATGTTGCCAATGAATCAGAGCCTCATATCGGGGGGGCTCTGGATCGGGTAGGGATGTCGGGCGTCGAGCTGGTGCTGCGTCTGCGGGATGCCGCCGGTGAAGTCTTCCGGACCCCGGCCCGGGCCGATGCCGCCGTCAGCCTGGATAACGAGCGTGTGAAAGGCATTCACATGTCCCGTCTGTTCCTGAGCCTGAACAATCGACTGGCAGACGCGGAGCTGTCGATGTCTGTGGTCAACGAGATCCTGCAGGACTTCGTCAAGACGCATGCCGACATGAGTTCGAACAGTTACCTGACTCTCAAGTACGAGCATTCTATGAAGCGGCCCGCGCTGCTTTCCGATCATTCCGGCTGGCGGGCTTACCCGGTGACGATTCAGAGTGCTTACCAGCAGGGCCAATTCCGCCATCAACTGACGGTGCAGCTGACTTACTCCAGTGCCTGCCCCTGTTCGGCCGCGCTGTCACGTCAGCTGATCCAGCAGGCGTTCGAACGGTCCTTCGGCGACCGGAGCGAGCTCTCACATGATGAGATCTTCGAATGGCTGGGCACGCCGGACGCGATTCTGGCAGTTCCTCACAGCCAGCGCAGTCATGCTGACGTGACTGTGGAACTGGAAGAGGGAGTGGACGAGTTCCCCATCGAGACGCTGATTGATTACCTGGAACGGGTGATCGCGACTCCGGTGCAGACCGCAGTCAAACGCGAAGACGAGCAGGAATTCGCCCGACTGAACGGTGCGAACCTGATGTTCTGCGAAGACGCGGCCCGCAAACTGAAAGCGGCCCTGGACAGCTACGAGGGTGTGAAAGACTTCCGCGTGGAGATCAATCACCTGGAGAGCCTGCATCCACACGATGCTTCGGCCGTGGCGAGTGGATCACGATCGGTTTAATAGACTTCCCCACTTTGCTCTGGAGGAAACGGCTGTTCCAGAAATCGTTGCTGATTTTTATCTGCCTGATTTCTGATCCGCGTCATAGTATCAGGTTCGGCTACAATTTCGGCGCGCAGGGCTTCGATTTCTTGCCGGGCAAAATCTGAATCGGCCATTTTTCTATAGTGCTTCAAAGTCTTTTCCTCGTTTGGTTTCAGCACTGCGGGCGTGACGACGAGATAAACCAGGGAAAACGGTAATGCGGCCCAGAGACATGTTTTCGCCAGTGTTCTCCCTGCATGGCAGAGGGTGATACTTTTACGATTTTGAAGTAGTTCGGAAAATCCTCCCTCAACAAATCGAGCCTGCCTGTTCAGATACCAGGAGCAGAAGAGCGAGAGGGAGATCACTGCTGCGAAGACTTCTCCAGCGAGCCAGTACCAGACCAGCCAGATCTGACTGGCGGTTGAGTCGTACAAGCCATAATTATACTCTGGGATTCCCACGATAGCGTACATGCCCAGAATATTTCTCCAGGTAACAGGGTACAGGGGGTCTATCAGGTTAGCCGGGATCTGGTACACCCTCGCCAGGTTTAAACCGTAGGGCATCACGATGGCTACGAGGAGCAGGACCAGTCCACAGATAAGCAAAGACACCGTCGTCGAATGTAGTTTCTTGCCAAAGAAATTTCTTGAATAACGCAGGGAGAGCACACCGAAGAGGAGCAAGACTGCAGCAATTGCAACGATGGTCGCCACAGGAGTTTGAAACCACAAATGGTAGAGGTTGGTGAACTGAGAGACGAATAAAACCAGAATGGACATTAAGCAGCACAAGGCGAAGAGCTCTGGCCAGGGAATCGAAAAACCGGCGTGAATCAGATACAGGAAGCCCAGGATGATCAGGAAATATCCGATCCAGTACAACCATCGTAGAGAGAGGTATTGCAGCTGAAGTGGTATTATTTGCGCGGGGTATAATCCCCAGAATAACAGACTGATTCCAATTCCGGAAAGGCAGCAGATTAAGGGCCGCCAGAATCCCATTGAGACGAATTCCGGGTTCGGATCGCGTTTCCCAAACCAGCTTAAACCACCGAAGAGTAGTGCGCTGGCAAGAGTGATGAAAACCAGATTAAGAGAGGTTGCCGAGAGCAGCGCTGACTGAAAAAAACGAGTTGAGTCGATAGGATAGGATTCCTGAGTTTTGCGGTTCAGGACTTCTTCATACTCGTACATTTTCAGAAGTGACTGGCTGTGATCATGTGAGAGCTTTTTGTATTCAGCGGGGGTGAGCAGTCCAGGGTCTGCTTTATGCAGGTTTAATATCTTTACAAGTCCGTTTAATTCAAAGACCTGTTTCATATCTGCGAAGTAATAATAGGTATTCTTTTCGGAAAGCTGTTGCGAAATGTGCAGTAGATTGCGTGCTACCAAGGCAGCAGATTCGTAATTCTTTTGTCGCTCTTCAGATAAAAATTCCTGTTCCAGAAATCGTAACAGCTTCACCAGAAACTGTTGGTCTCTTGCCTCACCTTGTCTGCTCTGTACTAGATCCAGTTGCTGGTCCAACAGGAATGAGGTATGAGACAGAAAGGCGAAAGTTTCAGCATTACCAGTATATGCGGTTTCCAGAAATGTTTTTTTTAGTCCTGCCTGGAGTCGTTTTTTTGCGTGTTGATATTTCGATGAATCCAAGATTTCGAATTTCTGTTCCCCAGTCTGCTGGCTTGAAACGGACCAAAAATAGATGGCTGCCAGATAATCGTAGAGAGCATTCTCCGGATCGTGTCTGGCGCATTCATCGAGGATTTTCTGCCAGTTTTCCTGTCGGGGGATGAATCTGTAATAAGGCGGAGTGTTGGCGTTGTATCGAAGCTCAAACAGGAGCATCGCCCGGTTGCGCCAGACGTCTTTGTTTTCAGGGGCGAGTCGTATTGCCAGCTTGCTCTGGTTCAGGCAGGCTTCACGGGCGACTGGTTCAAAGTCATCCCCCATCGCTTCAAGTGTTTCTCGCTCCCACTCCTGGTCGATCAGTAGCAGGTAAGTTAAGCTGCGTTTATCAAAACGGGCAGAGTAGTAGTGCCTGTCTTTATAAAGCTCGCAAGGAGAATCCAGCATCCAGGCCGCTCCCAGTGCCACCTGCGGGTCCTGTTGCGCTGTATCTATTTCTCTGGTTTGCGCGACCCAGTAAGTGGCTTGTTCCGCGGGCGTCTGATAAGGGACAGGAATTTCCCAACTGGTGAGTGAGAGTATCTGCTGGCGCCATTCATCGGCGAGGAGCCTCCAACTATCAGCGGAGAAGCCCAGTGTCCAGAGGAGCCGAAACAGGAGCAGGAGGAAAATCAGGAGCAGGCAAGCGAGCGGCCAGCGGGGACGAAATTTCATGTGATTTCCGGTACGTAATGATATCTGGCTAGCTGATGATGAATTCTGTCGTGAGCGGTACTGACAACTTCGCAGAATCTGAATCCATGAATCGCTGGCCAAGTCTTTCTAGAGCTAGGATAACAGTGATTGCCTGTTCTGGTCAAATATCTCCTGTGATAGTTTGGTCAGATGATTCTGTTTTGATTCAGTTGGCCAGTTTTTTGATGTTCCTTCTTGCGTCTGGTCACGGCATTCAATAACTTAATTTTATTAAAGAAAATACTTTTGTCAGGCCCGTACGCGGGCTGTGAGCAGCACATGGCCGGGGCTCGGGGCTTTGGAAATGTGCTCCAGTTCAGGAAAGCGCAAACATGGTTTTGAAACGACTCCTCTCGATCACCTGTGTCTGTCTGGCTGCTGTCTGTACCGTGGGAGCAGAGGCAGGGGACAAAGTGGTCACGCCGAAAGATGGTGTGATTCATCTGTTTAACGGCAAGAACCTGGACGGGCTGTATGTCTGGAACCGGGGAACCGAATATGAAGATCCCAAGCACATCTTCACGGTCAAAGACGGCATGCTGCACATTCTGGGTGACGGCTATGGCGGCCTGATCACCAAGAAAGATTACCGCGATTACCATATGGTTATCGAATTCAAATGGGGCGAAAAGACCTGGGGTAAACGGGAAGACCGTGCCCGCGATTCGGGCGTGCTGATTCACTGTCATGGTCCAGACGGCGGTTATGGCAACACCTGGATGGCATCCATCGAAGCTCAGATCATCGAAGGTGGCGTGGGCGATATCCTGGTGCTGACTGGTAAAGATCCCAAGACAGGCGAAACACTGCCGACTTCGCTGACAACCAGGATCAAAAAAGACCGTGACGGCGAAAAGGTCTGGGACAAAGATGGTGAAGAGATCACCCTCAGCTCCGGCCGGATCAACTGGTGGGGCCGTGACCCTGACTGGGCTGACAAAGTCGGTTTCCGTGGTAAAGACGACGTCGAAAGCGAATTCGGCGAGTGGACCCGGATGGACGTCATCTGCGACGGCGGCAAGATCAAATACCTGGTCAACGGTGTGGTCGTGAATGCCGGCTACAACGCCAAGCCCGATCATGGCAAGCTGCTGGTGCAGACCGAAATGGCGGAAATGTGGGTTCGTAAATGGGACCTGTATCCGCTGGGTAAAGCACCCGAGTATAAGAAAGACAAGAAATAAGTTCACCCGATTGTGAACTGAGCCCTGCTCCGGTGATGACCGGAGCAGGGCTTTTTTTGTGCGCTGGAGGGAAGTGAGTGGTTCCGGATTTTCATCTGCGGGTGGTGGGTGAGAATGCGTATGATCTGCTGATGATCGTGGCTGGTTTGCTGGTAGTCAGGTCAGGCGTGGTCCCTGCGTGTTTACTTTATTCTCGTATAGTGTGGATTTGCTGTCGAACCGGATTTTATTTAATGAATACAACACTGTCAGTTTCCTGCTCGCTGCGCTCGGCCCGAATTACATTCGGGCTTAGCCGGTATTTTGAGGGGAAGGGGGATCGTTGCTGGAATTGGGATCGGAGTCGACCTTTATTACAGGCGGTTAGCGTCTTGCCGCTCACAGGGAGGATCTATATGGGAATCCATGGGAAGCGGGACGGGGTGGATGGTCGTTCGGCGGGCAGGCACACAGGCACTGCCCCTACGCGCGGTTTTGATTTTGCTGAAGCGCACGGGGAGGTCAAGACAGAATTTTGTCCCGATGTGGCCGGATTTTGTCCTGGTGTGTCCTGGATTTTGTCCTTATTCGGCCGGGGTTTGTCCTGGTCTGCCCTGAACATGGGAGGGAGAACATGGCGAACTGGTGCGTTGGGTTTCAGTGAACAGTCGGTGAAATGCGGTGGGGGTTCAGGTGAAATTGTGTCAGTGGTTCGGGCTGTTCCGGTGCACGCAGACCCGCCTCGCGCGCGAGCCAGAAGGGAACCAGCATACGGTTCGGGGCAGGCGAATCAAGTTCAGTTTATTCAGGTAGCAGGGCCGCAGGGAGGGAATCTGATCAGTGCCAGAATCAGCAGCGATGGAGTATGGGCGCATGAAAAACACCGGTCTGTTGAGTTGTGTGAGAGACCGGCGGGGGAATTATTTCTTCATAGCGACTTCGGAGTCATCGGTCATGGCGAGTTCGGGGATTTCGTCCTGCATAACGGTAAACATCTCGGCGACTTCGGGTTTGAAGACGTCGCCGATGAGGATGTCGACGAGGTTGGTTTTGAACTGCGGATACTGTCTGAGGAAGCTGCCGAAGCTGAACCCGGGAGTGTAGAAGGCATAGACCAGTTTACGGAAGTTCTCGACTCCGGCGCGATAGCCGGGGTACCACTGGCTGAGTCGTTCAACGGAGAAGTCGTCGGCTTCGAAAGCCTCGTTAATGGTGTCGGCGACGAGTTCACCCGATTTGAGGGCCAGGAAGACGCCGCTGGAGTAGACGGGATCGATGAAGCCGAGCGCGTCGCCGGCGAGCATCCAACCCGGTCCGACTGGCTGCGAGGAATGGTAGGAGAAGTCCTTCGTCGTCATGAATTCGGTGTCGGGCTGGGCATTCTCCAGGCGACGTTTGATGGCCGAGCAGCGTTCGACTTCCTGCCAGAAGATGTCTTCACTGGTGCCCCGATCTTTGGCGAACATGTAGTTCATGTCGCCGGTACAGCCGACGCTGACGACGTTGTCGGGGAGCGGAATGTACCAGAACCAGGAGTGTTTGCCTTCGGTCTGCAGGATGATGGTGGCGCCTTCATCGATGCCTTCGTCTCTGTGGGCATTTTTGAAGTGAGCCCAGACAGTTCCTTTGCGGAGCACCGGATCGGCCTGCTTGAGCTTGAGCCGGTTGACGATGAAGGCGGACTGCCCGCTGGTATCGACGACGAGTTTAGCTTTGATCTCGCGGGTTTCCTGACTGGGAAGTTTCACCCGGACGCCGGTGACCTGTTCTCCCTCGGTGAGCAAGTCCATAACCTGGGTACCGGTGCAGATGGTGGCTCCCTGTTTCTGTGCATTGTCGGCGAGCATCTGATCGAACTCGGCTCGGAGGACCTGCCAGGTCTGCGAGCTTTCGTGGTCTTTGTATTCGTGGAAGTAGAAGGGCATGGTTTCGACACCTTCATCGGTGACGAACTGCACGCTGAATTTTTTGGGGAAGGCGGTCTGTTTGAGTTGTTCGACCAGTCCCAGTCGTTTGAGGGACCAGAAGGTCTCCGGAATCAGCGACTCTCCGACGTGAAAGCGGGGGAAGTGAGCCCGGTCGACGATGAGGGTTTTGCGCCCCTGTTCGGCGAGCAGGGCTCCGGTACCGGTACCGGCCGGGCCGGCCCCGATGATGATCACGTCGTATTCGGTTTCGATTTCAGGCTGTTCTGTTGTACTCGAATCAATCATGGAAAGCCTTTGTCTCTACAGTTGAAAGGACCGTCTTGTGTTGTGAGTTAAGGAGTTATAGCAGTGGAGCCGAAACTTCCAAGAGGTCAATTGCGGGTTGCTGATTACAAAAAATGGTCGCCAGGCGTCCATAGGTTACCTGGCCGGGTTCAATGTGCATGACATTGGCGAGCCCCGGTCCGGCGGTGATACGGAGGACGGCACCTAAGTCTACGTGTCGTAATACATTATGATTGATCAATACGCGTCCCAGAGGGATCTGGCCTGCGAGGATTTCGTCCTTAACGGCCTGGGTGACATAGTCGAAATTGAACCGCACGATGCCGAACTGGACCACCTGTTCGGTGCCTGTTTTGACGAGCAGGATTTTTCGGCTGTATACATTTTCATCGAGTCTCTGATCCAGCACGATGACGTCGACGGGGGATTTGTGATATTCCTCCATGGAGATGGTCATGTGGTGGTAATGCGCGAGCAGGGATTTGTAAGGCTCAGGAGTGGTCGCGGAAGAAACGTGTTCGGCCCGTTCGAACAATCGTTGTTCGTTCGGGAACAGTTTAACAAGTGCATCGAGTTCGTCTTGTGGGTTCACTTGGTCATAACTTCTTTAATTCAGGGGAGGGTCAGTGTGAGAGATCAGGGATCCGGAGATCCGCCGCTTAGGTGTATCTTACCATGCGGTGTTCCGGTTCGAAATACTCCGTCAGCAGGCTGTCGACCTGCAGGATGCCTTTGCGGGTCAGTTCGACCTGGGAATCATCATAATTCAGGTAGCCCGCTTTCTGCTGGTTCTGGAGTGCTTCGGAGAATTCTTCCGTGAGTTTGACGCCGAACTTATCCATGAAGGGCTGTGTACGGACGCGTCCTTCTTTGAGTTGCAGGATGAATTCGCGGATGAGCCGCTGGTGTTCGGTGGGTTCCAATGCGCGGTTCACGGGAAGCTTGCCGCTTTCCACCGTTTCGAGATAGTCTTCCAGTCGATCGAGGTTTTGATAATGCACGCCCTGCATGTGACCGAACGAAGAGACGCCGGTGGCGATGATGTCGTTGCCGCGGAACAGATTGTCGCGGTAGACGAAGCGATCTGTTTCGGGGTTTTTGACGAGTTCATTTCCGCTGGCGAGGTGGTAGCCTTTGCCCTGCAGGGTTTCGATGGCCTCGTTCATCCAGCGGCGTTTGGTTTTCCAGTCGGCGATGGGGGAGTCGATGCCCATCTCTTTCATCTCTTTGGAGATGATCGTGTTGTGAGGGAGTTCCATCTGGTAGATGGTGATGTTATCCGGATTGAACTCGGCGGCTTTTTCGACGGCGTCCGACCAGTTGTCATCGGTCTCACCCATCATGCCGGCGATGAGGTCGATGTTGACCTGGGGGAAGCCGACCTGCTGGATCCAGTCATAAGCTTTGTAGACTTCCGGGGTGAGATGCGCGCGACCGTTGGCTTCGAGCAGTTTGTCGTTGAAGCTCTCGATGCCGAGGGAGATACGGGTGACGCCGATCTCTTTGAGTGTTTTGACTTTTTCCAGGTTGAGGGTTCCCGGCTCACATTCGAAGGTGACTTCCTGGGCGGTTTCCCAGTTAAGCAGGCTGGTGAGTCGATCACGGACCGAAAGGAGTTGCTTGGAGCTCAGGTAGGAAGGAGTTCCACCGCCGAAGTAGGTGAAGTCGAGGGTGCGTCCCTTGATGGCTTCGACCTGGCTGAGCATTTCGAACTCGTTCTGCAGGGCTTGAACGTAGCGTTCGATGGTTTTGGCATTCTGTTTTTCGTAGACGCGGAAGTAGCAGAATTTACAGCGTTTACGACAGAAGGGGATATGGATATAGAGCCCCATGGGAATGCTGGTATCGGGGGGCTGGTGCAGAACTTCCTGGATGCGGGTAACGTATTCCTGCCTCCACTGCGAAAAAGGGGGGTAGTTGGAGATAAAGTAACTGCCGATTTCGGTAGTGCCTGTTTTTTCCAGATCCATAATGCTCTCAACGTGTTTTCTGTGTCGTTCAGCAAACCGATTTTGCCACCGGTTTTGATGATAATTGACGGGTCTTTCTTATTGTCACTTCTTTCCGAAACAATACAAGGCGCCATTTCGGGATTCTGTGCCGATGATCAGATGTCCCTGGCCAATGGCCGGGGAAGCTGTGATATCGTCACCTAAGTTCTTTTTCCAGAGGTTCTTACCATTTTTCAGATCGAACTCATACAGGTTACCATCCGAAGAACCGACGAAGACGCGGTCGCCGACAATTACCGGAGAACTGTCGACACGTCCCCGCGTCATGAATTTCCAGATGGGTTTTCCGGTTTTGCGTTCGACGCAGTGAACCTGTTTATCGCGGCCCCCGGCGACGACGTGCGTCTCGGTGATGGCGGCGGAGGAGTGGTAGGGATACTCTTTTTTGGGGTCTTTATAACGCCAGTCGACTTTCGAGTCTTTCCAGTCGACGGCGATGATCTCGCTGGCATAGGTGCCGACGTAGAGGTCATCTTCCCAGATCGCGGGCGAGGCAATCAGGTAGGTCATCAATGGCATCTGGCTGTGCTGTTTGCCGGTATGAATATCGATCACGCGGAGCTGTTCGTCACAACCGGTGACGAAGGTGAAGTGATCGACAATCGCGGGGGAGCAGTTCACGTAGCCGTCGGTCTCGAATTTCCAGGCGAGGGAACCATCTTTGACGTTGAGGCAGTAGAGGAAATTATCGTAGCTGCCGAACAGAATTTTATCGCCGGTGATGTTGGCGCTGCTGATGATTTCGGCGTCGGTTTTGAAGGTCCAGAGTTGTTTGCCTGTCGCGGGGTGGAGGGCGTGAAAGACGCCGTCTTCATCGCCAATGTAAACACCGTCGGCGGTGACCAGAGGAGAAGACTTGAAACCCGGGGCGAATTTTTTCGGATCACGATCTTCAATCGAACGATATTTCCAGACCGGCTTTCCGGTTTTGAGTTCGAGGCATTCCACGAAGCCGTTGAGGCCGGCCATGTAGACTTTGTCACCCACGATGGCAGCGGTGGAAGCGATGCCGTCGGACGAGGGGTATTCCCAGAGCAGTTCGAGTTTCTCGGGGAGCGTGGTTTTCGCGACGCCCTGCTGCAGGTTCCCGTTACGGAACGAGGGCCAGTCTTCCGGGTTGGCCTGTGGCGCAGGAACCGCGGAAGCATCTGCTTTGGCGGCCGGTTTGTTTTCCGACGGTTTCTCTGCTGCAGACAGAGACAGACTGAATGCGAACAGGCAGAGTGCCGCGGCTGCGATCCGGGAAGGGAGGTGGTTCGATTGATTTCGCTTTAGTATGCGCATTCATACAATTCCCGTAAAGAGGACTGATCGACGGGGCGGGGGTTGAAGTTCCCTGTCCACTGCCGGGAGGCTTCTTCGGCCAGCTGATCGAACAGGCCGGTGTCGACTTCACATTCAGTGAGTGTGGTCGGGGCTCCGGCTAATGAAACAAGGGACTGGATGTGTTCGGCCAGCAGACCCGGGCCCGCGGGATCGTGTGGGTCACAGAGACCGATGTCGGACGCGAGCTGTGAGTAATGCTCGCCGACCAGTTCCGCATTAAAACGGATTACATGAGGGAGCATGATGCCGATGGCAACGCCGTGTGTGAGACCAAAATGTGCTGAGAGGGGGTTCGCGAGAGCGTGTGTGGCACCGAGCATCGAATTTTCGATGGCGGCTCCGGCGAAGTGGGCTCCCAGCTGCATATTGCCGCGGGCGGTGAGGTCATCGGGGGTATTCAGAACCTGGGGGAAACTATGAGCGAGGAGAGACCAGGCGCGACGGCTGAAGAGTCGCGAGATTTCATTGCGGGGTTTCGTGACATATGTTTCGAGTGCGTGGCTCAGGGCATCGATGCCGGTAACGTGGGTGACCGAGCGGGGCATGGTCAGCGTGAGTTCGGGATCGAGGATGGCGACGCGGCAGGCGGCCTTTTTGTCGCCGCAGGCCATCTTCATGTGTGTTTCGGGATGGGCGATGACGGCGAACGACTGGGCTTCACTGCCTGTACCGGCGGTAGTGGGGACCGCGATCAGGGGAAGCATGGGTTTCGAGGCTTTGCCGACTCCCCAGTAGTCTTCCATTTTGCCGCCGTTGGTGAGCAGGAAGTTAATGCCCTTGGCACAATCCATACTGCTGCCGCCTCCGAGGCCGACGATCAGATCGATGGGTTGCTGACGGGCGACGGCCAGTCCGCGTTCGACGTCTTCGGTAGTAGGGTTGGCGTGAACGTCGTCGAAGATGGTGATTTTGACGCCTGCCTGTTCGAGCGAGGCGACGCCGCGGGCTTCGTGTCCGGCTTCCGCGAGACCTTTATCTGTGACCAGCAGCACATGTTTTGCGCCCTGTTCGACGGCGAGTTCCCCCAACCGGCTCAGGGTTCCCCCACCAAAGACGATTCTGGTGCGGGGCTGATAGTCGAAGGCAGAAAGCGAGGCTCCTTCTCCCTGATCCGTTTTCAGTTTGGTTGAAGATTTCGAATCCATGACGCCGAGGTTTTCCTTACTCTTACGATCCGTTGATCAGGCTGAATGATGATTCACGCTGGCGGGTGTTCCATTTCGAATCCGTTTTCCTGTGCAGGGACAGGTATGCGAAGTCGTCTGTTTCGTCTGGTGAGATAAATCAGGCAGGTTTGATTGAGGCGCGCAATATCCAACGCTGGTAATCCATTCCCTTCCGTAATAAACACCGTAGAGCGCTCACTGGCATCGTTCCATTTCCACACCGTACGTGTCTACTGTTCTAATTCTGATCAAACTGACCGGGAATTTCCAGTAGTCAGCACTGATTTATAGACGGTTCACCCGTCTTAAGCGATGTTTAAGTCTCAGTTTAGGGAAATCTCAGTCTAAATACAGCCTGTTATTGTGGATATAAACTTCGACGGCCCGCGGCATCATGTAGCGGACACTTTTGTTTTCGCGAATCCGCTGGCGGATGTCGGTGGAAGAGAGATCGATGCCGGGCATGGTGACCCAGGAGATTTTGGTAATGACCGTATCGCCGAGCTTGTCTGTCAGATTGCTGAGATCTGGTAGACTAATGTTAGGGCGATTGACGCCGATCAGGTGTGCCTGCTCCAGAATCGCTTCCGGCTCGCGCCAGGTGTGGAAGTCGCGAACGGAGTCGGCTCCGATGATCAGGAAAAAGTCGTCGGCGGGGTGGGATTCTTTGAGTTGTTGTAGCGTATCTACCGTGTAGCTGGGACCGTCGCGGTGCAGTTCCAGGTCCTGAATGACGAAGCTGGGGTTGCCGGCAATCGCGAACTCCAGCATTTCGCGACGCTGTTTCCCGGCTGTGATGCCGGTTGTTTCCTTGTGCGGGGGAGAACCGGCGGGGATCAGCCAGACTTCATCCAGGGCAGCCTGTTCGCGGCACTGTTCGGCGAGGAGCAGGTGACCGTTATGGATGGGATCGAAGGTTCCTCCAAAAATTCCAATACGCATCTGTGAATCATTTCTATCTTTCAGCGGAGGCTTTCAGCAGAGGAGCTGAGTGAGCAGGGGGCATCACTGAAAGAATCTTTTGTATCGAATGCTCGATAGTCGAGTTTGTTTGTTGAGTTACCGCTGTCAAAGAGTTACAAAACGATTTGACCTTTTCCCTAGTATATCCTGCTGGCTGTATGAGTAAACCGAAGCAACAGAGCCTGTTTGAAGATGAAGAGCTCCCCGAAAACCCGATGCCCTGGGAGCGGAATTCACAGAATCTGTATCTGGCACAAATCGTTCTGAATCGACCGGTGGACCGCGTGTTTCATTACCTGGTGCCGGAGTCGATGCGCCCACTACTCAAGCCCGGACATCGGGTGCAGGTCCCCTTTGGTCGGGGGAATCAACTCTCCCCCGGCTATTGTGTCGGCGTGGGACCGGCGGATGAAGATCAACCCAGTGTGCGTCTGAAGTCAGTTGATACAATTCTGGACAGCCGCCCGTTGTTCAGCGCCAGGATGCTGAAGCTGACCCGCTGGATTGCCGACCGCTACCTGTGCAGCTGGGGGCAGGTGCTGGACTGTGTCGTTCCTGCCGGCGTCAAAAACCAGGCGGGCACCCGGATGATTTCGGTGTTTGAACTGACCGATCCGCGTGCACTACAGGGGAGAAACATACCTGAAGAAGTCGAACGGCTGCCGGCCAAACAGCGAGCCGTTTACGATGCACTCAAATCTGCCGACCAGCCACTGACGATGGATCAGATCATGGCCGCCGCCGGCTGTGGTTCTGGCCCGGTTCAGACTCTGAAAAAGAAGACGTTGATTCGCAGTCATCAGAAACGGGTACAGCATTTCGAAAATGGCGATGATGCGGCTTACGCACACATCACCAAGCAGGACGATCTGCAACTGAACCGGGATCAGCGGATGGCGCTGGATCAGATTCTGTCCGCGATCCGGGGGCAGCGGAGCGAAACGTTCGTCCTGCAGGGCGTGACAGGCAGTGGTAAGACCGAAGTTTATATCCAGGCGATCCGCGAAGTCGTCAGTTACGGTCAGCAGGCGATTGTCCTGGTTCCCGAAATCAGTCTGACCCCGCAGGCCATTCAGCGGTTTCGCTCCCGTTTCGATTCGGTGGCGGTGCTGCACAGTCATTTGAGCGACAGCGACCGTCATTACCACTGGCAGAATATTGCGGCCGGTAAGGTGCAGGTGATTGTGGGAGCCCGGAGTGCCGTATTTGCTCCCGCACCGCATCTGGGGCTGATCATCATTGATGAAGAACACGAGACCAGTTTCAAGCAGGAGACCGCGCCCCGTTATCATGCCCGCGAAGTGGCGCGAAAACGCTCTGAACTGGAGAAGGTTCCTTTGATTCTGGGGTCTGCGACGCCCACGTTGAATTCCTGGCTACGGGTCATTGAGAAGAAAGACACGCTGATCTCAATGCCTAAGCGGGTGAATAATCTGCCGATGCCCGGTGTGAATATCATCGATGTTCGCAATGATGTGCAGGTCAGACGAAACGAATCGCTCGGGCGTGTGCTCTTCACGGGCATGCAGCACGCTCTCGAAGCGGGTGGGCAGGTGATTCTGTTCCTGAATCTCCGCGGCTATTCGCCGGCACTGTGGTGTAAGGGGTGTGGGAACTCGGTGAAATGCCCGCACTGTGAGATCTCACTGACCTGGCATCGGGATAAGAGCCTCGCGGTCTGTCACAGCTGTGATTTTTCCAGCAAGCCGCCAACGCACTGTCCCAGTTGTGGGGCACCGGGACTAAGGTACGTGGGTACCGGGACACAACGACTGGAGGAAGAGGTCAAAGCGAAGTTTCCCAATTACACCTGCAAGCGAATGGACAGTGATACCATGCGTGGTGTCGGCAGTCATGCGAAGGTGCTCAATGCCTTCGCTGCGGGGGAGGTCGATATCCTGCTGGGAACGCAGATGATTGCGAAAGGGCTCGACTTCCCGAACGTAACGCTGGTGGGCGTGATTGACGCAGATACGATGCTGCATCAACCCGATCTGTTTGCTTCGGAACGGACGTTTCAGTTGATTGCTCAGGTCGCCGGACGTACGGGGCGGGGCATGCAGGGGGGACGCGTGTTTGTGCAGACAACCTCGCCGGCCGAACCCGCCATCGTGAAAGCCGCGGAGCATGACTTCCTGGGGTTTGCCCGTCTGGAGCTGGGGCACCGTAAAGAGATGCTCGCGCCTCCTTTTTCGCATTACGCCCGGGTGATTCTGCGTGGTCCCCACGAAGAGCATGTGGAAAAGTTCGCCCGACAGATTGCCGAGATTCTCCATGAGGCCGCAGAAGAACGGAAGCTGAGTGTGCAGATTCTGGGCCCGGCCCCGGCGCCGATCATCAGGTTGAAGAAATATTTTCGCTACCACTTCCAGCTGGCTGCGGTGAATGTGGAAGACATTCTGCAACTGTGGCGGGAAGTGGATCCCAAACTGCCTCGGGAAAAGGGGATCGAATATGTCATCGATGTGGATCCGGTTAACATGCGGTAACCGCTGGTTCACATTTGAGAACCGGGTGGAAAAGATCCGTGTTCCGCAGCGCGAAGCGGCATTCGGAATTGCATTCGGTGGGGACAGCAGGTTGAATAGTATCAGAGGATGCGATGAAGGATCCATTCAGCGGGGGCGAAGACGGGCTCCTGCATCTCTCACAGAAGAAGAGGACTGCTCTGCATGAAGGCCCCTGGAAAAAAGTCTGATTCCCGAGTCTGGTTAGTCTGGTCACTGGTCCTGACGGGACTCTTTTGCCTGCAGGGACGTCTGCAGGCGCAGGATGCCCAGTACGGGATCGAGAAACGGATTCCCTGGACGACTTCAAAGGTGCAGGGGAGCCCCGATCCCGCATTGCCTTACGAAACCGAGCGGGCCTTTCCCCAGTTGAAATTCAATCAACCACTGGTGGTCGCGACCGCGCCAGGTATGAAACGCTTTTTTGTTGCCGAGCGCAAGGGGAAGATCTTTTCCTTCGATTACCAGGATCAGGGGACTTCCGAAACCGAACTCTTTCTGGATCTCAAGCAGCATGTCCCCGAACTGAATGAAATTTACGGGATGGCGTTTCATCCCCGCTTTGAAGAAAACGGATATGTTTATATCTGCTACGTTTTGAAGCCAGGCCTGCCCGAAGGGACGCGGGTCTCGCGGTTCAAGGTACAGGATGCGAATCGGCTGCACTGCGATCCGGAATCGGAAGAAACTTTGATCGAGTGGCTGTCGGGCGGACACAATGGCGGCTGCCTGCGGTTCGGACCGGATGGCTATCTTTATATCTCAACAGGTGATGGCGGACCCGCTTCACCGCCGGACATTCATAATGCCGGACAGGATGTGAGCAACCTGCTCTCCTGTGTGCTGCGAATCAACGTTGATCAACGCAGTCAGGATCTGCCCTATGCGATTCCCGCGGATAATCCGTTCGTGAAGCTGCCGAACGTGCGTCCTGAAATCTGGGCGTTCGGATTTCGCAATCCATGGAAGATGTGCTTCGACCCCAAGAGTGGCGATTTATGGGTGGGTGATGTCGGTTGGGAACTTTGGGAACTCGTGTATCGCGTCGTAAAGGGCGGTAACTATGGCTGGAGTATCAAAGAAGGCCGCCAGCCGGTCAAGCCGGGGAATCAACTGGGACCAACGCCTATTCTGCCACCCACGATTGCTCATTCGCATCGCGAAGCCCGTTCGATTACAGGGGGCTACTTTTATGGAGGCACGCGCCTACCGGATCTGAAAGATACTTACATTTACGGTGACTATTCCACGGGAAAACTGTGGGGATTGCGTTATGAAAATCAGCGGGTCAACTGGCATCAGGAGCTGGCGAACTCGACGTTGAAAGTAACCGCCTTTGCGATCGATGATGCGGGCGAAGTTTACATCGTTGACATTGAAGGAGGCGCCTTTCATCGGCTGGCACCGATCAAGGAATCCGACCATAATCCGGATTTTCCGA
This sequence comes from Gimesia sp., assembly GCF_040219335.1. Taxonomy (NCBI): domain Bacteria; kingdom Pseudomonadati; phylum Planctomycetota; class Planctomycetia; order Planctomycetales; family Planctomycetaceae; genus Gimesia; species Gimesia sp. The sequence goes on along the minus strand of NZ_JAVJSQ010000031.1, from coordinate 322,136 downwards.
CCCGATTGAGCCAGACCGGTTTATTCGAATCGACCGAGAAGCATCAGGTGGCCGCGGGCGTGATTCCATACGAAATCAATGCACCTGCCTGGGCTGACTACGCGACCTCAGAACGCTTCATCGCCTTGCCTCCCGATACCACGATTGAAGTCGTGCAGAAGCGGTTCTGGAATTTCCCCAAAGATACGGTGCTGGTCAAAACCATTTCGCTGGAGACGGAGCGGGGGAATCCGCAGACGGCCCTGCGGCTCGAAACACAGTTATTACACTTCAACGGGGCCCGCTGGCAGGGATATTCCTATCGCTGGAACGAAGATCAGACCGATGCGACTCTGGTCCCCACTGAAGGCGACTGCATCAAACTGGAGATAACCGATGCAGGCCATCCGGACGGAAAACTGAACTACGAGTGGCGGGTTTCCAGTCGGGCGGAGTGTGCGGTCTGTCATACACCCTACCAGAATTACCTGTCGGTGCTTTCCTTCGAAGAAGCACAACTCAACCGGGAACGAAAATTCGGTGATGTCGTCGACAATCAGTTGCGGGCTCTGGCGCACATCAAGGTGCTGCCGGAATCGGTGTGGAATGAATCAAAGGGGACCAGGGCACATTATCTGGTGGATCCACACAACACCTCGGCAGCGTTGAACCTGCGGGCCCGAGCTTACCTACATGCGAACTGCAGGCACTGTCATCGCAATAACGGCGGTGGGGGATCGACGATTGAACTGGATGCCTCCCTCGATCTGGAAGCGATGAAAGCGGTGGGAGTGACACCCACCCAGGGGAAGTTTGAGATTCTCGGAGCAGAAGTGATTGCTCCGGGCGATCCGTTCCGATCGGTGTTACTCTATCGCATGAGCAAACTGGGAAAAGGGCGGATGCCTTATTCGGGTTCATCGATTGTTGATGTCGAAGGGACCCGGTTAATTCAGGAATGGATCGAACGACTGCCTACGCGTCCGCATGAGTTGCAGTTCGAAATCGCCCGTCAGCGGAACCGACAGGTGAATCTGTTGGAAGACGCGATACAGATTGAAGATCAGGATTTTTCCGGACAGAAACTACAGGAAGTTCTCGGAACTACCAGCGGAGGGCTGATGCTCTTGAACGCCCTGGATCGACAACCGATGTCGGAGGACACGCAGAAGCAGATCATACGGCTGGCGACACAGGGCGGGAATCCACTGGTACGCGATCTGTTCGAACGATTCCTGCCTGAGGATCAGCGGGTTAAACGGCTGGGTCAGAACATCGACCATCGGGCCCTGCTTTCATTGCCGGGCGATTCGCGGGAAGGGAAGCGACTGTTCATGCAGATGGCGGGACTGCAGTGCCGGAATTGTCATCGCGTGCATCAGCATGGCAAAGAGCTTGGCCCTGACCTCACCCAGATTGGCAAGAAACTGTCGCGTCAGGAGCTGCTCGAGAATATTATTGATCCATCGAAAAAGATTGATGAGAAATATTTTACCTGCGTGGTCGAACTGCGGTCGGGCAAAGTGGTCAGTGGTCTGCTGGTCCGTCGAGACGATGTGGGCGTGGTGTTGAAAGATGCCAAAAACGAACTTCTGGAGATCCCGGTGCAGGATGTGGAAACTGTGGTGATGCAGAAGAAATCGCTCATGCCCGATCAGTTGCTCCGCGACTTGACAGCCGAGCAGGCCGCTCATCTGCTGGCATATCTCGAATCATTGAAATAACCGGTTCTCCCCCTCGGGAATGCGGTTTCCTGCTGGAAAACAGTCTGGTCTTCGGGCTGAATATCCTTATAATTGAAATTGACGCTCCTGAGTTCCCACCCAACGTTTGCGCCTCAATCAGACGGAAGAACGAACGCCTTCCCCGTTCGTCCTGATTATATAAACCCAGACATAATATTGAGTTGAGACATGGCAATAGAATTTGATTGTCCGTACTGCACTTCTACCCTGAAAGTCCCCGATACTTCCGCAGGCAAACAGGGGGACTGCCCCCGTTGTGGGACGAAGCTCGTGATTCCCAATCCATTTGCTATGAGCGAGCAGGTTCCCCCGACCCCCCAGGAAACACAGGCGGTTTCCCAGGCACAGGCTCCGGCCATGGAGGCCCCGGCTGGAGCGTCACAGGAGACTGTACCGCCGCCAGGCGATTCCGTTGCGGTTCAACAGCGACCTCTATCGAGCGCGACAGCCCAGTATCTGCGGAAACGACGCAGGTCGAACGTGGGGCCCATTCTACTGATCATTCTCTGCTTCGGGCTGATGCTCGGCGCAGCCGGCTATTTCTATTACACCTACGGTCCGCATCTGGAAGGGAATCTTGTCGGAGCCCGGCTGAGTCCGGAAGATGCGAGCCTGGAGCAACTGCAGAAAACATCGGATCTGGGACTGTCTGCAGATGTGATCCAGGCAGTGAATAACAGTTTTAAAGAGACGCCGCGTCGGGTGCAGAGCGACCTGATGGAAATGACCTTCTTTGGTCCGGAGCAGGGGGGATTGAAAGTTCGTCTGAAGCCAGGCGCGAAAACAGAGATTGTTCGTGTCGATTTAACGGGCGATCCAGCACTGCTGGAATACATCAAGCAACATGGCACGCAACTCGATCAGCCACGTTACACAGAATTGCAGAGTCAACTCGCGGCTTTTTATACGGACTGGAATCGCTTCCTGCAGGAAGGCGGACCGATGCCGGACCTGATTAACTATCGAAATACAATCGGGTTGAACTCGTTGATGGGCGGACTGGGGTATCATATGGAAGCTCGCGTGAATAACCGGGTTTTTCCCTGCGTGCATGATGACTATGACGGGGGGCTGTACTTCCTGGTGCCGAAAGGAACACTGCAGTTCGAAATCCTGGGGAGCAAGATGGAAAATGGCTGGACGAAGTTTCCCGGTAAATATACGGTCCAGGTGACTCAGGAATACCAGGGACATTGAGTCTCGCGTGATCAGAGGAAATCGACCACCACGGAATCGGCAAGCAGGCAACCAGCCTGTGTGAGCCGCAGGTGGGTTTCGGTCTGTTCCAGTAGTCCCGCAGCGATATTTCTCTCAATCGCGGATTCCGCCAGTTCCGGAATTGAGAAACCGTAGCGGGACGCGAACTCGGCGAGATTGATGCCGACACGACGGCGGAGGCCGAAGATAATTGCTTCGCGGGCGCGGGCTTCGGGATCGAGTTCTTCCTGTTCCGCGATCGGAGACTCGCCGGCGGCGACATGCTTGAGCCAGGTAGTGACACTGCGGTGATTCTGGCGGCGAACACCATTCAGGTAACTGGCTGCGCCGGGGCCAAAACCATAGTAGGGATAGCCGGTCCAGTAGACTTCATTGTGGTGACATTCAAACCCCGGGCGGGCGAAGTTCGAAATCTCGTAATGCTGCACTCCCCGTGAACCCAGATAGTCCAGCGAAAATTCATACATGCTGCCAGCCAGGTCATCCGCGGGTAAATCGAAAAGACCTGACTGCTGGCGGCTCCAGAACGAGGTTCCCTTCTCGATGGTCAGGCCATATGTCGAGAGGTGGGGGATTCCGAGACCGACGGCATCGGACAGGGATGACTCCCAGTCCGACAGACTTTGACCGGGGACCGCGAAGATCAGATCAAGGCTGGTATTGGGAATGCGGGCCTGCAGGTTCTGCACGATTTCGAAGATCTGCTCAGGTTGATGATCCCGCTCCAGGAAGGTGAGTATCTCGGAGTGAAAGGACTGGACGCCGAGGCTGACCCGGTTGACGCCACGCTGCTTGAGAAAGTCGATTTTCTCAATGCTCAGATTCAGTGGATTGGCTTCAATGCTGAATTCGCAATCGTCCGCCAGACGAAACCGGTTAAAGAGGGTGGAAAAGAGTCGGTCCAGTTGTTCAATGCTGAGATGAGTGGGAGTGCCCCCTCCCAGAAAGAGGGTCTGCAGTTCGGTGCCCGGTTCGACTGTCGCGAGCTGTTGTTCCATGGCAGCCAGATAGTCGTCGATCAGGTGGTCCTTGCGGGCGACGAGCGTAAAGTCACAGTAGCCGCAGCGGTGCTGGCAGAAAGGGACGTGTATGTACGCAGAGGACGGTGTTTCCGGGTTAGTCACAGCAGCTGATCCGCAGGCTGTCAGGGTGTCTCTTCGTCTGTGGAAGAGAGAAGTTCGCTGACGGGTGCATCGCTGAAGCTCAAGGCAGCCAGGACATGAGCCAGCGTCAAAATGGCATCGCAGGTGGGAACAGTCTCCCGAAACCAATGATATCCGCTGTGATCGGCAGCGTAAACGCCCTCGTGTTGCTGCATCTGAAAATAGCTGTCTGCCAGCGTTCCCCGGTGTGTGTGCAGGTTCCAGTCTGCAGGGAGGTTCGCCTGCTGTTCCCGGCTGATCTGATCGAGCACGAAGACGGCCTCCGACTGTTCGGCGGCCAGGGCCTGCATCAGCAATCGGGTGACGGCGTGATTGGGGAGCAGTTCGCCTGTCTCGCTGAAGAACGCGGTCTGGCGGCTGTCGTCGTCGATCAGAAGACCCAAGTCGCAGTTGTGGGTTTCGAGGTACTGCTGCATTTTGCGGACATCTGAATCGTCGGGATCGAGCAGGTTCCGTTTCTGATGCGGAATGTCGACCCAGGAGAGCTGGCAGGGGAGCTTATCGAACAGGGAATCGAGGGTTTCCCGGACCAGTCTGAGAGAACAGGCGACAGCGATTTTCAACGGTCGCAGGGCGTGAAAGTGTTTCAGGAACTGGCTGCGGTAGGTTTCCATGGGGTGGAAGGTACGCTGAGAACCGGGCTGTCGTGATGCGCGACCGTAACCCTGTTCGGCGATCTCCTGGATGCGTTCGAGGTGGAATCCCCGGGAAACAGGCTGGGACTGTTCAAGTAAAAATTCGAGTCCGGTACTGGACGGTCCACAGTGGGAACCGGTGACCATGATCGCGCCCTGTGCCTGCAGATGCGAGGTGGCATAAGCGAGGATTGCAGGTACCGTGAGTCCCAGATCGATCACCCGGCAGCCGTTTCGGCGAAGTGCCCCCGCGACGCCGGTAATGATGTCGGGTGATGAAGGTCGTTCATCGAATCCAATGACAACGCAGGGGCCGCGACTCTTTTCGGGCCGAGGTTGTTCCCTGGAGGGAGCACTCGATCTTGGGGAGCGGCTGGTCTTGGAATCCGGGGCTAACCCTTTCAGCGGGAGGCTCTCCCAGAGCAGGTGCGAAAAGGCGCCGGCGAGGTGAGCGGCCTGTGTGCGGTCGATCTGATTCAGATAAACGCCGCGTACTCCTTCGGTCGTAAACAGGTCGGGGGCGGTGCCTCGTGCCTGCTGAGTCTGATGCAGGCGTTTAACCGTCTGCGGAGAAAGGTTTCCGGTGATCTGGTTGTGAGGACAGTCCCGGCACTTGGGATAAAAGGCAGCCAGACGCGAGAGGTGAATCGCTTTGGAGATCGGATATTTCTCGCCGGGACACTGAAAGAACAGTTCTGCCTGCTGCAGGAGTTTGGGGAGCGGTGGTTGCGCGTGCGCCTGGTGCAGCAGGTGGGAAGACTGGCTCGATGCCTGTTCAAATTGCTCTGCTGGATCCTCAGAAATCGGTCTGTTCCCCGCCTGGTTTTACTTAAAATGCAGGAACCGGTGCCGGGGGCACTCGAAATTCGCTGCTAAATGGAGTGTAATAGATTTCGCTAATACTATGGAATGGTTTTCAAGATTGCCGCTCCAGAAGTGTGAATGTATGTGATCCCGCGGTTTCCGGTCAATAAGAGTTAGCGATGCCCCTGCATGTCACCGAGTTTCTGTTAAGCCCCGAGCAGCACACGCTGGGACCGATTGTGGTCCTTCACGGTGATGATCGGTACATGAAACAGGAAGCGATTCATGCAATCGAGCCGATTGTGCTGGGAGAGGAAGAGGATACCAGCATCACGCGTTTCGATGGGAAGCGACTGGAAAAGGAACTCCCCCCTTCCACCCTGTTTGATGAACTGAAAACCGTCTCCATGTGGGGCGATCAGCGGCTGGTGATCGTGGATGAGGCAGAGAAATTTGTCTCCGCGTTCCGCTCGCGACTGGAAAAATACCTGGAGGCTCCCTCGAAGAGTTCGCTGCTGATTCTGGACGTCAAATCGTGGAATAAGTCGACCAAACTCGCCAAGACGGTTGCTAAGATCGGTCTGGATCTGGAATGCAAGGAGCTCAAGGGGAGCCAGCTGGCAAAATGGATCGCAGATACTGCCGAACAGGTCCATCAGAAACAGATTTCGCGAGAAGCTTCGCTGCTGCTGGTCGAACTTGTGGGAACTCATTGTGGACAGATTCATCAGGAACTCTCCAAACTCACCACGTTTGTGGGGGAGGCGGCACGCATCAGTCCAGACGATATCCGTGCTGTTGTCGGGGGCTGGAAAGCCGAGACGACCTGGGCGATGACCGACGCTGTGAGAGATGGAAATGTCGGTGCTGCTCTGAAGTACCTGGATAATCTGTTGGTCGCCGGCGAGGCGCCGCAGAAAATCCTGGGGGGGCTCAACTTCGTTTGGCGCAAGTACTTTAAGGCCACGCAACTGGCGGTGCAGGGGACCCCGTTGAGGCAGGCGCTTAAAGAGTCGGGAGTCTTCCCGCGGGACATCGATTCGTCTGACCGTTACCTGCGAAGACTGACCCGGCAGCGGGCGGAAAAAATCGGTCATTGGCTACTGGACGCCGATTTAAATCTGAAAGGCAACAGCCGCCTGGACCCCCGGCTGGAACTCGAGCAACTGCTGTTTCTGCTCAGCGGCTGTGCCTGAGTTTTTTGAGTAAAAAGGGGACTGACAGGCACTTGACGCCTGCTCGCCGCTTCTTAAACTTCCTTTCAAAAATCTGATTTCTCCCGGAAATGAATCTTGCCTGGAATATTCAGCGGGGGTATAACACTACGTTACTAAGGTTTTTGCGAAGCTCATTAACGCTGTTGGAACCTGGCAGCGACTGACAAAGTTTCGTACTTCTCTATTGGGATCGCAGACGCACATTGAGGTGAAGCATGTCGTCCGAACTCTTGGATCCATCTACGGCTTCCAGCATCTATGAGGAAGCTCCTCTAGAGGCGGAACGCCACAAATGGATCGAAAGCCAAAAGAATGGCTTTGATCTGGGTACGCTTGCTATTTCTGACTGGTATGCAAATCATTGGTATTACTTTTGCATCGGAAAGAAAATTGAGCATCTTTTGGGAAATCGATGCTGGCAAGAATTCAATGATACCCGTTTCGGTTTTTTGAAGTCTCTTGAACTGGAGAATGATCTGCTGGCAGATCGGATTCTGGATCGAATCTTCTGGCAGCGGATGGAGAATCTGGACATTATTATCTGGGCCAGAGAGTGGAATCTGCCCATGGAGCGTGTACTTGAGATCTTGAAAATGATCGATATCAACTCTGCACGACTCGAGCCGGTACTGTCCTGATTTCTCATTTGAATTATGGATGATTCTGCGCCACCTGAACCTGTCCAGGAAAATCAAGCTCAGGTGGTTGCATCTGACCATACGCGCGGGCTGTTCGCAGGACTAAGAACTGTCAGTCTGCTGACGCTGTTAAGCCGCGTGCTGGGGATGGTTCGCGATATCGGTATGGCCACCCTCTTTGGCAACGGTCCAATCATGGACTCGTTTTCTGTCGCTTTTAAACTGCCCAATCTGACGCGACGCTTGCTGGGAGAGGGGGCACTCTCCACGGCCTTTCTTCCCACCTATATCCGCGAACTGGAGCAGAACGGACGTGAAGCGTCCTGGAAGCTGGTTTCCGCGGTACTGTTCTGGCTGCTGGTGTTTTCCGTATTACTCGTGGGTAGTGCAGAAGCCATTCTGGTTCTACTCAGTTGGAGAGGGAATCCGGAGTCAGAAGCACAATTGTTGTACTGGTTGACCGGGCTGCTGCTGCCTTATCTGATTCTGGTCTGTCTGGCAGCTCAGATCAACGCGACGCTGCATGCATTGAACCATTTTTCCGTACCGGCCCTGCTACCTACCATTCTGAATCTGAGCTGGATGGCTGGGATCTGGCTGGTGGCTCCCTTGCTACCGGATGCTCCTGCTAAAATTACTGCGATCTGCATCGCGATTCTGCTGGGCGGAGTGGTGCAACTGGTGCTGCCTTTCTGGAAGCTATGCCAGATGGGCTACCGACCACATATGGACTGGGGAGCCGGGATCGGCCAGGTACAGTCGATTGCCCAAAGCATGGCTCCGATTGTGGTCGGACTGTCGATCACGCAATTGAACACGCTGATCGACAGCTGTCTGGCGTGGGGCCTGGCCCGGCCGGAGGGGAGCTATGCAACAGGTGCCAGCCCCGCCGTCTGGCAGATCTTTGAATCGGGGACCGCGTCGGCACTTTATTTTGGACAGCGAATGTATCAGTTCCCCCTGGGAGTGTTTGGAGTCGCTCTGGGAACCGTGCTCTATCCGCAGTTATCCAGGCATGCAGAACGGAACGACCATCATTTGTTACGACAGGATTTACTCCTGGGACTGCAACTTGTGATAGGTGTAGGGCTTCCCGCCAGTCTGGGGCTGGTACTGATGGCACAGCCGCTCTCTTCACTTCTGTTTCAGTATGGAGACTTCGATCAGTTTGATGCCCTGCAGACGGCGGAGATGATTCGCTATTATGGTATCGGCGTGTTTGCCTTCATGGCGGTCCTGATATTGAACCGGGGTTTCTATGCCATCGGAGATACCCGTACGCCGGTACGAATTGGGGTGGTGGTCGTAATCTGCAATCTGCTGTTGAATCTGGCGCTGATCTGGTGGCTCAAGGGGAGGGGGCTGGCACTGGCCACGTCAATGGCCGCCATGATTCAGACGGGCCTCTGTTTGTGGTTGATCAGGGAGAAGCTGGGGCAGATCGATTTTGCGAAACTGTTCAACACCAGTTGGCGGGCCAGCCTGGCGACCGCTGTGATGTCTGCGATCATCCTGATCGAATTACAGTTGCTGCCCACTGTTGATCTGTTTCGTTATCGACTGTTACGTGTACTGGTACCCGTCATCACCGCTGTTCTGATCTACCTGCAGCTGGCGAAGACATTAGGGCTGCATGAAATCATGACACTGTTGCGATCCGGCAGGAAAGCTTCTGTCGATTCAGGGGATGGCGAAAAATAAAAACGGCCCTGAGTAAAACGCTCAGGACCGTTTTGGAATTAAAGTTGAATTTTGCCGCTCAGGCTTTGGCAGGCTTAAAATTCGCCGATGACTTCTCCACCGCTACGGGTGCTCAGAGCACGATAGGTGCCCAGGTCGATATTTTCGCTGATGGAGCGGACAGCGCCATCTACCATCAGGGCATGTACGGTCCCAATGTGATAGCTGCGTGCAGTGACGGCAGCGTAGGTGGGACCGGTGCAACTTTTGGCTTCCCGGCAGGACGTGTAGTCACCGGCATCGATGGCGCCGCCACCTGCACCGGGGACAGCAACTTTGGTATTGGGGGGCAATGTAGTAGTAAAACCGGTCTGGTGGACGCGACCATCGACCCATTCTGTGTGGCCACTATTGGCTTTGTTGGAACCACCCCCGCTGATCAGGGCTTCCACATCACCGGCGACGCTGGGCACCGTAGAAGTGCCAGCATCTCCATCACGGTTGTAAGCGGTAAAAGCTTTTACTTCTGCAAAACAGAGCGTGTTACTGGTTCCGTCTGTGAAGTCACGTGGTTTCGTTTTACTGTTCGGGTAGAACGCACCATCTCCGCCGCTCAGGCTGGAATTGGTGAAGACACGCCAGGTACCCCCGTTGTAGCCATAGCTGACTGGATAGTGTTCGGGAGTGCCAGAAGAATCGGAGCGGATTTTGTCATTCACTTCACTGGGGCAGAGCAGGAAGGGGATGCGGGTATAGGCGATCGAAGCATCGCTCTGATTTTCATAGCTGCGCGTGAAGTCAATGTTATTGAACAGATTCGCTCCATCCGCAAAAGGAAGAATACGAGCGTGGATCGACCACTGACCACCTTCAGTGAAAGTTCCTCCGCCAGGACCAGCACAGAAAGCGGGAGGAAACGCGGTATAGGCACTCAGATAGTTATGCAGAGCCAGACCAATCTGTTTCAGATTGTTTTTGCACTGGCTGCGGCGGGCAGCTTCGCGGGCCTGCTGGACGGCGGGGAGTAGCAGGGCGATCAGAATCGCAATGATGGCGATCACTACCAGGAGCTCAATTAACGTAAAACCACGTTTGCCGACCATTCGGCTTTCTCGAGAACGTTGCGCCATTTCTCTTCTTTCCAATAAAAAAGATTCAGGCAACGTACAAATCAGATCGCCTCGTGATCTGATTGATAGCCGTCTTGCCGAAATTATTCCGTATATTCTCTGAGACAGGATAATCAGTCCCAGTTGACATTGAGTCTCAGGTTCATTATGTTAGCCGTCAGTTGAGCTGGAAGCAAGCAAGTCTCTCTCAGAAAGCATACTTTTTTCGGATGTGTTTCTGGGTAAAGAAAAAACTTCGCTGAAAGCTGTACTGATGACGGGCAATTCATTCGGGAGTGGTAATCTGTACGATCCACTGTCGGGGGCGTAGTGAATTGCAAATTTCAAAATTCACTTTGTTGAGTAACATGAACCCAATTATGAGCGAACCAGAGAAGCTTGAACGCCCGGCTACCGCTACCAATGCGCAAGAAGAAAACCCAACTGATGTCATTGAATCCGATGCCATTTTGAATGGAAAGCAGGAAGTCCTGATCCAGCATGGCGAGACGACTTATCGGTTGAGAATCACACAGAATGGCAAGTTGATTCTGTGTAAATAAACCTGATCCCGGGAGCATCTGCCTGCTATCAGTCTGGGGCACTGTTCCCGGTTTTTTTGTGGTTTACTGCGAGAATGCGATCTGCAGGCTTTCCAGAATGTCCTGTTCGAGGGCCGGGTCTCTCCCCAGAGGGATCCAGCCATCCGGGGTGCTGCGTTCTTCGACCAGGTTCAAGTCACGTCGCAGGCTGAGATCCTGCTGAAACGTAGCTCCGCCAGGCGCACTGGCGGTGGGGGTGGTTACGTCCTCGATTTCCTTGAACGCTTCCACTCCGAGCAGGTATCCCCCCTCGATTGGGGTGACACTTACGAATACTCTGCGGCGGATGGACTGCAGCGTGCTTTCCAGTCGGTTATCAAAGCCGACCGAATCACCGTGCCAGGGCTCGAGCAGATTGGCGCCGACTTTGTATTCGGTTTCGATGCGGCCATCCAGCTTGTTCTCTTTGGCGATGGCGAATTTGTAGTTGTGGATGGTATCGACTATCCGTTCCCAGACGACATCCTGGTTATTTCCTGAGATCTGGATTGGGTTAGAAGCCTGCATCGGCGCAGGTTGAGACAGGCCAGATGCACAACTGGTGCATAGCAGACATAAGCCAATAAATTTCAGAAGGTTACAGCTCATTGCTGATTGACGCCATTCTGGCTGCTGTACGCAAAATTAACAGGATCGTCAGGCAGATTTCAGAGCGAAAGCCCCTCTCCGCCATGGAAGGGAAAAGTGCAGGGGAACTTGGAAATGGTACTTCAACTGCCCAGTTTCCCAGATTGAGAAAATTGAGGCAAGATCACTTTGAAAATCCATTCGTAATGTTTGTTCAATAAGCTTCCGAGCCTACTCTCGAAGGGATTTTCTGTTTAGAATCTTTGTTTGAAGTGATTGTCTTTAAACGTTTTAACCACATGACAGGTGCGCCCCATGGAATACTTTGCAGACGTCCCCCGAATCGAGTACGAAGGCCCGGAAAGCAAGAATCCCCTCGCATTCAAACATTACAACCCAGATGAGCAGATCGAAGGGCAGTCGATGCGGGATCTGTTGCGGTTCAGTGTCTGTTACTGGCATACATTCCGCGGTACCGGCAGTGATCCCTTCGGAGCAGGTACTTTGCAGCGTCCGTGGGATGATGGCTCGAACTCAGTCGAAAATGCACTGAAGCGGGTCGATGTTGCTTTTGAATTCTTCGAAAAGCTGCAGGCTCCCTATTACTGCTTTCATGACAAAGACGTTTCTCCCGATGGGGACACGCTGAAAGAAGCCAACGAGAATTTTGACCGCATCGCCGACAAACTTCTGGAAGCCCAGGAACGAACCGGAATCAAACTGCTGTGGGGAACAGCGAATATGTTTTCACATCCCCGCTTCCTGCACGGAGCTGCCACCAGCCCGAACGCAGATGTCTTCGCTTACGGAGCCGCCCAGGTCAAAAAAGCGATGGAAGTCACGCATCGACTGGGAGGCGAGAACTATGTCTTCTGGGGGGGGCGCGAAGGCTACATGAATCTGTTCAATACCGACATGAAACGGGAACTCGATCATCTGGCCCGATTCATGCATATGGCAGTAGAGCATGCCCAGAAGATCGGCTTCAAGGGGCAGTTCCTGTTCGAACCGAAGCCGAAAGAGCCAACGAAGCATCAGTATGATTTCGATGCTGCGGCTTGTCTGAACTTTCTGCGGTCGTACGATCTGTTGGATCATGTCAAACTGAATATTGAAACCAATCATGCAACGCTGGCCGGGCATACCATGATGCACGAACTGGTATACTCATCGATTCAAGGGGCACTGGGCAGTATCGATGCTAATACCGGGGACCTTCTGCTGGGCTGGGATACCGACCAGTTCCCGACAGATATCTACCTGACCACGCAATGTATGCTGGCGATTCTGGATCAGGGGGGACTCGCACCCGGCGGTGTCAATTTCGATGCCAAAGTCCGGCGGGAAAGCTTTGAACCGATCGATCTGTTTTACGCCCACATCGGCGGCATGGATGCGTTTGCCCGCGGTGCCCGGATTGCGGCCCAGATTCGCAAAGACGGTATCCTCTCTGACTTCGTGTCGAAACGCTACGCGAGTTACGACGACGGTATTGGTGCACAAATCGAAGCCGGCAGCGTGAACTTCAGTGACCTGGAAGCCTATATGCTTGAGAAAGGGGATTCTGCTCCCAACTCCAGCGGTCGCCAGGAATGGATTGAAAATGTCATCAATGATTATATCTAAAATTCAGAATTCAATATGTTAAAGAGAACAGGCCTCTGTGAAGTAAATCGCAGGGGCCTGTTCTCTTTATCAGGGGATAAAAATCAGATTTTTTCGCTGCAGGCTCAGATCTGTGAGCTAGGCTTTAAAATGGATCTGTATTCGGTTTGACCCACTGATCTGAAATTCGGTTGTGACGATGCTGCCATCCAGACCGGGTTCGCTTCTGACTGCAGAGGTCATCGCTCTACAGATCGTATCAAGTTCACGCATCATTTGAGGTGACATCATGATCGACACGATTCTGGAAACCTGCCACGAGTACTCCAATTTCTACATCAACTATCTCAACAAACGCTGGGATAATATTTCGCCGATGGAGTACGGCATCGTTCTGGTGGTCATCGCATTGATCGGCTGGCTCTTAATGCGTAACGGCATGCGCAAAGTCTGATTGTAGTTCTCGGAAACTGAATCCCGGGAATTCCAGATTTCACGAAGATCTCCTCTTGTAGGCACGGGGAAAATCAGTAAGATTCCCGGTCCCTTGAGGGAATGAACTCCCACATGGGAGGCACGGACGGGCAGATGTTTTTCCGTTTTTTTTGAAAATCGGATCAAACCGTTGTGCCCTGAAATGCCGATGTTGATAACTATCCTGAAATTCAGGAATCTGATTTTAACCAGACATTCTGACGCAGAGTGAATTTTCGTGAAATCGCGGAAAACTCCCGTCGACGACTGTCAGGACGATGCATACAATTGAAACAGTATCCTGTCATTCTTAATTCCGTCGGAGGATCCTAAACCTTAGCATGGACCGGAATCAATAGTGGTGAGTGCCTTGCACTACCCGATTCGCCGTCCTTCTTGCAGCGACCCCACCGTCGCAATGTAATGGCAGATACTATAAAAGTCGTGACCTGAAACAGGCACGGCTTTTTTTATGCGCCTTGATCGTGATATCCGGTAACCGATTCGGTCTACTTCTACTCGAAACAGGATTCATTTCTTGCTGAACGCCCGGAGAGATGTCAGAATTAAGAACCTGAGCCGTTTCTCCCCGTATCTGCTGAAATCCTGATTCATGAACACATCGAAGACCTCACTGGGACGATCATTTTCCCGCTCTTTTATGAAATCGTTTACCCGTTCACGGCTCTTTTCCAAACGGAGCATGTGGATTTGGCCGATTGCAGGCACGATTCTGCTACTGGTTCTGGGGTTAATGGTCAGGTCGATCGTGGAGACATCGAGCCGGGAAAACGTTGCCAATAATCTGCAGACAATTCTGGACGCCGATGTGGCTGCGTTGAAAATCTGGCTGGCACGAGAAGAATCTCTCGCGGAGGTGCTGGCCGAAGAGCCACGCGTCCGCAAACTCACTGAAGAATTGATCGGCATTGAGCAACAGGATCCGGACAACCGGGATGCTCTACTGCATTCCCAGTCGCTGGTTGGTTTGCGGGAGGAATTCAGTTCCGAACTGGAGCACCTGGGATACCTGGACGTGGGATTGTTCAATCTGGACGGCAAAGTACTGGCCTCTTCACGTGACGAGCCTATCGGCCGTGCAGATCTACCGATTCAGCAGTCTGCCCTTGATCAGGTTCGTGAAGGGAAAGCGACAGTTACGCGTCCCTTTGAAAGTCTGTTCGCCCGCAAAACGGATTCAGGAGAATTAAAAACCGGGCTTCCTACCATGCTGGCGATGGCGCCGGTGAAGGATGCGGACGGAAAGCTGATTGCTGCCCTGGCTCTATTGATCAAGCCGGAGCAGGATTTCACACGGATCCTCTCGGTCGCCCGGGCGGGTAAAACGGGCGAGACCTATGCCTTTGACAAAGATGGCGTCATGCTTTCGCAGAGTCGTTTTGAAGATGATTTAAAACTGATGGGGTTGATTCCCGACCGCGAAGATTCCCAGTCGATCCTCAATGTGCAGGTGCGCGATCCTGAAGTCAACATGGCACGCGGGAACCGTCCGACGAAACGCATGGCCGAACGCACGCTGACCCGCATGGCAGCCTCTGCCGTTCAGAATGAGAGTGGCATCGACGTCGAAGGCTATAGCGATTATCGCGGTGTCCCGGTTGTGGGGGCCTGGACCTGGCTGCCCGAATACGGAATGGGCGTCGCTACCGAAATGGATCAGTCAGAAGCTTACCGCTCGCTCTACCTGTTACGCTATACGTTCTGGGGGCTGTTCGGTCTACTGATTATGGGCAGTATCGTCATCTTTATCTTTACCGTCATCGTGGCGCGAAAAGAACAGGAAACCCGGCGCGCGGTAATCAAAGCAAGACAACTGGGCCAGTATGCCCTGGAAGAGAAGCTCGGAGAAGGGGGCATGGGGGTCGTCTATCGCGGTCAGCATGCCATGCTCCGCCGACCGACGGCAATCAAATTACTGGATATCGAAAAAACGACCGATGAAGCGGTAGCTCGTTTTGAACGGGAAGTACAACTGACAAGTCAGCTCAATCATCCGAATACGATTGCCATCTACGACTACGGCCGCACTCCGGAAGGGGTTTTCTATTACGCCATGGAACTGCTGGATGGCATTGACCTCGATGACCTGGTCAATCAGTTCGGTCCCCTGCCTGAAGCTCGGGTGATCCATCTGCTCAAGCAGGTCGCTGGTTCCCTCGCGGAAGCACATCAACTGGGAGTGATTCACCGGGATGTGAAACCGGCCAATATTTTTCTGACGCATCGCGGGGGCGTTTACGATTTCATCAAGCTCCTCGATTTTGGACTCGTCAAAGCTGTGGATGGTCGCGAGCAGGCTACGCTGACCTCGACGAACGCGATGGCGGGGACCCCCATGTATCTCTCGCCGGAGGGAATCAAAAATCCGGACCGGGTCGATGCACGCAGTGACCTGTATGCCTTCGGAGCGGTTGGCTATTATCTGCTCACGGGAACCACAGTCTTCGATGGAGAATCCATCATCGAGATCTGTATGAAACATACCCAGGATGATCCGGAATCTCCTTCCGAAAGATTGGGAAAGCCAGTCTCGGCTGACCTGGAGCAGATCATCATGCAATGCCTGGAGAAAGATCCCGATAAACGGCCTCAGTCTGCCTCAGAACTCGTCTTGTCCCTGACACATTGTGAGGAGGATGGACAATGGTCCCTGCTGGATGCCAGCGAATGGTGGAAAGTGCATATGGAATCCAGGGCCGCTCTGGAAAAGACAGCCACAGATGTCCCACGCATTCGGAGTGCTTCGGCTGATGCTACACTGATCGTGAATTTAGAGGAAGAAGATGAGTAAGCTTCCCACCGGGTAAGTCGGTCAGAGAACTCTGCTATTTCAACGCTTCCAGGGGAATGAAATCGGGAGGATTTCCGGGAGTGGTTGAGCCACTGCGATTCGCCAGAATTCCGGGAGCTGCAGTCTGGCTATGGTCCGTTCCCTGGTAGACGCCGAAATCATTGAAGAAGAATTTCTTGGCAATGCGGTAGACCCAACTCTTCTCGGGAACTTCATTGCCGGGAGAATACTGTGAAGTTCGCGTTTCCAGATTCTGCAGTTCCTGCATTGCCTGTTTCCGGAACGTGGAATCTTTGGCACCATGCTTTTTAACCAGATCTTCGAGCAGATCGGGCCGCTCCAGAATGATACAGCCACGCGTGTTTTGCTGAACGACGTGTCGGAAGTCTTTCAGGAACTCCGACTGCACGAATTTATCTTTCAGCGTTTTGGATTCATCGTGGATGGAATCGGTGGCGAACTGAATCACGGGGCAGGGTTCAATATCGCCCCAGGGATTGATGTGATGGCTGAGGCCGGTTGCTGCCGGGCAGAGCGCGGTTCCATCGTGATCAAAGTAGGCGTCGATCACTCCGATCGGTTTACGAGCCCGGATATCCACAACGAATTTGCGGGCTCGCAACTGCTCTTCCGGAGAGAGCGCCAGTTCCGGGTTCGGATCGGGGCCGGCGACACGGTAAATGTGATACCAGGTATACATGACCCCCATCTCAATCAGTTTGTCGACCCATTCTTCAGTCAGCAGGTCATCGATGTTCGACTTGCATAAACTGGTACAGACACCCGTGAGCAGTTTGTTATTCAGGCAGTTCTGAATTCCCTGCATCGTTTTATTGTAGACATCGCTCCGTCCGCGACGCTCATTGCTGATGATCTCGTTGCCTTCAACGCTGATCAGCGGCGTCGCGTTGCCGAGCTTTCGCAGCTTCTTTGCAATCTCGTCAGTGATAAACTGTCCGTTTGTGAAAATCTGGAAATAGCAGTCAGGGTGACGTTCCAGAATTTCCAGCAGCTGCGGATGCATGAAGGGCTCGCCCCCCAGGATGCCAAAGAAGGAGTTCCCCATTTCTTTGGCTTCGCCGATCAGCTTTGACATCGCCTCGACGTCAATCTTCTCCTGTTTGGCGGCGACATCAACCCAGCAGCCCTGGCAGCGCAGGTTGCAGCTGTTGATCACCGAGACATAGAGAAAGGGGGGGAAGAACTCACCGCGTTTCAGGCGTTTTTTATGTTTGTGAACCGAGAGGGCGCCTTTGAAACCGAAATTGTAAGCCAGTTTCCAGACAAGTCTTTTGTCTGTTTCCATTAAGACGCGTTTGGCCATTTTCAAATACATGAAGGCACTCAATTCCCCTGCGGGTGTTTAATTACTGAACAAATATAATTTTTACTTTCAATTCTACCCATTCAGGCGCGGTAAAACACCCGTTTCCCTCAAAAAATACATAGAATTTTCCTGCGATACATAAACATAGATTCTCGCACTGTAAATTGTATGAATTTCATGGTATAAGGCAGTGTTGAGAAAATTCTTTTTTTGACATTGAGGTGCATTTCTTATACTTTCTAAGTTTAAATAAACCTTAGCTAGCCGCTTATTCGTGATCCCAATATTTTCTTTTACAAATTGTTTTAGAGCTCGAGGCAATTGATGGAGTTAGTCGGACGAAGATACGATACATTTGAGGCTGTCAGTGTGAAGATCAAGGGAAATAAAATCTCTTCGATTGAGCTGCTGCCTGATTCAGAAGCAGCCGGACTGCCTTTCATTGCTCCATCAATGTTTGATTTGCAGATCAATGGCCACGGTGGGATCTGGTTCAACAAACCAGGTCTGACTTCAGATGAAGTCTGTCAGGTAATGGAGAAACATTACCAGTACGGCATCACCCGTCTCTGTCCCACGCTGATTACGAGTTCCTACGAAGACTACGTCAGCGGCTTCTCTGCCATTCGTCAGGCGTGTGAAGAAAATGACTGGGTGGAGCAGATGGTTCCCGGTTGTCATCTGGAAGGTCCCTTCATTTCTCCGATTCAGGGACCCCGTGGTGCTCATCCGCTGGATCAGGTTCGCCCTGCCGACTGGGATGAATTCAGCCGCCTGCAGGAGATTTCCGGAAATCGAATTCGTCTGATTACCCTGGCTCCTGAAGTCGATAACGCCATCCCCTTCATCAAAAAAGCCGTTGCCTCCGGGGTTGTCGTCTCCATTGGGCATACCGCTGCAGAACCCGAACAGATTACCGAAGCCGTTGATGCAGGGGCTCGCCTGAGTACACACCTCGGCAATGGCGCACATGGAACCCTGCGTCGCCACCCGAATTACATCTGGGAGCAACTGGGTGAACCGCGTCTGATGGCCAGCATCATCACAGATGGACATCACCTGCCCGCCAGTGTGGTCAGAACCATTATTAAAACCAAAGGTGTCGAGAATGTCGTGATCACTTGCGACGCCTCAGGTTTAGCTGGGTCTCCCCCCGGAATCTACGATGAAGGTTCCGTTAAGATGGAAGTCCTGGAAGATGGCCCGATCGTCATCGCCGGTCAGCGGCAGTTACTCGCCGGCTCCGGCTTGGAGACAGATACCTGCGTCACCACCGCCATTGACATGGCTGGGATCACTCTGCAGGAGTCTCTCGACATGGCTGGTTTGAATCCTGCACGTCTGCTTGGGTTTGAAGAAATCAAGCTGGAAGTCGGCTCTCGTGCTGATCTGATTCTCTTCCACTACGAAGGAGCGGGATCCCGGATGAATATCCAGACCGTTCTATCCTGTGGTTCCGTCAAATACGGCACACTGCTCGTCAATTCCTGAAATTGTGCTGCTTGAAACGAATACGCTCATTTCACCTCAGAAAAAGTCAAAATAATTTTCTGCTCGCGTGTTCACTGATTCCCTTCCGCCATTTTCAATGTTATAATTTGATGTTCATATTTCAGACATCAAAGTTTCATCAACGGAATTTTGTGTCTATTTGAGGGCCTTTGTTTTATTATTATTTTTCGGGCTCGCAATTCTAATTGGGATGGTACCCGGTAGTCGGATCTCAGTCCAAACGAGTTATTCATTATTCTGATTCGCCAGTTTTGGGCAGGCACATCGATCAGTCATGTGTAGCCACAGTACTTATTTGTTTGCTGAGTAACGATTCTTTGCCTGGTGTGCATCAACAGGGCATGGACTACGAATGATTTTTTTCAATAAGAAGTCGCGCAAAAAGAAGCTCAGTGCGCAGCTGATTGAGCTGAAGCTCGTCAAACCAGACGAGATGGATGCCTGCCTGCAGGAACTTCAGGACAAAGCAGCTGATGATGATCAACTGATTCGGTTACTGGAACGCAAAAACCTGATCACCTCATTTCAGGCCAGTCGACTGAAAAACAATGAGTTCGAAGGGCTCGTTCTGGGCGGCAACAAGCTGATGTACCAGAACGCCTCTGGAAGTTTTGCACGCGTCTATCGCGCAGAATCTCTGGAAGATGGACGCATGATAGGCGTCAAAGTGCTTCGGCAACGCTGGGCTCAGGATCCCGATAACATAAAAATGTTTCGCCGGGAAGCAGAAGTCTGCAAGCAATTCAAACATAAAAACATCGTTGAGATTTTCGATGTAGGCGTGCAGGACGATATTCACTATTTCACCATGGAGTTCGTGGAAGGTGGAAATCTGCGGGACTTTATCACTATCCGCAAAAAACTCTCCCCTCTGGAAGCGGTCAATTACACCATCGATATCTGTGAAGGTTTGGAATACGCCAACCGCTTGGGCTACACGCACCGCGACATGAAAGCGACGAACGTGCTCATGTCGATCCAGGGTGTCGCCAAGCTGATCGACTTCGGTCTGGCTGGTGAAGATGATGCCGGCGGTGCTGGTGAAGCACATCAACGCGCCGTCGAATACGGGACTCTGGAAAAGTCAACGGGGGCTCCCCGAAATGATCCCCGCAGCGATCTCTATTTTGTAGGCACCATCTTTTACGAACTACTCTGTGGCAAACCTCCTTTCCCACGCACGAAAGACATCGAGGAACGCAAGCGGCCGACCCGTTACTCTCAAGTTCCTTCGATTACAACGATCGAGCCTGATCTGCCTGAAGCCGTCGTAGACGTACTGGAAAAACTGATGGCCTATCTGCCACAGGTCCGGTATCAGACAGCGACCGAAGCGGTTCAGGACCTCCTTGAAGTCCGTGCTCAGCTCAGTGGAGCGGAAGAAACACCGAAACCACAGACAACCGCGGATGTCAAAGCGAGTGCTGAGCAGGATCTGAAAATGGCAATCGCTCCGCCGACGATCCTGTGTATCGAGAATCGTTCCAAACACCAGGATGTCTTACGCGATTACCTCACTAAGCACGGTTACCGCGTCCTGATTTTAAGTGACCTGGATCGGGCGATGCAGCGGGTGAAAGACAATGCCCCGGACTGCATTGTCTTCATGGAAGATTCCATCGGCGAAGGGTGTGTCGAAGCCTTCAAGCAGGCACTTGCCATGGATCCGGATCTGGCAGCCATCCTGGTTCTGTCAGAGAAGAATGCCGCGATCAAGAAAACGCTGAAGAAGACCGACCGCTCCCGGATTCTTGTTCAGCCGATCAAAATTCGTAATCTGCGGGCCAAAATCCAGAAGGTGTTGCAGCATCAACTCAATGATTCTGCAGAGCTGACTGCCTATTGAAATTCCCACTTCACTCATACTTGGGAATGTTGGGTTCCGGAATTTCTTCCAGCAGACGTCCGATGATGTCCTCGGTGACCATCCCTTCGGCCTGTGCCTGGAAGTTCGTAGAAATACGATGACGGAGTACGGGCACCGCCACCCGACGAATATCATTCAGTGAAACACTCGCACGACCGTCCATGGCGGCAATGGCTTTGCCTCCCGCGATCAGATA
This sequence comes from Gimesia sp., assembly GCF_040219335.1. Classification (NCBI taxonomy): domain Bacteria; kingdom Pseudomonadati; phylum Planctomycetota; class Planctomycetia; order Planctomycetales; family Planctomycetaceae; genus Gimesia; species Gimesia sp. Next base: position 300,986 of record NZ_JAVJSQ010000031.1, on the reverse strand, counting down.
CTGGCCGGCACGGGGGCCGGCTCCCCAGTCAACCATCTGCTTGATGAAGGCTGGCGCAGAGCCGTCACTGGGCCGAGTCGCACGGACCAGTCGCGTCACATAATTGATTGTCAGCGGGCCGACTTCGATCATGTTGATCTGCCGCTGCAGATATAAAATCGACTTGGCGGAAAGGACTTTGCGAATTTCCGGTTTCTCACTGGAACTGGTGGCGGCCAGAATCTGTTCTTCCTCTTCCAGGTTCGGATACTCCACCTTAATGTTAAACATGAATCGGTCGAGCTGCGCTTCCGGGAGGGGGTAAGTTCCTTCCTGTTCGATCGGGTTCTGAGTGGCGATCACAAAAAACGGTTCCGGCAGGTCATAGGTGGTCTGCCCCACCGTCACTTCCCGCTCCTGCATCGACTGCAGTAACGCGGCCTGTGTCTTTGGTGGAGTTCGGTTGATTTCATCGGCCAGCAGAATGTTGGTAAATACAGGGCCCTGAACAAATCGGAACGAGCGACGGCCCGATTCTTCCTCTTCCAGCACGTTAGTGCCGGTAATGTCTGAGGGCATCAGGTCGGGGGTGAATTGGATTCGTTTGAACTCACAATCCAGAATGCGGGCAATGGTACTTACCAGCAGGGTTTTCGCGAGTCCGGGTACCCCGACCAGCAGACAGTGGCCCCCCGTAAATATCGCCGCGAGGATCTGCTCGATCACTTCATCCTGGCCGATCACGACCTTATGCAGTTCGTCCACCATCACGTCATGGTGACGTTTGAGTTTCTCCAGAAATTCGTCAAAGTCGCGTTTTTCGGTAGCCAAGGGATTTCCATTCTGTCTCGTGGTTCAGGCCTGACTGACTCAAAATACTGACCGGCATCGATCATCAATGCGGACAGCCTTCAGTCCGTGTGAAAATACGCAGTCAGTCTTAGTAATTATAGCCATCTTCAATCCCGAGAGAAACAGAGACCCGCTGACTTGCGAACGCAAATATGATACAATCAGGGAGACGGGTGAAAAAACAAACAATTCATCTGGAATAGGTAAAATATCTTGTAAGAATGCATAAAAATTAAACAAATCAGTTTCCGGACACCGTTCTGGAGAGAAGGGGCTGTGCAGGCTCTGATCCAGTGATGAACTTCGGAATCGAAAGTAAAACGTAATGGATTTTCCGCATTATCGTAGAGCGTATCGGGCGTTGCGCTGGACGTTAACAGCAGTCCTGTGCATTTCCCTCATGTTGTTCTCCAGCAGAGCTGTTTTTGCGCAGGGACAGGAACTGTCAGCCAAGGCAGTACTGGAATCCATCGAGCGTGGAAAAGCCTTTCTCCTGCAGGAACAGCAGGGCGATGGTTCCTGGTCCGGTCCGGGGAAAAATTATACTCCCGGAGTCAGCTGTCTGGCTCTGATGGCCATCATCAACTGTGGTATGACTGCGAATGATGAACCCGTACAGCGCGGCCTCAAATACCTCAGATCGTTGCGCGCCCCCGAACCCAGGGGAACCTACCAGACCAGCCTGATGATAATGGCGCTGGCAGCCGCCAAAGATGGCAAACGGGATTTACCTCTGATTCAGTCCCTGGTGGCACGACTTGAGAAAAGTCAGGTGACGACCGGGCCCGACGCGGGAGGCTGGAGTTACGGCCCCGGGATGGCCATTGGAGGAGCTGGAGTTGCCGACCGCAGTAACAGTCAGTACGCGGTACTCGCTCTGCGGGATGCCGTGCATGCGGGAGTACCGGTCAGCCAGAAGACCTGGAAGCTCATCAAACAGTATTGGTCCACACAGCAAAGTGGCGATGGAGGCTGGGGCTATCAGTCCAACGCCGGGGCGAGTCGAGGCAGTATGACCGTCGCGGGAATCGCTACCATGGTGATCGTCAATTCGATGCTGGGAGACGACCTGGAACTGAATCCCGATGGTTCTCCCGTCTGCTGTGATCAAAAAGAAGAAGACAAATCAATCGAACGGGCCATTCACTGGATGACCACCCATTTTTCCGTGGGCACCAATCCAGGAGTCAACTCCTGGCTGCTTTATTATCTCTATGGTCTGGAACGTGCGGGACGCTTAAGCGGTACCCGCTTCTTCGGCAAGCATGACTGGTATCGGGAAGGAGCCGCGTTTCTGACACAAAGGCAGTCCGTGCGCGATGGCTCATGGCGTGGTGCCGGCCAATTGGAATCCGATCCCGTACTGGGAACGAGCTTTGTTCTGCTCTTTCTTTCCAAAGGACTGGCTCCGGTCCTGATCAATAAACTGGAATATAAAACCGAGGGGCAGGCCAAACTGCAGCCGGGAACTATTCCGAACTGGAATCATCATCAGAATGATATTCTGAATCTGACCGATGCGCTTTCCGGCCGCCCTGACTGGCCGAAGCTGCTGACCTGGCAGACCGTAAATCTCGACCTGGCGATTCAGGGGGGAGGCGTGCAGGTTCTCAGGCAGGCCCCCGTGCTGTTTATCAGTGGTCAGGAAGATCCCCAGTTTGGAGTACCTGAGGTTAACATGCTCAAACAGTTTGTGGAGCAGGGGGGCTTTATCTTCGCCGTTGATAACTGTAATGGGGCCGGCTTTGATCGTGGTTTCCGAGAACTGATCAAAAAAATGTATCCGCAGGGGGAAGTCCAGCTGAAACGGCTGACGGCTGAGCATCCGGTCTTTCGCTGCGAATATCTGCTCGATGCGGAAAGTGTCGAACTCTATGGCGTCGATGTCGGCTGCCGGACTTCGATTATCTACTGCCCTGACGATCTGGCCTGTCTCTGGGACAAATGGATGCGGTTCCCCTCTCAAGATCGGCCGGTGAAAGCAACTTCCATGATCACGCGTGCTGTCCGGATCGGAACCAACGTGATTGCATACGCGACAGGTCGAGAACCACCAAACAAACTTGACCAGGAAGAACTGGCCAGTGAGAACGGTTTGCAGAATCAGGTCGAACGAGGTTTTTTGCAAATCGCCAAGATCCGTCATAACGGCACTTGGGATGCAGCACCGCGGGCTTTGACGAATCTGCTCAAGGCCCTGAATCAAAATGCGGGAATGATCGCTTCCACGAAAACGCCCAGTCTGCCGGCCAGCGATCCTAATCTGATGCAGTACCCGCTGCTTTACATGCATGGCAGAAGCCAGTTCAGCCTCTCTAAAACGGAGCAGTCAAACCTGAAACAGGCCCTGGATAATGGGGCGGTACTGTTTGCTGATGCCTGTTGTGGCGCCCAGCCTTTCGATAAAAGCTTTCGTCAACTGATGCAGGAAATGTTTCCAACGAAACAGTTAAAACGCATTCCCGTCGATCATCCCCTGTTTTCGGAGCAGACCGGATATGATGTGCGCCGCGTGCGTCGTCGCCAGATGGAAGTCAACGATGTAAACCAGCCGCTGAAAGCGGAAACTCTGGTCGTTGAACCACTGCTCGAAGGAATTGAAATTGATGGGCACCTGGCTGTCATATATAGTAAGTACGATATCAGCTGTGCCCTGGAGCAGCAGGCGTCGGTCGCCTGTGCCGGTTATGTGCCACAGGATGCAGTGAACCTCGCCTTGAATATCGTCCGTTATGCCCTGCTGCAGGATATCGCGTATCGGGAAGTCATATCACAGGAAGTCGAGGCGGAATAGTCTCAACCCCGGTTACCGCCAGTTGAGGCAACAATTCAGGGAGAATCATGAGCGAGCAGGAAGAGCGCCAGCAGAATATTTCACCGGGAGCCCGTCTGGTCGGGGTCGTGATTGGCTGTGTCTTTGGCGGAATTGGTTTGACTCTGATTTCTTTTCTGTGGTCTCAGCCCTTCGGGGGATTCCATTCACCGCCTCTGTTTTTTCGCATTATTGGTTCGTTGATAGCGATTCCCTTTGTGATGGTAGGTGGCTTTACTGCTTACAGGTCACTTACCGCCAGGGGCAGCCGTCTGACGGGGGTCAGGGCAACCCGGAAACCATCCCCTACCAAGAAACGCAGCAGCTATGCCTGCCCGCACTGCAATGCGCCGATTGGGGAAGAGTCGGACGTTTCACCTCATGGGGATGTGAAGTGCAGTTACTGTAAAAAGTGGTTTAATACTCACGGTGACTGATCTCTGACTTGAGCGGCTTATGCTGCTTTGCGCTTCGACTGCGTTTCAATCTGAGTCGGCAACTGAGTGAATGGCGATTTCAGAGAAGGACGCAAATAACGCCAGTAAATGGTGCAGAGCTCGAAAAACGCCTTGAAAAAATCGTGAGGCTTCACTTTAGAGCCTGCCACGTCCCGCCAGCTGGTCAGGGGCAGTTCATAGACGGTATCTTCCAGCTTGGGGCATCCAAAGAATCGCTCCAGTTGCCGCGACCGTGCTAGCAGCTCTACATCGAAGATCCAGTTGGTGAGAAACCTTGTGGCAAACAGACTCTGGTTTTCCCGCGTGACGCGAAACAGCTTTGCGCCACACTGTGTATCGTAGATGGGAAGCCATAATACTGTAGACGCCGATGTTGCAAAGATGCGGCCCAGGTAATGCCTCAGCTGTTTTCTTTCGATCTGACGTCCCAGCAGTTTGACGCGGGCACCCAGAACCATGGATCGTTCAGGCATCTGTTCCAGCTGTGCGACAAAATCCGGAATCGATTCCAGGGGTGTAGCCAGATCTGCGTCCCAGAAACCTGCGTATTCCACACCGGATTGCAATGCCTGCTGCATTCCCTGACGGACCGCCTCGGCCTTTCCCTGATTGTGGGAGAGATGTAAAACTTTAAAGTGGTCGGGATCAGCAGCATGCAAGTCATCCAGGACCAGCGCAGTGCGATCGGAACTGCCATCGTTAACGAACAGAAAAGAGTGCTCCGGGTGCCGCGCGACGTGCTTACGGAACTGGAGGATCTCTAACCGTTTCTCTTCGTTATAACAGGGGACGACAATAATAGCTGGTGACATGAATGATTTGATACCCGTTTCGCCGGTTAGACAGACGTCGTTTCCAGCTGGTGAGATTGCACAGATTTGGTGAGTCCCCCCTGCCTGTCGCAGGGGCGGTGTGGGAATGGTGAGTGGGGTGTATCAAAAAAGTGAATTTATGTCAAAACCGAAATTCAGAGGCGCAAGAAAAAAGCAGAAGCCTTCGCGGGAAGACTTCTGCTTTCAGAATTTAATTGATCGTCGTAACTGTTTACTATTCAGTCACTTTGATCTTGTACAGCCGGGAACGGTCAGAAACGAACATATGTCCGTTGGCGATCGTGGGTGTACTGTAGATTGAGGAATTGAAGGTCTTCTCTTCCAGCAGTTTCTTTTCTTTGCCGGCTTTGAGAATGATCAGCATTCCATCTTCGTTTCCAATGAATACTTTCCCGTCAACCACCATGGGGGATCCCCAGCAGGCGGCAAACATGTCGTATTCCCAGTAGCGTTTACCGGTTGCGAAATCGAGGCAGTGTACGAAACCACTCAGGTCTGGTGCATAAACCAGTCCGTCTTCGATCCCGACAGTTGACATTGTTCGACGGTAAAGCAGCTCACCTTTCTTGCCGGTCAGCTTACCATCGGTGTCTTCACCACCGTAGTGCCAGATCTGGCCCGAGTTCGGGTTTTCTTTCCAGCCCTCTTTACCATCAGAGATCTGTGGGCTGATATCGCCTTTCTTGGTGGCATCGATGCGGTAGATATGACCGACTCCTTCACCGTGCTCCGGGTCCTGTCCGACACCCAGCACAACGCTGTTGTCTTTGAAGACCGGGGTGCTGATGATCGCATTACGGGTACCGCGACCACCCAGTTCCCATTTGGAGTCTTTGGGATTCAGGTCGAATTTCCAGATCAGCTTGGCATTACCATCGCCGTCTCCTTCGGGAGTGAAGGCGTACAGCCAGCCGTCCCCACCGGGGAAGTAAACCTGGGTCTGACCATTCACCACACCGATGGCGGGTGATGACCATTGACCGTGTAGAATCTGATCGAATGGGGTGTTGTCTTCCCAGATGACCTCACCGGTGTTTTTGTTGATTGCTAGAAAACAGGGAGCCCGTGGAGCAGGGACTTCCAAGTGTGCTTCATCAACGCCGTTGGATGTCAGCAGGAAGACATAGTCGCCATGGACGACCGGCGAACTGGTTGCCAGGTTATGCGGGAAGACACCCAGGTCTTCGATCATATCCAGGTTCCAGATAATGTCGGCGTCTGTTTTGTCGGTGTCCTTTTCATCCTTGTAAGGGCCATCATTTTCGTTGTCGTAGAAGCCATTCGCATCCAGGCACATCAGTTCACAACGATTGGTAACGACCCAGACACGGTCTCCTTCGATACAGGGAGTCGAACAGATCCCCTGTTCCGGCCAGTCGTTCACACGACCCTGGGGCAGTTTTTCTCGCGAGAGCTGCCATTTGAAGTCACCGGTTTTTTCATCGAAGCAGAGTACGACACCGAGGTCGTCTTTGTGCTGAGGACGATACTTACCACCGTTATTGGTGCCGACGTAAACCTGTCCATTGGCCACAACCGGGTTACCGTAAGTCTGTGAACCCAGCTTGGAGACCCAGATGATGTTTTCGCCTTTATCATCCCCTTCGCCGGGTTTAAAGTTCAGGGAGATGCCGGTGGTCTTATTGACCATGTTCCGGGTAGGGTCTCCCCCCCACATCGGCCAGTCACCTGCGACTTTCGCATCCGATTTTGCCTCTTTGCTGACCAGTTCTGTTTTTTCTTCAGGCTTGGTCTGCGAGGTTTCTTCAGCTTTCTTTTCCGGCTTAGGATCGGCTTTGGGTTTTTCCTCGGCTTTCGGCTTGGCTTCTACCTCAGGCTTTACGGGGTTCCCATCAGAATCCAGAGCCTGTTCTTCTTTTTTCATCTCCGGTTTTTCTTCCGGAACATTTACTCCGGCACCACCGGTGGTTGAACCTGCTTCTTCAATCGGAGCAGAACCACCCAGGTCCGTCGTTGTTTCCGGCATCGCTTCCGGCTTCTCAGCATCGCGGGATTCACAACCTGTGGAAGCCAGCAGTGCACAGCATGCAAATGAGTTCAACAGGGCAAATCGTAATAGAATCTTTTTCATTATTTATCCTCAGAGACAATGACGTTATCAAAGTAAACATCGGCGAGACGGTAGAGGTAAAGCCCTGGGCTTCCCTTCTCATTCGCATGCGGATCGACAGTTTCGATGGTCCACTCTTCGGGTTCCGGTTTTTCACGAGGCCAGACTTTGCCTTTTACCGTTGCCTGTCCATCTTTGACCTCAACTTTGAGCTTCATGGTGTACCAGACATCCGGATCAGAACGGAAACGGATTTCCTTGGCCATCCGCTGGTGCGGAGCCCAACTCTGGATTGCGAGCTTGCTCGAGTTACCTTTCAGGATCAGGTCATAGCGATTCACGGTGACGCCGACACTGGCCAGCTTACGTTTCTGTTCCTTCATGAACACGTCTGCCTGAACGGTGTAACCGTTCGGTGCCAGCTTGCTCATGTCAGAGGGGCCAAGCCAGACGCTGGCACTGGGGCGACCTTTACCCGGGCTGGCTTTCATTGCCGTGGTGCCATCCAGTTCGTTTGGCTGCAGTTTGAGGAACGCATTCACCCAGCTGCCAGGTACCTGTTTCCCTTTCATACCTTCGAAGTCATACTTCCAGGGCAGAGGCGGGAAGACACGCAGACGGGCTTCGGCAGTAGCATCACCAACTTGAACAGAGATGGTTCCTGCCGCGGGAGATTTCAGGTCACTCGGAGTGGTGACCGACATGCCATCCACTTTCGCCTGTTCCATGCCGGGACCGGGAGTCAGTTTCCCTTCTACTTCTTTGATGAAGCGGCCGTTGGCATCGTAAGCCAGGATTTGATAATCGATCTTATCTCCCTGGGGAACTGCAATTTCATAAGGCACCAGTTGAATGGTGGCAATCTTATCCTGAACCGGTTTTTCATCTTTGAGAGGAGGCACCGGATCGCTGCTCGGTTTCAGCGATTCGTCGCCGATACAGATAGTACGGTCACGCGTAACGAAATAGATTCGACCATCGGCAATCGCGGGAGAGGCGTAAATTTCATCCATCCCTTTATCGACGCGAGCCAGCAGTTGAACGTGAGACAGTTCTTCACATTTTTCGCGGCTCGGTTTGAGGATAAAGATGTTTCCGTTGACTTCCATTACATACAGTTTGCCATCTGCCCAGACCGGAGAACCTTTTCCAACGGTTCCGAGGTTATGAGTCCAGAGCTGTTTGCCGTTCTTGCTGTCAAATGCATACATCTGACCGGTGTCGGCGACGACATACAGAATTCCGTCTTTGACAAGGACACTGGCATAGCCGGCTTTAATACCGTCGACACGCCAGACACTGCCGGTTTCGGTGATGTCGCCCCGCTTGGAAGCGTCAATGCACTGCACCCGACCGAATTCCACGTTATCGATGTTGTCTTCACCATGGGTGATGTAGACCAGGTTACCGTCAGCAACGGGAGAACAGTTCAAACCCCGTTTTGACATGCTGAAGCCCCACAGCTTTTCTCCGGTGCGGGCATTCATACCGTAGCAGCCACCATCGGCATTACCGGCAATCAACTGCCGGACGCCGTCGATGACAGTTACGATGGGGGCTGAATAGTTGGTGTCGAAGGGAGCACCGCCGGGAGCGGCCGTCCAGAGCAGCTTGCCGCTCTTTTTATCGAAAGCGTAGTAAGTCTGCTTTGGTGGTGGAGCAGCAGTCTTACCCCAGTTGAGTTGCAGGAAGCTGACGATCACACGATTTTCATCAATGATGGGAGTCTGGGTTCGTCCGCCGTAACCGGAAATCTTTCCGTAGTCTTCAGACAGTGATGTTTCCCAGAGGACTTTGCCATCAGAAGAGTAGCAGCGGAACAGACCGCTCACAGAGTGGACATAGACGTTACCGGTCTCCGGATCACCCACCATGCTGGCCCAGCCGACACGGGGAGAAGGGATGTCGGTCTGGAAAACATTGAATACATCTTTCCAGATTACTTTGCCGGTCTTAGCGTCCCAGCAGACGACCTGTTCCTGGGCATTGATTTTATCTTTGGGGTCGGTGACATCGTGGTGGGTGCGACAATTCAGATAAACGCGACCATTCAATACGATGGGGGCTGACCGGCCACCGATGTCAGATTTCCAGAGCACATTTTTACCGTCGAGGGACCACTCGTCGACGAGGTTTGTTTCACGGGAGATCCCATTATGCTCCGGACCGCGCCAATGCGCCCAGTCGCCTGCAGAGGCAAGCGACGTTGTGAATAACAGCATAATGGAGCTGACAAGCACCATGTTAATTCTTCGCATAGAAGATCCTCACTGTTCTTTTATAGAATGTGGTATCACTGATGAAGGACGACAGGTCGGGTGTCGGACCTGTGATCTCAGCTGCAAGGTGGGAGGGTTAAATCCCCTACATATAATTAATACACTATTGAAGTTTTCTGGGTATTGCAATGGTCTAATCTGTTCTCTCATCCAGATTTAAAAAGAGCCTGTACCTTTATATTCGAGGCTCTTTAGACCATAATCAGGAAATCGATCTATAATTTATAGGCATTCCCTGACTTCAAATAAAGAAGGACCCTGTTTTTCATGTATCCTCAGGTACGTATGCGGCGGAATCGTCGAACCGACTGGTCACGACGCCTGGTTTCCGAGAATCAGCTTTCAGTAAATGATCTGATCTGGCCGGTCTTTATTCAGGATGGCGAAAACCAGAAAACAGAGATTCCTTCCATGCCCGGAGTCCACCGCTTGACCATCGATCATCTGGTGGAACAGGCGGCTGCGGCCGCAGAATTACAGATCCCGGCTCTGGCATTGTTCCCTGCGACCGATCCGTCAAAGAAAACCGAAGGGGGGGAAGAAGCCTTTAATCCTGAAAACCTGGTCTGCCGGGCGGTGCGTGCTTTGAAAGAGCAGAACCTGAATCTGGGGATTCTCTGCGATGTCGCCCTGGATCCCTATACCAGTCACGGGCAGGATGGTCTCGTTAAGGATGGATACGTGGTCAATGACGAAACCATCGATGTCCTCTGTCAGCAGGCTGTAGTGCAGGCGGAAGCGGGTTGCGATATCATCGCGCCTTCAGACATGATGGATGGCCGCATTGGAGCGATTCGAGAAGCCCTCGACGAAGCCGGATTTCAGCACGTGCAGATCATGGCATATGCGGCGAAATATGCCTCTGCCTTTTATGGTCCGTTCCGTGATGCCGTCGGTTCCGGGACCAACCTGGGAACGGGGGACAAGCGAACCTATCAGATGGACCCCGCCAACAGCGACGAGGCGATGCGGGAAGTGGGCCTGGATATCAGCGAAGGGGCGGATATGGTGATGGTCAAGCCGGGAATGCCTTACCTGGATATCGTCCGCCGCGTGAAAGCGGAATTTGAGGTTCCCACCTATGCCTATCAGGTGAGTGGGGAATTTGCGATGATCTCTGCCGCCGCCCAGAACGGCTGGCTCGACCGCAAAAAATGCATGCTGGAAAGCCTGCTCTGTTTCAAGCGGGCAGGGGCTGATGGTGTGTTAACCTACTTTGCTAAAGAAGTTGCGGAAATCCTGCAGGCAGGTTAGATGAATATTTGATGAGTAATCCGATTCTTTTTTCCCGGATTGCTGCTAAATTTTAAGCCTTCTGCTATAATTTTCCGCTTCGTTCTGCGCTGCTGTCAGCTGCAGGAGGAAAGCCTGATTCACTGCTGAAATCACAGCTGAGTCAAAGTTTGCTTTTTTTTTCGAACTTCAGTTCAAGAATTAGTGTCAAAATTCCTTTCCATCAAACCGATATTGTGAATTTACGGATTTCTCTTACAAGTGAGGTGTTTCAGTGTCAGTAACGGGACATGCCAGTAGTCAGGAAACGATTGCCCTCTTCGACAAGTATGTGATCCCCAATTACGGTCGCTACCCGATCAGTCTGGTGCGCGGCGAGGGGAGCTATGTCTGGGACGCGGAAGGTAACCGTTATCTCGACCTGTTTCCCGGCTGGGGCTGTAACATTCTGGGCTATTGTCCCGAACCGGTTGTCTCAGCGATTCAGGATCAGGTTTCCCGGCTGATTCATGTTCCCAACACCTGGTATACCGAAGCTCAGGGACGGTTCGCAGAATTCCTCTGTAGTCGCAGCTTTGGAAAAGCCTTCTTCTGTAACAGTGGTGCGGAAGCGAATGAAGGGGCTCTCAAGCTGGCCCGTCTGCATTATGATGGTAAGCGGCCCAAGATCATTACCTGCGAAAATGGTTTCCACGGACGGACTTTTGCTGCAGTCACCGCGACAGCACAACCCAAGTACCATGCCGGTCTGGGACCGCTGGTTGCCGGGTTCCGTTATGCTCCGTTTAATGATCTCGAAGCGATCGCCAGCCTCGTCGATGACGAAACCTGTGCGATTATGGTCGAACCGGTTCAGGGGGAAGGGGGCGTGAATGTCCCCGATCAGGGCTATCTGGCCGGTCTGCGAAAAATCGCTGATGAAGCCAACTGCCTTTTGATCTTCGATGAAGTCCAGACCAGTATGGGACGGACCGGCACCTGGTTTGGTTATCAACAGTGGGACGTTCAGCCAGACATCATGACGATGGCGAAAGGGATTGCCGGCGGTGTTGCTGCCGGGGCTCTGATTGCGACAGAAGAGGTTGCTCCCAGCCTGCGACCTGGAATGCACGCCAGCACTTTTGGCGGAAACCCTCTGGCGATGGCTGCCGGTCTGGCGACGGGCCAGATGATCGAAGATCAGAATCTGCTCGAAAACTGCCATGCCATGTCCGACAAGTTCAAGCAGTTCTTTGAACAGCTTCAGCAGGAACTTCCCATCATTCGCGAAGTCCGCGTCAAAGGGATGATGATCGGCGTCGATCTGAATATTCCTTCTGCTCCCGCCGTCGGCAAATGCATGGAACGTGGCCTGTTAATCAACGCGACGCACGATACCGTCGTTCGACTGTTGCCGGCTCTGAATGTCACCGCCGAGCAGGTCGAGGAAGGCTGCGAACTGATCGCAACAGTCCTGCGTGAAATGGCCGAAGAGGCCTAAGCCACGCGGCCCGCTCAAGCATCCATTATTTGTTCATTCACACATTCCTGTTCGAGTCTTAATTTAAGATACGAACAGGAATTACTGTTTTTAAAACGTCATTAATCGAGAACTTCCATGAGGCATTTAGTCACGTTAAACGATCTGGAATCGTCCGAAATAGTTGAGATCTTTGCTCAAGCACAAGAGCTCAAAGACAAGCGGAAGCAGGGTGAACGTCCTCAGTTACTGCAGGGTTATACGATGACCCAGCTGTTTGAAAAACCCTCTCTGCGGACCCGTCTCAGTTTTGAATCAGCCATGTGGGAATTGGGCGGTGGTTCGAGTTTTTTCACCTGTAAAGAGGCAGGCCTCGATGGGCGTGAGTCGATCGAGGACGTGGCCCGGGTGATCGGTCGGTTTTCGGATGTGATCACCATGCGGACCTTTTCACACGAGCTGATTGAAAAATTTTCGCAGCACGCGGGAACCAGTGTGATCAATGCCCTTTCCGATCTCAGTCATCCCTGCCAGGCGCTCACAGATCTGTTTACCATGCAGGAACTGCTAGGTGACCTGACGCAGCAGAAACTGGTCTACGTCGGTGACGGGAATAATGTGGCGTATTCGCTGGCTAACTGTTGTGCCAAGCTGAATGTGCCGTTTGTGGTCTCTTCGCCCGAAGGTTTCGAACTCTGTTCGGATCTGGTGGCAACACTGCAGAACAATTATCCCGGCCTGCAACTGGAACTGGAAGCTGATCCGCTGAAAGCGGTTGCCGATGCGACGGTGATCTACACCGATGTCTGGGCCAGTATGGGACAGGAAGCAGAGACCGAAAAACGCAAAAAGATTTTTGCCGATTTTCAGGTGACGGAAAGCCTGATCTCTGCTGCCGGAAAACAGTGTCACTTCATGCACTGCCTGCCCGCAAAACGGGGGCTGGAAGTAACAGACGGAGTTGTTGACTGCGAGCAGAGCATCGTCTTTGATCAGGCGGAGAATCGCAAGCACCTTGCCAAAGGGCTGCTGGTCTGGTTGCTCAAACACTCATCCTGATAACTCGCGAAATCACAACCACCCCGGTCCGGAATGACCGGGGTTTTCTTTTGCGCCAGGTAGCCTACTTCTTGAAGACTTCGGTGACGACATCCTTGTAGAAGACTTCGAACATCAACCAGGCCATCAAGAGTGTCAGAATCAGGTTCAGAGACTGGCCACAGACATACAGAATCAGTGGCTTGCCCCCCTTGAGAAATTTCGCCAGTTCGCGGAAGTTGGTTTCCAGGCCGATGCTGATAAAGGCCAGACAGAAGAACCAGCCGCGGAAGACCTTGGAAGATTCTTTCACCATGGCTGGCACCACGACATCTCCGCCGGGAAGCGATACATATAAAAGGGAGAAGATCGCTGATGCCGCGATGAACCCCAATACGAATTTGGGGAAGCGATACCAGATTTCCCAGGCATCTGGTTTGATACCGGATTCTTTGCCTTCCACGCAGCTGACCCAGTAGACGGCGACGCCAAAAGCGGTCACGCCGATCAGGATATTCTGGATCATCTTGATGGTGACGGCGACTTGCTCTGCCTCTGGTCCCAGCAGGTTACCTGCAGCGGCGACCGCGCCTGTCGCATCGATGGTTCCCCCCATCCAGGCACCACCCAGAATCGGGCTCATGCCCAGCGCCTTAATCACCGCGGGAAGGGCAATCATCATGAAGACCGTAAACGTCAACGATAGCCCGATGGCGAAGGAGAGCTCTTCCTTCTTGGCTTTACAGGAGGCTGCGGTGGCGATCGCAGCCGAGACACCACACACAGACATATCCGCGGAAATCACCATGTTCAGCGAGCGGGATTCCATTTTCAGGAACTTCTGCCCGAAAAAATAGGTGCTGATCAGAACAATGGGGGTGACGACCCAGGCCACATAGATACCAGGGAGGCCCAGGATGAGCAGACGATTGAGCAGCACGCCGGCCCCCATGATTACCAGCCCCGACTTAATATACAACTCGGTTTTCAGTGCCGGCTTGATCCACTTGGGGGTTCCAATGGTATTGCTGATTACCAGACCAATCATCAATGCCCAGAGCGCGTATTCAAGGTTATAGCTTTTGATCACCGCTTGGCCGGTCAGAATATATGCCAGCGTGGCCAGCAGAAAGACCGCTACGAAACCAACGGCGAAGGGGGGCGTTTTCTGTCCCATGGCTGTGACACCAATCGAAAACACAATCAGGCTGACCAGGAAGACAACGCCGATCGGCAGCAGCAGACTCGATTTCTCAGGCGGAAACAGCGAATCTACCGGGTTGTCTGTCCAGGATCCCGGTTTCGCCAGCCACGGTTTCAGAGGGCTGTGTGCACTCACCTTCTCACCAGCAGCTTCCGCGGCTTTAACCTGCTCTGCGAAATCGGCGGGCAGTGAAAAATACATCGCCAGAAAGCAGACTACCAGCAGCGTGCCTCCGATCCAGATCGCCCACCAGTCTTCAGCAGTTCTCATTTCAGACCAGGTCGAGCGCCGGGGAGCGGCTACGACAATCTCATCTTCTTGATTCTGTTCTGGATCGGGAGCGGAGGGGGTGTCTTGCATGGCAGGTCTCGTTGTCAGAGAAACATTGTGTTTTACTGAGCAGCATGGTGCCAGCCATTGGAAATCGAAATTACCAACCGGTGGCTGTTGCCATTCCGCTCAGATCAGCAGGAAAAAAGGGGATGGAAGCGTACAGAAACGGTACGATCACGGAATGCTTCATACCTTACAAAAAAGTTCAGGAATCGAAAAGCGTTGATGCATCTACGGACAGAAATTCGATTCAGAGCCCGCATGCAATCAACTCAGACGAGCGCGAATTTAATGTGCTTCGGCGTTCTCAGTAGAAATCATTGCCTGCTTAGGGACAGATTTCACGGCGGGAGATTCATCCACAGCCTGTTTCAGGGCGCTTAAAAGCGTGGACTGTGTATACAGGTCACGGATGATAATCGGTTTGTTGGGGTTATTGGCGGGGAAGATCACAGTCAAGGGAATGCTGACACTCTCAAATTTGTCCAGCCATGCTTTGATGTCAGGTGAGTAATCTGTGTAGTCCGCATACATCGGCACCACGTTGTACTTACTGACCATTTCCAGGGTTTCGGGAGTATTCAGAGCCAGTTTCTCGTTGGTCTTACAGCTCAGGCACCAGTCCGCAGAGAAGTCAATGAGGACGGTCCGATTTTCAGAACGCAGTTTTTTCAGTTCCTGGGCATTGAAAGGCACCCAGGGAAGATCGTTGGTCGACTTCTGACTCATGTTATAACCGAAGAAGCAGATCCCGGCTGTGAGCAGTAACGCTGCCGTCCGCACCGCCAGCTTCACTCGAGCAGGCGAACTGTGTGAGTACAGACTGCCGATCATCCACAGGCCGGTGGTGATCCCCAGCAGCATGATCAGTACGGGAATGGTCAGGGATTCGTCCAGGAACGAAATGATAAAAATCACTGCTCCCATAAGTACGATCCCCGAGAACTCTTTGAAGCGGACCATCCACATGCCCGGTTTGGGCAGGAATTTGATCGCGTTGGGGAAAATGCTGAAGATGATATAAGGTGAAGCCATGCCCAGTCCCATGACCAGCCAGACCAGGTAAGTGATTTGCGGTGTCTGTTTGACAGACCAGGCGAGTACCGGTCCCAGGAACGGACCACTACAGGGAGTCGCCAAAAGTGTTGCCAGGATCCCGGTCAGAAACGCACCGGTCAGTCCCTCTTTCTGTTGTCCGCCCGCAGCTGAGCCGACCATACCCGGTACCGGGATTTCAAAGACGCCCAGCATGCTCAAGCCCATTGCATAAACGATGCAGGCCATGATGACATTAAATTTTGTGCTCTGGAAGAGACCGCCCCAACCCAGTCCCGCGAAGACCGCGAGTGAGGCCAGGCTCAGAAAGACGACCAGGACACCCAGTGAATAGAAGATATTTAGCAGGAAGATGCGGAGTCGACTTTCTCCCGCCTGCTGTACGAAGCTCATGACCTTAATTGCCACGACCGGCAGAACACAGGGCATTACGTTGAGAATCAAGCCTCCCAGGAAGGCGAAAAACAGATACGAAGACAGACTGCGGTTGGATTCTTCAGAGCTGATAATGATGGTGTCGTCGTCAGCTGCACTGCCGCTGTTGAGTTCTTCCAGTGAAGACATCGCCACCGGCTGTGCATTAGTGAGATCTCCCAGTTTGAACTCGACCGGCATCGGGCGTCGACAGCTGCCCTCATTGCAGATCTGATATGTCAGTTTTCCTTCTACACCAATTTCCTGGGCATCTGCTATCCGTTCAAACTGCCGCGTCCAGACCACTTCGTTGTAGTGGGTACGCTGGCTGAATTCTCCGTGAGTTTCCACTTTGGGATCAGGTGTGGCTTTGAACTGCTGGGAGACGGATTTCAAACCTTCGAGCTTCAGAATTTCGATATGTGTGGGCAGTCCCGCCTGAGTTTTGTCCTGATCGAGTGCAAACGTATGGAATTCCGGTTCCAGCTTCATCGTAATTTTCAAGTCGACCAGTTGTTTGGGATTCACCGCCGCCGGTTCCAGCGCGAACTTTAATTCGATTGGATCAGGTACGTTTCGCCGTTCAGGAATCGTGGTAAATGACAGCGGCGCACTTTCCTGCTTTCCGGATAAGGTTGCGGAGAATGCGTATTGCGAAGGCACGCAATTTTTGGCATCACAGACCTGATAGAGCATCTGCCCTTTGATCTGAACCTGACTGGGTTCTTTTACGTCTTTATTGACCTTAAAGCGTCGTGTCCAAATGACGCTCTTGGTGTATTTTTCAATCTCTTTGCCGAACAGGGGCTCGAAGACGGTTTTGGGAGGATGGTCGGCATTGAAGTGCTGATCGATGGCGGTCACGCCTTTCGATTCCTCAATGACGAACTTGGTAGCGCCGCCAAACGTCGGATTGGTTGAGTAGGTGTAGGAACCTTCGGGAATCAGCATGGTCAGTGAGAGTGTGACGGTCTCTCCTGCTTTGGCATCCTGAGGGAGCAGGCTGACACTGATTTCTGCCTTGGCGTTCTTTGTTTCCTTCCCGGATGCAGCCTGTTTCTGTCCGAAGAGATCGGGCAGGGACGGTTTCTGAGCTGTGAGTGTCAGCGAACTGCAGAACAGGGAGGCGAGAATAATCAGGCAGGCGACGGTTGCGATATAGCGGCGGGGAGTTTTCAAAATGAAACCCTTCCAGAAAACTCGGATACTTTGGTAGTTGGTCGATCACCCCTGATCTGACAGGCTACTCCTGTCGGAAAGGTTCGCGAGGAAACCTGTGTTCTGTCTTCAAAAGGCAGGCGATTTCAGGTGTGACAAACTCGGACGGGCTCGAACGCCCACATGTTAAATTATACAATACGTAGAATGATATCGGTGACAGGCCTGTTTTCTTCTGTGAAGTAAGATACAAAACCTTGCCGTTTCTTACGGATTTTAGATTTTTGAGTCAATATTGACAATTCGTTGCCGGACCCGCAAACTTTCTCATCCCCTTTGGTAAACTGGGAAGAGTACTGAGTGCTAAGCTGGCAACCTGTTATCTCTCAATATCTTAACCCATCAATGTGAATTGATCAATTGGCGTGCTGAATCAATGATATCAACCCTGTTGAGAGTTGGAATTCTGCTGCTTCTGCTGGTAGGCAATCTGTCCGGCGAAGAACCACTGGTGGCTCTCAAACCTGCAAAACCTGTGAGTCAGATTGACTTTAGGGATCCCGTTCCCTACGGATTACAGCCCGTTGCGTATGGTACCAGCACTTTAACGGACCCCGTCACACTCTTAAACGAACAGCTGGTTCAACAAAAAAGAGAGCTGAAATTCGATACAGAGTGGGGATATTTAAGGGAAGTTCTCAACCAGTTACAGCTGCCCGAGTCTTCACAGTTGATGGTCTATTCCAGGACGGCCCTGAATCCACGGATTATTAATCCTGATAACCCGCGAGTGGTTTATTTTAATGATGATGTCTACCTGGGCTGGGTGCCAGGAGCCCGCTCGATGGAACTGGCGTCCATAGACCCGCTGCGGGGAACGATCTTTTATGAACTGGACCTCAAGGCTTCCGCGAAACCCCGCTTCGTCCGCTCGGACCGCTGTCTGGCCTGTCATGCAGGAGATTCGAGCCTCCGGGTACCGGGACTGCTCGTCCGTTCCTTTCTCACCGATGACCATGGTCGCCCGATATCCGGTTATTCGCAGATATCTCATGACAAACCACTCGAAAAACGCTGGGGTGGCTGGTACGTGACCGGTACTCACGGAGACATGCTGCACCTGGGGAATGTATTCGGCAGAGAGACGATAGAAGAGTTCCGAACGAATCCGGCGTTACGTGCCAACCTGACACACGTCGATCAGTTCTTTGATACAACAAAATATCTCAGTCCGCATTCCGATCTGGTGGCACACCTGGTTCTCGATCATCAGGTCCACGCGCATAATTTGATCACGCGCGTAGGCATGGAGTATCAACTGGGTCTGGAATCGGATGCCCGGCAGCGGCTGGTGCGGTATCTGCTGTTTCTGGATGAAGCACCACTCACGGCACCGGTGAAGGGCACCAGTGGTTATCAGGACTGGTTTGCCCGTCAGGGGAAGCGGGACTCGCAGGGCCGCTCGTTAAAAGACTTCGATCTGAAAACCCGGTTGTTTCAGTATCGATTGAGTTACCTGATCTACACTGATGGATTCCAGAAGATGCCTGCAGGACCCAGATTGCGGATTCTCAAGGATTTTTATGAATTCCTGAACGCGGATAATTCTACGCTGAAAGCGGATTGGGACGTCGACCCTCAGAATTTCCCCTTACCTGAGCGGCAGGCGATCCTGCAGATCGTTGCAGAAACCCTGGACGAGCTCCCGGAATTCTGGAAAACCACCGCAGTCTCTTCGAAATGAACCATTTCAGGGCTCTCACAAGCGGGGATTGCCTTAGACCATTGACAGGCACTATGATACTTTTGCAGTCAATCGAGGCTACCTGACCTGACATTCGTTCCTCTGAGGTTCAGTGATCGGGATCTTTTGAGAATTCAAACCACCAACCCCATGAGGCACAATGCGGTTATTTAATATTCGACGCGCCGTCAGACGAACTGGAAATCGATTTGCTATCTTGTTCCTCTGTCTGTTTGTTGGCGCAGAAACTCTTGTTGCGCAGACAAAACCAGCCGACAGTTTTTCAGGACTCAAGGTTCCGGAAGGGTTCCGTGCGACGTTATATGCCGATGATGACCTGGCGCATGACATTTATTCCATGACCGTCGACTCCCTGGGCCGCGTTGTCGTTTCTGGCCCCGGTTACGTGCGCATCCTGATTGACGAAGACCAGGATGGCGTTGCCGATTCCTTCAAACAATTCGCAGACGGTCCTGCCAGTGGCGCCCAGGGAATGTATTTTCTGGGCCGCGATTTACTTTGCACGGGAGACGCTGGACTGATCCGCTATCGCGATCAGGATGGCGATGATCGGGCGGACGGCAAGCCGGATGTCTTTTTAAGAACCCGGACCGGTGGCGAACACAATACCCATTCGATTCAAAAAGGCCCCGATGGCTGGTGGTATCTGTTGCTCGGAAATACAACAGGTATCAATGAAAAATATATTACGCTCGACAACTCTCCTGTCAAGAAACCTTATGCCGGCACCCTGATGCGGCTGACTCCCGATCTCACAAAAGGGGAAGTTCGAGCCGACGGTTTTCGTAATGCCTACGATTTCACTTTCTCGGCCAATGGTGATATCTTTACTTATGACAGCGATGGTGAGCGGGACATTTCTCTCCCCTGGTACCGGCCTACGCGTGTCTTTCATGTGCTCCCCGGTTCGAATGCAGGCTGGCGGAGCCGCAGCTGGAAACGCCCCGATACATTTTTAGACATGCCACCTGCAGTCGCGGCTTTTCATCGTGGTTCACCGACCGGTGTCTCCTGCTATCGACATCGGAGTTTTCCCGCAGAGTATCAGGGAGCCCTGTTTGTGGCCGACTGGACCTTCGGCCGTGTGCATGCGATTCCATTGGAAAACTATGACGGCAGCTATGCCAGTGAGCCGACCGAATTCATCACAGGAGTCGGGCAATTCGGCTTTGCCCCCACCGATCTGGCCATCGGCGCTGATGGGGCACTCTATGTCAGTGTCGGTGGGCGCGGTACTCGCGGCAGCGTGTTTCGAATCGACTATGTCGGTCCGGTCGTCGCTCAAAAGCCTGATCTTGCGGATGTGGAAGAGGCACCTCTAACAGATTCCACAGAAACGCCTGCAGAACTCGATACCTGTCTCTCGGCACCACAGCCTTTGAGCAGCTGGTCGCGGGAAGCCTGGCTTCCGCTGCTCAAACAACTGCAGCCGGAAGACTTTTATCGGGCAGCCCTCGATGGTGGTCGTCCAGAGGATCAGCGTCTACGAGCGATTGAAATCGTAACCGAACAGCTGGGTGGTTTTCCGGACCGAATCGTCGAACGCCTGATTCTGGATCAATCGGAGCGGGTACGTGCCCGCCTGGCGTGGTCTCTTGCTTATCACGATCAACCAACACGCAAATCCGAGTGGCTGAATGCGTTGCTCAAAAATGATTCTGCCCTTGTATCCCGCTTCGCGCTGGAGACGCTTATGCAACTGGGGGATCAGATCGATCAGAGCCAGTGCCTGGATGGTCTGCAACAGACTTTGGGAGCTACGGCCCGATATGTACGTCAGACCGCAGCCCGGGCCGCTGCGACATTGAACGCTGAGGACTTTAAAACACTCTCCGAACGGATTGGTCCAGATGAAGGTGCCGCGTTGATGACGCTCGCTTATGCGACGGTCATTAAGCAGGGGGGCGGTGTCGTCCCCCAGGCGGTCCGCACCGGGATCACGGTGTTTGAAGGAGATTACCAGACCGACCTGCGTCTGGATGCCTTGAGACTGATCCAGTTGGGGCTCGGAGATCTGGGCCCACCTACAAAAATGGCAGCGGTCTTTGATGGCTATGCCAACGGCGTCGATCTGAATGATCACGAACGGCACCTCGACCCGATTCGCATCCGTCTGATGCAGGCCTTTCCCAGCAGTCACGAAATCCTCGATCATGAACTGGCCCGGGTCCTGGCGATGCTCTCGCCCTACAATCCGAAGCTGCTGGATCGCATCCTGGCGAAAATTACAGACGATACCGATCCGGTGACCGACATTCATTATCTGATTGTTGCGGCCCGCATTCCCAGTGACCGCAGTCGGGAACAGTCGCAGAAAATCGCCAGTGCCCTCGTGCATATTGATGAGAAACTGATCCGGTTCAAGCTGCCACAGGATACCAACTGGGATGACCGCTTCAGAGAACTCTACAGTCAACTGGTAAAGATCGACGCCGACCTCCCACGCCAGATTGTGAAACAGCCTGACTTTGGTCTGCCGGGGCATGTGCTCTTTCTCAGTCAATTGCCTCCCCAGTTTCTGGGCAAGGCGATTGAAGCTTTCGAGCGTAAGATTGAAGCTACCCCTGATTTTCAGTGGAACAGTGATGTGATTTTTGTATTTGGCGAATCAACAAAACCTGCACATCGGGAAATGATTCGTGATCTTTACGACGATTTTGCGCTGCAGCCAGCTGTGCTGGCAGTACTCGCGGCGCAACCTGAAGAGCAGGATCGGGGCAAATTTATTGCAGGGCTGGAATCATCCCAGATTGAAGTGCTCGAAGCCTGTGTCAAGGCGCTCGAAAAACTGTCACCTCCACAACAGCCAGAGGAAACGGTGAAGCTGTTTGCCACACTACGACGACTGGGGTATGACAAGCGGGAAAAAAATCTGCAGGCGCGGATCATTCCGTTACTGCAGCGTTGGACCGGGCAACAGTTTGGTCAGGTTTCGGATCTCGCCGACCCGGATAAGGCTCGCGCCCTGGTTCAGGCCTGGGAGGAATGGATTGCTAAAACGTACCCTCAGGTCTATCAGATGGTGTTGCAGCAGGGGCGAGAAGAGGCGGAGAAATTAAATGCGGTGCTGGCCACTGTCGACTGGGAGACCGGCAATAAGGAGCGGGGGGAAGCGTTATTCCGGAAGCGGGCCTGTATTCAGTGTCACGGAAACCGCAGTGCTCTGGGACCAGCTTTGACGGGAGTCGCCCGTCGTTTCTCCCGTGAGGATCTCTTCACCGCGATCGTTTCTCCCAACCGTGATGTTTCTCCCCGGTATCAAACCACAATCGTTGGTACCGTGGATGGCAAAGTCTATACCGGGCTGGTGGTCTATCGTTCGGTGGATGGACTGACCCTGCGGGATTCGAATAATCAGACCACCCGCATTGAAGCGGATGAAATTGATTTTGAAAACAAGAAAAGCACATCTCTGATGCCAACCGGACTTTTGAAGGATCTCACTCCACAGGACATGGCAGACCTGAATGCCTATTTACAAAGTCTCTAAACCGGGTACCCTGTAGGCAGTAAAGATGACCGAGTGAGCCGTTATTCAGCAGGAGGCTTAGCGCGCGTGTCGACTTCTGATCCTAAACCAGCCAAAAAGAAACGAACCAGAACGCTACCGCCTCCATACAATACCCTGGATGGTAAACGCTGGATTCAAAACTCGATCAGCGTCTGGAGTGACATCCGTAAATCGACCGAAGAAGGCCGGCTCAAGCATCCGGCAATTTTCCCGGAGATGCTGGTAGAACGACTGATTGAGACCTTTCTCCCTCTGGATGGGGATGTCATTCTCGATCCTTTTGCCGGCTCGGGTAGTACAGTGATTACCGCGGAGAAGATGGGAAAAACGGGTGTGGGAGTGGAACTCTCGGCCGAGTACGCCGAGATCGCCGCCCGGAGACTGGCCGAACTGAGTGAGCTCACGGATGAGTCAGGTGATGGGGAAACCGTTTCCACTCGCTCGCGTATTCATCATGGTTCCGCCTTGAATCTGTCTGATTACGTCACTCCGGGGAGTGTGGATCTCTGTATCACCTCACCCCCTTATTGGGATGTGCTCAACCAGCGCCGCTCCGCCGACCATAAAGAGGTCAGGCATTATGGAAATCATGAACACGATCTGGGAGTTGTGGAAGATTACGAAGACTTTCTGCAGGAATTAGCCTGTGTTTTTCAGGATGTGCAGACGGCGCTCAGGCCAGGGGGCTACTGTTGTGTGATTGTGATGGATCTCCGCAAGAAAAGCCGCTTTTTTCCTCTGCACAGTGATCTCGCAGCCCGGTTGCAGGAGATCGGCATGATTTATGATGATCTGATCATCTGGAACCGTCAGGCAGAATACAATAATCTCAGACCACTCGGTTTTCCCTCGGTCTTTCGCGTGAATAAAGTCCATGAATTTATTCTGCTGATGCAAAAGCCGAAACAATAGCTCTGAGGTGAGTCAGTAGATTGGCATTCGTGTGGCGGAGTCGGTATAACTCACGTTCTAACAACGGATTTCAACTAGGAACCAGATCCGACTTCTGTCATAATATTGATGGAGAGTTCGGTTTACGCTCAACAATACAACGAGAGAATACCCATGCAAAACATCAATTCCATTCTGGTCGGCGTCGATCTGACCCACGCGGATCGCCTGGTGGCAGAAGAGCTTAACGAGCAGACCGCGGAAGCTGTCGAACGTGCCATCTGGGTAGCAGCATTGTTCAATGCCCGGCTCGAATTCTTTGCAGCCATGGATCTTTCGGCCCATACCAAGCATCTGCTGGAAGAAGACCGAGATCACCTGACAAATAATGTCGAAGACGAAGCCCACCGCGTGATGAGTGAGCTGATCGAACAAGCCAATGCAAAGGGAGTGGAGAGTTCTTCGAAAGTCGCTTTCGGAGCTCCCTGGCGGGAAATTATTCTGGAAGTGATTCGCGAGAAACATGACATGGTTCTGGTCGGCACACGGCCACATGGATTCACCGGACGCCTGTTTGGCGGCACCGTGATGAACCTCTTCCGTCAGTGTCCCTGCCCGGTCTATGCTGTGAAAGTTGATGAAGAGCCCGAGATTCCGGAAATTGTCGTCGCCAGTGACATGAGCGAAGTCAGCAGCGATATTCTGAACTTCATCGTTTCGTCTGCTCAAGTGGCGGATATGAAAATTCATCTTGTCCACGCCATTGATACACGACTCGACGAACGACTGAAGGGGTTGGGAGTCAATCAGGAAACACTCAAAAAATGTGCTGAAGACATCAAATCTGAAATCGAAAACGAACTCAATGAGCAACTGGCACAAACCGATTTTCGTACTTTGACTTATGGTGTGCAGGTACATGTGCTGGAAGGTTCCCCTGATGTGGCAATCCCGGCTTTCCTCGCCGAGCATAAAGTCAATCTGCTCGCGATGGGTACACTCGCACGTTCCGGTTTGAGTGGTTTCTTTATCGGGAATACCGCTGAGCGGATGCTGGAAAAGGTTAACTGCTCCGTGCTGACCTTCAAGCCGTCTGACTTCGTTTCGCCGGTTGTGCCTGAATAAACCTGCTGCAATGTATTACGAATAGCCGTTCAGAGCGGAACTCAATAAAACATCGCGGATTTCGGTCCGCGATGTTTTTTTATGTTTCTGCAATCACGGACGCGGAAGATAGAGAAATCAAGTCTGCAGTTGTGCCTGGCGATTATTTTGATTTTCCAGAATGAAATCGAAACCCGATTGTGTAGTGGAAGAATGTGACGTGGTAGACTGGTTGATAGCTTTTTTGTAATCGATCGACCGAATGCTTTCTGTTCATCAGGGTCGAACAGAAAATAAGTCACTGCAGCTAATCAGGAACAGCCTATGCCCGTCTATCTGATCACCGCTACGGACACACGCGGAAAGCGAGACACACATCGAGTGAAGGCGGAAAGTGCCCGCGAAGCCTGCAACGAACTGGAAGAGCAGGGGTTTGTTGATATCACACTCCATAGCGATGATGCGTTTGCAGCCGCGACAAATCTGTTCCCTGATAACAAGGATGTGGAAGAGCATCTGACAGCAGAAGATCTGGTGAAGATGCAATATTTGAGCGATTTTCAGCAACTACTGTTTACTCTTCGGCGTGCTTATTGGCAATCTGCCTGGTTTTATCTGCTGGTCATCGGGGTCTTTGCGTACCGCTGGTATTACAAATTAGGCTGGTTTGACAATCCTGACGATCTGGACCCAATAGATATCGGTGTCGTCGTGGTGATGTTATGGCCGCTGGCGATCAGTCTCTGGTTCACGTATTTGTCACCGGCTCGAAAATACAAACGACTGATGCAGGCCTTTGCCTGGGGACACTGGGATGAAGTCATTGATCTCTGTCCGACCCTTGTCGGCAAAGTTCCCGATTACGAACTGGCTTGCCGCCATGGTGTCGCGCTGGCGGCTCAGGGAGAGTTTGATGAGGGCATGAAACTGGTCAAGCCGTTTGAAAAGGATCCCGATGTTCCCCGCTGGATGTATCTGGGCAGACTGTCTGAGCTGTATGAGGTCGTCAAAGATCGCGAACAGGTGATAGATTGTCACCGACTGGCGTATGAAGCAGCTCCCGAAAATCCAACGGCTCAACTGGATTATGCCTATGCCTTACTCAAATATGAAGAAAATATACCACTGGCAGAACAACTGATGGCAGAAGCAGAGCAAGAGCAGCTGAGTGAACTGTTGAAATTTCTGCTTCCCTATTTCAAAGGAATCCTGGCACTGCATCAGGGGCGTAGCGGCGATGCAGTAAAGCTGTTTCACGAATGCCAGGAGAACCTGTTACCCATTGCGCACAGTGAGCCGATGCTGCAGTTGATTGTCGATTACAACCGCGCCTATCTCGCGATTGCACTGGCTGAGCAGGGGGATGCCAGAGAGGCTGAAACACTTTACGACCTGGTAGAACCCCGATTGCAAGCGCTGGACAGTACGCTGCTCATGGATCGCTATGCCGGCGCGATTCGAATCTGAAAAAGGAAATGACGATGAAAAAAGTTGTCAGACACAACAGCCTGCTCAATAAACTGATTTTACTGGGGGGATTCATTCTGCTCGCATTGGGGATCTTCACCAACGGGTTGGTTTTACTCACCGGTGGGGTGCTGATCTCGGGGGCGTTGATCGCCGAAACTTTAAACAGCCAACTGGCCGCGCAGGTGATTTACTCAGATGAGGAACATGACTAATAGTGAATTGAAAAATGAACATGTCATTTTAGCCCACCTATAGACTCGAATCTGGTAACGACACTTATCAATGGGGACTGCTTAATGTGTCAGAAACGCAAGTATTCAAAAAAACAAAGATCAATCTTACCACAACAGTATTCTTCACTAATGAAAAGTTTTAATAACTCAAATTTATGGGATTATAGTAGTACATTTTCATTAGGTCTTGGGTTGTTAACTGATTTGAACAATCTATCGAATCTTCGATTTGCGACAGGAGCGATTAACCAATCAATAGGAATAATACAAAATTCAGATCTAGTATTTAGTAGGATGATGAAGCCACTCGGACTACTTGGCAATGACAGAGAGTTGCTTCGTATGCCGTTGATGAACCCTAAGTTGATCGGAGTCGATTGTTTTCCAGCTGGTATAAAAACTGCTTTCGAGATTAACAAATTCATAGACTCTTATAGTACCATCTTGAACTCTATTTCAGACGTAAATTTGATAGCTCGGCAATTTAAGCTTACAAGTGGAATGTTTGATAATTGCTTATTCTCACTTCCTAATGATTTGAGTCGGATTTCGAAAATCATTTCAAATCATTTTCGAGAGACATTTCATGATGCGTCATGTACATCTGAAAATATTGAAGATGCTGCACAGGAAATCCAGGCAGAAATAGATGAATTAGTATCAAATAATTCACTTACCATAGTTCAATATGTTGAAGCTTTCGTAGAATCCATAAAAAAACATTTAAAATCCCCAAGTGCCCAAAATGTGTTTTTGACAGTTCTATTTTGGTTCGTTGGGAATTTTGCATGGTGGGCTATTGAGAGGCGACTTGAAACTCATTGCTCTCTGATTCAAAACGCCAAAGCAAATCAAGCTGTTACTGAAACTCGTATAGCAATTCATAAAGATCAGAATTTAAATAAAGAATTAATTTCAAATTATAGACTCGTTAAGTACTGGAGCTCTGGTAAAGCATCGAAACGGCCGGGTTCTCCTCAGATTATATGCCTAGGGCCTGGAACTATAGTTAGAGTAATCGAGAGACAAAAAAAATGGTCAATAGTTGAGTGTAAAGAAATGGAGACAGATAAAATTATGATTTTGTTTGTACGGTCAAAATATTTGGTTCCTATCTGGAAATGACTGGGTAAGCGATTAATAAATATTCAAATTACTTCTTTTCCTGAGCCGCGCGGTGCGCTGATTCCGAATCAAAAACTTCCTGCTTTTCTTTTTCCATTTCGGATTTCACATCAGGGGTGATTTCTCCGGAGTCCATGGGAGCTTCAGATCCACAAGCGGAAAGCAGGCTGGCGGCAGCAAACAGTATGAGACAAGACGCAAATTTCACAACAGGTTCCTCGAGTGTGTTACAGTGAAAATTTTAAAAAATATTCGAGCGGGAATACTTGAGCAAAAATAAGCAGGGCATCGTCAGGTTCCGGGGGGGGCCATCAGATGCCCTGCGCTCACGATGATGCAGGCTTTTACGCAGGCGATTGAGAAAGCTGCATTAGAAGTTTTCCAGGGGTTCCCGGTCATCGGTCAGGCTGATACGTCGCATGATGTCGCCGTCGATGTTGTAGCTGATCAGGCGAACCGAGCCATCGGCCAGACAGGCATTCATACCACCATCATGGGCAGAACCGAAGAAGGGGTGCCAGTTAGTCCAGGAGACGCCACCCTTGTCGGTAACGGCAACCGTATCAGTCGGCGCTTTCACGTCGGGCAGGGGAGTCAGGCCGTATTCAACTCCGGCGCTGGTTCGGCCAGCACCGTGGCGGATGACACATTCATCCCAGCCGGCGTTGACCCAGGGCTCGTTGTCTCCCCCATCCAGACCGTGGCGATCTGGGTTGAGTGCTTTTTCTGCGACCATGATCGTATTCGAGGCACCGTCTTTAATGTCGTTGATGCGGACTTCTTTAGAGTCCGTTCTGACGACCACACCCCGCTTACCGAGACTGAGTGTTGAGGTGATACCACCTTCACGTTGACCACCGTTGCCGGCATAGTCGCTGCGGTAATAACCACTACCGTAAGAGGTCACCTTACGGCGACTGGGACAGTAGTAAGCTTTGACACCCTTACGTCCCACCAGGGGATATGTGCCAACCGGGTCAGCATCGGTTCCCAGGTCGTAAATTGTGGACTGTTCCATGTAAGGCAGGATGTGATACAGCCAGCTCCAGCCGGCACGTTCTGTTGCATTACAGCAGGCATAGGAAGCACCGGCACCGTCACGAGCGCCTGTAGGCAGGCGATCGTAAACATCATGGAAGTTATGGAATGCGAGGCCAATCTGCTTCAGGTTGTTCTTGCATTGTGTACGGCGAGCTGCTTCGCGGGCCTGTTGCACGGCTGGTAACAGCAGGGCAATCAGAATGGCGATGATGGCGATGACGACGAGCAGTTCGATCAGGGTGAAACCCCGGCGGGATTCCGTTCGTAGTTGACGCGTACCGGTAGCGAGGGAAGAAATTGGACGTAACGTCCTCATTTTCCAGTCTCCTTAAAGTGAGAAAGTCGTATGGAATGTAGAGCAGCGTTTCAGTTTCTCAAGGCGGGGTGTGCCGGTATGGGTCTTGACTGACCGTAAGGAACAGGGCTCGGAGTCCCTTTCCTGATGCTGGTGAGTATCCTATCGGGCGAGTGTTAAAGAATAGTGAGTGAAGTGTGAATAGTTTTTCGTTTCCAGCGAACCTGCGAATCGACTTCAACAAAGTGAACTGAAAGACACAGGCACCGCCTGGTTTTTCAGGGGGATGCTTCCTCTTGACATAATACTAAAGTGTTAGTACAAAACGTTTCCTGAATGGATTCTCTCGGAAAAAAAGGAATTTCAGACATGCATCAGAGCCCTGCGGGACTTTGTGTCGGCTTACCTGACTCACAGCACAGCTGTGGTGGAGGGAAAGTACGGCGACAAAGATCAAACTCGCGTTCTCGCTCTGGATTTACCGTTCTGGAATTGCTGGTGACCTGCGGTATTATAGGCACTCTCGTCAGTCTGATTCTGCCTGCCGTTGGTTCCGCACGCGAAGCTGCCCGTCAGCTGCAGTGTAAAAATCAGCTCAAACAGATCGGAATTGCCATCCACTGTTATCACGATACCGCCGGTTGTCTTCCTGCGGGCTGGCAGTTCGAGTCTACCCAGAAATCGCTGTATAGCTGGTCAGTTCCACTGCTGCCTTACCTGGAACAGCGGGCCGTGTATGAAATCGTTGATCGTAATCAGATACTGGCTCACCCTTTCAATCGAAGTGCCAAGCGGACTTCGCTTGCCGGTTTTCTCTGTCCGTCTGATATTTTTGATCCAACCTTTATCTTGTATGAAGAGCAGCCTGCCGGTGGTGCAGGGGCGGCAATTATGGAGCTGCCAACCGCCAGTTATGTAGGAGTCTACGGTACAGTTGAAGCAGACGACGGAATGCCCCCTCCACCTGGGGACGGCGCATTTGTGTATGCTCAGACGATACGTTTTCGCGATTTGCAGCGGGGCTTAAGTAATACTTCAGTTGTGGGAGAACGCACCATGGCGATGGTCCCATCCACCTGGCTGGGAGTCGATCTGGCAGGGGAAGATGCAGCCTGTCGGGTGACGGGAAGTAACATGACTTCCCCCAATTGTAAATTGTGTGACGAATGTGAATTTTCCAGTCGCCATCCGGGCGGTACCAGTTTTCTGTTCGGCGACGGTCATGTTCGATTTATTTCAGAGTCCATCGATACAAAAACATATCAACAACTGGCACGCCGCTCAGGCCTGTAAGAGTTTATAAAATACGGAATGTGGCCTGTCGGCCATGAGTGGAATGTCGATACTGACCAAAGTCTGCTGTCGATGAAAAGGAATGGTTACGATGACAAAAACTCATCTGACAAAATGCGAACTGGAAGTCATGGATGTTGTCTGGCGCAAAGGCCGCGCTACCGTCCAGGAAGTGGTAGATTCACTTGAACGTCCGCTGGCTTACACGACGGTAATGACAACGCTCAAGATTCTCGATGAGACGCGGGGCGTCGTCAGAAAGCAGAAAAAGGGGCGTGCCTACGAATATGAACCCACTGTATCGCGTGAGATGATCAGTCGCAGCATGGCAGCTGATCTGACCGATCGACTGTTCGGTGGTTCGGTAAAATCTCTGGTACTCAGTCTGGTAGAGGGCGATTCGATGTCGCAGTCTGATATTGAAGAACTCAAACTCGCCATCCAGTCACTGGAGGCAGACGCATGAGTTCCACCCAATTTCTGGAACTGGTTGTTTCTCTGACCGTGCAGGTGTCGATTGTTATCATCGCCACTCACTGGCTCGGCAGACTCGTTGAGAGTGAACGGGTACAAAGCCGGTTGTGGACTGTCTGTTATGGTATCCTGTTATCGTTAATTCTGGTTTCGGTGCTGTTGCCACATCCCCGATTTCTAAACCCCTGGAATCAGCTCAGTACGAATCATGCATCGACCTTACTCAGTATCGAGATGCAGATGGGACGATTTTTGTTCTGGATCTGGCTGGGGGGAACTGTACTCTCACTGATGGTATTTCTCTTTCGCGCCTGGCAGGTCAACCGTTTTCTTAAATCGTGCAGGCCGGTGGAAATCAGTGAGTATATTTCTACAGAAGCTCTGGATGAGCTTTCCCAGAAGTTTAAGCTTTCCGGGAAACAGCAAGTCCGGTTTCTGACCACGACTCGTCTGAGTTCTCCCTTCTGCTCTCAGTTACATTATCCCTATATCATTATTCCCGAGTATTTACTGGATTTCGAACCTCAGAAATTCAACTTCATTATCAGGCACGAACTGGAGCATCTGCAGACCGGACATCCCCTGCAACTCTTCCTGCAAAGACTCGTGGAAGTCATCTTCTGGTTCCATCCCATGGTCTGGTGGGCTTCACAGCAATCGGCACTGTGCCGGGAATTTGCCTGTGATGAGGCTGCGATTCAGACTCCCCAGGAAATTGCGCAATACCTGCGTACGCTCCTGACCATTATTGAATATGGTGCGACTCAGCCAGATGAAACACATACGCCTCTGGCGTTTGGCCGCGGTCAGAGTATGATTGCCAGCCGCGCCCGTCGTCTGACACAGATCGCACAAAATCACAAAACAGACCATCGAATTTCTCTGTCCGGAGGTCTGGCTTCTGTCAGTCTCGTTCTCGCGACTTTACTGACTGCATTCATCTGGCTCCCCGTAGATGTGTTGGCTTCACCACGGGCCAACTGGTCTCCCTGGCCGACCTGGTCAGCAGATGCCCTGCATGACTTCGGCGTCTCAGTGCATGACTTCGAGACTTACAACGGGCGGATGGAACTGCATGAACTGTTGCAACACAACAGCACCCGCCACAATGTGTCATCCGATGTAACGCGGTAGTGATACACGTACCCGCCAAAAAAATTTACACCAGACTACTATAACTATAGGAGTGTGGCTGGTTGCGTCTGCAAGCGGCTGGATTCTCGTGGGTATAGTGAATTTCAATCCCTGGTATTTTTTTAAACTGAATTACTAAAGGTTTCGGATTTGAGATCTGAAACTGAAACAGGGTATGGGGCGACCTCATCAGCCCGGGAAGAAAAGGATTTTCGACCTATGTCAAAAGGAATCTATACAACCGAGCCGTTTCTCAATTTGACAGAAACCAATGTGGAGACGAAGGCGGCTGACTGCGGACCAGTGAGAAGATTTGCAGCCCTGCCCGAACGGTTGTATGCGTGGTTTGCGGAGTGGTCCGGACGGTATACCGTTCTGGCCATCATTTTTGCAATCATGCTCAGCTTTCTGCTGACGCTACGGATTGCGATGATGGTGGCTTATGCAGATCTGCAAAAGTTGACCCTGCTTCAGGGGCTGTCTGTATTTCTGGTGGGACTGCAATTCGATGTGCTGGTGTCACTTTGCTTTATAATCCCCCAGCTGACGCATTTTACGTTCGTACCGAATCGACGTGTCTCGGGACGAATTAACCAGAGTCTCTTCGATCTGACCTGGATCATCGCCTTTCTGTTTCTGCCTTTTATCTGCATCGCGGAGTTTGTTTTCTTCGAAGAATTTCAATCGCGATTGAATTACATCGCGTTTGAATACATCGTCTATCCCCGTGAAGTCTGTTGTAACATCTGGGAGTCGTATCCGATCATAGAACTGTTGACCGTCGTTGGATTGTTTAGTGGTTGCTGCTGGTTTCTTCTGAGAAATCATTTTCAAAAACAGATTTCTATTCCACTCCCGTTCCGGCGTCGCTTTGGTTTGTTTGCCACCGTGTTGACAGCGATTGCTCTGCTCTGGACATCCACCAGTGCAGAGAGTCGTCAGGTCAGTCGTGATCGTGTGGTAAATGAATGCTCGTGGAACGGACTGTATAGTTTTGTGTATTACGCCTGGACCTGTCATTTCGACTTCAACAAGAACTACCTGACACTCGAAAATCAGGAAGTGACTCAGCGTTTACGGGAACAGATCGTGGGGGCCGGCGATCATTTGAAATCGGGGTCAAGTAATCCCGTGGATCGCATGGTGGCTACAGGTAAACCACAAAAAGACTACAATATTGTTATCATTCTGGAAGAAAGTCTGGGTTCCGACTTCATCGGTGTACTGGGAGATGGCCGGGGATTAACTCCCCACTTTGATGAGCTGAGTAAACAGGGGCTGTTGTTCGATAACTTTTATGCCACCGGTAATCGGACGGCACGGGCACTGGAAGCTGTGATGACCTCCATGCCTCCCATTCCGACCGAATCCATTCTGAAACGCGATCATTCCGAACGGGTCTTTACCATCGCGAATGTCCTGGCTGAGCGAGATTACGAGCGGCTCTTCATGACCGGCGGTCGGGGACTCTTTGATGGTGTGCGGTCTTTCATGAAGGCCAACGGTTTCAATCACTTCCGTGAACAGTCTGATTTTCAGGATCCTGTGTTTGTTAACGCCTGGGGTGTCAGCGATGAAGATCTGTTTCGCAAGGCTCTGGGAGAACTCGACAAACTGCAGGAGAACGGTCGGCCGTTCTTTGCAACGCTGTTGACTGTGTCAAATCACAGGCCCTACACCTATCCTGAGGGACGCATTCCCGAGACAGAACAGACTCGGAATAATGCTGTGAAATACGCAGACTGGGCATTGGGTTACTTTTTCCGGGAAGCGCAGAGCCACGAATTTTATAACAATACGATTTTTGTGGTGATGGGAGATCACGGAGCCCGCGTTACCGGCAGCCAACTGTTTCCGATGAGTTCCTATCGTGTGCCGGTATTGATGATCCAGCCAGATGGGAAGGGGCAGGGAGAACGCTGCAGTACGCTGGGTTGTACGCTGGATATTGCTCCGACCATTATGGGACGATTGGGGAGTGACTATCGTTCTGTCTTCTTTGGCTATGATGTGCTCCAGAGAGAACCCGAACACGGTCGTGCCATCATGCAGCACAATCATGATGTTGCACTACTGGACTCAGAAAATCGGATGGTTGTACTTGGTTATGGGCAATCAGCAGAAGAATTCGAACTGAATCGGGCCAACCATCAACTGGATCAACGGAAAATTCCGGATCAGGAAATGGTCCACAATGCGATTGCGCTTTTCCAGTCTGCTTATGAACTGTATTACTCCGATCGCTGGTTTCCTGATTTGAAAGTCACCGGATCTCAAAAAGACGATCGAATTTAATAGTTCATTCCGCAGCCTCGATTTCATAAGTGTGGTTAAGTCATTTTTCAGAAAAGCATTTTATTCATTTATGGTTGAGAGTGAGATGAGGGACGGAGTTGCCAGGAGCGCGACAACTCCGTTTCACTCTCACCATAAGGATGGCGTTCACCTCTCTCACGACACGTGGCTGACTGGCTGCGAATACAACCTCTCTCTCAATTGCTCACCTCCTCCTTCATCTCGTTAGACCGTCTACCAGCTAGACTGATTTAGATTTATGAAATCAATTTTGACGCTGATTCTGCGCACAAGGTACAGAAGCGGACTGCTCCCGGTCCTGTGTTATCTGCTGCTGATGTGCCTGGCCACCGGCTGTCTCACAATGAAGGAAAGAACACACGTTGAAACGGTCGTCGGTGTCGATTCGGAATCAGCGATGGAGCTGGTGGAACCTCCGGGCTTTCACCGGATCATTGAATTGGATTCTCCCGCCTCCCTAAAGCAAACTAGGGAAGAGGGACTGGCTCATATAAATGGTCCGACAGCTGACAGTATTGAACCATATTCTGGTTTTAAACGGCTCCTGCATCGACCTGATGATATCCTCAAAGCCCCGCTTACCGAAAATGAGGAGAACCCGCAACAATCCACACGGATTCAAATCCAGGGATTCCTTCAGGAAGATCCGCAGGCAGGGATCGAGGGGGATTTTGAATGTGTGAATCCTTCACTTGAAGAAGAGTTTGGTACTTCCCCACCTTCACTCTGGAGTCGCATCAAAGAGGACCATCAGCACTATTACTCGAAAGAGTCTCTGGTCTGGCTGGCAGGTGGATTTGGGGTGGGGGCGATTATAGCCAATACCTCGCTGGATGGCGGTATTCAGAATCATCTGCAGTCCAGCGTACTGGGTGCGTCGTCCGATGAATGGCTGGAAACTTTTCATGCGCAAAAAGAACTGGGCAATGGTCGCTATACCTTACCGCTGTTTGCTGCCGCCTGGGGTGCCGGACTGTTGTTTGAAAAGGTGCCGCTGATCAATGCGACTGGCGAATGGGGAGAACGCTCGATTCGCGCAATTATTGTCGGTACTCCCCCCATGCTGGCGATGCAATCTATCACCGGTGCTTCACGCCCGGGAGAGACGTCAGCGAATGCGAAGTGGAAGCCTTTTCAGGACAACAATGGTGTCAGCGGCCACAGTTTCATGGGAGCCATTCCCTTCCTGGCAGCAGCCAAGGTCACTGATCGACCATTGCTCAAAGTGCTGTATTATGCCGGTTCCACGCTGGCCCCATTATCTCGCCTGAATGACAATCGCCATTATCCCTCGCAGGCGTTCCTGGGCTGGTACATGGCCTGGGTGGCTACGAATGCAGTCGACGCCACACAGCAGGCGGATCGCAACTGGCGGATGTTTCCCATCTCCTGGGGAGGCAATACAGGCATCGGGATTGAATACAACTGGTGACCAGAAGACAGAATCAGTTGGAGAAGATTATCGCCGTTTCAGTTTCACGCTGTAAATGAAGCCAATCAGGCAGCCAATGATTCCACAGAGCGGCATCCCGTTGAAGATGAAATATCGGGTATAACCGGCGGTGACTTTGCTGCGGAGAAAGTTGTAGTAGGGATCCTGTTGCGCCATCAGGGGCGCCAGTACCAGAGCTCCCAGGACATAGCCGATCAACAGGCCCACAATCGCTCCAACGATGCTGTGCCTCAGGGCACCTTTCAATTTGACCTGTCCAAAATGAAGTGCAAACAGGTAGGCCAGAGCGCCACCCAGCAGTGGACCGACGATTGGCAAGCGTACCCCGCTCTGAAATCGGAGCATCGGCCCGGTCTCCATCCATGAATAACTGCCGAGTATTGCTTCAAGCAGGATTCCCAGAATAAGCCCGCAAAAGGCGGCAACCCATTGATTTACATTCTGATTCTGTTCGTTTTGTCTGCGTTTTGCCACGTTGTCTCGTCCATCGATAGAATCCAAGTCTTCTATTAATGTCGTCAATCTCAATGACGGAAGACAAAGTTTTCGCTTTTGGCGGACAATCAGTTAAACTGATAGAAACGGACAACTGATAGATCCCACAGGAGCAACACCACATGACCGATGAATCGATTCCCGCCGAGACCAGCACGCCAAAGACTCACTGGGACCGCCTGAGTTTTTTGGTACTTGGATTGATCCTGGTCGCCCTCGGCATTGCCTGGCAACTCCGGCTGTTACCGTTCGGGAATTCACTGCCACGACAGAATGCGATCATGGTCATTGCGCCTTACAAGCACCAGGGAACCTGGGTCTTCGACGACAGTTCTGCCGGCCTCGTTCAGGAACCCTTTGTGGCGGGAGTACCTGAAATGATCGATGTGATCGTAAAAGATATCCCCGATGCCGATCAGGGATTTCGTCTGATCTTCTCTTCAAACCCCTTCCCCGACTACCAGAAAAAGCTGGTCTGGTTGCGGGGGGACCGGGGCGGCAACTATTACCGTTTTGCCGATTCTGATATGGAAGGCTGGATCTGTCCTGCCATGTTCCAATATTACGAGAAAGCGCCCCCGGAACTTTATGTTAAGGCGGAGCCGATGAACTAAGCCGAAAACCGAGCCTGTCTCATCTTTTTGGTGTCACTCTCAAAACACGAGAAGCAGTCGTTTGACGAAAGCCCGGAGCCATAACTATATTAGGACCACTTGGCCCCCGTAGCTCAGTTGGATAGAGCAATGCTTTCCTAAAGCATAGGTCGCAGGTTCGAACCCTGCCGGGGGTATGTTTTCTCAGGGATGGCCGCTTAACCTTTCAGTCCGCTCTCAGAAGGATGCTTCCCATGTCCAGGCTGTTCAACCTGTTTGTTCTTGGTCTCACAACAGTGGGAATTCTATTTTTTAGCGTCTCTCTGCAGGCGGAAGAGAAAGCGAAAAGCTATTACCTGATCGGTAACTCTCTGACCTGGGATACCGCTCCGGCATTACTCCACGGCGATGTGCAGTGGCACGTGGATTGTGGCAAGAGCCTGCCTTATATTCATGAGCACCCGGAGCAGCCTTGCGTCAAAACTTCGACTCTGTGGCCGACCGCCCTCAAGGAGAAGCAGTACGATCTGATCTCCGTTCAACCGCACTACGGTTCCACACTCGCTGAAGATGTGGCTACGATTTCCCAATGGATTGAGATGCAGCCCAGGGCGACCTTCATCATTCATACCGGCTGGGCGCGCAGTGCGACACGGGAGGATGAATACCGGAATCAGGAAATCTCGGGAAAACTGCAGCACAGCCCCGCATATATCAAAGCCCTGCTGGCTGCACTCCAGAAAAAATATCCGGAGCGGAAATTCAAACAGACTCATGCCATCGATCTGCTGGAGCAGGTCGATGCCGACATCAAATCCGGTAAGGCCCCTTTTGATCAGATTACAGACATCTACCGGGATGCGATTCATATGAAACTCGATTCGGGCCGCTATCTGATGCACAACGCAATGCGGCACGCGATGGACCAGCCTCGCTCCGACAAGGGTTATGAAAAGCTGGATCCTAAGACGAAACAGTATCTCAATCAGGTGCTGGATACACTTAACTGAACCGGTTTCAATCGATTTCCTCAGGCAGCTCTGACAGCAGCTTCTGTTGTTCCGCGTCTGAAAGAAATGCAGAGGTAAATGAGTTTCGCGCCAGCTGAATGAGTTCCTGTCGGGATAAGTCGAGTGCCTGCTGCACTGCTGTGAAGTTCTTATTGACATATCCACCGAAGTAGGGTGGGTCGTCAGAGTTGATAGTCACGCGCAGCCCAGCCTCCAGCATCCGCTTGAGCGGGTGTTGAGACATGTCCGGATAGACGCAGAGCCGTACATTGGAAAGCGGACAGACGGTGAGCGGAATCTGTTCTGCTGCCAGCCGCTCGACCAGGGCGGGGTCTTCCATGCAGCGGACTCCATGATCAATGCGTTCCGCATGCAGCAGGTCCAGAGCTTCGGTGATGTATTCTGGAGGACCTTCTTCTCCTGCATGGCACACGATGTGTAACCCGTTTCGACGTGCTTCTTCGAAGACCTTAACGAATTTTGAGGGCGGGTGTCCTACTTCAGAGGAATCGAGTCCCACGCCGATGAACTGCTCGCGGAAGGGGAGTGCCTGCTGAAGTGTTTCCCAGGCAGACTCAGCCGACAGGTGTCGCAGAAAGCAGAGGATCAATCGGGAAGAGATGCCCAGCTCCCTTTCTCCCTGTTTCAGGGCGGAAGTAATGCCGTTCAATACGGTTTCCATGGGAATGTCACGCGCCGTGTGCGACTGGGGATCAAAGAAGATTTCGGTATGGCGGACGTTTTGAGAAGCCGCTTTTTTCAGGTAGGCCAGAGTCAGATCATGGAAGTCTTCCTCGGTGCAGACAACGCTGATCGAGGCATAATACAGATCCAGAAAGGATTGCAGGTCCTGAAAGTCATAAGCGGCCCGCATTTCATCGACGGATGCAAACGGGAGCGAAACCTGGTTCTTGTCGGCCAGTTGAAACGCCAGTTCCGGCTCCAGCGTTCCTTCAATGTGCAGATGCAGTTCCGCCTTGGGTAGAGCCGCAATGAAGTCGTCCATGTCTTTTGCTCCCGGTCGAAGTCAGTTTCAACGGTTGAATTACTGGCAACATCGTAGCCCTTGGAAGGGGATTGTCAACAGCGTCCCATCCCCTGAGACTTCGTTTTCAGGTCGACAGGTTGTAAGATAAAATCGTGTTTATGTGATGCTTCACCTGGTCGATACGCCAATGCGCCTGAGACAGGTTATTTTCTAAGGGAATCAAAGATGTTGACGACAATGCAGAAGACGCTTTTGGTGATTCTGATTGGACTGTTTGGGGGAAATTATTCCGTCCTGCTTGCCGCAGACTGGAGGGTCGGTCAGGCGCGGGTCGACATCACTCCTGCAAAAAACATCTGGCTGGCCGGTTATGCCTCCCGCAAGAAACCCGCACAAAGCACGCAGCATCCACTCTGGGCCAAAGCACTGGTGTTTGAAGACCCGCAGGGACAACGGGCGGTGATCGTGACGACCGACCTGATTGGCCTGACCCGCGAAATTTCCGATGCGGTCTGCAAACGAGTCAGCAACCAGACCGGAATCAGTCGTTCTCAAATTATGCTCAATTCTTCGCACACGCATTGCAGCCCGGTCGTCAAGGGGTGTGCTGCACTCGCTTACGATTTTACTCCAGAGCAACAGAAGGACGTCGATGACTACGCGGAGACACTGCAGGGAAAGCTGGTGAAAGTCATCGTAGAAGCCAGTCAATCGCTTGAGCCGGCCAATCTCAGCTTTGGAGAAGAGAAGGCCACCTTTGCGATTAACCGTCGTGGACGGATCAATCCGGATGGCCCCGTCGATCACAGTGTGCCTGTTTTGAAGGTGACGGACAGCGAAGGTCAACTGCGGGCAATCCTGTTTGGATACGCCTGTCATAATACCACAATTGCCCTGTTTGAATTTTGTGGCGATTACGCCGGCTTCGCACAAATTGCGCTTGAGAAACAGTATCCGGGAACACTGGCTATGTTCATGCTTGGTTGTGGAGGCGATGCCAATCCGCATCCCCGGGGCACGATGGAGTTGGCTGAACAGCATGGGACGGCACTGGCCCATGCGGTCAATCGAGCGGTAGAACAGAAGCTTGATCCCGTTCGTGGACCGCTGACTGTCCGGTTCCAACGCACCGATCTCCCCTTTGTCGCTCCTCCCTCAAAAGCAGAACTCGAATCACAAAAAGGGAAAGGGGATGTTTACACACAGCGGCTGACAGATTACCTGCTGGTGCAACTGGAAGAGCAGGGTAACATTCCCACTTCGTATCCTTTCTCAGCGCAGATCTTTGAGTTCGGAGAGGATCTGACTCTGATTGGTCTGGGAGGGGAAACGGTGATCGACTATGCCATTCGTCTGCACGAAGAACTCTCTGTGAAACATCTCTGGGTAGCCGGTTATTGTAACGAGGTCTTCGCTTATGTTCCCTCCGAACGAGTCCTCAAAGAGGGGGGCTATGAGGGCGGTGGAGCGATGAAATATTTCGGCTGGCATGGACCATTTCAGCCTGGTGTTGAAGATCGGATTATCAAACTCATTCAGACGATGCTTGCTCAATAAGACTGTCCCGGTCGTCTCATTGTTCTGATTCTACGCCCCGAATATCAATTCTTGTTATCGCTTCCGATAAGAAACCTGTTCTCATGATCTGACGTTCTTTTACGTAAGAATACCAGTGGGTTTGATTGTGTTTTTTCGTAAGAAGGAACAGGGGAAATTCACTGTCTAATGCGAGAAGGGTCGCTTCGTTCAGCTACTTAAGTTTGAAATTCCTCTTGAGTTGTTGCTTCAGGATGGAGTTCTCTAACTGATTATCAGACAGCCACTTATCCGAGATCGTTAAAGTCCTTAAAGAAGCCGACGAGCCGCTCCGTTTAAGATTGGTATTGTCTCGATCTAATGCGTGGGAAATAATGATACTACTCGAAACATGATATTAGGTCTCTAACATTCCTGTGTGGCATGCCCTGAAACCAATCGAGTCACGTCCACACGAACATCCCTTTTAACATTTTGGTGTTGGCCATGGATGGTCCTGTAAACAACCTCATTTCAGTTTTTTCATAATGAATGAGGGAACTATCCCTGCGCAGTTTGTGTCTCTTGGATGATTAATTTTCGGTCTATGTGAAAGGCAGAAGCACTCGAAAAAGCCCTTATTCAAATCAAAATCAATTACCTCGAACTAATTGGCCTTCCACGAGAATTGCAAGAAAGCAAGTCGTGACGCCAGGAGGAGGAGTCCCATGGAAAATGGTCGATCATTTTTAACTCGGATTTCAGGTCAACTGAATTCAGATCTGTTTCGTCAGGAACATTGGCAGGGGACTTTCGACGAGTACCTTGACATTGTTCGCAAAGATCACAGGGTGACTCGCACCGCGTTTCAACGCGTGTACGACATGATCATGAGTTATGGGACTTATCCGGTCGAGGGTAAGAAAGGACTCACCCGCTACCGCTTCTTCGATGATCCTGTTAACGACGGCCGCGATGGCATCTTCGGTCTGTCCAAGCCATTGATGGAACTGGTCAACGTCTTCAAATCTGCTGCACTCAAGTATGGCAGCGAACGCCGGGTTCTGTTGCTGCACGGACCGGTGGGAAGTTCTAAATCAACCATCGCCCGCCTGCTTAAACAGGGGCTGGAACGTTATTCTCGCACAGAAGAAGGCGCACTTTACACCTTCGGCTGGAAAGAAGAAGACGGAACCATTCTGTGGGATCCCATGAATGGCGATCCCCTGCAACTGGTGCCAATGAAGTATCGTCAGGAACTCTGCAGTTACCTGAACGAGGGACGCGACCTGGATGATGAAACCTCGTACTCGGTTGAGATCAGTGGCGAAGTCTGCCCGTTGAGTCGATTCATTTTTAATGAACGGTTGGAAAAAGCGGATGGCGACTGGACCAAGGTCATGGAACAGATTGTGGTCAAACGCATTATCTTTTCCGAACAGGACCGGATTGGCATTGGTACGTTCCAGCCCAAAGACGAAAAGAACCAGGACTCCACCGAGCTGACGGGGGACATCAACTATCGCAAGATTGCATTGTACGGGAGCGAAAGTGATCCCCGTGCGTTCAACTTCGATGGTGAGTTCAATGTCTCCAACCGGGGGCTGATTGAATTTATCGAAGTTCTCAAGCTGGATGTGGCATTCCTGTACGACCTGCTGGGAGCCTCTCAGGAACATAAGATCAAACCGAAGAAATTCGCACAGACGGATATCGACACGGTAATTATCGGGCATACCAACGAACCCGAATACCGTCGTTTGCAGTCTAACGAATTCATGGAAGCGCTTCGCGATCGAACGGTGAAGATCGACGTACCTTATGTCACCAAGCTGAGTGAAGAGGTCAAGATCTACGAAAAGGATTACAACTCCAAGCGTGTACGTGGGAAACATATTGCGCCGCACACATTGGAAATTGGTGCGATGTGGGCTGTACTCACGCGACTCGAAACGCCCAAGCATCATGGTCTGACTCTGATTCAGAAAATGCACCTCTATAACGGACGGTCCCTGCCGGGCTTCACTACGGAAAATGTCGAGCAGCTCCGTAAAGAGGCCAAGTCCGAAGGTCTGTTCGGGATCTCACCTCGCTATGTGCAGGATAAGATTTCAAATGCCCTGGTGGTCAATTCGCATAGTTCTAACTTGAACCCGTTCATGCTGCTTAACGAACTGGATGAGGGGCTCAAGCATCATTCTTTAATTGCCAACGATGAAATGCGCGATCACTACCGTCAGTTGATCACCGTGGTGAAAGAGGAGTATACCGATATCGTGAAGAACGAAGTACAACGTGCGATTGCCGCCGATGAAGAGGCACTCACCCGTCTGTGCGGGAATTATCTGGATAGCGTGAAAGCCTATACACAGAAGGAACGCGTGAAGAACAAGTTTACCGGTGAATATGAAGAGCCGGATGAACGCCTCATGCGGTCAATTGAAGAACGCATCGACATCCCCGATACGCGTAAAGATGATTTCCGCCGTGAGATCATGAACTATATTGGAGCCCTGTCCCTGGATGGCAAGACCTTCGATTACAAGACGAACGAACGCCTGCAGAAGGCGCTGGAGATGAAACTGTTCGAAGATCAGAAGGACACGATCAAGCTGACCAGCCTGGTTTCGAACGTGGTCGATGCAGATACACAGGAGAAGATCGATATCGTCAAGGCCCGCCTGATTCGCAATTACGGCTATGATGAAGAATCGGCTACCGATGTGCTGCAGTACGTCGCCAGCATCTTCGCGCGTGGCGATTCCAAAAAGAACAGTGACGCCGCTTAAGCGGCCAGGGAAACCTGAACCAGTAAAATGACTCTGATTACAGGATAAGAAGGAAGAGTTTTAAACGCTGCTAACTCTGATTCCCTGTTTTGAAAGGGGCTCGACAGCATGGTGCGCAGAATTGATCGGGACCAGCAACGGTTCGATAAAATCATCAAAGGAAAGGTCCGCCAGCAGCTCCGGAAATATATCAATCACGGAGAGATGCTGGGCCGCAAAGGCCGGGAAACGGTTAGTATACCGGTGCCCAACATCGAGATTCCTCATTTTCAGCACGGTGAAAAAGGAAGTGGCGGCGTCGGGCAGGGCGAAGGCGAAGTCGGTCAGCCGATTGGTCGCGGTAAATCGGAAGGCGATGGTCAGGGACAGGCCGGAAATGAACGGGGGCAGCATATCCGCGAAGTGGAAATGTCCCTCGAAGAACTGGCCGACATGCTCGGCGAAGCCCTGGAGTTGCCTCGGATTGAGCCGAAAGGCGACGATGCACTGACCTCTCAGAAGGATCGTTACACATCGATCCGGCCGACCGGTCCCGATTCACTACGGCATTTTAAGCGGACCTACAAGCGCGCCCTGCGGCGAATGATCGCATCCAATAATTATGATCCCCGCGATCCCATGATCGTGCCCACCCGGGATGACGAACGCTTTCGCAGCTGGAAGACCGTTAATGAACCGCATACCAATGCTGCTGTGATTTATATGATGGACGTCTCCGGTTCAATGACTGATGTTCAGAAAGAGATTGTCCGCACCGAAGCGTTCTGGATCGACACCTGGCTCAAACGCCAGTACGACGGAATCGAACGCCGTTATGTGGTGCATGATGCTGTCGCTCATGAAGTGGATGAAGATACATTTTACCGCGTTCGTGAAAGTGGCGGAACACGTATCTCATCCGCTTACCGGGCTGCAGATTACATCATCAAACGGGACTTTCCCCCGGCACTCTGGAACATTTACTGTTTTCAGTTTTCCGACGGTGACAACTGGGGCGAGGACAATACGGAGTGTATTGAAAGCCTGAAACAGAATCTGTTTCCTGTCTGTAATCTGTTCTGTTATGGACAGGTCAGAAGTCCCTATGGCTCTGGAGACTTCATCAAGGAACTCCGCAAGGTTGAAGAAGAGTTTGATAACCTGATTCTTTCAGAAATCGAAGATAAAGAAGGCATCTACGGCTCGATCAAGACATTTCTGGGAACAGGAAAATAATAACAGCGACAGGATTGCTTCTGCTAAGGGAGCAGTTACTGACGACTGACGGAGGCTCGTATGGTAGTCACAACGCATCGCCCTTTACCTAAAGAACTCAGCGATATCCAGCAGGAGATGGAACAGCACGCGCTGGATTACGGGCTCGATTTCTTCAAAACGATCTTTGAAGTGCTCGACTACGAAGAGCTGAGTATGTTTGCCGCCTATGGTGGGTTTCCCATTCGCTATCCACACTGGCGGTTCGGCGCTCAGTATGATGAGCTGATGAAAGGCTACTCATACGGTTTGCAGAAGATCTATGAGATGGTGATCAACACAGATCCCTGTTACGCCTACCTGCTCAGTGCCAATGATATCACCGACCAGAAACTGGTGATTGCGCACGTGTATGGGCACTGTGATTTTTTCAAAAACAACGCCTGGTTTGCGCATACAAACCGCAAGATGCTCGACCAGATGGCCAATCATGCGACTCGCGTGAATCGTCACATTGATGAGCAGGGTTACGAAAAGGTCGAGACCTTCATTGATACCTGTCTGTCACTGGAGAGTCTGATCGATCCTTATGCCCCACACATTCGACGTACGCAGAAATCAGAATCGAAGGCTGATACGCAAAGACGCAAAGCAGAGGACGCCGAAAGCACGGGAGGCCGTTTTCCCGCCAAGAACTATATGGATCGCTATATCAATCCGGAAGATGCTCTGGAAGAAGAAGCGAGTCAAAAACGGCAGAAAGCGATGGAACTGTCTGATCAACTGAAGTTCCCGAAAG
Source organism: Gimesia sp. (assembly GCF_040219335.1). NCBI lineage: Bacteria > Pseudomonadati > Planctomycetota > Planctomycetia > Planctomycetales > Planctomycetaceae > Gimesia > Gimesia sp. The sequence continues at coordinate 256,319 of NZ_JAVJSQ010000031.1, read as the reverse complement.
AACGCGTGCGGGATGTGCTGTTCTTTCTGTTGCAGTATGCGCCGCTGGAAGACTGGCAGCGGGATGTTCTGACAATTATTCGTGATGAGGCCTATTACTTCGCCCCGCAGGGACAGACCAAGATTATGAATGAAGGTTGGGCCAGTTTCTGGCACTCGACCATCATGACCCGCCATGGACTGACCGACGAGGGGCTGATTAACTACGCGGATCATCATAGTGGGACGATGGCCACGAGCCCGAACCGACTCAATCCTTACAAGCTGGGGATTGAACTACTTAAAGACATAGAGGAACGCTGGAATAAAGGGCAGTTCGGTCCGGAGTATGATAACTGCACCGACATGTATGAAAGAGAACACTGGGATAAAGATCTCGGTCTTGGTCGGGAGAAAATCTTTGAAGTCCGGAGGATCCATAACGATATTACATTTATCGATACGTTTCTGACCCCCGAGTTCTGTTATAAAAATCGGATGTTTTCATTTGGCTTTAACGATTCGAATAAAACATATGAGATTCAATCACGCGAATTTCAACAGATCAAACAGCAGTTGTTGAACAGCCTCAGCAATCATGGACGGCCTGTCATTTACGTGCAGGATGCAAACTATAAAAACCGGGGCGAACTGTACCTGGAACACGAATACCTGGGAATCGAACTCAAACTGGATTATGCCCAGGATACACTGGCGAACCTGCATTCCATCTGGAAGCGGCCGGTAAACATCGAAACCGTCGTGGATGACCGCCCTACGATTCTGAACTATGACGGTAAGAAACATTCCACGAACTCGAAAGAAAAGCAATAAGATCCTCGTCAGGAGGATATTCTATGTCTGTATTAAACCAACTCAATCATGAACTGACTCAGCTGATAGGCTATCACTCTGCCCAGCCTCGAACCGTAACCATCTCAGCGACCGGTAAAATCGATGTCATGCTCGATTTTACTTCGGTCGACACCATGAGCTGCTCGGTTCTTGAGATCCGCGTCAATGTTCCCTCACTGTCACAGTCCACGTTTGACAAGCTCAAAGAGTGGGGGCAGAAACTCTGTCTGCGGATCACTTATCTGCTGGAAAACATCGGACCGCTGGAATACGACGAAAATGCCGGCCAGGTATTGATTCGCTCCACTCCACCTGATCAACAGAAGACAGGCACTAAGTATTATGAAATTATGTTGTCTTCTCACTCGAATGGGAATTTCAGCCTGAAACGCTTTGCCTCTCAGAAAGGGCAATCGGGACGAACTCAGGTCGAAATGCAAATCACGCACGAAGTGCTCCGCAAGCTTGTCGAGGACCTCGTGGATACCGTTCCCTGAGCTGATCAGACGCCTGTTTACTCTGCTTTCCTGTCCTCAGCCTTAAGATATAATGATCTTAAGGCTCTTTCTACGTGGAACTTGCGCCCCTGTTCTGAAAGACAGGATTAGTGCTTGACGGCCCGCGTTTTATATGTAAAATCATATTTCATGAGTAAAACACTAGAGCGTACAGAACAAAAACAGTCCTACCGCGTGCCGGCCCTTGAGAAGGGACTGGAGGTGCTGGAACTGTTGTCCGGGATCTCTCAGCCACTATCGCTGACCGATATTGCAGACCGTCTGGGGCGAACGAAACAGGAGCTGTTTCGGGTCATGGCCTGTCTGAATGAGCAGGGGTACCTGATCCGTGATGCCAACCAGGGATACCGCATGAGTACCAAGCTGTTCGAACTGGGATCCAAGCACGCCAGTACGGAAGCCCTGATCGCGCGGGCTACTCCGCATATGGAAAATCTGACGCACGAACTGAACGAATCATGCCATCTGAACCTGGTTGTGCGAAATAAAATGCTGGTGATTGCCCGTGTAAACTGCGATGCAGACGTCTCGCTGGCAGTTCGCGTTGGTGCGAGTTTCAAACTGCATGAAAGAAACAGCGGCCATGTCGCGCTGTCTTATCTATCCGCAGATCAGCGCTGTAAATACTGGGAGCAGACCGACCTCACTGCTTCAGAAATAGAGGAGTGTGAGAGTGAATTCGCCGCCACCCGCCGCTCCGGTTTCCGGACGATGGAAAGTTCTCTGATTGTCGGTGTACGCGATACGGCAACGCCGATTCTGGGTGCCGATGGTAAGTTGCTGGCGGTGTTGTGCGTTTCTCATATTCTCAAAGTGGGTGAATCAGAAGACTCGACACGAATTTCAACCGCGATGCTGGAGTGTGCTCAAGCGATTTCCAGTGAATTTGGACCGACAATGTTGCACCAGTCAACTGTCCCGGCAGGGGACCTGGCTTAATTTCCCTGCCTTCTCGAACGGAGTTTTCATGCTGGATTTAAAAACACGGAATCAGGATTTTCCCAGTTTGCAGGGACGAATCTACCTGAATACTGCTGCAGAAGGGATTCCTCCCCTACAGGTCAAAGCGGCCTTCGATCAGTATTTCGAGGATAAGCTGCTGGGAATGGATGGACGCAAGCTCCATGAAGCGCAATGGGATGCTGCCAAGTCCCTGGTTGCAGGCATGTATGGCTTGAGTTCGGACGAAGTCAGCATCTGTTCCTGCAGTTCCGAAGCATTCAATCTGGCCTATCAGGCACTGCAATTGAAGGAGGGGGATGAAGTCATCATCAGTGATCTGGACTTCCCCGCCAGCTATACTTTCGGGTTGCAGCAGAGTTGTCCTGCTACGGTCAAAATCTGGGAAGCCCGTGACTGGGAACTGCGTCTGGAAGACTTGCAATCCCTGCTGAGTGATAAAACTCGGATGGTCAGCATTTCCCTGGTCAGCTTTTTCAACGGGTTCATGATTCCACTGAAAGAAGTAATTCAGACGATTCGTCAGCACTCCTCAGCGTTGATCGCGTTAGATGTAACCCAGGCATTGGGCCGCATTCCACTGGATCTGGATGACATTGATCTGGTGATCAGCAGCACCCATAAGTGGATTCTGGCTTCACATGGTGGCGGCCTGGTCGGTGTGCCATCTAAGAAAGCCAGCGAATGGACGGTCCCTGCCGGAGGCTGGTTCAATCTGAAAGATGCTTTCGGAGATCAACGTTTTGAAAAAGCAGAAAGTCTGCCCGGAGCGGCCAGTTTTACGGTGGGGATGCCCAACTATCCAGCCGTTTACGCGATCCGAGCAGCCTTACAGTACATCACAGAAACCGGGGTCGAAAAGATCGAGCAGGCGACGGCACCTCTGGTGGAAGCCTGTCTTGCCGGCCTGAAAGAAGCGAGTGTCGAGTTAATTTCGCCCCAACAGACAGAAGATCTGGCGGGAATCATCGCTTTCCGGCACCCGGAAGCAGAGCGGATTTATAAGCACCTGCACAGTAAAGAGATTCACCCCATGTACCACGCCGGTCGAATCCGTGTGGCCCTGCATGGATACAATACAATGGACGATGTGGAGCTCTTCCTCAAGGAATTGCACCACGCGTCATCCAGGAGTTTTGTCGGAAATTAGGCGATTTAGCCACATTTCAGTGGCAAAAAATCGACCGGAATTCGACGACATCCATGTATTTTTGCTGATTTTTAACCGAGATGGAATATAATGAAGGTAAGCATAAGCTCAATCATCAAAAAATCATACCTTCACTCCAGACCACACCGTGTCCGAGTGAGAAGCTAGCGCTCCTCGACGTCAGACTGTGGTTCCTACCTGAAAACTACCGGGAAAAACGATGAAGATGCCTGCGAGTTTACGAGATTGTTTCTTTTCTTTCGTAACACAGTGTTCTACCGGGCTGTTCGCTCTGGTCTGCCTGCTGACGCTCTCTCCCGTCAACGCAGCCGAACAGAAACCAAGTCAGGAACAGATTCAGTTCTTCGAATCCAAAATTCGCCCTCTGCTGATCAAACATTGCTACGACTGTCACGGAGAGGATGCCCAGGAATCAGATCTGCGTGTCGATACCTTTGACGGGATCGCCAAAGGCGGTAAAGCTGGTTCGCTGGTCGTACCCGGAAAGCCAGAACAGAGCCTGCTGATTACGGCTGTGAATTACCAGTCCAATGATCTGCAGATGCCTCCTGATGAGAAGCTGAGTAAGCAGGAAATCAAAGACCTGAGTGACTGGGTCAAAATGGGAGCACCTTATCCGAACGCGGACTTGAGTAAGCTCCGCGCTGCCAGCGACAAGGGTAAGTATGACCTGGAGAAGGAACGTGAATTCTGGTCTTTCCAGCCCGTACGTAAACCAGCGCTGCCCGAAGTCAAGAATAAAGCATGGGTGAAAAATCCCATCGATCAGTTTGTATTACACAAGTTGGAAGAAGCAGGTCTGCAGCCTGCCTCACCCGCCGACAAGCGGACACTCATTCGCCGGACGACCTTTGATCTGACCGGTCTGCCCCCGACGCCTGAAGAAATCGAAAACTTCCTCAACGATACTTCACCAAATGCTTTCGAGAAAGTCGTCGATCGTCTGCTTGCTTCGCCGCATTACGGAGAGCACTGGGGACGTCACTGGCTCGACGTTGCCCGCTATGCTGACTCTAACGGTCTCGATGAAAATATCGCCTACGGTACCGCCTGGAAATACCGGGATTATGTTGTCAATGCGTTCAATAAAGACAAACCTTACGACGTCTTCATTAAAGAACAACTGGCTGGCGACCTGATGGAGCCGGCAGAGAGTGTTGCACAGCGTAATGAACGACTGATTGCAACCGGCTTTCTATCGCTGGGCCCCAAGGTTCTGGCGGAAGTGGATGCCACCAAGATGGAGATGGATATCATCGACGAGCAGATCAACACGATCGGCGTTTCGATGATGGGCCTGACACTGGGTTGTGCCCGCTGCCACGATCATAAGTTCGATCCGATCTCGGCTCACGATTATTATGGTCTGGCCGGTATTCTTAAAAGTACCAAGATCATGGAGCACTATAATAAAGTCGCTCGCTGGTACGAAAATCCGTTGGCCACTCCTGAGCAGAAACAGGAACAGGCCCGCTGGGATGAGAAAATCAAAGGCGAAGAAGCAAAAATTGCTGCACTGATCAAAGCGGAAAATGAACGGTTGCAGAAAGAGGGAGGAAAAGACTATCAACTCCCCAAGAAGCCGGAAGAAGCTTATACCAAAGCAGCACAGGCAGAGTTGAAAACGCTGCGAGCCGAAGTTGCGAAGCTCAAGAAGACCCGTCCTGAAATTCCCACGGCCCTCGGTGCTGCAGAGCGGGAAACGACGGACGTGCCGATTCACATTCGCGGCAGTCATCTGACACTGGGAGAAACCGTCCCCCGGCATGTGCCTGTTGTATTGACTCCCGAACCCAAGACACCATTTCCCAAAGAACAGAGTGGTCGTCTCAAGTTTGCTGAGTGGCTGGGCAACCGCGAACATCCTCTGACCTCGCGCGTGATTGCCAACCGGGTCTGGCGCTGGCACTTTGGTAAGGGAATTGTTGCGACCACCGATAACTTTGGAAAACTGGGCGCCAAGCCTACCAATCAGAGTCTGCTGGATTGGATGGCGGCAACATTAATGGAAGAGGGCTGGTCGCTCAAAGAGCTGCATCGCATGATTCTGCTCTCGAATACCTGGCAGATGAGCAGCGAATGGAATTCGAAAGCGGCAGCCATCGATCCTGATAATCAACTGATGTGGCATGCCGACATTCGCCGTCTGGAAGCGGAATCGATTCGTGATGCTATCCTGGCTGTCAGCGATGGACTGGACCTGACCATGGGCGGTTCATTGATGAACGTTGACAACCGTGCGTTTGTCTTCAATCACGAATCCAAAGATGGGGTGACATACGATTTCAACCGTCGCTCACTCTATCTGCCTGTCATCCGTAATCACCTGTTTGGCATGTTCATGCTCTTTGATTATGCGGATGCCAGCGTGCTCAACGGGAACCGGGCGTCGACGACTGTGGCTCCCCAGGCACTGTTCATGCTTAACAGTCATCTGATCGAAAATGCATCCCATCGGATGGCAGAACAGATTCAACATGAAACCGCGTTGTCTCCGGAACAGAAGATCCAGAAACTGTTCCTCAAGGCATATGGACGTCAACCAACGGAAATGGAAATCAATAAATCTCTGCACTTCCTCGACGATGTTGAACAGGAACTGCAGGCGGAAACGAAATCTTCGGAACAACGGATCACGCGTGCCTGGCAGGTGCTCTGTCAGTCATTTCTGGCCTCCAGCGAGTTCATCTATCTGCGATAGAAACTGCTGCGTGCCACTACCTGTATCCATTATTCATATAAACTATCGAGACCTGCCATGAGTATCCTGCCTCAATCACTGTTTTCCCGTCGGGATCTGTTAAAGAAATCAGCAATTGGTTTCGGCAATCTGGCGCTGCTCTCCATGTTAAATGAAGAGTCAAAAGCGGCTGCCTCATCGAAAGATCCTCTCGCGCCCCGGCAACCACACTTTACGCCGCGTGCCAAGCGGGTGATCTTCCTGTTCATGAAGGGCGGCCCTTCTCACATGGACACGTTCGATTACAAACCCCAGTTGCAGAAGTATGATGGCAAGCCGCTGCCTTTCGATAAGCCCCGGGTACAGTTTGCACCGACCGGCAATCTGTTGAAGTCGCCTTGGAAATTCAAGCAGTATGGTGAGAGCGGAATCCATGTCAGTGAACTGTTCCCCCATGTCGCTGAATGTGTGGATGATTTGTGTATCCTGAATTCTGTCTACGGCACTAATGCAGCCCACGGTGGCGCACTGTTGAAACTGCATACGGGGAGTGACGCATTTGTGCGTCCGAGTATGGGCTCCTGGGTGACTTATGGGCTGGGTACCGAAAATCAGAATCTGCCCGGATTCATCACCATCTGCCCGACTCTGGCTCATGGTGGAGTAAAAAACTGGAGCTCCGCGTTTCTGCCTGCCCCTTACCAGGGAACTCCGCTGGGGAACGCTGCGGTCGCTGCGGAAAATGCTCAGATTGAATACATTAAGAACAACTTCCTCTCCCGTAAAGTACAGCGGAAGCAGGTCGATTTCATGAATGAACTGAACCGGATGCACCAGGATGAAGCTGGTCCGAACCAGGTACTCGACGCCCGCATCGGCAGCTTTGAACTTGCCTTCCGCATGCAGGAAGAAGTTCCCGAAGTGCAGGATATTTCAGATGAATCTGAAGCCACTCAGAAAATGTATGGCCTGGATCAGAAAGAAACCGCGGACTTCGGACGTCAGTGTCTGATGGCCCGTCGTTTTGCAGAACGAGGCGTACGATTCATTCAGGTTTCTCACAGTGACCAGAAGGTCCAGTGGGATCAGCACAGCAACCTGTTTGAAGGGCATACCAAAAATGCGAAAGAGGTCGACCAGCCGATCGCAGCTCTATTGAAAGACCTTAAGCAGCGCGGTTTGCTCAAAGATACGCTCGTAGTCTGGGGTGGTGAATTCGGTCGGACCCCCACCGCTCAAGGTAAGAATGGTCGCGATCACAACCCCGAGGGCTTTACAATGTGGATGGCAGGGGGCGGCGTGAAGTCCGGCTTCCAGTACGGGGCGACCGATGAATTCGGCTATTATGCCACCAAAGATAAAATGCATATTCACGATTTCCATGCCACACTGCTGCACATTCTGGGCATGGATCATGAAAAGCTGACATACCGATATGCCGGTCGCGATTTCCGCCTGACCGATGTAGCCGGTCACGTAGCTCATGGTGTACTGGCATAAGTGTCCAGTTCGTCTGATCATCACTGAATTGACATAACAGCCCTGCTCAATACGAGTCAGGGCTGTTTTTCTGCGCATTCGAGCCTATTTTCCCTGTCTCAGTGATCCCTGCCGATCATCTCAGCGTTGAGTCTAAGATAAAACACCGCGCATGTGTTCCGGCTGCGATTGAAAAACGCAAACCCGGGGGACTATGATTCAGATACCGGATGCTTGCATGTCTGTCGTCTCTGTTCTATGGTGTCTACCCGCTAAGGTGATCAGAGTTCTTCTAGCAGAATCTTATTAAGAAACAGCAGTTATGAGTTCCAAAGATAAAAAGAAGTGGCGTTCAACAACGATACTGACTGTCCGTCATGGCGGCAAAGTGGCGATCGGCGGCGATGGACAGGTCACGCACGGCGATACTGTTATGAAGAGTGATACCCGCAAGATCCGCAAAATTCTGGATGGCCAGATTGTGTGTGGGTTCGCCGGGTCTACTGCAGATGCCTTCTCGCTGCTGGAACGGTTTGAAGTCAAAGCCCGGGACTATCCCGGAAATATGCCCCGCGCAGCAACCGAACTTGCCCGTGACTGGCGGACCGACAGAGTCCTGCGGAAGCTGGAAGCGTTGATCATTGTGGTTAACACCGAACACAGTCTGCTGATTACCGGGCAGGGGGATGTCGTTGTTCCTTCGGATGGAGTGATTGGCATTGGTTCGGGAGGCAACTACGCGACTGCGGCTGCCCGTGCCCTGGTGAGACATTCAGATCTGTCCGCCCCGGAAATCGTCAAGAACTCGTTGGGTATCGCATCAGAAATCGATATCTATACGAATAATAATATTATCGTGGAGGAGTTGGAGTGCACGAACTAACGCCCCGGCAGATTGTTGCCGAACTGGATAAACATATTGTCGGTCAGGATGATGCCAAACGCGCCGTAGCAATCGCACTGCGAAATCGCTGGCGCTGGCAGCAGTTGCCTGATGAGCTTCGCAAGGAAATTACCCCGAAGAACATCGTGATGATCGGACCAACGGGGGTCGGGAAGACGGAAATTACCCGGCGGCTGGCTCAGCTCATTGATGCTCCCTTTATCAAAGTTGAAGCCACCAAATACACAGAGGTTGGTTATTACGGACGCGATGTCGAAAGCATGATCCGTGACCTGGTAGACTCTGCCAAGAATCTGGTGCGTGAGAAAAAACGGGTTGAGCTGGTGGATAAAGCCAAGGCTCGTGTTGAAGAACGCCTGCTCGATCTACTGATACCCCGTCCGGAATGGGAATCGTCTTTCCGCGAATCCACCGAAGAGGTCAAGGAAGAGGATTCACAGGAACGCTACGAGCGCACCCGTGACAAGTTTCGTACGATGCTCCTCCAGGGGGCCCTGGAAGAAAAAGAAGTGGAAATTTCGGTCGAGCAGAAAAACTCTCCCGTGCAGGTCTTCTCGAATATGGGCATGGACCAGATGGATGTCGACCTGCAGGGAATGTTTGAACGCATCATGCCTCAGCAGAGCAAGCATCGTAAGATGATGGTCAAAGAGGCCCGCAAGGTTCTGCTGGAACAGGAAGTGGAAGGTTTGATGGACAAGGATGCGATTGCCGAGGAAGCGGTGGATCTCGCAGAGCGGCACGGCATTGTGTTCATCGACGAAATTGACAAGATCTGTACTTCCGAAGAAGGGGGGAACCGCAGCGGTGATGTCAGTCGTCAGGGTGTGCAGCGCGATCTGCTTCCCATCGTCGAAGGAACGACCGTGCAGACGCGCAGTGGCTCGGTGAAAACAGATTACATGCTGTTTATCGCCGCGGGTGCCTTTCACCGTACCAAGCCGTCAGACCTGATGCCCGAACTGCAGGGGCGCTTTCCGATTCGCGTCGAGCTGCAGGAACTGACGCGAGAAGATTTTCTGCGGATTCTGACAGAACCGTCGAGTTCAATTACCATGCAGTATCAGGCACTGCTCAAAACAGAAGGCGTCGATGTGAAGTTCGAACAGGACGGTCTGGAAGCGCTGGCGGACATTGCTTTCCAGGTCAACCAGACGACACAGAACATCGGTGCCCGTCGCCTGCATACGATTTTGGAACGGTTACTGGAAGAGGTCAGTTATGAAGCGCCTGATTTAAAGACAAAGAAGATCACCATTGATGCCGCGTATGTGCAGCAGAAGCTGCATACGATCGTGGAAGATGAAGATCTCAGTAAGTTTATTCTGTAATCAAGCGATATCGCCGAAATGAGACAGAGCCCCGATACATGTTTTGTATCGGGGCTCTGTTATTTAAATCTGTGATCCTGGAGGATCAGCCCGGATCGATTACTGAAATCAGAATTCTCCAATGACGTTGCCGTCACTGATTTTTCCGAGGTTTTCGTAGGTTGTGCCGTCAATATTTTCACTGATAAATCGAACCCCGCCATCGGCCAGCAGGAAATGAGCTCCACCAGTGTGCTGACTGCTGAAGGCCCACGCCAGCGTACCGTTGATTAGTGAACCAGGGTGGTTTTCCGTTTTCCAGACACAGGAAGCCGTTTTTCCGTTGTCATAGTAACCGACCCAGATGCCACCATTGTAGGTATTCGCCCCTACGCGACCCCGCGCGGTTTCACCAATCAGGAGTGTATTGCTCGTGCCGTCGGTAATATCACGAATTTTGGTATTGCTGTTGGACCAGAAAGAACCATTTCCGGCTGCAGCGTTATGTGGACTGGTGTTGATTGATCCGGTTCCACGGCTACCATAAATCCCTTTGTAGTTGGATGTCGCGTGTCCGCCGCGATCTGCGTTCAGATCACTGCCGACATCGGAGGGACAGCGAAACAGTGGAATTTTGGTTTTTGTCTGGTCCGTGGGTGTCACACTCAGATTGCCTGACGACACATTCAGTGCATTGTAGAGGTTCGCCTGGTCCAGAAATGGCAGCAGCATGGTGCTCCAGCCCCAACCGGGCAAACAGCTACCTGTACTGGTTGCTGAAGGCTGACAGGAGGCAGACAGAGATCGTTGAACCCAACCGGGAGGCAGGCTGCGATGTGTTTCATGGTAATTATGGAAGGCAAGCCCCAGCTGTTTGACATTGTTTTTACAAGTACTGCGGCGGGCTGCTTCACGCGCCTGCTGCACAGCTGGCAATAGTAGAGCAATCAGGATCGCAATGATGGCAATCACGACAAGAAGTTCGATCAGGGTGAAACCCATCCGGCGGACGGGGCGGATGCTGCGAGGCTGCATCTTGAGTCTCCAGTAGCTAGAATAATAAAATGATGAAAACGAATCGGGGTGCACACGAAGGTGTGCTTGGGGAAGGCTTAGCTCAGACAAGCTTCATCCAGGCTGGTGCATCAGTAGAGGCCAATGCATGAACTGAAAGAGAGGGCATAGTTCGCCAGGTTTCAGTTAATAAATAACACTTCCGTGTTTCTATACCACTGAGACACACAATCCAACGCAAAAGTTTTGTTAATTCTCAAAAAAGTGAGTATCGTAGCCCCTTTCCTGCTGGTGAAAGAAATCGGGTTAAGCTGCACTGTACATTATACTCATTTGCAACCGTAGATTGCCGAGAGGATGATAAACTCAAATGTACGATGACTGGGATTCTGAATATGATGCTGACGAATATGGTCCCGATGATGGATACGATGAAGAATGGGAGTCAGAGACCATTGAGTGCAGTAATTGTGGTGCAGACGTCTATGAGGATGCTGTCGCTTGTCCGATCTGTGGTGAGTATCTGACTCGCAATACGGATCCACTGAGCGATCGCCCTTCGTGGTGGGTGATGCTGGGAATCCTGGGCGTGGTAGTAACCATTATCAGCGTTTTTTTCTGGTCTCGAATTTGAATACAGGCAGGACATGCAATTTCAGAAATGGATTTTGGGCTCCCGTTCTCCCCGACGCAGAGAGCTGCTGACGCAGCTGGTGCCTGAATCGGCGATCGAAGTGGTTCCACCGCTCAATCCTGAGGAGGCTGGGTTTGAGGGACTGCATGATCTGTCTGCGATTAAAGAACGGCTGGCTGAGATCTGCCTGGATAAGAATGAAGACGTATTCGCGCAGTTGTGCAACGTGGATCTGCATCAGGCTCTTTTGTTAACTTCAGATACAATCGTTGTTGTCGAACGACAACCGGAGCATTTTGTAGTTCTGGGCCAGCCTCGAAACAGTTCCGGCTGGGAGCAGACAGTACGTGACTGGTTTGAAAACGATTATGCGGGTAAGACCCATCGGGTGATTACCGGACTTTGTTTACGTTCCTCTACAGGCATCAAGACTGAATTTTGTGAGACGCTGGTTACGTTTCACGAGCGTGCGCATGTACTCAAGTATCTGGACTGGTACCTTTTGACGGGAGAATCACGAGGTAAAGCAGGGGGCTACGCGGTTCAGGGGGCTGGTAGTATCTTTGTAAAGCGAATTGAAGGCAGCCTGTCCAATGTTGTAGGATTGCCTCTGGAAAACCTGTTGCTGTTAGTCAGCTGAAACGCATTGGAAAGAAAACGTCAAATCTTATGTCTCTAATCAAGTGGAGTACTGTCGAATCTCCCGAAATCCGGATCGGTAATCGTACCCTGAGTTCCCGCTATTTCCTCTCGCCTCTGGCGGGATATACGCAGCACGCCTTTCGTGTCGCTTTACGCCGTCTCGGAGGCGTAGGACTCTGTACGACCGATCTCGTGCTGGCTTCGCATCTGCTCGCTGGCAGCCGGAAATCAAAGGCATTGCTCAAGACGTCCACAGCTGATCGTCCCTTGACGATACAGATCTTTGGTGGTGTGACTGAGGAACTCGTCAAAGCCGCCCGCTGGCTGGAAACTGCCGGCTATGAGGCGGTTGACCTGAATATGGGCTGTCCCATGGCGAAAATCAACGGCAGCGGCGGTGGGGCACGGATCATGTGCTCCCCGGAAAAAGCCTGTCAGATGGTGGCGGACGTCGTGGATGCGGTTTCGCTGGCAGTCACCGTTAAGATGCGACTGGGCTGGGACCGGGATTCGATCACCGCGCCGTTACTCGCGAGGGAATTTGAACAGGCGGGCGTCGCTGCAATTACGATTCATGGACGGACCCGTAATCAGGGATTCGGGGGCAGTGTCGATCTGGAGGGCATCCGACAGACGGTGGAAGCGGTACAGGAGATTCCGGTGATCGGCAACGGAGATGTCTGTACGGTCGAAGATGCTTTCCGTATGCGTGAAGAAACGGGTTGTGAAGCCGTTTCAATTGGCCGGGGGGCGATGATGGATCCCTGGATCTTTCGCAAGATTGAAATGACACTTAAAGGAGAGCAGCCCGTTGAAGAACCGGACCGCGAGGAACAGATCGCGTTTCTCGAGCATCATTTCCATCTGATGATCGAGCATTATGATAGCTATGGCTGCCAGTTGATTCGGAAGTTTGCCGCCTGGTACGGTGCCCGCCTGGGAATTCCGGAAGATCTGGAAGACCGTCTGCGTCGACTGGAATCCGCGGATGAATTTCAGGAAATTGTCACCCAGATCCGTGAGCGTCATGGAGAACGCGAGTCCTCTGTTCCCACCGCTTTGGTCAAAACTCCTAACGGTCCCGTCGAGCGCTGGTAGGTTAGGCGCCAGAATTAATAAAACACAGCCCCTGAAAAATGAATTTCTCAGGGGCTGTGTGGTTAACGTGGGGTAGTTGGTTTACTGTCGGATATCGTGAGCACCGGCGTTGTTGATATCGTAGCCGAGATCGAGCAGGAACCAGTCATCACCACGGGCCACGGCACCGTAGAGCTGATCCAGTTCTCCGTCGTCAAAGACAGTTGTATCATCCAGGCGAACGTTATTTACGCCCAGGGATGCGTTATCAACGCGAGTACTGATGCTGGCAACCCGGTCTCCAAACGGATCGGCAGAGATCCATTCCTGGTAGATCGCAAACAGTTGTGTCAGGCCATTGTCATAGACCGTTGCTCCACCAATCAGGATGTCACCATTCTGACCGTAGTTGGTGTAGAGAGCTTCGTTATGTCCTCGGACAAAGTCGGAACCAAGACCACCGATCAGAATGTCAAAGCCGTCAGGACCACCTTCAATGGTATCGTTCCCTGCACCACCGACCAGGACATCGTTGCCCCAGCCGCCGACGAGGTAGTCGTTACCCAGTCCGCCGAAGAACATGGATTCGCGGTTATAGAAGGTGTCATCGGCGATAATCTGGTCATCTCCGCCCAGGCCCCAGACATAAACGCCACCCGTGGGAGTGAACTCACCCAGGTTGACGCCATTCAGGCGAACCTGAACGATATTGGTCTGGTAGGTCTGTGAGAGCAGAATGATATCATTTGCCTGAGTACCTGTAATGAACAGAGCTGACTTTCCAGGTCGGTTCGGATCGGGCAGCAGACCGGTGAAACCTTGCGGCACGACCGTGACCAGGTAGTCTTCAACTTCCCCGTCCGCTGCTGCACCCGTGGTCGATAATCCACCAGCCGAACTTAAGCGGAAGCGGGCTGCAACTTCACCGACAGTCACACCCAGAGGGACTGCAATGGAAACAGAATTAGCACCAGCAACAACAGCCTGGCTGGAGAGAATCTGCTCACCAGGATCGTCCCAGTCGCCATCCCCATTGAAGTCGATCCAGGCATCCATAAAGCCTGTTCCGGATGAGATGATGGTGATCGATGTGGAACTATCACCGGCGATAATCGGGTTGAGCAGAATGCCGTCATCAGTGTCCAGGCTCGCTGTCGCGGATTCCTGTCCATCGGCTTCTGCAGTGACTCCGGCACCGAGATAGAGGTTCGTGTAGTTATTGATTGCATGCTTGGCGCCATTTTCGGCATCGAGTACCGGGAATGAAGCGGGAGCATCACCGTAATCGACGCCGTTGCTGGCAACAATCAGGGCGGTGTCCGTAATCACACGGGCTGTTGAGGTACCGAAGGGACCGGCGAATTTCAGGACTTTACCCAGGTCGGTATCAACAACATACAGGTTGTCATCCGGTCCGAAGGTGATGCCATAAGGCAACTGGATGGTGGCGTTGAAGGTATAATTATCAACGAATGCACCCGTGTTGGGATCAAATCGCAGAATGCTTTCGGTAGCACCATTGGCGACATACAGGAGTCCGTCCGGACCAATTGTGATCCCGCGCGGATTTGCGAGCCCACCTGTTCCAGCAGCAATGAAGGGGCCGCCGGGAACCGGATCTCCATTAGAGTCAAACTTCAGAATTTCGTTGGTATTGTAACTGGCGACATACAGATTTCCGCTGCTGTCGAAGGCCATGCCATAGGGTTTGCCCATGCCACCTTCACTACGGGTAACGTATTCTTCGATGAATGCGCCCGTCAGGCCATCATAGCGTAAAATGCGATCACGCAGGAAGCCTGTATCCGCTACATAGAGGTCGGGGATACCAGGTGAGGAACCAGGACCGAAGGTAATGAAGCGGGGTTGAACCAGACCACCACCAGAGGCGAAGACGCCTGATCCGATGATCGAACCTGTCTGGCCATCATATCGAAGAATCTGTCCTGTATCTGAACTGGCGACATAGAGGTTGCCATCCGGTCCGAATACCAGACCGTTGGGAACGTCGATGCCACCTGAGCCGGGGATCACAAAGGAGCCGAGGGACTCACCTGTCTGGCCATCGAACCGCTCGACCGTATGATCGGATCCGTCTGAGCCTTCAAAGCCGTTACTGACGTATAGATCGCCGTCGGGGCCGAAGACCAGGTCACGCGGACTGTTCAGGTTAGTCGAGACGAAGTCACCCAGGTAGTTACCCGGTTGACCTTCTCCGGTATCAGCGTCAGCATAAGCCGCGGTGATAGTTTCACCAAAGACGACCTGCAGAATACCGTCACCGACAACCAGTGTTCCCGGTGAAGAGTTGATCGTGCCTGTGAAGGTTCCGAAACCGACTTCCGTCAAAGTGACGGTTTCCTGGTCACCGCCGGTTGATGTCACAGTCACATCGACTGTACCTGCTCCCAGCAGATCGCCATCGGTGACAGTAATTGTGATCAGATCACCTGAGTCGTAGGTAGCGTCATCAAAGACGATCGTTCCGTAACGGGAAGCCGTCAGTTCGAGTCGATAGTCTTCGACTTCCCCGTCAGGAGCATAACCAGTTACACCCAGTCCGGTCTGTGTACTGAAGCGGAAGCGTGCGAATGTTTCGCCAATCACGAAATCACCCACGCCCTGAGGGACACTGAAGGACAACTGGTGGGTGCCTGCAGTGAGGAACTCGTCTGTGAAGATCTGCTCGCTGGCTTCCCAGGCACCGTTGCCATTGAAGTCGATCCAGCCCTGGAGATAACCATCACCGTTGACGGTTACTTCGACAGTGGCAATGTTATCGCTGATGGAAATGCCGTTGGTGATATTTCCATTGGGATCGAGGAAGACCACGCCATCATCGTCTGCACCGTCACCGGAAGCATCCAGGCTGGGAAGTCCATCAGC
This sequence comes from Gimesia sp., assembly GCF_040219335.1. Lineage (NCBI taxonomy): Bacteria > Pseudomonadati > Planctomycetota > Planctomycetia > Planctomycetales > Planctomycetaceae > Gimesia > Gimesia sp. Next base: position 240,211 of record NZ_JAVJSQ010000031.1, on the reverse strand, counting down.
TTCGAAATCGATTGATGCACCCAGTGTTAAGCCGCCTGCGAGGTCATGGCGAGCACCATCGTCTGCTTCCAGTGTGGGGTAGGGGGCAGGAGCATCGCCGTAATCAATTCCGTAGAACGCTCCTGTAGACAGGCCAAAGGCCAGTGTATTGGGGCTGTCCTGGGTTCCCAGGAAGTCATTCAGCGGACCGACATTGAAATCGACATCGATATCGTCACCAGTGCCGAAGATATTGTCGTTGCCAAGTCCAATTGTGTTAGCGAGATTACCACCCTGGTCGATGATTTGTGACGGAGCAACAAAATTCAAGGTGTGCCACAGACCAAAGAAGTGGCCGGCTTCATGAGTCACGATATTTCCGACAGCGACTCCGATCAGATCGATCATGCTGGATCCGAAGTTGCGGACGATATTGTTCAACGAGTTGGGATCTGCCGCGTTGGTGCTGCTGAGCAGGTCCAGGAGCACCACAGCCGATTCAGTAGTATCAAAGTTACCAACATCGATCGACTCAGCGATACCGATGGTACCTATGCCCAGTTCGTTGATCGTTCCCCCGACAATCACGCGGCTGAGATTCGGGGTGTTGGTTTCGTCGAGACCCGGGTTATCGAAACTGTTCAAAATCTGAATACCGTAATCACCGGGATTCATGGTCGTGGCGAAATCACCGTTGTTGGCCAGTCCCAGATCGGCAAAGTTTTCTTCGACGGTTGCCAGAATCGCCCGGATGACCGCCTCTTCATCAGCAGCGGAAAGCCCCCAGTTGCCCAGGAAGGAGCTCAAGGGGGACATGGTGGCTGTGCGTGAAATCTGGAAGCTGTCAAAGATGGATGGATCGACGTCTGCCCCATCAAAGTCGATGTACAGCGTCTGGATGGCACCCACCATCTGGGTTTCCAGTTCGGGACGGAAAACGCGTAACTGGAGGTCATAGAGTCCGACATCTCCCGTTACTCCCACGTAATAAGTTCCGGCAACTGGAGCAACAAAGGAAGCTGCAGCGTTACCATCACCGGGCAGTGGTGTGTTGGCTGGGTAAATGTCTGACAGGTAGAAAGACGACTGCTGAATCAAACCACCGCTGGGGCCATACATGGCAAGCGTCTGGCCTGCGCCTGTCACATTTGCTCCCAGAATGTCGCCTGCTTCCAGTTCAACGGCATAGTAATCCACATCCTGTACGTTCAGGCCGACTGTGAGGTCGTAAGCCCCTTCGGCCCGCGCGTTGGTTCCTGCACCATTTCCACTGGTTTCATCGAATGGATCATTCGGAGTACCGGTGTAGAAACTGGAGACCATGATGTAGTAATCACCATCGAGTGTGGCCGTGTATTCCAGCAAACTGTCTAAGGATGTACCACCATCGTCATCGAAGGCAAGCTGGAATCCCGAACTGGAGTAGATCGCGACAATCGGGTCCAGGTTGAAGAATTGAGTGGAGTCACGAACAGAGACCGAGATTCGTTCCCCTGCCTGGACACCACTGACCAGGTAGAAGTCGAAGTCACCCGTTCCGGTTCCCGCACTACCGTGCGGCCCGTTGCCCAGCTGGGCATTTTGAATTGTCACCTGTTCTCCGGAAACGATTCCCAGATCATTCGCCAGCGTAATGGAACCATCATCTTCGGCAAAGGGGAACAGGAATGTACTTGCGGTTGCGTTGGAAAGGTAGCCAGTGACGTCAGCATCAAACTCGTCATCCATGCCTGTTCCCAGTCCAGAAATCAGCTGGGCTGAACCAATATCATCATTGATTCCTGTCGTGCCGATACTCTCGCCTTCATTGACGGAAAACTGAGAGGGATTGCTGGGGGAGTCTACCTGGCCCAGGTCATTCTCATGTTTCTGCTTGTCTTCTTCAGAAACGGTGGCCTGTGATCGCTGTTGCGACTGCGTCTGGTTGGTCAAACCCCGGTTGGGTGAGTTGTTGATTCCGATACCGTAATCATCAGGATTGAAATCGGCCGGCGAATCATAGACGTTAGGATCGATGAGTGAATTAACAGCCGACAGGAGTGTTCTGTCTTCCAGATTTTCTACGGTCGAATAGGAGTGGACTGTTGCGTTCAGTCGTAGACTCTTCAAACGTCGAGCACGACCTCTACGTAAACGTTGAAGAAATGAACCAATTCGACCAGGCTGGTGACGACGTTTAGTTCTCATAAACATCATTTGCATCTTTCCATATCATGCCAAAACAGGTCAGCTGTTTTCAGCGAGTCGCTTATCTTGAAGAGGTTGCTTAACTCTTTGTTGCAAAACGAATTAAGTGTTTCCGTTGTTCCTGATGGCTGAGCCTGGGCCCGCTTCCCATCACATGTTTTCCCAGATCAACACCGACGATTAAGTGTTAAAATGGGCAAAGTTACCACCGATTGTGCAGCAGCAAAACTACGTATGTCAAGTAAAAGATAAAAAAGATCGACCGAAAAGCAGCCGTTGATTCAGGTTTTGACGAACGTACGGCGCAGAACCATTATCTTCTGGACGTCTGAACTTTCGATTTCTCACCGTTAACAAGGTAGATTCCTCTTAAAAAAACAGGTTCCACGAATCACGGAAGGGAACATTAGTTAATCCCCCCGAATTCCGGATCCAGATAACTGCCGAAAAACTCATCGGTGGCTTCTGAGTCCCCGTAATCCAGCAGTCTGCGCTCGCCTGTTTCCAGAACTGGTTCCATGAGATGGCTATCCGAGTTGTGTTCATGTCCCAGCAGGTGACTGAGTTCATGCAACAGAACGGTCAGGAGGTCGATCTGACCACTGGCTGCACTCAGGAGGCCTGCTGAGAAGATTCTGGGGTCTTCGGTGGCATCGAACTCGCTATTCGAGAAGGGCGTGCTGTCGACGAACCAGCCCCAGCCTGCGGCGTTAACATCCAGATAGATTGTATTAGTGGAAGAGTCAGCTTTGGCCAGCTGGTTTCCAGGCAGTTCGACTATTTCCAGTTTGACGTCACTGAGCTGCTCAATGGTAATCTCATCAGAACTGGCGGCGACCTGTTGTTTCGCCGCTTCGAGGACCGGCGCTGCCTCTTCACTGGTCAATGATTGCGTGTTGTCGTCTTCTGAATTGACGATTGCGGTGACGAGGTTGTTTTGCTGCCAGACTTCACTGAAGTTGGTCGGATAGACAAAGGAACTGCTGCCCCCTTTTACCTTATTGTAATTGGCAGCCAGCAGGGTGAGGTCTTTGAAATCGACTTTACCGGAACGGTCAAAGTCGGAGGCCCAGGTGGCGTCTGCTCCTGGAGCACCGGTGGTTTTGTTATAGACAGAAACGAATAGAAGCAGGTCTCCAAAATCAATCTTGCCACTGTCATTCAGGTCGTAGAGCGCTGGGACCAGAGTCAGATTCACCGCTGCACCTTCCGTCACCATTGCGGCTCCGACTGCAGAGTTAATGACACTGTTCGAAATCTCAAAGTCCACGTTGCCCACAGGCTGCATGTACTGCCCGTCAGCGTTGAGGTCGATCGGCTTGACTGACAGGTTCACACGCGCCATCAGTACAAGCGTTTCTGCTCCGAAAGCAGACAATTCGCTGGAAGCCCCCAGGCCGGTGATGGTCCCGTTTTCGTTGTCGATGGCCCCGGTCTGGTTTTGAGTAAATCCGGCGCCGTATATGATGGATTCTACAGTCAGATAAGTTGCATCAAAGCTGAAGTCTACGGCAGCTGATGCAACGCCATTTTGAGTAGAATTGGTAATGCTGACCCAGATCTCGACGGTGACCGGACTGAACTCGTCCAGGAAATCCACGTTGGCTGGCAGGGAGCCGACTTGCCCTTCGCTACCAGTACTGGTGGCTTTCCATTTCACGGTCATGTCTGCAGATGCGAGAACTGATTCTGCCTCATAGGCTCCGATATCAACGCGGCTGATGGTATCGTTATTACCGTCGGCAACACGGGCAGAACCACGCTGGTCCAGAGTCAGTTCGGGAGTAAACGCACTGGGATCAAAAGCGGGATTACCAGCATCGATGGCGACACTGGTTGTCGTCAACGCATGAGTCAGAGTGGAACCACCGTTATCGGCGAGGGGAAGCAGTTCCGGGTCCTGGCCAGTGATAAAATTCGATCCCTGATTGGTAAATCCGGACGTTGATTCCACCAGGCTGTAAGACCCGTTCACGTAACCACTGATGTCATCGCCTGAACTGGAAGCAGAGTTATCGGCAACGATTGTGTTGTTCAGCGTAATCACATCGAACGAGGAATAGAGGCCGCCTCCATCCTGGTTTGCCGTATTATTCGCGATGGTGCTGTTGCTGATAATGGCACTGTCAAAATCAACCGGATTGGAGAAGTAGATGCCCCCACCACTGCTGCTGGCTGAATTCCCGGACAGGGTGGTGTTGACCAGCAATGTCGTCAGGGCTCCTGATGAGATTGCTCCCCCGTCCCCAAACAGTGCCGAGTTGTCATAAAAGGTGCTGTTGCGAACGGTCAGCGATCCATTTGACTGTCTGATGGCGGCCCCGGAACCAGAGCTGCGGTTCAGGTAAAAGGTGGAATCGGTAATTGTGGTTGTGAGATCGAAGAGATAGAGCCCCGCACCATCGGTAGCAGCTCCAGTGGTATTGTCGGTGATGAGCGAGCCGTTGATCGTCAGAGTACCACCGTTCTGATAGAGGCCGCCTCCCCCACCGCTAGCGCTGACATTCGTCGATAGCGTGCTGTTATTCAGCGTGACATCGGAATTGATGGCATAGATACCGCCTCCAAATCCCTCTGCGGTATTCTGGTTCACCGTACTTCCATTCAAAATTACAGTACCAGACTGACTGACGATCGCCCCTCCAGAAGAGTAGAGGGAGCTGTTGGACTGGAACAGGGTGTCGTAGACTTCCAGATGTCCCGTATTGTAGATGGCACCGCCCAGTCCGGAGGTACTCTGGTTGTTCGTAATTTCGCTGTTGGTGATCACCAGGTTTTCGGCGTTAAAGATCGACGCTCCATTATCGCCGAGATTCCCCTTGGTCAGTTTGAGGTTTTCCAGTCTTACTGTCAGATCACTTACCTGTCCGTCGTCGATCAGGAAGTGCCGATCATTCTGATATGCGTCGATCGTGAGTAGCGGAGCCCCTTCTGCAGAAGTCGGAGCGATAATGGTGAGAGAGTCTGTGATCTCTAGGTCTTGAGAAATAATCAGTGTTTTCGCAGTGCCATTGAACAGAGCAGGGTCGAACATGATGATGTCTGCGCCATTCCCCGCGGGGGCGGCGCCGATGCTCGTGTCTGAATTGGCTGCCTGAATCGCTCTGCGTAAAGTCACCCGGTTATTCGGAGAAGTATCGGTCAGATTGGTGACCAGAATCACTCCTTCGGGGGCAATTGAAAACTGTACGGTAGCGACATTCGAGTAGGCGCCCAGGTTGTCAGCGACTCGATAGGTAAAGGAGTCGAGCCCCATGTAACCAGAGCCGTCAGCCGTGTACTGAATTTCGTAATCATCTTCGCCAACCTGCACCAGCGTAACAGTACCATGCGTGGGCTGAGAGATGATTTCCGCTGATTGTTCATCGATGCTGCCATCACTGTCTGTATCGTTCGCGAAGATATCGAACGACGCGGGAGTATCTCCTTGCAGAGCGACAAAATCGTTGTTGGCAACAGGCGGCTCGGTCACTACGACTGTCACGACCTGGTAGTCAATCGCACTGGTCTGGAATCCGACTGCCACGGTTAACTGGTAGATGCCTGGTGCCAGTCCGGCGTTGGGACTGATCGTCAGGATTCCCTGGTTGTTCAGGTCTATGGTATTAATGAGTCCCGCAGGGGCCGTTACCGGAATGTACAGACCATAATCAGAAAGGAGATCCTGATTCATATAGACTGGGACCCCGTTATTGGGAGCCAACGCGTCGACGTCAATGGCCTGCAACTGGTACTGAATAGATTCTCCGGCCCTGACTTGTAGAGTGGGAATGTCTGCCAGGTAAGGATTGGCATCTGAAGAATCAAAAATAATGTTGTCGGTGACCGGGTCCTCGTAGGGAAGGTCAATTGTATCCGGTGTCACATTGACCTGGAACTGTCGCTGCTGCTGATTTCCATCCTGATCGGTGACGGTCACCGTGATCGTGGAGGAACCGCTATATCCTTCGGCAGCATTTAAGAAGAGCGTGGCGTTTTCAAAGTCAGAAAAGACTTCCACGCTGTCCATAGTGATATCAAAAAACGGATCGTCCGTGTTGACCACTTTCACATCGTTGATGGCATTGCGAACATCGTCGCCTTCGGTCAGGAAACCGAAAATTGTATGTTGATAGTCGAGTCTGCGGAGCGGGCGATCCGTGATGAAGAACTGGGAGTTATTGGTGTCGTCCTGTGCTTTGGCCATCGAGAGCAGGCCAGATTGCACGTGCTGTAACTCGGGATGAAACTGATCGTCGAATGAACCATAGGTAGAACCACCAGCGCCGGTTCCAGTGGGATCTCCCCCCTGAATGATGGCATCATTGATGATCCGGTGGAAACTGACACCATCGTAGAAACCTTCCTGGGCGAGCTGAATGATCCGGTCGGTAGCGCGGGAAGCTCTCCCCTCGAACAGTTCAAAAATCATCTCCCCGTAGCCTGCGACGTTGATCCGCAAACTGCGATTTCCAGTCAGTAAGCGTGCGGAGACATTCGGATTGCTGCTCTCTATCGTGTAAGTCAATGGTCCGCCGTCGGGATCAAATCCATCCAGGGCGACATGCAGACCGGTATTGGCGAACAGATTTTGAGTGGGAATGTCTTTGAGATAAGGACCTTCCGAATTCGTGATTGCGATTCCGGTTGCCGTTGCCAGATCCTGTAGACTGTTGATAGAGCTGCCTTCGATTAACGTTCCGTTGTTCAGCCTCCAGATGGGCCGCAGATTCTGTACATCGCTGATACCCACATCGGCGGCACTGCCATTGAGATTGCGTTCGTTGTCTGTAATGTCGACGAAATTAATATAAGTCGCGCCATCACCCAGTAACGCTTTTTGTGCTGTCGTGTCGGCATCCCAGACTGCACCATACAGAGAGACATTCGCTGCTGCTAAAGCCTGTCCAAACGCGATCAGGTCCTGACCACTGAGTAGGGTCCGGTCTTCCAGCTTCTCAGTTGCTGCCAGTGGAGCCGTTGTTTTTTTGAGCCGACGATGGTGCTGGTGTCGGCGGGGTCTCCACAGATTATCAATCAATTTTGAGATCATGTATTCGGTATCTTTAGTGTACGAGTCAGTCAGGAGTGTCTTAAGAATTCAGTCCTCTGTCGGATGGCATCTGCAGGGGATCAAAACCTGTATGTTCAGGTCATGATTTTAAAGCAGGGGTGCTACCTAAAAAAACAGGTAAATTGGAATGTTTTCATTCTTTAGGGTAATTGTACCGAATGGGTGTTCTGTTTCTATATGACGTAGTCAAAAAACAATCTGCATCGAATATGACGATTGGTTGACTTCGATCTAACATTTACCTGCTGAACATGAAGCGAAATGTTGATTTAAGTCAACGGACCGTAACAACTTATCGTGGTGAAACCATTTTAAAGACCGAGTTGGGTTTTTCACTTTTTTGTTTGGTTGTAGATCCGTTCATTGGATAAAATGATGCTTAAAGTGGACAGAATCACTGGATATTAGAGAGGGTAAGTGTCTATTCCTTATAGATTTACATCCCTCTGTTGAGAATAGGGATCACGAGGCAGGCCCTCAGGCTCTCTGAGTTTTTCCTTTGACATTCAGCGTTATCTTTCACGTCCAGAAGCGTCTTTCAGTTGAGTAACCTTCGCCTTTACATGTGTTTCAGAGATCAACAGGCGGCTGACTGATACTCAGATTTGTGTTTCAAACATTCCGGGAGGCAACTTGAGCATCTCTTCGCACAGCTATCATTGGATGAAAACCGGATTTCGCCCTGCTAAATCCCGGCTTTCCCGCTGGCGCGCCCAGGCTAATCAGATTATTAAGCGTGGGGAGGCGTTGAAGACAGTCACTGATGATGAACTCGAGCGATATTCTCTGGAATTGCGCTGGCGCGCCAAATCGGGTGAGCCTCTCAAGAAAATCCTGCCCGAGGCATACGCTCTGGTACGGGAATCGGCCTGGCGTACTCTGAAAATGGCCCATTTCCCGGTGCAGTTAATGGGGGGGATTGCGCTCTTCGAAGGGGGCATCGCCGAGATGCAGACCGGTGAAGGGAAAACGCTGACAGCTGTGCTCCCCGCTTATTTGCGAGCTCTAATGGGCAAAGGCTGTCATGTGGTGACCGTCAACGATTACCTGGCGAAACGTGACTCAGAGCTGATGGGTCCCGTATTCAACAAACTCGGATTATCCGTCGGTTGTATCACCTCCGATATGGAAGACGAAGATCGACGCATTGCCTACGGTCTCGATATCACCTATGGCACCGCCAATGAAATGGGCTTTGACTTTCTCCGGGATCGTATTCGCATTGGAGCCAGTGCCCCGGGGCAGTTAGAGCAGGCCATTTCCAATCACAAATCATCGGGCAAGGAACCACTGGTTCAGCGGGGAAATTACTTCGCTTTGATCGACGAAGCAGATAGTGTGCTGATCGATGAAGCCCGGACACCGCTGATTATCGGTCTGATTCAGCCCAACGATGCGGCTTCCGTAAACCTCTTCCGTTGGAGCAACCGGGCCACGCATCAACTGGAATCTGAGGTCGATTACGTTTATGAGCCCAAAAAGCGGTCTGCTTATCTGACCGATCAGGGGTGTCGTAAAGTGTTGCTGATGCCCAAGCCTTCACTGCTGGATTCAATCGATACAGAACGCATTTACAAACAGGTTGAACAGTCGCTGATCGCCCGCTTCGGCTTTCTGAAAGATCGCGATTACGTCGTCGTGAATGATGAAGTGGTCATCGTCGATGAATCTACGGGCCGTATGATGGAAGGCCGAAAATGGCAGGACGGGTTGCACCAGTCCATAGAAGCCCAGGAACATGTTCCCATTACCGCAGCCACAGGTCAGGCAGCGCGCATTACTGTGCAGAGCTTCTTCCAGAACTACGCCCACCTGGCTGGGATGACCGGAACCGCGGCGCTGGCAGAACGGGAGATTCGAAAAACCTACAAAGTCTCAGTGACATCGATCCCCACCCATCGCCCCTGTCTGCGGAAAGGAAGTCCTCCCCGGGTCTTCAAAACACTGCAGGCCAAGCGGATGGCGGTGGTCGAAGAAATCGAACGTGTTCGGCAGAAACGCTGTCCCATTCTGGTCGGTACCCCTTCGGTGGAAGCTTCAGAAGAGCTGGGAGATCTGCTGGCGATGAAGGCGATTCCGCATCAGATTCTGAATGCCAAGTATCACGAACAGGAAGCTGAGATCGTCAAAAAAGCGGGCGAACCTGCCCGCGTGACGATCGCCACGAACATGGCGGGGCGGGGAACCGACATCCTGCTCAAAGACATCGTTCGCGAAAATGGCGGTCTGCATGTGATCGCTACGGAAATGCATACCTCAGCCCGTATTGACCGTCAGCTAATCGGTCGTTCGGCTCGTCAGGGTGACCCTGGGCACTATCAGTTTTTCCTCTCTCTCGAGGATGAACTGCTCCGCTGTCTGGAATTGAACCAGCTGAATCAGATCATCCGCTCTGCGAAAGCCGATGAACGCGGCGAACTGTCACCCGGCTGGATTTCGTTTTTCAAGAAGACGCAGGACTTCCTCGAGAAACTCCATCGCAAACAGCGGCGTGACATGCTCAAGCAGGAAAAATTCCGTATCGAGATGTTTCATAAAATGGGCCTCGATCCCTACCTGGAATGGACCGAGTAAGCACAGCCATTACGATTGCCTCTTCACGAACCGGTTCTGTGCATTCTCCCAGGTGATTTTGGTTTCGATTTCCTGACCCAGTTGTGATTCTCTAAGTTTATTCAGGCTCGATTCCAGATAGAAAAACGGATAGTAAGAACCAAACAGGATCTGCTGATACGGAACCTGTTTCATCAGCTTCTCGATTCCGCCTACTTCTTCCAGCATCGCGATCTCGATCGTCAGATTCGGGTTTTCCGTCAAGCGTGTCAGATTCGCACCTCGCAGTGATTTCATGCCATTCAAAACGGTGACCTGCAGCTGTTCATGCTGTTTCATCAGGCCCGGCAATGCTTCAAAATTCACATCGGGCACGCGCACCAGCGGATGCTGTGTGCGTTCGTCTTCCATCCGCATGGCAATCTGGATGAACAGTCCACGCTCGGCAGCCAGGGCAAACAGTTTCTTCGCGGCAGGATCACTGAGTTCGTATTCGTGATAATTCGGATGCAGCCGGATGCCGGGCATCTTCCACTTTTCGTGACAGGCGATGACATCCGCTTCCCAGCCTGGGAGACGCGGATTAATGCTGCCGACGGGAACCAGGATGCCTTCCCCTTTGGTTTGACACTCTGTAACCAGCCTTTGATTCACCGACATCAGATCTTTGTGCAGCAGCCCATCGAAACTGCCGGCCAGGGCCTTTTGAATCTGATTCTGTTTGAGCTTTCTGACCAGGGAAGCAGTGTCATCATTGGGCAGACGGCGGAACGGCCACTGTGAGAGATAAACGTTGACGTCATAAATCATACTTTGATCCCCTTTTCATTCAAAATGGGGGTCAACAGTCGCTTGAGGTTACCACCCAGAATCAGTCGTTTAGACACCTCGGGAATATCGGCTCCCTGAACCTTTGCCAGTTGAGATGAAAAACTGCGGCCGCCGATATCGCTGCCATACAGCACTCGTTCCGCTCCCAGTGTGCGGACAGCCATCTCCGTCATGCCGGCTGTCGGATCGGAGCCACCAATCCCCGCGTAGAGATTCGGGCTGTTTTGAATCGCCCGCAGACCCAGTTCCCAGTCGCCTCCTGTGTGTCCGGCGATGATGGGGATCTCGGGATGTCGGGCTGCCATCAGGGCCAGGTCGCTGGGCGTCGATTCGCCTGTCAGGTTCCCACCGGTTTTAAACCAGGTGTGCTGATAGATCAGGGCTTTGAGTTCCCCGGCGCGTTTGATAATCGGATCGATGGCCGGATCATTACAGCGGGCAGCGACCCACAACTTAACACCGATCATGGGACCATTTTTCACGCAACGGTCCAGTTCTTCCAGACTTTCATCCACATACTTGGCGTTCAGATAGACGAAGCCGAACGCCCGATCGTGCCAGTGGCTGATGGCCTGCATGACCTGGTCGTTCTGCTCGCGGAATTGTTGGGGCGTCGGATCGATCAGAAAGGGCCAGCCCATAAAAAAGATCAGGCGTTCTACGCCCATCCGGTCAGCATAGACCATTAACTGGGCGATGCGTTCATCGACCGTTTTTCCATCCACCCCGGAGAGGTGGCAGTGCAGGTCCCAGATCATTGTGTTACTTTCATTTTTCAGTTTCGGTGGGAGCAGCCAGTTTCAATGTGACTTGGGGTGGGTGGGCATAGCTGTTCCAGAGTTGGTCAGTGTTTGAGAGCGCCTGACCATTGTGAACCAGAAATCGGTAGCGACTGATATTAGGCGTCCCGGGTTCTATTTTCCAGTCGCCGAGCACACTGGGGGTAAAAACCATGTAAGGCATAGAGGGATGAATGCGAACCGGCTCCGGGAAACGAAAGTTCTGCGGGTGACTTAAAATCGTAAAGCCACTGAAAGATTCATCGGCTGTTTGCCGTCCGGAAATATCACACCAGCGGGAGCGGTCGTGATTGCCGTTTTCGCGAGTTTTTCCATTCGATGTCAGGAAGCGGCAGTTTTCTTTTGTCCAGCCCCGACCACCGCGGATCGCCATGCCGCCGTAATGGTATTCAGGTAGGTACAGCGGGCTGTCAGACGCACAGCGCGCATTGGAAGTGATGTCGTACATCCAGTATTCCGGATCCGCTTCCAGCTGATTCCAGACACGAATGGTCCAGATCTCTTTCAAAGCGACTTTTTCAGCAGTTCCTGTCAGGTCGACAAATTCCTGTTCGACCTGTAATTCACCGAACACCGGACCTGACTGTTTTGACAGCAGTTTATGAAACCGTACGCGGCCCTTGTTACTCTTGATCTCCCAGAAATTGGTAGGGCGTCCCTCAAAAATACATTTGGTATACGCCAGAAACTGTCCGCTCTGGTGAGCGTGGTCGGGAGGGAATTCATCCGAGACGACTTTGCCACCTGGGGTCACGATCGGATGAATATGAGCACTGCGGCCATACAGCGGATGCAGGTCTTTCGGCGCGGGAACATGCTTGTAGTTGTAGGCCAGAACCTCATGCTGACCAATCATGATCTGGTAGGCCTTGCCGGTATCTTTGATCGTCACTTCGCGGGCCGCAGGTACCGCTCCCGTTTTCAGATCCAGCGTTTTTGTCTCACCGGCTGCCAGTGTGCCGGGATAAATCAACCAGAGTCGGCTCGGCTGCCCGTCCCGGGTTTCGATCTGAACCGGAATCTTTTCCTGCGAAGCGGGATCGATCAGATGCAGAGGCTGAGTCATCGCTTGGGAATCAGACAGGTCCACGCTCACCGGTTGATTTTGCAGCGGAGTCTTCCCGGCTCTGATGCTGATCGTGCCGGGTGAAGCGTTATTTGCAGAAACCGTTTCGAGGTGACAGACCACGAGACTGACGGTCAGAATCAGAAAACTTGCGAGGCGTAGAGCATGGTTCATATGTGCGACTCAATTAGTAAAGTGTCATACCGGAAACGGACTTTATTTATGCTAGCTTTGGTGAATCACCGGATGCAAGGCAACTTCAATACTCTTTGTCAGGGTTTCAGAGGCTGCGTTTTATCGACCTGGTGCAACAGCTTACCCTGCTCGTCATAAAACAGAAACTGGAGCAGGGCTTTTGAATCTTCCTTCTTCGGTGTCACTTTGACATACAGAAAACCACCCGAAGCCGGATTCGAAGTGTATGGCTGCTTGACCAGGCCTTCCGGGTCGGTCCCCTTTTTGTTTCCCGGGGCGACTCCCAGTCGCGAGTTGGCATCAACCAGTGCACCGGTGGAAAATTCTTCCACACCTGTCGGATGAATCGAATGATACTGCCAGTGACGGTCGCCGCACACGATGTAAAATCCGTTCTCGTCCAGCTTCTGATCTTTAATCCACTGAAAGAACGAATCGCGTTCATGGCGGAATCCATTGATGTTGGTGTGGTTATCAATTTTTCCTTTCCCATCGGGGCCGATCATTGGCGTAGGAGAAATCAGCACCTTGAACGTCGCGTCTGAATTCTGCAAAGTCTCCTGCAGCCAGGCACGCTGTTTCTTCCCCCAGATCGTTTTCTCCGGACCATCTTTGTCGCGGTTGTTGCTGCGATAGTCTCGATTTTCAGTGAACCAGACCTGCAGCAGCTTGCCCATACGATAGTTACGGTAAGTGATCGGATCACTCTCATCCGGATCCACGACTGGCACCTGTTCGCGAAAGGTCTCCAGTCCGAGTTCGACTCCCGGCTCACGCTTCTTCTTTGATAAGTCACAGTCGTTGTACCGAAAATCGTGGTCGTCCTTTTCCCAATAGGTCGGGACGTTTGCGAACAGATCGACATAGCGTGGTTGCACAAACTGTTCGTGCCATTTCTTTCTCAGCTCGGCAGGTGTCCTGGCGGGATTGTCGTAAGGGTGATCGTAGTAGACGTTATCCCCGGTGCCCACGAAAAAGTCTGGCCTGAGCTTGAGGATGCTGGCCAGTGCCGGAAATCCCAGGTCGCGATCTTTTCCTTTGTAAGCGGGACGCCCGGCAAGCCCTTTATAGAAGGCGCGATAATTCATTCCCGTCACGACCACAAAAGACATCTCGGCCAATGTTTCCGGGGCGGGGAGTGTCTGGAATGTGTTGACGGGGCCCGTTTCGGTGTTGTTCTCTGTTGCACCAAACTGCAGGCGATAAAAATAGCGGGTTCCCGGTTGGAGGCCTGTCACTTTTGTTTTCAGGATAAAGTCAGATTCGGGTTTGGCCGTCAGCCAGTCCGTATAACGCGAAATGGAAAAACTCTTGTCCGTCGAGATTTCAAATCGCCCCACACCCGCTCTGCCGGGAACATCGCCCGTTTCGTCCAGTTCAGGAGCCGTCAGTCGAGACTGCAGAATAACGGAACCGGAATCGACCTCTCCTGCCATCTCTCCCTGTTTATGATCCAGCTGCTGTCCGTATGCGGAAGTGCTTTGGTGATCATTCACCAGAAATACGAGCAGGCCAAGTAGAAACAGGCGTGGCGACATTACAGCGAGGCAGGCAGACATGGTGAGTTCTCCACTGATTCCAGGGTTACATTCCGATGCTGAGTTCAGCGTTGATAGTAACCGAAGTCGGGAGAGCCATTCAACTCTGCGTTGTTCAGGGGATCATCCAGGGAACAGGCAGATAATAGACAGGCGGCTGACAGGGGCAGTTGGGAGCCGTTACAGGAGCCGGCTGTGCTGGCGTGGGAGTAGCTGGCTTCGCGGGAGCAGCCGGTTGCTGTGGTGTTGCAGGTTTGGCCTCTGGTTGAGGAGCAGGAGCACTGACTTCCTGCTGCAAAGCGGCTTCGTCCAGCGAGCGGCCCTGCAGAACAAGTACGGCCTGCGAAGTGACCTGCCCGGTCTTGACTGCTTTCACTCGGGCACGCAACCGGCGTGATTCATTTCCTGCGAGCTGATCAATTTTGAAGGTCAACTGACGCCCCTGGTCGTGTGTGAGACCTTCGGGAAGATCCAGATTCAGACTCACATCCGCCTGAGACTGCTGTCCCTGATTCGTAATCAGAAAATCCATCGCGAATACTTCACCCGCGGTGACCGCTTCGGGACCATTAACCTGTAGGGCCAGTTCGGGGGCGGTAATTTCCGTGGCCGAAGTCACATTTGAGGCCAGGCGGATCGCAGAACTGGTCTGTACCTGACCTTCCTGATTCGGAAAGACTTTAACCTGCAGTTCCCGTTCTTCGCCGGCATCCAGTTGTGGCATTTTCCAGGTGACCAGATTCTGATTGACTTCAGCCGACGGTGAAAGATCTACCAGGCTCGCAGTTGGAGAAATCGTCTCTTCTACCTGCACATCATAAACGGGTGAGCTGCCTCCATTCTTAACCAGAATGGAATAAGTCAACAGTTTTTGAGAAGACCCTTCCTGAGGAGCCTGCTTACGGATTTCAATTTGGAGCTCTTCCTGTTGTCGCGGTGCAGTCACGCGTGTGAGGTGATCCAGTCGGCTCCGTTCCTGTGGTTGCTCGCGTCCGACCTGCACATGTTCTCCTCCCGGAAAACGTTCGTGGTACAAGGTGGGACGAATGGCGGGCTCGGACTGTTGATCCGCCCGGACGAGATCGATGCGCTGCCAGCTTCGATCAAACAGCAGCCGGTCGCCTGGCTCCAGTTGTTGTGGATTCGCTATCGCCGTTGGGTTCGCTTCTACCAGAAATGGTTCGTCAATCGCAGGATCGAGCATCTCGCGTTCGATGATCTGAATTCGTTGAACATTCATCGCCAGTTCAGGCGCAGCCGCTGGAGGCTCGGGAGGGATGTTGAAATCGGGCAGCGTAAATTCCGGCATTCTTTCCCGGGGGGCTGCGTGTTCTACCAGAGTGTTTGGCAATTCTCCAAAAGAGACCAGCAGCGGTTCACTCTCCATCAACTCCACCGGCAAAGCAGCATCCGGTTCGACTTCGAGGCGTGTGTCAATGGGCTCCGAGTCAAAGTCCTGGTAAGTGACCGTCGGTTCCAGAATAAAGGGGATCTCCGCTTCAGGAACTGCTGCCACAGGTTCTTTCGAAGGTGCGGGCATCGATAGAAAGAGCAGGGTGGTCAGAGTCAACGCCAGGACACCTAGTGCTGAGGCCACCGACCATTCCGGGTTGCTGTCGTATAATGATTTGGCTTTCTGCAGCCAGAGCGGAGCAAAGTCTTCGAACTTCAAGGAGAGGTCGTATTCGTCGGCATCGTCGTCGATTTCATGCGAATACCAGTCCGCTTCCTGAGCAGGCTCATCGGCGAGATCACTGTATTCCCCACTCTCGACCGCTTCCGTTTCCGCTTCAGACGTGAGTTCCTCACGCTGATTCCATTTCGAATTACGGTTTTCCGGCTGGGGCATCACAATCTCAAGTCCGTTGAATTTGCACGTTGCCAACCCTGGCAACAGGCTCCCATAAGATGCATAGTAAGATAGACAGTGCGTGAAAGTTAGCAAAAAGAGCCCTCTATGGGAAGTGCGTTTCCTGATTCGGCCCTTCAGAGCGACTGTCTGTGAAAATAGATAAGTCAAGCCGGGCTCGTTGTTCAAACGTGAGCCTTGGAGATTTGCTCCTCCGCAGGAATTCTGACTGGCCAGCGGTCCAAGTTCTGATATGCTGTTAAGAACGGCGTACAGACATCCAGATTCACCAGCCTCGAGGTACCCCCATGCAATCCATGAATCGTCGTCACTTCCTGAAATCGGCTTCGGCAGGCCTTGTCGCAGCTCAGACTGGTCTTAACTTTGCTGCTGCGGAGAAAACACAGGAATTACTGCCTCAGAAGGTTGTCGATACGCACACCCACTTCTACGATCCCAGCCGTCCCGAGGGAGTTCCCTGGCCCCCAAAGAATTCATCGCTCTACCGGACCGTCCTTCCTAAAGACTTCGTGGCGCTGAAGAAGTACCAGCCGGTCAATGCGACCGTCGTTGTGGAGGCCAGTAAACTGGTCGAAGACAACCAGTGGATCCTCGATGTGGCGAAAGACAATCCGGTGATTATCGGCTTCGTCGGACGTCTGACTCCCGGCGATCCCCAGTTTCGTCAGCAACTGAAACGGTTCGCTAAGAACCCGATCTACAAAGGCATCCGAGTGAATCATAATCTGGTCGAACCAGGACTCTCCCAACCCCGCTTCATCGACGATCTGAAATTCATGGCCGACAAGGGCCTGCAGGTCGATCTCAACGGCGGACCAGTCACCCTGGATGCGGCCCGCAAGGTCGCCCAACAGGTTCCCGACCTGAGTATCGTTGTTGATCACATCGGCAACGTTGTGATCAAAGGCGACGAAATCGATCCCGAATGGCGGCGTTACATGCAAGCACTGGCTGATCAGAAGCAGGTCTTCATCAAGGTCTCTGCCCTGGTGGAAGGTGCCTCGCGACATCGTCCGAATGATGTCCCCGCAGATGTGGACTATTACCGCCCGACGCTGGATGTCATCTGGAACCAGATTGGTGTCGACCGCATGATCTTCGGCAGTAACTGGCCTGTCTCAGAGCGGGCCGCCGACTATGTAACGCTACAGAAAATACTGGTCGATTATCTGCAGGACAAAGGGCAGGCAGCCCTCGATAAAGTCTTCTGGCAGAACTCCAAAGTCGCTTATCGCTGGGATAAATATCCGGGGGAATAACTCAGAAGCTATCATAAGCAGTCCTTGGAATCTTTCGAGTCAGTGAGGATCGCGTGCATTCAGCAATCGGAAGAGGGATAGAGCAGCAGTATTGCAAACAGAACTGGTCCCTGGGAATCGCTGTCTTTGCCGTCGGTCTCGACATGCTGTTGATTCACGGCAATTACGTTTATGACCGCTACCGTCTCTCATTGGCTCTGGTCGCGTTTGCTGCGCTGGTCTATCTGAATGAAGGAAATCTCAAATCATTGGGACTGCAGGGACGTCCTATACAGGGTTGGAGTATCTGGGTGAAAACGTCACTCAAGATCGGCGTTATTATCACAATCTGTATCGGTTTGGGATGGGGGCTCTGGTATCGAATGGGATACGAAATCCCCTTTCATTTTTTCGAACCTCAGCATTTTTTTCTACTCCTTCCCGGATCGTGTATTGAGGCGCCTCTTCAGGAAGAAACCATCTATAGATTTGTGGTCTGCGTCTCGTTAAACAGCCTGATTGGCGAACGGAAAACGATCGCTGTAAGTGGAATTCTATTCGGGTTACTACACATTATTTATGGGAATCCCAGCCCTGAAAATCTGCTGGGTGGTTTGTTTCTGGCCTGGGCGTTTCTCAAAAGTGAAACGATTCTGATTCCTCTGATATTACATAGCGTAGGTAACTTGCTCGTACTCCTCAGTCATTCTATTGCATGGTATTTACTGCTCTGGTTTTAGAATGAAGATTACGCAGGTCGTTGAGTACAAATCTCCATTTTTCAGCTGAACAGACTGATCTTGAACCCCCCTCTCCGAATCGTATTGTTGTGCAATTGTGCTTCGCGCGCGAGGCGGATGATGCGTGCACTGGAATCTGTTGAACCGGTTCGTCAGCAGCACCTGAATCGACGTCGATTTTTCCCGTTTTTCACCGGAACATCAGGCACATCTTCAAATTGTCTCCCTGATTTTCAAATCATTTCACAGCATATTCGGAGCACAATCAACTCATCTGACCGCAGCTTCAGCCTGGTTTCAAAACCATTGGAGAGTTTCTGCCCTTGACCCGTGCGCGCCCCTGAAGAAGATCATGCAATCATGAGAACCTTATCTCCAGCAGATCGCTTCTCTGAAATCCGAATGAGCTTTTCTGTCTCTGGGAGGGGATAGATTGATCTTCTGAAGTTATTTTTTGAGGCAAGTGGAGAGGCTTTCCAGATTTTACAACCGATGACTCAGGGGAAGAAGAACAGGTTACTGAAAGCATCAGACAGGAATGTTCGTATTTGTTCATTAGACGGTTTCCTCTGGCGACAGTTGTCTGATCTCCACTAAAGAGAATCGAGTATTCCGCATTTACCTAAGATACACCATGAAAATAAGTTGTATTGGCTAGAATTACTATAAGTAATAAATCTACAGACCTGTCTTTTATGTATGTGTAATGTTTCGCTGGTCGTGATAATCTGTCTTATATTTGGCTTAAAATGTTATCATTTGCTTTGCATGCAGGCTTTGGATCTTGGGCTTTACGTATCTTGATGTTTGGTCTATAAGTTTACCTGGAACCTCTCAGACTCCTCTCTGCCATCCCCGGGCATTTAAATCTCATCTCACATACCACCGCCATATAAGCCTTTCGAACTCATTTTCGATTTAGAAATATGGAATGGATTTCAGTGTCATCATCTCAAAACAGACTTAGTGCCTTTCCGCCAGATCCAGATCATAAGTCATATCCTGTTGAACTCAGCGTTGTTATTCCAACCTACAACAGGGCTGATCGACTTATGGACTTACTGAATTGCTGGCTGAAAGCAGATGCTGCGACCACTGTCGATTATGAAGTGATTTTTTGTGATGATGGTTCAGAAGATGAAACCATAAAGATCCTCAAGTCGTATCAAAACAGGCTGCCAATGCAGATTCTGGCCAATCCGCATGCAGGTCCTGCAAAAGCGAGAAACAGCGGGATTGAGGCAGCCAGGGGACGACGACTGCTCTTTCTCGGCGATGACATCTATCCAGGAACGGACCTCTTAAATCTACATGTCAGACTGGGGAAAGAATTCGGTGATCATGTTGCCATCCTGGGGCGAGTCGACTGGCATCCCGAACAGAAGCAGAATCATCTTCTGACTCATATTACTCAGATCGGGCACGAACAGTTTTGTTTTGACCAGATGTCCGAAAACAGTTTTGTCGACTACACCCACTTCTATACGTGCAACGTCAGTGTATCCAGCAAACTGCTGTCACTGGAACCGATCAACTTCGATACGCGGTTTTACAAAGTCAATTTTGAAGACACTGAACTGGCTTATCGACTGTCTTCACATGGGATGCAGGTTTTCTATGCTCCGGCAGCACACGCATTGCATTTTCATGAATATGAAGTGGAGGGCTTCTGCCGTCGACAGGAAACGGCGGGAGAAATGGCGACGGTCTTTGGTAAGTTGCATCCTGTATGGGATCAACTGTTGGGAATTTCTGATTTGAAACAGAATTACGATGTCTATCTGGAATTAAATGGATATCTTGACCAGCCTGTGAGGCAACTTTCCTTAATACACAGCAGTTGTCGCTTGTTAGAGAATAAATTGGAAAAGAATCCGGGTAATGCCAGGTTGCGGAAAATTCTCTCGCTGATTTATCTCCAGCTTTTCAAGTTCAAATTTGAAGAGGGGATTTTGGGGCAGACTGAAAATTACCACAGATTTACTGTCGAACAATTCCTCTATGAACGTTGCTTTCAGAATGAATATTACGAAAAGTTAAAGAGCCTGGTCGCTGAAGAACTGAGGGACGACCGCCGATCGAATTTGAAAGTTCTCATCCAATATTATCTTCGAATTCTAACTTACAGGTTTCATCGTGACGAAGATCTTCTGATGGCAAAGAATTTGATAAGTGACTCATTGCCTGATGCGACCCGTAACTCAATTGAGCACCCTGGTCTCAAGAAATTTGTTAAAGAGAAAACCTGGCAATATCTGCAACAGTTCTACATCCTGACAGAACTGCATCGTCAGGTACGCAAACTCTGTAATCAGGTTTTCAGACAGCAACAGAAGTCTACGATTCAGGTAAAGCCCGATGAATTACCGCAAGTCAATAGGCTTACGCGTATGAAGATTGTATTGAAACATGAACTTTCACCTGCTCTGAAACAGGATTATGAGAGGGAACTCGGTGTAACTATTGTATTTAACAGAAAAACTGCAGATGGATTTGAATATCATCTCGAAGGAATGACCGGCTCCCCAGCGGATTTAAACTCGGTGGAATTGGAGAGTATCCTGCGGTTTCAGGACCAGTCTGAACTGTCTCAAATCTTTGAGGATTCAATTCAACTGAAAAAAGGAGCCTGAAACCGGAAATGTAACTCGCGGCCTCAATGTGTTCATATCAGCCTCCGGGGTATGTGCCCTCAGAATCTCTAAGCTTACTCGGATTTCAGCCCTGCCGTGTTGACGGAAATCACTTCATACTGATGCGCCTGCCCTGGTTCAGCAGTTTTGTCCACGAACTGAAACTTCAGCAGCGGCAATACGGGAGTATCACCGTAGCTCATATTCTGAAACAGCGGGCGTCCGAAGCGATTCGTCGGTTTTTCGGGAACCTGACCGATGGTCTTTCCATCGCGTTGAACCAGAAATTGTTGCAGACCGCTTTCAAAATCCGTACCCGCGTTCCAGGTGATGGTACCGGTCTTTGAGTCGACTTTGACGTTGGTCGGTGCAGGCGGGGGTGTCTGATCTTCGACAGCACCGGTTTTCACAAAGTCGAGCCAGGCCAGCGCGACGGTTTGATTGGGCAACCAGACGGCGGTCGCCTTGTCTCCGGAATATTGATCAAAGGGAACCGGCGTCTCTTCGCTGTTCAGCGGTGCCAGCCAGCCCTGCTCAACATCCACTTTTTTCAGCGCCGATCCCACCTGGTCCGGGAGGCGCAGCTTGAGACAGGCGTCGAAGAAGGGAATCGCCAGGTAGCGTGAGTCCCCGGTTTCGTGTCCCGTACGAGGATCCGGGGCAAAGCCGATCGGAGCTCCTTTGGCACGATAGGCTTTGAACATCGCCAGACTGCCATCCCAGGCGCGACGGAACCGTTCGTGACCTTTCTCTTTGAAACCCGGATTGGCCATCATCGGAATCTGCATCGCTGCCTCGGGAATCGTGGGAGCCTCAATCTCACCTTTCGTCCAGTAACCAAAGGCGGTACCAGACTGGAACCAGATCGCGACAATTCGTTCGGGGTACTGCATCTGCATCAGGCTCGACCAGAATCCGCCCCCCGAATGGCCCCAGAGACACCACGGAGCCGTCGCAACTTCCGGATGACCGGAGAGCTCCGCCAGCTTCTTGAGCGAGTCGGTGAAGACCTGGCTGGACCCGTTCCGCGGGTCACACCACAGTCGGCAGTTCTGAGCCTGTACCTGGTGGAAGCTCGGCCCCAAAAGAGCACATCCGTTGCGGCGGGCCAGTTCCTGCCAGTGCAGGTCATGAGCAGCGGTGACGCTTCCCTTGCAAGACCCTTCACCGCAACCGTGCTGATGAACGATAATTCCGCGGACCTGCTTGAGTCCCTCGGGAATCCAGAGCGTATACGTCACGCCGATCTGCAGCTGTCCTTCAGCGGGATTCTCTGGTTGCTCGTAAGTGGTCGAATAATAGGGTGGATGGTAGGACGCCTCGACCCGCGGTAATTCCAGTGGCTCCTGTTTCTCTTCAGCGAGCCCCGATTGAACAGAGCTGACGACAAAACAGAACAGGGCAAATGCCGAAGTGTAAGCGCGTGATTTCATGTTGAGGTTCCAGTCTGCAAGGCGTGAGTTTAACTTACGGGCGGGGCGTATTGGGTTAGACTGATATCTTACGAAATACGTACCCGCATCGCCAGTAAAAACACCCTGCAGCGGGAACAGCCCACCCCCGCTCTATCAGGCTGGGGAAACGCCCACCAGGACTGCAACCGGCATGGTCCAGATTTCGAGGTTGTTCTCTTCCTTGATCTCAAAGCCGGATTCTTTCAGATACCCGATGGCATCAATCGGCTGGCAGTCCACGATATGCGGGAAGTGCTGGTGCATCCATTTGTAGGTTTTCTCGAGGATACTGTCTTTTTCCCCTGCCTGGGTCAGAGCCATTGAGACCACGCCCAGGCGTCCTCCCGGTTTCAGGACCCTGCGGATTTCCTGCAGCACCTCCGGAATAGTCACCAGCGGAAACAGTTCCAGGGTAAAGCTCATGCTGACCGCATCGAAGGTGTTGTCTTCGAAAGGCAGCGGAGGCGTATTGGCGACCGACAGTTTGACCCGATCGGCCAGACCTGCCTCGGCTACGCGTTTTTCCGAGACTTTCTGCATGCCGTCGGAGATATCCACCCCGCAGACCTGGCCACTCTCTCCGACTGCTTCTGCCAAAGCGACCAGCGAATGTCCGGTGCCGTACCCGATTTCCAGCACTGTCTCTCCTTCTGAAACAGCCAGGGCTGCCAACCCTTTTTCACGCGCCACATGCTCGTTGGAATCGGCGAGCGCGTCATAAGAATGGCTGATGCGATCATAGAAGGACTTGGTGAGTTTTTCGTCAGTGGTGCTCATGGATGCATTCTCCGCAATCTGGAAGGTGAGAGTCGAACACGCGAAATTATAAATCGATCGATTCCGGGAGAGAAGCCGCAAGCGTTAATTCTGTCTGAAGTTCATCAAGTTGCCATTCCGAATTGTGCGGTGTTTCAACCAGACACTCTGTCATGGTGAAACTTCCTGAAGAAAAATGAACTTCTGCAAAACAGAGTTTTTTAGAATTCCTTTCATGCGCAGAGGATGATACAACATAGGCTGAGTCATCATCAAAATCATTTTGATGGAACGAAGGTGTCTTCGCTTAACCTTGTTCCATATTCAGGAGGAATAGCTATGCGGAACGTCCTGGCATTGATACTGGCAGGAGGCAAGGGATCGCGCCTTGAGCCTCTCACCCGGGATCGGGCGAAACCTGCGGTACCGTTCGGAGGCGGTTACCGGATTATCGATTTTACCCTTTCCAACTGTATCAACAGTGGACTGCGGCGGGTTCTGATTCTGACTCAGTACAAGGCTGCCAGTCTCGATCGTCATATCAACCTGGGCTGGCGATTCCTCTGCCGGGAGTTGAATGAGTTCATCGATGTCCTGCCTCCCCAGCAGCGAATTGACGAACAGTGGTACCAGGGAACCGCTGACGCCGTCTATCAGAATATCTATACCATCGAACGTGCCCGCTCTGATTACATTCTGATTCTCTCCGGCGATCACATTTATAAAATGGATTACTCAAAACTGATCAACGATCACCGTGAATCAGGGGCCGAAGTCACTATCGGGTGTATTCCCGTGGACCGCACCGAAGCAACCCAGTTCGGCGTCATGGGCGTCGATGATGACATGCGGGTCGTCAAGTTCGAAGAAAAACCCGCTTCACCTGCCCCGATGCCGACTCATCCGGATAAGAGTCTGGCTTCGATGGGGATTTATGTCTTCAACACCAATTTCCTGTTCGAACGCCTCTGCTACGATGCCACTCAGCTCGACAGCGCGCACGATTTTGGTAAGAACATCATTCCCTCGATTATTGATGACCACCTGATCCGTGCCTATCCCTTCCAGGATAAGAACACAGGCGACGGCTATTACTGGCGGGATGTGGGAACCATTGACGCTTACTACGAAGCCAATATGGACCTGATTTCCGTGCATCCGCAGCTGAATCTGTACGATAACACCTGGCCGATTCGCTCGTACCAGGCACCCGATCCACCACCGAAATTCGTCTTCGCCCAGAGCGAAGGTTCCAAGCCCCGCGTCGGGCAGGCGGTCGACAGTATGGTCTGTCCGGGGTCGATCATTTCCGGTGGTCGCGTGAGCCAGTCGATCATCTCCTCCAATGTCCGCGTCAACAGCTGGGCCGAGGTCGATAATTCGATTCTCTTCTCCGGCGTGAACGTCGGGCGACATGCCAAGATCCGGAATGCGATCATCGATAAAGGGGTTTCGATCCCCAAAGGCTGCGAGATCGGCTATGACCTGGAGCAGGATAAAAAACGGGGCTTTACCGTTTCTGAATCCGGCATCGTCGTAATCGGCAAGATGGATGGTTTCCCCGAAGAGGGTTGAAACTGATCCGGAACGAATGCAAAAAACAAAAGGCCCGTCTCGTGAGTTTCTCAACGAGACGGGCCTTTGCGCATAAAAATTCCCGGAAGCAGTAGCCCAGGGGGGGAAGGACATGCACCACTTCCGGGAGGCGATTGTTCGCCTTAAATTTTCATCCTGTTATTCACGGTCTGGCAGGTATCAGTCTGGAGTGACTTCAAAAAAGATCGATGCCTCAGCGTCCGTGCCTCGGGCATTCGATCTTTCCGTTGAGTGAATGAAATCACTCAACGAACACCGGTATTTGCTTGAAGGTTGAAACAGAGAATGATAACTGTCATTCTGAGGTGTGATAGTAACAGGAATTGTCTTCTCGAAATTGATTTCATTAACTTGAACGTTAATGGTGCGGGGAGAATAGAAGGTACCCTCGAATCGGTCAAGACCAATTCAAAGCGTTTTTTCAATTTGAGTTTTCAAAACATTTAACACATGTAAATCTTTCAAAAACAAACCAAATCCATACATTCGAAAGGGAATGGCATAATGCTTCGACGTTGTTTCTTACTACTGGCTGTCCTCAGCTGTCTGGACCTGTCTCAACCGACAGACAGCCGCGCTGCGGACGCGCAGAAACCCAACATCATTTTCATCATGGCCGATGATCTCGGGTATGCAGAACTCGGTTGTTACGGTCAGACTAAAATCAAAACACCTCACATCGATCAGCTGGCAGCTGACGGCATGAAGTTTACTCAGGCCTACGCCGGCAGCATGGTCTGCCAGCCTTCGCGAAGTGTGCTAATGACCGGTCAGCATACCGGGCACACCGCGGTCCGCGCCAATGATCTGAATCAGCTGCTCTACGAAGAAGACAAGACCGTTGCCGAAGTATTGAAATCAGCCGGCTACGCCACCGGCTGTTTCGGCAAGTGGGGACTCGGCTATGAAGGCACCCCCGGCCGACCGACACAGCAGGGCTTCGATCAGTTTACCGGTCAGCTCCTGCAGGTGCATGCCCACTTTTACTATCCTTACTGGATCTGGCGGAATGACGACAAGGTGATGCTCCCCGAGAACGAAAACGGCGGGCGGGGCACATACATTCATGACCTGATTCACGAAGACGCCAAGTCATTCATCCGCAAAAACAAGGATCAACCCTTCTTCGCTTACCTGCCTTACATTCTGCCTCACGTGGAGCTGGTGGTGCCCGAGGAATCCGAGCGCCCCTACCAGGGAAAATTCCCCAAGCAGGACATTCCGGATCCGCGTCCCGGTTACATCGGTTCTGAAGATGGCCTGACCACCTTCGCTGGCATGGTCTCTCGACTGGATGATCATGTGGGTGAAATTGTCACCCTGTTGGAGCAGCTGGGCATCCGCGATAACACACTGCTGATTTTCACTTCCGACAATGGAGGGCAGGGGGGCAACTGGAAAGAGATGACCGATTTCTTTGACGGCAATGCACCCCTCAAAGGCCATAAGGGAACCATGTATGAAGGCGGCCTGCGGGTGCCCTTTATCGCCAGTTGGCCCGGTAAGATTGCCCCGGGGACCACTTCCGAACTGCAGATCGGTTTCTGGGATATCCTGCCAACGTTCGCGCAGGTCGCAGGCACTAAAGTTCCCGACGGAGTCGACATTGACGGCATCTCCTTTGTGCCGACGCTGCTCGGGAAGGGAACTCAGAAAAAACATGATTACCTTTACTGGGAATACACCAAAGGTACGATTCGTTCCCGGGCACTGCGGATGGGAGACTGGAAGGCAGTACAGAACCGGATGAACCGGCCGATTGAACTCTACAATCTGAACCAGGATATCGGCGAGACGAAGAATCTGGCTGAGCAGCATCCGGAGAAAGTCAAACAGATGACGAAAGTCATGCAGCAGGCTCACACGGAACCCCGCGACTTTCCGCAGACCCTCAAGCCGGTTGGCATCAAAGGCTATGTGAAATAAGCGAAAGCCCACTCCAAAAAAAAACGCGGCCCTGTTGGGGACCGCGTTTTTTTTTTTTCTGTTTCTGGTGAACTGATCTCAGTTAGCCAGATCCCACCACCAGCGACCGACGGGCAACGCCGGGGCCTGTGATTTGGTGGAGACTGCTCCCACTTCGGGAGAGACCTTCAGGTTGTTCTGGTTCTTAACGACCGATGCCGTATCGACGCGAACACCGCCGGCTACCTGAACCACAACGTCTTTGCCGTTGTAGACCCGGTGATTGACGACCGTTTCGACCGTGTGAGCAGGTTTGTACTCAGCGGGACGATACATGCCGTTCGCAGCGAAGGCATTCATTTCCCAGCCGGCACGGTTAGCCAGTTGCTCGTTCTGCATCAGGGCAGCGACCAGGGCCAGATCGAAAATGTTCTGCAGGTCGGCGTAAACCAGATCTTTCTGGGCCAGTTCCTGATAATGCTTTGTGAAGTTGGCAGCGAATTCACGGTTCAGCTTTTCGGCCTGACCGGTCTGCAGACGCTGACCTTCTTTGGTCACAATCTGGTTTTCAGACTGACAGAGGACAGAAGAGCCAACCAGCTCGAAGGCGGTCCGCTGTGGGTTGTGCAGTACGGAATCGTACTTCATGGTCAGCCACCAGCGAAGTGCTTCCAGCTTCTGAGCCGACTGTGAGTTTTCTTTGGCCAGCAGATCGAAGTAGCTGGGGATATTCGCACCAGCGTCCAGTTTGCCGATCCCGATCATTTTCATCCGGTAGTCGGCTTCGATCAGAACACGAGCCACACGGGAAGTGTCAGGCACACCGTACTGAGTGATGTCCTGGACGCCCAGTTTATCCTTCAGCTGACGGGTCCAGTTCCGCACACCGCCACCAGCGTGCAGAGGGCCACGGGCATTGGACTGAGCGACGAATTCTTTCACACGGGCCAGTCCTTCAGGACGGGGATCGAAAGAACAGCCGAAGATTTTTTCACCCTGGTCAGAGAAGGTCCGCAATACGGTAACGAGGTCGTCCAGCTGCAGTACGGGACGTCCACTTTCGACACCCACTGCCTGGCCCTGCTCGTTGTAGATCCAAGCTTCAGCCGGGCCGGCGATCACGACTTCGTTCTCTTCCGGGTAAACAAAGATGTATTGAACTTTGGTCAGACCGGCGAGCATTTTCATGGTTTCGACCGGAGAACGACCTTCTTCGATTAACTGTTCTACCTGCTGTTCCAGACGTGTCAGCGAAACCAGACGCAGCTGGCTGTTCTGAGCGACATTCTGATTCAGGTTAGCCTGACGGGCTTTAATGCCCAGAGCTGCCAGCTGTCCGTTGCGTTCCTGCTGACTGATCTGATGCAGCAGTCCGTGGGGATCGACCTTAACCCCGCTGGAAAACTGACTGATTTCCCCATCACCTTCCCCGGTGTCTGACCAGAGACCTGAAGTCTGTGTCTGAATCAGCTGAATGAGTTCGGTGAAGTCGGCCAGCTGAGAACCCCCGGCCAGTGACATGGCCTGGGCCCGTTCGCTCATCGCTTGCGAGCGGGCTTCTGCCAGCGGGATCCGGTTGATCGTTCCCAGGGCGGCAACAAAGTCGCCGGAATCCATCTGGGCTTTGACAACCATCTTCAGCAGCATGGTGCGTTCATTGAGGTCAGCGACGGTCTCTGCGGTTTCAATCGCCTGACCGAATTCGCCGGCAGCCAGTTGGGCGGCGACCATTTCTTCAGGAGTGACTCGCGGCGTTTCCTGAACCGGTTCAGGAGTTTGTTCCGGCACGACCACAACTTCCTGTTGTTCTTCCATGACCAGTGGGGTTTCTGCAGGAGCCTGAATTTGCTCCTCCACTTTTTCCACGGTCACTTGAGGCTGGCGGTTCACCAGATAAAACGTGACTGCCAGAACGATTGATAAACAGGCGATGGTTGCCAGAACTGAAACAACACTGGAGCCGACTCGAGGGTTTTTAGGGCGCATGGACGCTCTCCGATTGGCACTGATATTTGACGGTTCGAATTGCAGTCCGTGTGTACACGTTCTGCAAGATAGGGAATCTAAGTACTTTATGATCTAGGATCGTCCAACTTTGGCCCAACGTCAAGCGTAATCTCAAATTTCTTCTTCTTCCTGTTTCAGCTGAACGCTGACATCGAAAGAACAGTTACAGGTAGTAGAATAGAAACACTTCGTTCAAAATTGTTGACAACGCAAAACCGCTACCATTGCTATAGAAAGTATAATCGTGCCAGAGCTGCCGGAAGTGGAAACCATGGTGCGGGGCATCCGCGATGCCGTCGTAGGCGCCCGGATCCGTGAATTCGTCAAATGCCGCTGTACCTGTAAGCCCATTTCGATGAAACCAGGTCTGAAGTCGATCCAGGGCAGGGTCTTAAATCAGACGGTGGTTTCCGTACGCAGACTGGCCAAACGCGTGATTCTGGACCTGGAGAACGAGGAGTCGTTCGTCATTGAACCCCGTATGACTGGACTGATGTTACTCTCCGATCCGCCGGATCGCGAACACCTTCGCCTGGAATGGCGTCTACAGAACGGACGCAGGCAGACATCACTCTGGTTCTGGGACCGTCGCGGACTGGGAACGGTTCAATTACTACGCAAAGCGGAACTCGAGACCGTGCTCGGCCCCGCAAAGCTCGGTCCGGATGCCCTGGCCCTGACATTCCAGGAACTTGAGCAGCGGTGTGGCAGCACCAGCCGGGCGATTAAAGTCGCCTTACTGGACCAGAAAATGGTCGCCGGCATCGGGAATCTCTACGCCAGTGAGATTCTGCATCTGAGTCGGATTCATCCCGAGCGCCCCGCCAATGAACTGAACGCAGACGAAGTCAAAGCCCTGCATCAGGCGACGCGCAAGATACTGAAAGCAGCAATCCGTTACGAAGGTTCGACACTCGGCGATGGCACTTATCGGAATGCGTTGAACAAATCGGGCGGCTACCAGAATCATCACCGCGTCTACAGCCGGGCGGGAGAACACTGTCCCACCTGCCGGGGGGCGGAGATCATTCGCATCGTCCAGGCGCAGCGCTCCACTTTCTACTGTCCCTGCTGCCAGGTCGGTCACAGCCTCTGAGGATTTCTCAGATATTTCAATGAATTGAGAGTAGAATTGGCGAATCGTGCTTTTCTCTCCGCGTAATTTTGGAATAAGATCAGAGGATACTCGGGCTCGGGGCCTTGGTCTGATCCTGATTCGTTAGCAGCTGGAAGTCCATGTCGTATCGCGTCTTTAAAAAACTGCTCGGTGAAACCAATCTCGAACGGAAGTGCCGCTTCCTGTTCGGCGGGGGGCTTATGGTCCTGATCACCGCCAGTTTCTCCCTCAATACCTGGATGAACAACCAGGTGCTGGATGAGCAGAACGTGACTTCCGCTCGGCTGCTGGTGGCCCCCATCATTCTGGAAAAGCACTGGAAATGGTCCGAGAACAACAAAGAGTACCGGGAGCTGATCGAAAAGATCGCCCAGTCGGTGAAGTCCAAGGACCTCGGTAATTACAGCTGGTCGGTTTTCAAAGCCAACCCTTCTAACGCCGACTCCAAGGAACGCCCCATCGACAGTGCCGGCTACGAAGCCCTCGAACGCATCAAGCAGGGCGAGAATGAAATCTTCTACGCCGACGTGTCTGAGGGCAAATTCCAGTATTACAGTGCCATTCACGCCACCGAATCCTGTGTCTCCTGTCATCGTCTGCACGATGATCCGGATCTCGAACTCGGGGGGCTGATCGGCATCGTCAATATTCGCTTCCCGTCCCAGAAGGTGGAACAGGCCCAGAACTGGAACCGCGCGATCAACGTCGCTTCAGCCCTGATCACCGCCGTCCTGGCGATGCTCGCCGCTTACGCCATCGTGCGGTATGTGATCGTCAAGCCGGTCCTGCACCTCAAGGACGTCAGCGATGAAATCGCGCACGGCAATCTCGATCTGAGAGCCGACATTCGTACCGGGGACGAATTTGAAGAGCTGAGCTACGCGTTCAACCGCATGTTGCGTCACCTGGTTACGGTTCAGGAAGAACTCCGGACCGTGAACACGGACCTCGATACCAAAGTCGATGAACTCGCGCAGGTGAACCTCCGACTTTACGAGATGAATAAACTCAAAGACGAGTTCCTGGCCACGATGAGCCACGAACTCCGCACGCCGCTGAACAGTATTCTCGGCTTCAGCGATCTGCTGGCGAACACCAAAGACCTCGGAGAAAAACAGAAACGCTACGTTGCCAACATTCAGATGTCGGGAAAAAACCTGCTCGCGCAGATCAACGATGTTCTCGATCTGGCCAAAATCGAAAGCGGTAAGATGGAACTGCAGCTTTCCGAATTATCGATTGCCGATCTGATCGAACGCCGCGCCGGTACCATGCTCCCCCTGGCCGATAAAAAGAATATCGAACTCACTTCGGAAATCGATCCCAGGATTCCCATCCTCTTTCAGGACTCGGTCAAGATCCAGCAGATTCTGAACAACCTGCTTTCCAACGCAATCAAGTTTACGCCGGAAGGGGGCCGCGTGCATGTCTCGGCGACCCTCTGTGAAGACGACCCGGAACTGTTCGATCTTTTGGTCCGTGATAACGGCATCGGGATCCCCCTGGATGAGCAGGAATTTATCTTCGAGAAATTCCGCCAGGGGAAATCGAACTCGGAAACCCGTGATACGATGAGCCGCTCTTACGAAGGCACCGGCCTGGGACTTTCCATCATTCGTGAACTGTCCAAGCTGCTGGACGGGGAAGTCTTTTTGGAGAGTGAATTCGGACGCGGCAGTCAGTTTACGGTGCGTCTCCCCGTTCGCATGCAGGACAATGCAGACAAACTGCTCTCCGACATCAACGACACCTCTGTCGGCATGAATCGACTCAAATCCTCGGACCTGGCTAAATACGCGGAAAAACTGGCCGAGAACAAGCATTCTGAGTCTCGCACTCCTTGAATCTGTCGATCAGAGAGCCTACCCTTTGCACATTGGTCGGGATTCACCCGACAGGTATGATTCTCTTCGCTGACTCAGGAATTGTGTAAGTGGCTCTGGAGCTGAAAAACCCCCATAGTGTGCTGGCTGCCTTGAAAACCCGCCCGATTGACGTGACTGAAATCCGTCTGACCGCGGGAGCCTCACAGGGAAACTGGGGAGACGTAGCCGATGAAGCCCGCAGTCATGGTATTCCCGTAGTGGTTCGCAAGGCACCACCCCAGAAGATGAAACGCCGCCAGTCGGAAGATCAGGGCCGCCGCACCGCAGGTTCCGTGGCGCTGGTCAAACCCCGCATACCCTCTTCGCTGGGCGAGTTGTTCGCGATGGACAAAACAGAGGGCGAATCCCGAGGACTCTGGCTGGCCCTGGACTGCATTCAGGATCCGCACAACATCGGCGCCATTTTTCGAACCGCAGGTTTTTTCGGTGTGCGAGGGATCATCCTGACCAAGGATCGTTCAGCGCCCCTGAACGGAACCGTCTATGACGTCGCTTCGGGAGGCATGGAAGGGGTTCCCTTCGCCGTTGAAACCAATCTGAGTCGCGCAATCACCGAAGCCAAGGCAGCCGGCATCTGGATCATGGGGACGTCCGAACATGCGGAAGAAGACGTCGCCACTTACAGCCAGGATCGCCCCTGGATGGTCGTCATCGGCAACGAAGAGAAAGGCCTCAGAAGGCTCACGCTCGAACAATGCGATGTCGTCTGCCGCCTCACTTCAGCGGGGCTCGTCGATTCTCTGAATGCCTCCGTCGCTGCCGGAATTATGATCGCCCGCTTTTCTCCTTTCGGACCCGGCGTGAAATAAGTTTCCCCTTCGTTCACGCCTGAAAATCCTGCAGGCTGCCACACAATCAGCAAAATTGTGACGATTGTTACAACACCCTGCACAGGTAGTGGTTAAAGCGATTATTCTCGATCTCTGTCCTCTGCGGTGCTCTCCTGCGCACCTGCGCGGCCGGCTTCCATGACTTATTATTTTGGTTATATGGGAAATGACTGCATATAATAGGGATCCGGATATCGAGCGAAGGTTGTTCGATAATGATTAAGAGGAAACGTCTGAATTCCATGCCAGATACCCGGCAAACGGATGCTACATTGAAAGTACAACTTAGGGGC
The DNA here is from genome assembly GCF_040219335.1 of Gimesia sp. NCBI lineage: Bacteria > Pseudomonadati > Planctomycetota > Planctomycetia > Planctomycetales > Planctomycetaceae > Gimesia > Gimesia sp. Next base: position 207,684 of record NZ_JAVJSQ010000031.1, on the reverse strand, counting down.
CATTCGTAGAGACAGACTTGGGCGTCTGCTGGCTGTATTGTTCTGGCCCGACGAAATTTGATCTTTGCAGGAACAGAAACGTGACAAATTATCTAGTAACCGGCGGTGCAGGCTTCATTGGATCTCATCTGGCGACGCGGTTGATCAACGACGGACATCGGGTCCGGGTCTTTGACAATCTCAGCACGGGCGCTTTGAAGAACCTGGAGCACATCAAAGAGCAGGTCGAATTCGTTGAGGGAGATCTCCGCGACCTGTCCGCCGTTGAAGCCGCTGCCAAAGATGTCGATATCATCTTCCACCAGGCGGCCCTGGCTTCCGTTCCACGCAGTGTCGATCACCCACTTGATACACACGAAGCCTGTGTCACCGGAACCATTCACGTGCTTGATGCCGCCCGTCGCTCGGGCGTACAACGCGTCGTTTACGCCGGTTCCAGCAGTGCATATGGTAACCAGAAACAGATGCCCAAGCATGAAGGACAGACACCAGAAGTGCTGTCACCGTATGCTGCCGCCAAGCTGGCCGGCGAACTGTACTGCCAGGCTTTCGCCAATTCTTACTCTCTGGAAACCGTGAGAATTCGCTATTTCAACGTCTTTGGACCCCGCCAGGATCCCAACAGTCCTTACTCGGCTGTGATTCCGTTGTTTGCTTCCGCCTTGCTGGAAGGCAAACGACCGGTGATCTTTGGCGATGGTTTGCAGTCGCGTGATTTCACCTTCGTTGATAACGTGGTGCAGGCAAACATCCTGGCCTCACAGGCAGACGCCGCCGTCGTTTCAGGAAATGTTTACAACGTTGCCTGTGGCAGCTCGCTGAACCTGATCGATCTCTTGAAGTTCATCTGCGAACAGTTGGACAAGCCTTACGATCCCGATTTCCAGCCGCCTCGTACCGGCGATGTCAAACATTCGTGGGCCGATATCTCAGCTGCCGAGCGGGACCTGGGCTACGCACCTGTCGTGGATATTCAGGAAGGCCTGCGGCGGACCATCGAATGGTATGCTGAGTACGTTGGTGCAGAATCCAATAAATGCCTGGGCGGTTGTTAATCGTCCCGGTATCAGAAACCGACTCAGTCACCTCTGCATAATACAATCGCAGGAAGCTTGCGCCTCACTAAATCAGGACCCCTGTTGTGAATACTGAATTTCAGCCTCTCGAACCTAATTCCGATCTCGACTTCGATGGAATGGAAGATGCAACCACGAATGCTTCCGCTCCGGGAGTGGATATCGTCCGGCTGCTCTTCAGAAATAAATACCTGATCGTCGGGGGACTGCTGGCCGGTCTGTTACTGGGACAGGCTGCCTACATGAAACTGGGACCTGTCTTTTCTGCGAATACCAAGATCCAGGTCTCACAGAAAAACCCGGTTCCCATCAAAGAGGGAGAGGTTCAGACTTTCGGGGAACTGACAGCACACATTGACGTCATCAAGAGTCCCCGGATTGTCGGTCAGGCTGTCAAAGCGGCCAAACTCACAGAGCTGCCTTCGCTCAAGGGAGAAAAGGATCCTGCCCAGGAAATCATCGATTCTCTTAAGGTCAAGCGGCTCTCGGGAACTGACCGGACATTTCTGAATATCCTGAATCTGACTTACGAGAATAAGAATTCTCACGATGCCAAAGTCATTATGCAGGCAATCGTGGATGCGTATCAGCATTACCTGGATGAGGTGCGTGATCAGAATACGGGCGAAATTATTGACCAGTTGAATAAGGCCAATGAGTCGATTTTGTCTGATTTGGAAAAGAAGAAACAGGAATACAAAGAGTTCCGCAAAGATGCCCCCCTGTATTGGGAAAACACCCCCGGTTCGGAAGCCGCTGTAGCGGGCAGTACGAACATGCATCAGGAACGCGTGAAAACAATCGACAATGAACGGCGTCAGAACCTGCTTAAACTGACCGAGTTGAAATCGAAGATCAATACTCTCAAGTCAGCCATCGCCAGCGGAGAATCCAAAGAGACCCTCGAACTGCTGGCGCAACAGTTCCTGATGGGCCAGGCCCGCGGACAGGCGGGAGCCACCACCGGCGGTGTCGAATCTCAGGCAATTGCACCGGGTAACACTCAGGTGGAACGGGCACGCCTCGCACTCGAAACTCATCTCATGCCGCTGCTGATTCAAAAGAATCGCCTCGAACGGGATTACAAAAAGAATCATCCGGACCTGGATGCCGTCAATCGCAGCATCGACACGATCATCAACCTCTATCGTCGCCAGGGAATCGAAATCTCTGCTGATAATCTGGAGTCGGGAGAATTCCAGGTATCGAAAATGAAAGATGTTGACTTCGTAAACATCTATCTGAAGTCGATGGAACAGCAGATGAAAGAACTGGAAAACCGTGAAACCGAACTGACCCGGCTGTTTGACCAGGAAACGGAACTGGCCAAAAAAGTCGGTAACTACCAGGTCGTGGACCAGGCGTACAACGAAGAAATCGCACAACTCAAAACGCAGCGGGAAAGTATCTTTAAACAGCTGCTGCTTGAAAAAGTGGCCCAAGGCAACAGCGGTTATACCATGACGCAGCTGTCACCCGTCAAAGACGAACTGGTCATCAAGCGACAGTTGAAATTCCTGATGGCAGGCGGCGCTGCAGGTCTGGGGCTGATACTCGCGTTCTCTTACTTCCGCGAAATGCGGGATACGACCATGAAATCGGTCGATGAAATTCGCAACCTGTTACACCTGCCGATGCTGGGTGAAATTCCCCAGTTCACAGAGGAACCGGCACACATGGATGACAGTCAGTTCGATTCAGCTCTCTGGTATTACTATCGACCCGCATCCCGGGAAGCGGAAGCCTATCGGTCTCTGCGCACCTCGTTGCTGTTGAAAACCGAACGCTGCGGTGCGAAGGTGTTGCAGGTGACCAGTGCTGAACCCGGAGACGGCAAGACAACATCTGTTTCCAACCTGGCCCTGGCGATTGCCCAGACAGGCCGAAAAGTGCTGATCATCGACGCCGATTTGCGAAGGCCAACCGTACACAAACTGTTCGGAATCAATAACGCCGTCGGTCTGGGAGATGTTCTGGCCCAGGAAATTGATGCCCAGACCTCGATCCGCGAAACCCGCATCAGTAATCTGTCGATCCTGACAGCAGGAATGTTGCCAGAGAGCCCTTCAGAAATGCTGATGTCACGCCGCTTTGCTGAAATGGTCAATCAGCTGCGGAATGAATACGATTACATCCTGATCGATACACCGCCCCTGGTGGTGGTCAGCGATCCCTCTGTGATCTCCTCGACGGTCGACGGAGTATTACTTGTCGTGCGCATCGACAAGAACCGACGCGGCGTGATTCGCAAGGTGCAGCAGATCATCCAGACCAACGGCATTAAGATCACTGGTCTGATCGCCAACAACGTCATTACCAACTCGCTGGTCGGCTATGATTACATCGACAACGAAGGCTATCAGGCCTACTTCGAAAAGCCGGCACCTGAGCCAACAAAGCCGGCTGCAAAACCTGCGAAGACTGAAGTCACAAGCTGATTGACGCTTGATTATTCGAGTTCGATATCGAGTTCTTCAATCTTACGGTACAGACTCGACAGTCCCAGTTTGAGCCGTTTGGCAGCCTCGCGTTTGTCGGCACTGTCCTTGAGTACGCGGGTGATGTGCATTCGCTCGTAATGACGCAACGCCAGTCGCAGGTCATCGACGTCCGGCAATGGTGGCTCATTCTGATGCAGTTCGGGCGGCAGGTCATTCAGGCAGATCAATGTGTCGTCGCACATCATCACCGCCCGTTCGATGGCATTGTCCAACTGGCGGACATTTCCTTTCCATTCGGCTGACATCAACGCCCGAATCGTTTCACTGGTCGCCCCGGTAACCCGCTTGCCCATCTTGCGCGAATGTTTGGCGAGAAAATATTCAACCAGCTCGGGGATATCGTCCACCCGCTCACGCAGTGCCGGGATATGAATTTTCATCCCATCCAGCCGATAGAACAGATCCTGCTCGAATTCGCCGGTCTTGACCATCTCTGCCAGATCGCGCGTCGTGGAAGCGATGAGCCGCACATCGACTTTCACTGGCTCCGCACTTCCCAGTGGCAGGATCTCACCGTACTCAATGGCACGCAGCAGTTTGCCCTGGGTACCCAGAGGAAGCTGTGAGATCTCATCCAGGTAGACCGTACCGCCGTCGGCATTCTTGAAGACGCCGGTCTGCTCCGCCTGTGGATACTGCAGCGAACTGGCCGCGGATCCAAACAGCTGCGACTCCAGCAGCTCAATGGGCCGCATGCCACAGTTCACGGCCAGAAAACGTTGTTCGCGATTGGGACCATTCGAGTGAATCGAGCGGGCAAACAGTTCTTTTCCCGTCCCCGATTCCCCTGAGAGCAGCACATTGGAGTTCGTAGCCGCGATCTTGCGGATTGTGCTCTGCAGTTTCTGCAGTGCCTTACTGCTGCCGACAATGTCTTCAATACCGGGGCTGCGGGCCAGTTCCCGTCGGAGAATCTGATTCTCGTAGAAAATTTTCTGATATTCAAACAGCCGGTTCAGCTTGTGAGACAGGTCGTCAAAGATCACCGGTTTTACCAGGTAGTCAAACGCCCCCGCCTTGAACGCGGAGATTGTATTTTCGACGGTCGCGTACGCTGTGATGATCAGTACGAAAATACTCGGCTTGATATTCTGCAACCGGCGGAGCAGTTCAATTCCATCTCCGTCCGGAAGCTGCACGTCGCAGATAGCGACGTTGAAATCCCGATCCCGGGCCAGCTCCAGTGCTTTGGCCACGGTCGAAGCCTGCATGGTTTCGTAGCCTTCGCTGGTCAGAAATTCGGCCAGCGAGCTGCGGATGACTTCTTCATCTTCGACAATCAGTATCGAGCGGTTGAGTTGCACGTCGGAGTTCGTCCTGTTTTCTATCATCAGGTAGTCACAAATTTCATTTCCTGGGCCGGCCCCGGAGGAATTTCGCCCAGATCTTTTACTTCTTCACAGTACAGGGCAACAACGAATTTCGCCCCTTCACTTACGGTATCGTCAATTCGGATTGTGCCTGTATTGGAATGTTCCAGAATATTACGACAGACAAACAGCCCCAGTCCCGTTCCCTTAGACTTGGTCGTGAAGTAGGGGCGGAACAGTTTTTCCTTATCCACTTCCTGGATGCCTTCACCATTGTCGTGCACCGAGATCAGGATCTGTCCGTCCCGTGCTTCAGTCGTAATTTCAATCGACTGTCCCTCTTCGGTGGCGTCCATCGCATTCAGAATCAGGTTCAGAAACACCTGCACCAGCTGATCACGTACCAGTTGCACGGGGGGCAGATTCTCCGCGAACCGCGTGATGATCTTCTTCCCCTTTTTCCGCTTATAATACTTGGCGATATTCAGCGATTCCGTGATCACTTCATTGATGTAGCAGCGGTTCCGCTCTGTTGTCGCCGGTCGGCTGAAATCGATCAGCTCGCGTAAAATACGCTGGATCCGCCGCAGTTGTGCGTCGACTTCGTCCAGTCGCTTGTTCGTGTATTCGTCATTATTGTGCCGGTTCAGTAACTGGACGAGCGAACTGATACCCGCCAGCGGGTTCCCGACCTCGTGCGCAATCCCCGCTGCCAGCAGACCAAAGGCAGCATGTTTCTCCTGCTGAATCAACAGCGCCTGAGATTCCTGCAGATCACTGGTCCGCCGGGCAATCCGGTCCTCCAGCAGTTCCTGGTTCTGTTTGAGTTGTTCGTTGGCGACTGAGAGTTCCAGACTCGTCCGTTTCACCAGGCTGGAAAACGCAATACTGGCCCAGGCGACCCAACCCATCCACACGACCATTAACAGTATCTGGGTCAGCCAGTCCGGTGGGGCATTTTGCAGAGGGAACAGCAGCGTCGTGTAGCTCAACAGATGCAGTGCCAGCGTGACATAAGCAATCAGCGGCGAATGCCGGATCGAACAGACGATCAGCGAGAGCAGGTAATAAAAGCGGAATGGACTGTTCAGCCCGGTGTCGTAATGACAGAGCAAGCCGATAAACAGTGCTTCCATCACGGAAATGGTGAGCGGCCATTCGCCCAGAAAGACTTTGCCTCGAAAGCTGAACCAGGTATCCGCGAGGGCATAAATCGCCCCCAGGGTCAGAATCCAGTTCAGCTGGGGCACCTGAATCGCAGCATCGTTGCCCACAAAGTTGACCAGCACATACCCGACGCACAATCCAAACCAGCGGATTCGCAGCGTAATCTCCTCGGCTGGCAGTTCCCAGGTAAAGGCATCGTGGTGGATCTTGGGAGGAGGTGCCAGGGGAACCGGCGCAGCAGCTTCGCTCTCGGCAGACGGAGCCGGTGGCTGGTCTGTCGATTCGGGCTGATTCTTCAGAACTGAATGATCATTCATATCAGAAATTATGACTGGATGAGACAGACCGCGGATCGACTGCAACGATGGTGAATCCACACTGTCAACAAAGTGTCGTGCTGAAACCGGGTCTTTCCCGTGGGGGATGACCTGTGGTTCAGAATAGGTTCAGATCATATACTATCATGAATCTGAAATTGATCCGCAATTACACATGCGGTATTTTGCTGCAGTTCCGGTTTAATTTTACTGAACAAACAGGTAAAACCAGAACGGGTCTGATATAGTCTGCTGAAATTCATCAGCGGTAGTGAGACATTCGTGCGAACAACCCGCCGATTCCAGCCGCAACACTCCGGCTTGAGTTTACAGAACCAATACTCACAGCCGATAATGACGTATAGAATATTGTAGACACACCACCGGATATGTAATCCAGATAGATTGGGATTTTATGAAAATCGTCGTAGCGAGTTCCGAAGCGATTCCTTTTGCCAAAACGGGCGGACTGGCTGATGTTGCCTCCGCGCTGTCCAAGGCACTGGCGGACGCCGGGCACGAGGTGAGCCTGTTTTTACCCTGCTACCCGCAGTCAATCGCGAAGCGGGGCCTCAATCTGGATGATTTCGAACTCTGTCCGGAAAAAGTAACGATCTCGGTCGGCAGCAAGGAAGTCGAAGCCCGTCTTCGCAAAACCGGATTCCCCGGTTCCAGCGCAACGGTTTACCTGGTCGAACAGGCCCGCTATTTTGATCGCCCCGAACTCTACCACGAGGGCGGTCGGGATTATCAGGATAACTGCGAACGCTTCATTTTCTTCAGCCGCGCTGTGATGGAGTTCACTAAAAAGCTGAACCTCTCACCAGACATTATCCATGCCAACGACTGGCAGACCGGTCTGATCCCGGCGCTGCTCAACATTGAGTATGAAGACCAGCCCGGCTTCGAAAAGACCGCCGCCGTCTACACGATTCACAACATGGCCTTCCAGGGGCAGTACTGGCACTGGGACATGCTGCTCACCGGAATCGACTGGAAATACTTCAACCGCCACCAGATGGAATTCTTCGGCCAGTTGAACCTGCTCAAAACAGGCATCGTCTTCTCCGACATGGTAACAACGGTCAGCCCTACCTATGCGAAGGAAATTCGAACCGAGCAGTTCGGCTACGGTCTGCACGGCGTTCTCGATTCCCACGCCGATCGGCTGGTGGGCATCCTCAACGGCGTCGATACGACCGACTGGAATCCCGAGATCGATTCGCACATCGCCGCGAATTATTCCGCACAGACGGTCACAGAAGGCAAGCCTCGCTGTAAAGCAGCACTGCAGGAACGGATGGGACTCCCCCAGAAACCCGACGTTCCACTCCTGGGGGCCATCTCCCGCATGACCGATCAGAAAGGGTTCTCTCTGATTCTGGATGCCGCCGAAAACCTGCTGGCCACAGACGTGCAACTCGTCATCCTGGGAACGGGAGACCCGTACCACGAGACCTCCTTCAGCGAACTGGCACGACGATTTCCCGATAAGGTTTCCACGCTCATCGGCTTTGACGAAATCCTGGCCCACCAGATCGAAGCCGGCCTGGATATCTTCCTGATGCCCAGCCAGTTTGAGCCCTGTGGTTTGAACCAGATGTATAGCCTGATTTATGGCACAGTCCCCATCGTGCATGAAGTCGGCGGTCTGGCAGATTCCGTCGTGGATGCCTCCGACACCAACCTTGAAAACGGAACCGCGAACGGTTTTTCCTTCTGGCACTTTGATGCGACCGTACTGTATCGACAGATGCGACGTGCCATCGATATGTACAATGATAAACCGACCTGGCAGCAACTGATGCAGAATGGCATGACCCGGGACTGGTCCTGGAAGCATAGCGCTCAGAACTACCTCTCAGTCTATCAGCAGGCGCTTAGTTTTCGTGCGAATAGTACTGAATCAGTTTCCGCCTCGTCTTAAACGGAATTCAGCGATCCATCAAATCGATCTCTCTGTCCCCATTCGAATCACTGTCTGCCATGTCTGAAATTCGTACCGACCCGCTGACCGGGTTGACGACCATCTTTGCGCCGGAACGGGCCAAACGTCCCATCGCCATCAAGAGCAGTCAGGGCGACGAGGACCAGAGTGCAGAGCAGATCGCCTCCGATCCCTTTGCTGAGGGGAAGGAAGATGAGACAGAGCCTGAACTGTTCGCTGTCCGCGCACCCGGATCCAAACCCGACGGCCCCGGCTGGAGCCTGCGGGTGGTGGATAACAAATATCCCGCTCTCACACCCGTCTCGACACCCGGTTCCGAACACGATTCGTTCGGCGTGCACGAAGTCATTGTGGAATGCCCACACTATGAAACGCACATTTCCCGGCTGGACCTCGCCAGCTTTCAGAACATGTTCCACGCCTATCGTACCCGACTGCGCGTGCATCGGCAGAACCCCCGTTTGCAGTATGCGATCATCTTCAAAAACCAGGGAGTCCTGGGAGGCGCCTCACTTGGCCACGCCCATTCGCAGTTGATGGTCAGTCACGTGATTCCCGAGGCACTGCACAGAGAGATTGAAACCGCACAACAGTATCAGGCAGAGCAGGGGACCTCGCTGTTCGAGCAGCTGGCTTCTCACCCGGTTCTCGTGACCGAACACTTTGATCTGATCTGCCCCTACGCCAGTCGGTTCGCTTTTGAAACCTGGTTGATTCCCCGTTCCCGCGGTACGCACTATGACCACTCTACAGATGAGGAGCTAGAAGACCTTGCGGCAATCACGCGACGGGTGCTCAAGGCACTGGAGACGATTCTGGGCAGCCACGATCTGAACTTTGTCATTCAGACGCCCCCGTTTCCGACGGGAGACGACGTCGGGTACACCTGGACGCTGCGCATCTATCCCCGGTTGGCCCATCTGGCGGGTTTCGAACTCGCCTCCCAGATGTACGTCAATCCGGTCTTCCCCGAACAGGCCCGGAAACTGCTCCAGCGGGAACTCGCGAAAGAGCAGTCATAAAGCTTCAACACAAAGAGCGGGGCTCTGTTACGCTCTTTTCGGCCTCAGGTAAAATAGAGAAGCCAACGTCAGTTTCTGGCTTAAAACCATCGTTCTGTCTGGTGAAAACTTACCTGCTTTAACAATTACCCTCCATCCGACAGTATTTCAGCTCCAGGAGTGCTGATTTTAAGGACTCCTGGATTTTATTCTCGGAAAAAGTCCTCTATCATTAGTAAAAGATTGGCTTTACTATAAGTCAGATTCGTCCAGACCCTGCAGGATTGGCGCTGAACGCGGGGAGGATCAGACCCGCGAGTGTCAGCACTCATTCGTTCTAATTCACTGCGTTATCGATAGTTCTGTGTACCACACAGATGAAAGGATGCGGCCCATGGGCTGTCGACTTCGGCTCGTATTAGTCATTCACAACCATCAGCCAGTCGGGAATTTTGAAGGCGTTTTTGAAGAATCCTATCAAAACAGCTATCAGCCATTTCTCGATGTCTTGTCAGAATACCCGGATATCCCCTTTTCACTGCATACCTCAGGCAGCCTGATGGAATGGATGGTGGAAGCCCATCCGGAATACATCGATCGCGTCCGCGGTCTGGCAGAATCCGGACAGGTGGAAATTCTGGGGGGACCCTTTTACGAACCCATCCTGGCCGGGATTCCCAAGTCTGACCGTATCGGCCAGATCAAAGCCTACACCGAATACCTCAAGAAGCTCTTCGGGACACCGATTCGCGGCATGTGGGTTCCAGAACGCGTCTGGGAACAGTCCTTTGTGTCTGACCTGGTCGACGCGGGTATGGAATTCACGCTGCTCGACGATTCGCACTTCAGTGCCGCCGGCGTCCGAGCGGAAAAAATGCACGGCTACTACCTGTCGGAAGACGAAGGTCGCCTGCTGAAAATTTTCCCCGACAACGAAACACTCCGCTACCAGATTCCCTTTACCGATCCGGTCGAGACGATTCACTACCTGAAACAGATCGCCGACCATCATCCGCATTCGGTTGTCGTCTTTGGTGACGACGGAGAAAAATTCGGCGCCTGGCCCGGAACCTACGATCACGTCTACCGGGATGGCTGGCTGCGACGTTTCCTCGATCTGTTGCGTCAGAACAGTGACTGGCTCAAAGTGACCACGCTGGGCGAATCGGTCGACACCGTCTCCCCCATGGGCAGCTGCTACCTGCCCGATGCCAGCTATCGGGAAATGAACGAGTGGGCGCTCTCTTCCGAGCGGCAACTTGAACTGTCGCACCTCAAAGATAAATTTGCTGAAGACGAAGAATTCGATCGTCTCAAACCATACCTGCGGGGCGGCTTCTGGCGTAACTTCCGCGTGAAGTATTCAGAGCTCAACGAAATGTATTCGCGGATGCTGCTGGTCAGTAGTCGTCTGCAGAGCCTGGAAGCCACCGGAGTCGACGCAGAGGACCTGCCGATCCTGCACGAAGCTCGGACTGAACTCTACCGCGCTCAATGTAACTGCCCGTACTGGCATGGTGCGTTCGGCGGTTTGTATCTGCCTCACCTGCGAAATGCGATCTTCAAGCATCTGATCTCAGCAGATTCGCTGCTGGAAAAGATCAATCACCGAGACAACAACTGGCTGGAAGTCGAAGCTGCTGACTTCAACCTGGATGCCCGTAAAGAAATCCGACTGGCCAGCCATCGCCTGGTGAGCTTCCTCTCACCTGCGCATGGCGGTCATCTGTATGAACTGGATATCCGCGGTGCCAAACACAACCTGCTGGCCACACTCTGTCGGCGTCCCGAGCCTTACCACGGCATCATCCGCAAAGCGGCTCAGGAACAGGCACAGGGCGGTCAGAATGGTGACGACATCGGCAAGATCCATAACGCCGTCCGCTTCAAACAGCCGGGGCTCGAACAGAAACTGCAGTACGATAATACGCCCCGCAAGTCGCTGATGGATCACTTCTATCAGCCGGGTGTGGACCTCGATACCGTGATCAATGGTGGTGGTGAACTGGGCGACTTCGTCGAAGGCGTCTACCTGAGTTCGGTACGCCGCACCGATGACGAATGCGATGTCCGCATGAGCCGTAAAGGGCACGTGGGACCGTATGAAGTCGAAGTCACCAAGACAGTGTCTTTAAGCAAGTCTGCTGCCGGAACGCTGGTCGTCCACTATGAACTGTCGAACCTGCCCACCGAAGTGCCCCTGCATTTCGGCGTCGAATTCAACTTCGCCGGCATGGCTGCAGGCGCCAGTGACCGTTACTACTACAACCACATGGGCAAGCAACTCGGACAACTGGAGTCAAAGCTGGACCTGGAGAAGCTTGATCGCATCGGTCTGGTTGACGAATGGCTCGGACTGGATGCGGCCCTCGATTTATCATCGCCCGCCAGCATCTGGACCTTCCCCATCGAAACGATCAGCCAGTCCGAAGGGGGCTACGAACTCGTCCATCAGAGTTCAGTCGTCATCCCGCACTGGGAGTTTGTTGCCGACGATGAAGGACGCTGGTCGGTCACAATCACACTCTCACTGGATACGTCCGCCGCTCAGGCGAAGGCGCTCAGTGAAGCAGCCGCTTCCGGCGCCTGAGACTGAACTTCAGCGGTCAGGCACCAGAGGGATTCAGGCCGTGGTTCAGGAAAATAGTTCCTGAACCACTTCGCCGCCGTCGACGATCTTCATCGGACGTCCCAGCGGGCTCATGTTTTCCTTCTTCGGGTTCACATTCAGTGACTGGCAGATCGAACAGAACAGGTCTGTTACGGTAACCGGACGATCCTGAACCGCAGAGCCGTCTTTGGTGGAAGATCCGATGACCTGTCCCCCTTTGACGCCCCCACCCGCCAGTGCTGCGGAGAAGACACGCGGATAATGGTCGCGTCCGTTGCGGGCATTGATTTTCGGGGTACGCCCGAATTCACCCATCCAGACGACCAGCGTGCGATCCAGCATGCCCCGCTGTTTCAGATCTGAAATCAGGGTCGCCATGCCGGCGTCGACTTCCTGGGAACGCTGTGTGATCGACTCGGAAATATCGAAGTGGTTGTCCCAGCCGTTGGAGCGGACTTCGATGAAGCTCGATCCCGCTTCGACCAGCCGACGGGCCAGCAGACAGCCTTTACCGAAGTTGTTCTCACCGTACTGGCGACGCAGGGTATCCGGTTCCTCGCTCAGGTCGAAGACTTTGGTCTGCGGGCTCAGAACCATGGCTGAGGCTTTGTTATAAATCTTACTGTGGTTTTTGACGACCACTTCACCACCCCGGCTGGCAAATTCCGTATCCAGGCGTCCCAGCAGACCCAACCGTTTCTGATACCGCTGATCAGGAACGGTGGCAGCCACGTTGTTGGGAATGCTCCCCGGATTGCTGACGTTGAACGGTTCATAATCGACGCCCAGGAAGCCTGCCCCGTTGGTGGCACCAACTGAAACAATCGACGGAATCTCCAGTTCCCGGTTGCCAATCTCACGAACAATATTGGAGCCGAGGCTGGGATGTTTGACACTGCCGGAAGGAATGTAGCCGGTGTGCATCTGGTAGGTCGCACGCTGGTGATTCCCTTCCTTGTTGGTCATCGAGCGAATCAGGGCGAGCTCCTGCATGACCTTCGCGGTCTCTTTCCATTCTTCGGAAATCTCAATGCCTGAGACAGCGGTCTGGATCGGTGCCTTATCACCGGCACTGGAAGTTCCTGGTTTGGGATCGAAGGTTTCAAACTGGCTGGGTCCGCCGGACATCCAGAGCAGGATCATCGAACGTCCCTGTTTGCGGAGCTCTTCCGCGGAGACGCTCATCAGATCGTGAAAACTCAGCGTGCCTGCAGCCATGGCACCCAGGGAAACGTTGCGTAAGAAGCTCCGTCGGGAAAATCCGTGACGGCCGGCCTGAACATGCTGTTGATGATAAAGACTCATGTAAAACTCCTCAGATGGAGAGATTGTTTTTGAAGGTTGAAGCGAAACGGCAGTCACTCTGGGTCAACGCTTGGTGATAAATTCACTCGAGTTGAGCAGACTCCACATCAGGTCTTCCAGGGCAGTCTCACGCCGTTCAGCCTGCTGGAAGTAGTCCTCGCAGATCTCCAGTTCTTTCGCGCTCGGCTCTCGTGAGAGTGTGAGCAGATACAGTTCCTGGATGGCCGCTTTATTCTCGGGATAGTCGCGGGCGATCTGGGCGAGTTTCGTCGACCGATTCGCTCCCAGCATGCCGTTGAGGGCTTCGGAATTCATCATGAACAGTGCCTGGGGAACATCCCCGGTGATTTCATCCTGCGAAGTGGATGGATCGAATGTAAACAGACTGCTGAACTGTCCCCGGGCCGAACGGCTGCGCTGGTAGCGTCGGTTGCCGGCACTGCGATCGGCCTGCAGATCATCCACGCCGAACACCTGCGTGATGGCTGTGAAAATCTGATCGCCTCGCAGGCGAGTCGGAAGCTGGGCCGCGAAGGGCGTCTGTAACTGTCCTTCAACCCGCTTCTGCATTTTTCGCTGGTACGCCCGGGTATTGGTAATCGTCCGACAGAGCCACTTCAGATCATAGCCGCTGGCGGTAAAGCCCTGAGCCAGAGCATCGAGTACTTCAGGGTAGACGGCACTCCGCTCAGGACCAATATCATCGATGGGCATATAAAATCCTTCGCCCAGCATTTCCGACCACATCCGGTTCACGATGGCCCGTGAGAACCAGGGGTTCGCCTGCGAGGTTAAAAACTTCGAGAGCACTTCACGACGTTCCAGGTCATCCAGGCCTTCGGGGGCTTTGGTGCCTACGAACAGGACCGGCTGGATCACCTGACCCATCGATGTCGGATCGTTCAGGTCGGGCATATAGTATTCGCTCATGAACCGTTGCGTGTTTTCCGGCAGAGGCATACTCTTCAGTTCGTCTGCTGTCAGCGCTTTGTCACCATCTGTATCAGCGCGGGAAACGAGTTGTTCGAAGCCGCGCGCCATCCGGGTCCGCTGCACTTCCTGCTGGGTCAGCTTGCCATCGCGATTGCGGTCGTAAGAGCGGAACAGGAACTCGGGATTTTTCAGCATCTGTACCCGGCGGGCAAACTCGTTGCCCTGATTCATCGATACCACCTCGAACGTACGTGGTGTCGAATCCCGTACAGGACGCACCCGCACGCGGGGGAAGAAGGCCGCCAGCTCGTGGAAGTCTTTCCGCTTCCATTTGTCGGTCGGGTGATCGTGACAGTTGGCACACTGAATCTGGATTCCCAGAAAGATACGCGAGGTTTCTGCAGCGAGCTCAGCCGGATCCCCTTCATGCGCGAAGATCAACGCCGTGCTGCCGTTTTCCCGTACGTCACCAGAGGCCGTCAGTAGATCGGTCGTGATCTCCTGCCAGCTCTTGTTCTCATTCAGCTGTGTGGTCATCCAGTCGACAAACTGGGCTTCATTCAGTCGAGCCCGCATGTCGGTGGCGCGGAGGTAAATCACATCCCGCCAGTAGCGGGCCCAGTTCACCCCGTAATCGTCCGACTTGAGCAGTTCCTCAATCACGGCCTGTCGTTTGTCGGGAGTCGAATCCAGGCCGAACAGCAGCACTTCGGAAGTCGTGGGCATTCTGCCGGCCAGGTCAAAAGTAACCCGGCGGAGGAAATCCTCATCACTGGCCAGGGGGGCCGGGGTGATTCCTGATTTCTTCAGCTCCCCTTCGATCAGCGCGTCAACCTTGGCAGCCAGCTCTGATTCGGAGACTCGCGACTGCTTCTTTGTTGCTGCGAAAGTCGAAGAGTGGCATAATGGGACCGACAATGTAAGTAGGAGAAAACTCACAAGTTGTGCCGTGCGTTTGATGGAAAAACTCATCATGACCTTTCACCTGAACTGAGACGGAGAGAATGGCCCCGAATTTCATTCGGGAGTCAGTCAGACATCACTGAATGGCTGACGTCTATTTAACCCGATTCCGATCAGGATGTGTCGAAAAAATGGTGAATTTCATGAAATACACACGGTGCGTCTACAATTCGAACTGGTTGAATCATGGAACTAAGCGCTTGGGTGATCGTGATTATTTTAGCCGGGGTGACCATCGTCGTCGGTGGCGTCCTGTTTTTTCGTCTGCATGCCTTCCTGGCATTGCTGGCAGGAGCCATTTGTGTAGGTGTCTTGACGCCCGCTCAGCAGATCGAGGAGACAGCCCTCCGCAAAAACAAGTTTAAAATCCTCGAAGTCACTCCCGACAATCAGAAGATTGTCATCGAGATCGAAAAGGCCGGGATGCTGCAGCCCGGCATGTTGCTGATGATCATGGGGGGCGAGCAGCCCGGGGTTCCGCTGATTCCCATTGCCGAGACCGAGGTGGCCCGGGTGACCTCCGAGTTTACTAAAGACAGCCAGCGGATGATCATCGCTGACCTCAAGGTGCGGGATGACAGCGCGAGCCGTGAGATTCGCCTCGACGATTTTGCGATCACCCCTGCCGACTATAAGGCGGCCATCAAAGCAGGGCAGCAGTCGGTCGGCGAACGGGTGGCCGCGGGTTTCGGATCGACGTGTGCCAAGATCGGCATCCTGATCGCTCTGGCGGCCATCATCGGCATGTGCCTGCTGGAGAGCGGCGCCGCCGAGCGGATTGTCCGCTCAGCCATTAATTTCGTGGGTGAGAAGCTGGCTCCCGTTGCCTTCATGGCCAGCGGATTTCTGCTGGCGATTCCCGTCTTCTTCGATACCGTGTTCTACCTGTTGATTCCCCTCGGTAAAGCCATGCGATTTCGCACCGGCAAAAACTACCTGCTCTACGTGCTGGCGATTGTGACTGGAGGCACGATGGCGCACTCCCTGGTACCTCCCACTCCCGGGCCGCTATTTGTAGCGGAGCAACTGGGAGTCGACATCGCCACCATGATCATGGGGGGCATGATTGTTGGCAGTATCGCGGCCATCTTCGGTCTGGCTTATGCCACCCTGATCAACAAGCACTGTGAACTCCCCTTTCGCGATTCGGCTGACGTCACACAGGCCGATCTCGAAAGACTTTCCAATAGCCAGCTCGAAGATCTCCCCTCACTCTGGCTGTCACTGGCACCCATCCTGCTGCCGGTGATAATGATTGCCGGGTCCACACTGCTGAAGTTCAAGTCCATCAGCGACCAGATTTCTCCGGAGATTCAGGATCTGATCATGACGCTGGGAAATAAAAACATCGCGCTGGGTATTGCTGCGGTGATCGCCCTGGCGACGCTGGTGCGACAGAAAAAATCTTCGCTGGGCGAACTTTCCGAATCGATTCAGGCATCCCTCTCCACGGGTGGTGTGATTATTCTGATCACCGCTGCCGGCGGAGCCTTCGGGGGCGTCCTGCAGCAGACAGGTGTCAGCTTTCTGATTGAATCACTGCCCGATGTCTCTCCCCTGATGCTGGTCACGCTGGCCTTTCTGATCACGACGGCCATCCGCACTGCCCAGGGATCATCGACCGTGGCCATGATTACCACCGTGGGAATTCTGGGCGGGATTGCGGAATCCGCAACGCTCGGTTTTCATCCGGTTTATCTTGCTCTGGCGATTGGCTGTGGTTCCAAGCCTCTTTCCTGGATGAACGACAGCGGTTTCTGGGTCATCGGTAAAATGAGTGGCATGACCGAGGGAGAGACTCTGAAATTCATTACCCCCATGACGGCCCTGATGGGCGTCGTCGGATTCATTGTCGTCCTGCTGGGAGTCTCATTCTTCCCCATGGCCTGAACGAGAGAAAGTTTCAAACGCGTCTCATTTATCGAAGGGATAATGTCCTGTGAAGCAGCAAGTTCTGAGAGGATTGATCTGGTCTCTACTGATGCTGCTGCCACTGTTGGCATTTGCTCAACCCGTTGAGATCGGCTCGCGTCGGGAGCTGTTTGTCGATCGCCTGTTGATCGACAAGCTGCAGGGCGTGGAGCTCAAACTGCACACGCCTGTCAAAGCACCCCGGCCCCGTTCGCCATTACCGGTGCGGCACATGATGACCGTCATCAAAAACGGGGATTGCTACCAGGCCTACTGGCGCGGTTCCGATCCGGATTATCAGGGGGAAAAGCACACCGGTCATCCCGGGGAGACCGTGCATTACGCTGAGAGTCGGGACGGGCATGAATGGGAGTTCCCGGAACTGGGGATGCACGAAGTCGGGGGAACACGCAAGAACAATGTGATCCTGGCGAAGCAGCCTCCCTTCCTGACCAACTTCACTCCTTTTCTGGATACCCGTCCGGGCGTCGATCCGCAGGAACGCTATAAGGCACTCGCCGGCTATCCCGGACCCGGAGATAAACGGGGCTTAGCAGAGCAGGGCCACGGGTTATTCGCTTTCGTCTCACCCGATGGCATTCACTGGACGAAGCAAACCGAGGTCATCCCATATCAGCCCCAGTGGCGGCACGCCTTTGATTCGGCGAATGTCTCGTTCTGGTCCGAAGCCGAGCAGCAGTATGTCTGTTATTTTCGTACGTGGACTGATCCCGAACGGCTGCGCAGCATCAGTCGCACGACGTCTCCTGATTTTCGTCACTGGACCGATCCGGTCGCCATGGATCCCAATCTGCCGGGCGAACACCTTTATACGAATCAGACGCATCCTTACTTCCGGGCACCACACATTTATATCTCACTGCCGACCCGCTTCATTCCGGGACGCGGCTCTGCACCGGATTATGACCTCAAGGATCAGAACGCCACCGACATCCTGTTGATGACCACGCGCGCCGGTTCCTCACACTACGATCGCCTGTTCAAGCACGCCTTCATTCGACCGGGACTGGAACCCGAACAGTGGAAGAACCGGGCGAATTACGTGGCCCTGAATGTGGTGCCGACCAGCCCGACC
Source organism: Gimesia sp. (assembly GCF_040219335.1). Taxonomy (NCBI): domain Bacteria; kingdom Pseudomonadati; phylum Planctomycetota; class Planctomycetia; order Planctomycetales; family Planctomycetaceae; genus Gimesia; species Gimesia sp. Next base: position 189,545 of record NZ_JAVJSQ010000031.1, on the reverse strand, counting down.
GAAATGTCGATCTACCATCGTAGCGGCGATCGCTACGTACTCCGCACTGACGGTCTTGTCTCCGTGAATGCAGGCTATGCCGCCGGAGAACTGCTGACCCGACCGCTGGTCTTTGCCGGGGATCGTCTGCAGGTCAACTTCAGTACCAGTGCCGCGGGCAGTCTGCGGGTCGAACTGCAGCAGTCGGACGGAACTCCCATACCCGGTTTTACCAGGGACGATTGCATCCCTCTGATCGGAGATGAAATTGACGGTCAGGTGCGCTGGAAGAGCGACGCTGATCTGTCGACGCTGGCCGGGAAGCCGGTCCGCCTCTGTTGGATTCTGCAGGAGTGTGATCTGTACTCCTTTCAGTTCAGTCAGTAGAATTATACTGAATAAAGTATCAGTTTTACCTGTTCTCTTTACTGGTTCACGCCATGACAGATCCGACACCCGAACCCCGTTCCCGTTCTCCCTGGGCTATTACCAGTCTGGTCTGCAGCGGCGTGGTGTTATTCAGTGTACTGGCCTGCGTGGCACTGGCGGCATGGCAGAGCGAAGGGCTGACCCAGGTCAAAGTGACTGCGCTGGATGCGGATAAAGAACCCCGCGATCACGGAATTCCCCTCTTGAAACAGAAGGAAGCACTGCCCGACTACGAAGTGCAGATTGTCACACAAGACCTGTTCAATTACAAACTGGGAGCCAGACCGAATCAGTCAGCCACCGACGGGCTCGTCTGGAATCTGAGTTCGCCTGTCGCAGTACATGAAATTGTGGGCATTCGATTGCTCGATCAGGATCAACTCGTTTCGGATACCCTGGTCGAAGTTCCCTTCAGCAGACAGCCCGTCGAGATGGATAATTACCGGCTCGAATTTCAGACAGCACACTCTGCAGCGGTAGGCGTGAATTCCTTTTTCCGCTCTCCACTCGGGGTAACAATTGCCACCGCGTTTGTCCTCGCCATTATTGTGATCGGCATTGGTCTGTTTCTGTAATCACAATCTCAATTAGCTGGTCTGACGAGGATCAGGTATCAGCTCAATCAGTGAGTCTCAATTAATTTGAAAGAGTAATCCATGGCGTTTCTCGATGTATATAGTGGTTTTCTGGGATTCCTGGGGTTCTGCCTGGCCTGTGGCGCAATGGCCGAAGCGAAAGGACTGAAGCAGAAACTGGAAGCCCAGCACCTGCGGATTGCGGAACTGGAACAACTGGTGGGGGCACAGTCAGAACAGGAAACCCAACTGGAATGAGGGCAACCATGCTTAATGAATCCATTCCACGATCAGACATGGAGCAGATCTCCACTGAAGGCACAACGTTCCTGATCAGAAGGTGGTTACCACTGACGCCGCTCATTTTTGTCATTGTTTTCGTCGGTGTGAACCCGAAGCATGTCTGGGGCTGGAATTGGGATACCGTCGGGCAGTTTGTGACAGCAGTAGTTTTCGGACTCTGTTTATCATTTTTGATCCGGTATCTGGTCTCCGGTTTTGCAGATGTAGTCTGGGTCAATAACAGTCATATTCGGTTTGAAAAGGATGGTCAGACTGAAACAATGCCTCTAAGTAACATCGAAGAATTACGAAGCTGTGCGTATTTCCCTCTCTTGTATCCCTTCAGCCAGAAGCCCTATCGCATCAGGCTCCGATTCCAGGAGCCGATTGGTATAGGCAAGTCGATCCAGTTCTTTCTGCGCGGACCCGGCCTGCATTCAAAAACACCGCGGGAAGAACTCGAACGTTTGCTCAACCGGATTCAATCGGCCCAATAAACTTTAAGTCACCAAAGTATCTTTGAATCAGCATGATCCCCGGCTGGCATTCTCTTATGTGACTTATGTTCATGTGGTTGGCGTACTTCCTCGCGGTTTCAGGTCGTCAGACAATGGATTTCCGCTGAATTGAAAAAATCTTTCAAAAAGGACGTGGTAAAGGGGAGAGAATTTCGCCCTGTACTTAGACAGAGGCAGTAAAACTGCGGGAATTCGTCTGCAGCGAAGCTTGCCTAACTGCTTACCAGCCGACACTATGGTTTCATCCGGTCACCGAAGTAGGGCTGTCCGGCAGAGAAATCACGCTTCATTGATAATTACGGTCTGCTTTCATGACACAGAATATTCGCACATCAAAACTGTTTAACCTGATCTCAGCTGGTCTGGCATTTCTGCTCTGGGGAAGCTGGGCCTATGTGATGAACTCCGGGGAGTCCGCGCAGCAGGGAGTGGTTGCGGCCCTCACCCAGGGGACCGCCAGTTTTATGATCACACTGTTCATGGTGCAGGCGGTGACTCACCTGTTTCATCGCTTTGATCGACCGCTGGTCAAAGTTGTGGTGCCGGCCTTGATTGTGATCTGCTTCACCGGCTTCTGCCTGGTCAATGTACACACCCTGATGGGAACCCCGCGGATCATCGCCACGATCTTACCGGCCCTGATGGTCGCGTTTTCGTTCTGTATGTTTACATCCTGGAGATTACTCCGCATTCATCAGCAGCAGGGGACGACCCAATATGAATGACACCGGCACCAGACGACCGCTCAAGGTCCGCGAAGTGAAATTCGTTGTTGCGTTCGCACGTTACCTGAGCGGTAAGCAGATCACCCCCAACCAGATTTCCGTAATCAGCATTCTGTTCGCGGCTCTGGCGGCAGCCGGTTTTATCTGCTTTGCATTGTATGCACACTGGTGGCTGTTGATTCTGGCGGGATTGATGATCCAGTGCCGACTGCTGTGTAACCTCTTCGATGGGATGGTCGCCGTTGAGGGGGGCAAGAAAACGAATTCGGGCGAACTGTTCAACGATATTCCGGACCGGATCGCCGACCCGCTGATTCTGGTTTCAGCCGGTTATGCCATGCATATGGTCGCCTATGGTGCCGAACTGGGTTGGTGTGCAGGTTTGCTGGCTGTGATGACGGCCTACATCCGCACGTTGAGTGCCAGCATCGGGGCGCCCGTCGACTTCAAAGGCCCCATGGCCAAGCAGCATCGCATGGCCGTACTGACGATTGCCTGTGTGTTGACCGCGATCGAAACGCTGGTCTGGCACACGGATTACTGCTTGTTGATCGCTTTGATCGTGATCATCCTGGGAGCGGTTGTGACGTGCATCCGCCGTGCCGTTTCTGCCTATCGATTTCTGGAGGCCTGATCATGTGGGAGATCCCTCCGCATTCTCTGTATGCGATGCTGGTCGTCTTCGGTCTGCTGGTCACGGCTACGACCTGTCGATTGATCCTGAAGCAACTCAAGCCGGAAAAGGACTATACCGAACTGCGTCAGCGAATTCAGTCCTGGTGGTGGATGATCGGCATTCTGTTTCTCTGCCTGATTGTAAGTCGCACGACGGCCATCATCCTGTTTGCCTTTATCAGCTTCCTGGCGCTCAAGGAGTTCTTTTCGATTGTCCCTACAAGGCAGGCGGACAGGCGTGTGCTGTTCTGGGCCTACCTGTCGATTCCCGTGCAATACTATCTGGTCAGCATCGGCTGGTACGGTCTGTTTATCATCTTTATTCCGGTCTACCTGTTCCTGTTTCTTCCGATGCGGATGGTGCTGATTGGAGAGACACGCGGCTTCATTCATTCTGCAGGCATCATTCACTGGGCTGTCATGCTGACTGTCTTCTGTCTGAGTCACATTGCTTACCTGCTGATGCTGCCGGTAAAGAACGCTGACGCCGGTGGCATGGGGCTGGTAATCTTCCTGTTATTCATGACCCAGTTTAATGACGTGTGCCAGTTTATATGGGGCAAACTGCTGGGACGCCACAAGATCATTCCCAAAGTCAGTCCGAATAAGACCTGGGAAGGTTTCATCGGAGGATTGCTGACCATTGCACTGGTCTCCGGTTTTCTGGGACCGTTTCTGACACCGTTGAATTTCCGCTTCAGTCTGCTGGCAGGCCTGCTGATCAGCGTCTCGGGATTTATCGGCGACGTCGTGATCTCATCAATCAAACGTGACCTGGAGATCAAAGACAGCGGTTCTCTGATTCCCGGGCACGGCGGTATTCTGGACCGCTGCGACAGCCTGATTTTTACATCGCCACTGTTTTTTCATTACCTCTATTACATGAGTTTCTGAGCTGTGGAGTGACAGAACTATGGAGCGGGTACTCAAAATCCTGTTTTTTGCGCTCATCGTCAGACCGATCGTGATTATCGTTCTCGGACTGAACTTGCGAGGTAAGCAGAACCTGCCTGTCGAAGGGCCATCGATCGTCGTCGCCAATCATAACAGTCATCTCGATGCCCTGGTGCTGATGAGCCTGTATCCCCTGTCGCGCCTGCATAAGGTGCGTCCTGTAGCGGCTGCCGATTATTTCCTGAAGAATCGCTACCTCTCCTGGTTTTCCAGGAACTGTCTGGACATCATTCCCATCCAGCGGACCGGACGCATGCGCAAGAGCGAACTGTTCGCGGGCTGTCACGAGGCCCTGGATCGGGGCGAGATTCTGATCCTGTTCCCGGAAGGCAGTCGCGGTAACCCCGAAGAGTTGAGCGAAATCAAACGCGGCGTCTATCACATCGTGCACGATCGCTCCGATACGAGACTGACACCAGTAATGATGCACGGACTGGGCCGGGCACTGCCGCGGGGCGAAGCGCTGCTGGTCCCCTTTAACTGCGATGTGATTATTGGAGAAACCATTCCCGATGCAGAGACCGGCGAACAATTGGTCGAGTCGATCAAAGCTTCTTTCCTGGACCTGCAGCAGTATTGCATTACCTGCCGACAGACAGGATGATGAAACTAGTTACGAAAGAAGTTTAAGTTTCCATTCGTCCCGAGGAGTTCTGTTAATGTCGTTCCGCGTGCTGCTACTGCTGTGTGTTGTCTGTCTTTTCCCAGTGATGAAAGCGTCTGCGGCAGCAGAAAAGACAACGCGGCCCAACATCATTCTGATCATGTGTGACGACATGGGCTGGTCGGACCTCGGTTGTTACGGCGGCGAAGTGCAGACACCCAACCTGGATCAGATGGCCCGGGAAGGTCTGCGGTTTACCCAGTTCTACAATAACGCGGTCTGCTGGACCACGCGGGCTTCGCTGGTGACCGGGCTTTATCCCCGTTATCCCCGGCCTCATCTGACGACGAACATGGTGACACTCGGTGAAGTGCTCAAGCAGGCCGGTTATCAGACGGCCCTCAGCGGCAAGTGGCACCTGGGACGCACCGAGACCACGCACCCCGTTTATCGTGGGTTCGAAGACTATTACGGCCTGCTGGATGGCTGCTGCAATTTCTTTGATCCTTACTATCGGGATCCCAAATACAAGTGGGGCAGTTCCGGGGGCGGATATCGCTTCTTTGCGCAAAACACCACGCGGATCACCGAGTTCCCCGACGACTTTTACACGACCGATGCCTTTACCGATCACGCGATTGAACAGATCAAAGGCTACGCGAAAACAGACCAGCCTTTCTTTCTGCATCTTTGTTACACCGCGCCTCATTATCCATTGCACGCCAAGCCCAAAGACATCGCGAAATACAAAGGCCGCTATGCCGCAGGCTGGGAAGCGCTGCGGGAAGAACGCTATCAGCGGCAGTTGAAAATGGGGCTCGTCGATCCCCAGTGGAAGCTGCCCAAACGGGATCCGGAGTCCGCCGACTGGGAAAACGACAAGTACCCCCGCGACTGGCAGCAGCGACGCATGGAAGTCTATGCGGCGATGATTGACTGTATGGATCAGAATATCGGCCGTCTGATGCAGACACTCAAAGAGACCGGCGTGGATGAGAATACGATTGTGATGTTCCTGTCGGACAATGGTCCTGATGCCAGCGAGCCGGGCGGTGCGAATCCCCAACAGGAACCCGGCCCCAAAGAGTACTACACGACCTGTGGACCCAGTTGGGCGTTCCCGCAGAACACACCGTTCCGTCGTTTTAAAACCTGGATGCATGAAGGGGGCATTTCGACTCCGCTGATTGTCCGCTGGCCCGGCCATGTAGCTCCCGCCAGTCTGACCCGCCAGCCGGCACATATCATCGACGTGATGCCAACCTGCATCGAACTCGCGGAGACAAAGTACCCGGAAGCCTATGCAGGTCATAAGATCATCCCGGTGGAAGGGAAGAGCATGCTGCCGATTTTCCAGGGAGAGACGCGCCAGCCGCACGAGTCCCTGTTCTGGGAACTGCGAAACAACCAGGCGGTCCGACAGGGGAAATGGAAACTGGTGGCGGATCGAACCATCAATCGCTGGGAGCTGTACGATCTGGAACAGGATCGCACCGAGACCAACAATCTAGCGTCCCACTATCCGGAACGGGTCGCACAGATGAAAGCCGCCTGGCAGGAGTGGGCAGAGATGACCGGCGTGGCGAACCAGAAGCATCAACGCGGCAAGCAGATCCCGTAACAGGGCGGATTGTTTAGTTCAGAAAGCCGAGCCAGCGTTTCTTCTGATCGTCGTTGAGCTGCTTTTCCTCGGGAACCGCTTCGTCTTCGCCGCGTTCCAGGTTCAGACCAAGCTGTTTTTCCTTTTTGCGAATCTGTTCTTCGCGGTTTTGCAGCATCAGTTCGGTACGGGAGAGACGTGCCCGCTCGATTGAAATCTCGACTTCGGCCAGTCCCAGGTTGTGTTCCAGATCGTGCTGCAGTGTCTGCAGATGTTTCACTAGCTCTTCAGGAGCATTGTTGATGGCTTCCCAGTTGACCGGGATCACAGCGGTTTCTGCTTCTCTCAGACGTTTGATCAACAGCCCGATGTATTGATCCCGTTCCCGAATGGCCGCGGTCAGTTCTTCATGCGAGGACTGGTCATAGTCAATTTCAGCGGGAGCATCCGGCAAGGGAGGCTTGTAGCTGGCCAGGGTACGTCCGGTTCCACCAGAGAGCAGGGCACTGTTTTGTGCGACGGGCTCTGGTTGAGGCACTGGAGGTGCAGGAGCAGGCGCTTTTTTCTCCGGCAGATCACTGGAGACATCAACTCCCTGACCCGAGAGCAGCTTCTGCTTCATGGCTTCCCAGCCACTCACATTCGGATCGCTGGCAGGTTCGCTGAAAGACTCGGGAGTTTCCTCTGGCTCAGGTTCCTGTTGTTCCACTTCGCTTTCCAGCGGGCTTTCTTCTACCGCAGGAGCACTGGGTGCGGAGAGGTAATCCACCAGGGTAGACGGCTTCGCGGCGACGGGACCTTTCTCGAACCCGTCTTCGACCATCTTTTTAAGTTCGGCGATCTGCATTTCAATGCGGGCCAGGGAAGACTCGGTCTCCGCGCCCTGCATCTGTTCCATGAAGGCCTGCAGATCTTGTGCAATTTTCTGTTGTTCCTCGATCACTTCACGGGGAATGCCCCCGGAGACCGTCATCCCGCGGTCTGCACCGCTACGGTGTCGACGATCGAGCTGTTCGGCGACCTGTTCCAGTCGCTCGGTGAGCATGACGACGAGCTGATCTTTTTCCTGCAGCTCGGTTTCGAGTGACTGGACCTTTTGTTTTTCTGACGCCGAGAATTCCTGGTACTCGCGGCGGCTCTGTTCGAGTTCAGCCTCGACCTCGGAGAGTCGTCCGCTCAGATCGGTGACGAGTTGTGATTTTTCTGCGAGCTCCGCTTCCAGTTCTGCCAGACGGTGGCTCTCTGTATCCGCAGGGTGTTGCTGGTTGTTCTGGCACCGCTCCAGTTCAGTGGCAACCTCGGTCAAGCGTTCCTTGAGCGTTTCCACCAGTTCCGCTTCTTCCCGCAGGCAGGCTTCCAGCTCTTTGATTCTTCTGTTGTCGACCTTGGCCAGATCCTGTCTGCTGTGCTGGCTCTTTTCCAGTTCCTCGGCGACTTCGGTGAGTCGTTCGGTCAACGTTTCGACGAGCTGCTCTTTTCCCAGCAGTTCTGCTTCCAGGGCGCGGATCTGCTCACGTTCGGAGAAACTGACTTTCGCTTCCCCTGAGCTTTGAGGGCGTTCTGGCCTGGCGGGTTGAGGCGCAACATCTCCCTCGGGAACCGAAGCCGCATCGCGGAATGCGGGCGATTCGATTCGCTGATCTGCGTGATCGGATTGGGGAGAATTGTTATCGGGGGCCATCCATACCTGCCTGAATCTGTGAAGCCTTTCGTAAAGCTTTTGGTCTAAAGTTAAATACAGCTATATTTAACCTAGCTTATTGAAAGTCCGACAAGATGACATTCAGGGAATCAATGATGCAGATTTTCGACATCTATTTGCGGATGGTACCGGTTATGCAAGTGCTTCCGGGTTTACGACATTCGTCGTCTCTTTACCGACGAGAACATCTGCTATCTGACGGGCCGCCTGTGCTCGAAGTTCGTCCAGTGATTCGCTGGAAATGAAAGCCGCGTGGGGAGTTGCGATCACCCGTTCATGCTGAAAGAATGGATCGGTCAAGTCGGGTGGTTCCGGATCAAACACGTCCAGAGCGGCACCAGCAATGCTCTGATTCTGAATCGCCGACTTGAGCGCGTCGAATTCAATCAACGCACCGCGCGAGGTATTAATAATCAGTGAAGTGGACTTCATTTTCTCGAATGCCGCTGCATCAAACTGGTGCTCGGTGGCTTCCGTCAGCGGGGCGTGAATCGAAATCACATCGCTCTCTGCCAGCAGCTCCTCAAAATCGACCATTTTCGTACCAGTGCCATAATCGTTACCGGAAGAATTCGTCGCGATCACCTGCATGCCAAACGCACGGGCCCGTTCTGCAACCGCCTGTCCGGTCAATCCAAAACCAAACAGTCCCATGGTAAGGGTACTTACCCGGCGGGGCATTGGGGCGGCGGAGAGATCATAGACACCCTGTTTGGTCTGCTGATGGAAATAGGCCACGTTTCGCAGACTGGCCAGCATCAGGGCAATCGCATGGTCGGCGACTTCCGGGATGCAGTAATCGGGAACATTGGTGACCGGAATCTTCTGTGACGTCGCATATTCCACGTCGATATTATCGAGACCGATACCCAGGCGGGCGATGGTTTTACAGTTGGGAGCCGCTTCAATCACGGGCCGGGTGACCTGGGCCCAGCACGTGGCGATCGCATCGACGCCGGTCGCATGTTCGATCAGGGTCTGTTCATCCGCGCCGGGAGGGGCCTCAATGACTTCGGCATCCACGCGGGCTAATTCCTGTTTCTCGACCTCACAATCGGGCCAGGCACGGTCCGTGATTAATACGCGATATTTCGCAGACACAATTCACTCCTTTAGTGAGTTCCTGCTTGAACTCGACTTATCATTTGAAAGATTCATCTGACTGGCGCACTTTCCAGTCTAGCTGGCAGGGACCAATAAGGGAACTGATGATTATCATTTCAGAGAGAGTCGGTTTGATCACAGTGTGATCCATTCTGCAACAGATTTTGTCAGCGAGGTGTTTTTTCAACATTCTGATAAAGCACCACTCATAAACCACTTAGAGAAATTCATTGCAGAAGGGGCTCTCTCGGAGTCAAATTTGCATTCTAAGGGAGAGAGCTTGACACATTCCCGTTTTAGTGACATGATTCCAGCAGAGTGATACTCCTCTCAGGAACGATTATGATTTTACGTATGACTGTCATCTTGATGCTGTTTTCCATGCTGACCCACACATTGCTGGGTTGTGGCTGGCATCATGCGCATGACGCTCACGCGGGGCATACTAACTCCTGCCAGCCCCTGGGCTTGTGTGGACACGATGCTGAACAGGAACACGAAGCAGCTGAACACGCTCATCATGATCACGAAAGCGGGTGTGCTCAGCATGATGCACATGTAGATCACACAGCAGCTGCGGGACATGATCACACAGCAGCTGCGGGACATCAGGACGAACATCCGATGCATCAGCATTCCGACCCTTGCCATGAAGGGCGTTGTTCTTATCTGACGGCAGCGACTGCCAAAGTTCATGATGAATCGTCGCAACTGGTCAGCCTGCTTCCCATCTGGGACCTGCTCTGTTCCACACAGGAACGCCAGTATGTAAATCAGATGCGTGAGTTGCCCCCGGCCTTTCTTTTTGCAGCGCCGGGCGTGCGCGCCCAGGCCCAGACCACTGTCTGGTTGATTTAACCACTCCGCAGTACCTCTTGTCGCTCCGGCCTCACGCTGACACTGATTGTTCAAACTGTCAGCGGACCTTCACATGAGACCGGTTCTATTCGACTTCCCTTGCGCTTATCACGACAGCCTGTGCGCTGTCATCGTCGAGGACTGTGATGAATCAATCAAAACTCAAACAGAACTGGATCTGGATTTTATTTTTACTGATCCTGATCCCCGTTGGCCTGCTGGCCTGGAAGACTCAGCAACAATGGCTACCTGCTGTGAATGACATGGCGGAAAACGGAAAATCAAAAAATGCAACAGACGAACATGGAGCGGAAGAGGACCATCATGACCACGATCACGCCGGGCATGAGGAATCGACCTCTCTGGAACTGACTCCCCAGGCACGCAAGAATATCGGCCTGACAGGGGAGAAGGTCGTTCCCGTGAAGCTGCAGGCGTTCACTCGCACACTGACCATTCCTGCGATTGTCGTAGAGGTGCCCGGAAAGACCCGAGTGAAAGTCGTGGCACCGATGACCGGAATTATCACCAACGTGAATGTGATTGCAGGTGAAGCGGTGCAGCCCGGTCGGGAACTCTTCAAGATCCGCCTGACCCATGAAGACCTGGTGCAGGCCCAGGCTGACTTCCTGAAGACCCTGGGTGAACTCGATGTCGAAGACAAGGAAATCGCCCGGATCAAGGAAATTACGGATAAAGGTGTTATCGCCGGTAAGGTCCTGCTGGAACGCGAGTATGCCAAAGAAAAACTGGAAGCAATTCTGAAAGCCCAACGAGAGGCACTACTGCTGCACGGTTTCTCCGAAGGTCAGGTCGACCAGATCCGTGATAACCGTCGGCTGATTAAAGAACATCAGGTGTATGCCCCTCAGCTGCACGATCAGTCGGGAGAAGTCCAACTGCCGAACATGGCAATTCAACGGATCTCAGCACCCGCACCCGATTCACAGGGACCTGTCAACGCGCGTCACAAATCCATCTTCATTGTGCAGTCGCTGAATATCAGCAAAGGTGACTTCGTCCAGGCAGGCGATACGCTGTGCGTGCTGGCCGACTATAGTGACCTGTATCTCAAAGGGCAGGCGTTTGAACAGGAAGCCGATGAATTAACCCGTTGCCTGGAAAATGGCTGGTCCGTCCAAGCGATTCAGGAAATCAATAACAAAAATAAAGAGCTGATTAAAAACCTGCAGATCGATTACCTGGACAACCAGATCGAAACCGATGCACGCATCTTTTCGGTCTTTGTCGATCTGCCGAACAAGATCGAGCATGAAAACGTACGCTCGGACGGAGAACGCTTTATAACGTGGCGTTTCAAGCCGGGACAGAGGATGCAGTTGCGGATTCCAGTGGAGACCTGGAAGAAGCAGATTGTCGTGCCCGTGGAAGCAATCGCGACCGAGGGGGCAGAGAGTTTTGTTTTCCAGGAGAACGGCGATCACTTTGATCGGCGTCCGGTGCACGTCCTGTATAAGGATCAGCTCTGGGCAGTCATTCAGAACGACGGTGCGATTTTCCCCGGAGACAAAATTGCACTCACGGGAGCACATCAGATGCAGATGGCTTTGAAAAACAAAGCCGGTGGTGCGGTCGATCCCCACGCGGGACATAACCACTGATCGTCTTTCAGACCAGTCTGAAGCTCTAGTGCATCCCTTGAACGTGACTCCCGGTACGGAAGAATCCAATGCTCAATGCAATTATACGTTTTTCACTGAAACAGCGGCACCTGACGCTGGCCTTCTCCCTGTTCCTGATCGGATTCGGAACATGGCAGGCACTGAATATGGCCATCGATGTGTTTCCCAATCTCAACCGCCCGCGGGTGGTGGTGATGACGGAAGCACCCGGCATGGCGCCCGAAGAAGTTGAATCACTGATAACCTTTCCCCTGGAAACCACCCTCAACGGTGCTACCGGTGTGCAGGCCGTGAGGAGTTCCTCCGGCGTCGGTATCTCCGTGATCTATGTCGAATTCGAATGGGGCACCGATATCTACAACGACCGGCAGGTCGTCAACGAACGTCTGCAACTGGTCACCGATCGTCTACCTGAAGGCATCAAACCACAGTTGGCGCCGATCTCATCCATCATGGGGCAGATCATGATGCTCGGGATGTGGAGTGAAGACGATGAAACTTCGCCCCTGGAAGTCCGGACCCTGGCGGACTGGGTGGTTCGTCAGCGATTGTTGACCATTCCCGGTGTCTCCCAGGTGTTTACGATGGGGGGCGGACGCAAACAGTTCCAGGTCCTCGTCAATCCGGAGGCATTGATCAAATATGGGATTACACTGCACGAGGTGCGGGAGGCCTGCCAGCAGAGTAATCTGAATACGACCGGGGGCTACCTGGATGAACAGGGGCCCAACGAATTTCTGGTACGGGCACTGGGGCGGATCCAGACGCTGGACGATCTGAAGAAAGTCGTCGTGACCCGCCAGGAAGGACGCCCGATTGTTCTGTCCCAGGTGGCCCGGGTAACCGAAGGTGCCCAGGTGAAGCGGGGAGACAGTTCCGCATTCATCAAGCAGGCAGACGGCACCTTTGCCGGCGGTCCGGCGGTGGTACTGACCGTCAATAAACAACCCAATGCCGACACACGACGGGTGACCAACGATGTGCTCCAGGCGCTGGAAGAGCTCAAACCTTCGCTTCCCAAAGACATTCGAATTCAGCCTGAACTCTACTCGCAGAAATCATTCATCGACCGTTCCATTGAGAATGTGATCGAAGCCCTGCGGGACGGGGGCATTCTGGTGGTGATTATTCTGTTCCTGTTCCTGATGAACTTCCGCACGACGTTTATTACCCTCACAGCGATTCCCTTATCGATTGCGATCACGGCGATTATTTTCGCTGTCTTCGGATTATCAATCAATACGATGACGCTGGGAGGCCTGGCGGTGGCCATCGGTGAACTCGTGGATGACGCGATTGTGGATGTAGAAAATATTTTCCGCCGCTTACAGGAGAACCGCTATCGCGAGAACCCCAAGCCGACATTGCTGGTCGTCTTTCAGGCCAGCTGTGAAATCCGGAATTCCATTGTCTTTGGAACCGTGATTGTTGTGCTGGTATTCTTGCCGCTATTCGCGTTGTCCGGGATGGAAGGTCGCCTGTTTACACCCCTGGGTGTGGCATATATCGTGTCGATCCTGTCGTCACTGCTGGTTTCTCTGACGCTGACTCCCGTGCTGTCTTACTGGCTGCTGGGTAAGAAATTTGGTTCGCCCGTTCAGAAATCAGAAAAAGAAACTGAAAGTGAGCACACTCACAAAGATGGACCACTGCTTCGCCTCCTGAAATGGGGCGCGGGAATGGTCATCGGTTTCAGTATCCGTTTTGCGAAACCTCTGCTGATGCTGGGGATTATCAGTGTGCTGATCGCAGGGCTGTTCCTGATACAGCTCGAACAGGATTTCCTGCCCCCCTTTAACGAAGGGGTCGCGCAATTGAATGTGGTTCTACCTCCTGGAACCTCTCTGAAGAAATCGAATGAAATCGCCAGAACGGTGATGGATCAGTTAAAGAAGATCAAAGGTGTGGCTGCGTTTTCCCGTCGCACCGGCCGGGCGGAACTCGACGAACATGCCGAAGGGGTGAATGTCTCGGAATACATTATCTCGTTTGATCCGGAATCAGGCAGAGGACGTGAAGCAGTGCTGGAAGAGATCCGGCATTCGATGGAGTCGATTCCCGGTATTGTGATCTCCGTGGAACAACCACTGGCGCACCTGATCTCCCATATGATCTCCGGCGTCAAAGCCCAGGTTGGGATTAAAATTTATGGCGAGGATCTGACCATTCTGCGGACGACTGCTCAAAAATTGGGAACTGCGATGCGTTCGGTACCTGGTGTGACTGACGTACTGGTTGAGCCTCAGGTGGAGATTCCGCAACTGCAGATCAAACTCAACCGGGATAAGTTGAAACTGTATGGACTGACGCCCGCGTATGTGAATGAATATGTGCAGACCGCCATGAACGGGATGGTGGTTTCCCAGGTATTGCAGGGGCAACGGACCTTTGATCTGTTGATCCGCATGGACGAACAGTACCGCGAAGACCGGGAGACGTTGAAACGACTTTCGATCAATTTGCCTGACGGCGGTACAACGCCTCTGTCCTCGGTCGCTGAGATTACGGAATCGTCCGGGCCCAATACGATCAACAGGGAAAAGGTTCAGAAGCGGATCATCGTGCAATGTAACGTGTCCGGTCGTGGCCTGGTCGACGTGGTGCAGGACATCCAGGCGAAACAGAAGCCGATTATTGAGAAACTGCCCGCAGGCTACTTTGTGGAATACAGCGGGCAGTTTGAGAATCAGCAGACAGCCTCTCGATTGATTGCGATTCTGTTTGTGGTTTCGATGCTGGGTGTCTTCCTGGTGCTGTTTACGATGTTCCATTCCGTTAATTTCTCGTTGCAGGTAATGGCGGCACTGCCGATGGCCTTCATCGGTTCGGTGATCGCGCTGGTCATTACGGGACAGACTCTGACCATCGCAGCCATGGTCGGCTTTATTTCATTGGGCGGGATTGCCTCTCGTAACGGAATTCTGCTGCTCAACCATTATCTGCACCTGGTGAAATACGAAGGCGAAAGCTGGACACGCGAAATGATTATTCGGGCAGGTCAGGAACGCCTGGCACCCGTGCTGATGACGGCGTTAACCTCGGGCATCGGTCTGGTTCCCCTGGCGATGGCACAGGGAGAAGCAGGTAAAGAAATTCTGTACCCGGTCGCGACGGTGATCATCGGTGGACTGCTCAGCAGTACGATTCTGGAGTTCTTCATCCGTCCTGCTCTGTTCTGGAGTTTTGGACGCGAGGCAGGCGCACGGATTGTCGAACGGGGGACGGAAGAAATCCCCCTGCTGGAAGAAAGCGAAGAACAGGCGGCTTCCACCGCGCATTAAAAACGATATAAAACGAGAGACAAAACTGACAAATGTAACTTAATCAATTAACTGAAAAGGATTGTAAAATGAAATTTCGCAAAGCGAACTGGCTGACTGTATTGTGCTGTGGACTCGGACTGGCTCTGTTGGGATGCCAGAATCAGAGTGATCAGAACACCAAGACATTCGACGAAACAGCGCATGAAGATAAAGAAATGGATGATCACGATCATGGGCACGAACATCCTTCCGAAGGCCCCCACCATGGCTCGTTGATCGAACTCGGAAAGGAAGCCTATCATGGCGAACTGGTTCACGACG
Source organism: Gimesia sp. (assembly GCF_040219335.1). Classification (NCBI taxonomy): domain Bacteria; kingdom Pseudomonadati; phylum Planctomycetota; class Planctomycetia; order Planctomycetales; family Planctomycetaceae; genus Gimesia; species Gimesia sp. Next base: position 174,313 of record NZ_JAVJSQ010000031.1, on the reverse strand, counting down.
AAAAAAGCGGTGCGATCACGGTCTATATTCTGGATGGTGCCGCGAAAAAGAATGTTCCGATTAAAGCGGAAAGCATTCTCGTGAACGTCAAGCATGACGGCAAAGGGTCACAGTTCACACTGACCGCTGCACCTGAAGAATCCGATCCCCAGGGGGAATCGTCACGGTTCGTTCTGAAAGAGAAGGCCCTTGGTGATCTGCTGCATGAGAAAGATACCAAGGCCCGTCTGGTTCTTGAGATCGACGGCAAATCGTACACGGGAGAAATCACCGCTCACGATCATGACCACGATCACGAACATGAGCATGGCGAAAAACACGCTCATTGATCGGAATCATGAAAACTGAACAAGTGACGCCGCGTTGGTATGCTGACGCGGCTTATTTTTTTGTTTCCCCATAACAACTTCTGAATCGGGGGACTTTGTCCTGTTTTAGAAACCAGGTTTCAACAGCCGATACCTGAATAGTTAGACATTTCGGGAGGATGCGTGGTATACTACTCATAACAGATCTCTGATTTGAAGTGCGTGCTCCCTCTCACAAGTAGATCAGACTCCATTTTAATGGTATCGGGAATGAAGCAGAAATCCTCGCTAAAGCAGGCCGAAACAGGTTCACGACGTGAGTTTCTCAAGCTGGGGCTGGGAGGCCTGTCGCTGCCGGCACTCTACCAGTTACAGGCGGCTCAGGCAGCCAATGCTGAAGCACCGGCCGGTAATAAAGAACGAACTGCCATCATTCTGGTCTGGTGCCGCGGTGGTGTGAGTCATCTGGATACATTCGATCCCAAGCCGGAAGCCCCCTCCGATTATCGTGGTCCTTATTCTCCGATCGCGACAAAAACCGAAGGCTTGTATCTGAGCGAACTACTCCCCCGTTGCGCACAAATCTCCGACAAATTCACCGTCCTGCGGTCCATCACCCATACCGGCGGCGGTCATCCTGCTGGATCGTTACAGGTTCTGGGAGGCGATCCCGATCGCGTCGATAAACGCAAACCCAAGCTGCCCGACTGGATGTCGGTCGCCAACTTTCTCCGCCGGGATCCGAATAAAGTACTGCCCAACTATGTGGGCGTGAATGCGATAACAAACTACGACAGCTTCCAGATTGCCGGCCCCACCTACCTGGGACCTGGAGCCGGACCATTCCAGATTCAGGGGGATCCCAGCAAACCTGATTTCAAGGTCCCCAACATTGGTCTGTCAGATGCCCGGCAGTCGGAACGACTGGCGAAGCGAATCAGTCTGCGGCAGCAGTTTGACCAGCTGCGTCGAGACCTCGACCTGGAAGGGGCCATGCAGGCCATGGATCAGTTCGAAGCCCAGGCAACGAATCTGCTGACCAGCAAACAGGCGGCTGAGGCATTCGATCTGACACAGGAACCTCAGCACATTCGTGACCGGTACGGAATGCATCAATGGGGACAACAGTGTCTGATGGCGCGTCGCCTGGTAGAAGCGGGCGTGGAAATTATTACAACCGAGCTTTCCGGGCCTCTGTGTGGACGCGTTTCCAACTGGGACGACCATGCGGTCAATCACCACGTGTTCGATGCGATCAAGTATCGCGCACCATTCTTCGACCAGGCGGTGACCGCTCTGATTGAAGACATCTATGCTCGTGGACTCGATAAACGGGTGCTCGTGATTGTCGGGGGAGAATTCGGACGAACCCCCCGCATCTCCTACTCGAAAAGTACCGGGGGCGGCATCGGCAGTGGCAGTGCGGGTACGACACAACCCGGTCGCGATCACTGGCCCAACGCGAATTCAATGCTCTTTGCCGGCGGAAATATTCAGACTGGCCAGATCATTGGTGCCACTGATGCCAAAGGGGAAGGACCAATTGCCCGCGCCGTCAGACCTCACGATTTCCTGGCGACCATCTATTCACACCTCGGTATCGATTATGCGAATACCTTCCTGCCCGATTTCTCCGGTCGTCCTACGCCGATCGTCATGCATGGCCAGGCGATTCCGGAACTGGCGGGGCGTGCCTGATCTCAGGTAACTCGCGGTGACGCGGCAGCGGTAATGCGCAGACCAAAAGAAAACAGCCCTCCAGGCGGATCACGCCGGGAGGGCTGTTTTGCGTACTGCTGAAAAGATTTATTTACCTTTGATGGCGTACAGCTTATCAAACGAACGCAGGTAAATGATTCCGTCACTGATGGCGGGAGTTGAATAGAAAGTGCCGGGCAACTGGTTCTCGGCAATCACCTCTCCCGTCTTAGCATCGATGACCGTGCACAACCCTTCAATGCTCAGGAAGTAGACCTTGTTGTCTCCACCAACCAGAGCCGAGAAGTACTGACCGTTCACCCGCTTTTTCCAGACGGGTTTCCCATCGCTGAGGTTCAGGCAGGTCGCCACACCATTCTGGCTGACCATATACAGTTTGTCATTCATGATCAGGGGCGTGGATGCATCGGGGGTAGCTGTATCAAACTTCCAGATCAGGCCAGACTTCGTGATGTCGCCGGTGCCACCCTGCTTGAAAGCTTTGATGTAACCTAGACCGCCTCCACCGGGGTTCCCGGAAGTCGCGATGATCATCTCTTTGTTCGCAACCGGTGCCGCGATGATTCGGCCGAAGGGGCTCGGAATATCCAGGCCGCCAGCAATCCATAGTTGTTTGCCCGTCGCGGGATCATAGGCATTCACATGATCGGAACCGGAAACCAGCAGTTCCGTCTGATCGCCACGCTGAAAAATGGTCGGTGTCGAGTAAGCGTCTGCACCGTCTTTCTCTGCAGGAAGTTTGCGGTTGGCTTTCCAGACCTCTTTACCGGTTTCTTTATCGAAAGCAACGACATACGAGGGGCCTTTGGTCATGCAGGTGACGATCAGCAGGTTGTTCCACAGGCGGGGAGTAGAACCCATGCCGAAGGTGATGTCATACGCACCGTAGTCCTTGACCATGTCCTTCTGCCAGACGATTCCCCCGGAGGCGGCATCGACGCAGACCAGCAACCCGGAACCAAAGAATGCCCAGATGTTTTCTTCATCGGACATCGGGGTGGGTGTCGCTGCATTGTGACGATGTTCCCAGAGATTGCGGGGACCCGGTGCGGCGAGTTCCCCGGTGCCGACTTTGACTTTCAGCAGCTGCTGACCTGTCTTTCGGTCGAAGGAGAGAATCCAGAGACCGTTATCGGGAGTTTTGGTCGTCAGGTCGACCCGTTTCACTGTGATCGCCGGAGAAGAGTTCGCACGACCGGGGAGATCGACAGACCAGAGCATACCCTCCTGAGCCGACCACTTTGTGGGAAGATTCGTTTCGGAAGAGACTCCGCTGCCATCAGCACCACGAAACTGAGGCCAGGTCTCCGCTTGAGTCTCTGCGGTCGATAAAAACAAACCGCAGCAGACGGTAAGTAACAACAAGGGTGTGAATCGCATCAAACAAACTCCAAAAGGGGGTGAAGGTATTAGCGCGCTACCTGGAATGTCAGTTGGTTAATTATTCCTCACGTGGGGGGCGTGTCATCAGGGTCTGGGTGGCATCTTCGGGTGACTTGCCTTCAAACAGCACCCGATAGATCTCGGTTGTGATGGGCATTTCCAGCCCTCTCTGTTCTGCCAGATTATAAACGCTGCGAGTTGTGTTGACACCCTCCGCGACCGCTTCCATGCTGCTGAGAATCTCTTGCAGCGTCTCGCCGCGGCCGAGCCGTTCTCCCAGACTCCGGTTGCGACCGAAGGGACTCATACAGGTGGTGATCAGGTCGCCAACACCAGCCAGGCCTGAAAACGTGGACGGTTCAGCACCAAAGGAGGCTCCGAACAGGGTCATTTCTACCAGTCCGCGTGTCATAATGGCCGATTTGGCGTTGTCGCCATATTTGCCCCCATCACAGATCCCGGCTGCAATCGCGATTACATTTTTAAGAGCCCCCGCCAGTTCGACCCCAATGATGTCCAGATTCGTATACACCCGGAAGCGATCTGTACTGAAGAGCTGTTGCGTCTCGCGAGCGAGATCGAGCTCCCCGCTGGCAGCCACCACACTGGCCGGCAGCCGACGGGCGATTTCTTCCGCATGGCTGGGTCCTCCCAGTGCCACAACGGGCCGCGGTCCCAGTACATCGGTAATGATCTCGCTGGGACGATAAAAAGTCTCTCTCTCAATCCCCTTGATCACACTGACGACCGGCGTTTCCCCTTTGAGGTGTGGCTTCAGTGTGGTCAGTGCCTGCCTGACAAATTCGGTGGGTATTGCGATGACCAGGAAATCGGCATCTTTCACCGCTGCATCAACGTCTGAGGTCACATGCACTGCTTCAGGCAGCTTGACTCCCGGCAGCAGTCTGCGGTTTTCCCGGTGGACGTGAATATCTTCAGCAACTTCCGGCTTACGGACCCACATGGAGACGGCTGTCTCCGGGCTTTCTGTGAGCAATGATGCACAGGCGGTCGCCATCCCGCCCCCACCCAGAATTGCCACTTTGGTTGTCATAACTTGGTTGTCTTTCATTAGTGAGTGTGAAAAATCGGGAATCGGTTCTTCTGCAGGCAACGCCTCCTGTTGTCTGCTGCATGACAGGCAGAATACTTACGACCCGGATACCTGTAATATAACGAGAAATGCTGCATAAGCCAAAGAAGGCGGCAGAAACCGCCGATCCAGTTTATGACAGGAATATTTCGGGCCGAGATTGACTCCCCAGCATCCTGCATAAATCGATTGTGCTGCATTTCTCCCACGATCCCTCTGATCGGAACAGCAGGCATCTTGCGCAGCAATTCACAGAATTAACCGTTGCAGATCACAGTATTTCGCAGCTTACCGGAAAATCCAGACTAGGTTTTACCTGGTAAGTATTAAAATGAGGAGCAATCTTATGAACCAGGTTACCGAGCAACAGGCTGTCACTTTCCAGGATCGTCGTCAGAATCGTGGGGAACAGCGTCCCGATGGTGGCGTCGAACGTCGGCAGTTCAGCAATTCCTACAACTCTGAAAATGAAGACGTAAACGAACTGGCTCAGGCTATCGACCAGTATAAACTGCGTCACCGCCGTCGGTTTATCACCTTCGAAGAACTGCATTCTGTCGTGACCGGCCTGGGTTACCACAAGTAAATCCGGATAACGCCGTTGCTCCGGGGATTCGACTGGATCTGCTTAGTCGTCCCTGTCATTCGAACCGCCAGTCAGTATCCACGCGATATCTGGCTGGCCGGTATGCGATGCCCTGCCTCCCGGCTCCCTGTCCTCACGCATGTCCCGAGTGCCTGAAACTGCGTCGAAGCTGCTTAATTCTATGAGCACCAGCAGTTTCCGCTGAAAACTGCCCATTCTTCCATTCAAAAAAAGTCGCTAAAATTGAGGAAATTTTATTTTTTTCCTCAAGTATGCTGCTGCCAGTCTGCAGATTGATGTTGACCTGATTCGACGATTCTGGAAAACTCCGCCCACTGTACCACCCCCGAGTCATTAGAGCTGTGCAACACAGTGTGGCCGGCTCTCCCTTCAGAAAAAGAGCGTTTCTGCTCGAAACCTGATTTACCTTCATATTCACAGGTCGAACATTGAAAACTACTCTTCTTTGTCTAGCCATTGTTTTCACAGCGGGTCTGAATGCTCAGGCCACTGAAATGACCACAATTTATAGGCCAGCGTCGGATTTCGATGATGTGATTCGTGCGCAAAGTCCGACTCCCACCTACGAGGAATCGATTCCCTACGGAACAACTCCGCCACCAGGGGGAGGTTATCCGCCAGCAGGTGGAGGCTATACCGTGCCGGACGGACAACCCTTCGATCCGAATATGGGAGCCGGAAACCTCTACGGCGCACCGTCTCCCGGACCGGGATACGACCCGTTCCTGACACCTGGCGCGGGAGGTATTGTCGATCCTTATGCAGGTTCGCCCATGCCCGGTTATACAACCGGATTGAATGGCCCTCAGCCATTTCGTTTTGGCTGGAGTTCCAGTTTGACCTTTGGTCTGATTCCCAAGGTTCGCACTTACGCGCAACCCGGCGGGGCAGATGGTGGTAATTTTGGCGTCTTCGAAACTGATGTCGACCTGAAATATTCAACTCCCCTGCGGAGTGGCTGGATCTTTTCTGCAGCTCCCGAATTTGATTATCGGGGTTGGGATGGTCCTCAGTTTATCTCACTGCCGGGTGCCGGCTATCGATTTGGGAGTGACCTGGCATTATCGACACCGGCCAACGGCCTCTGGAGTGTCCAACTTGGATTCACGCCTGCCCTGGCTTCTGACTTTGGCAAAAGCCTGAGCTCGCATGCCTGGCAGTTTGATGCCCGTGTCGTGCTGTTCTATCGTCCTTCTCAAACCTGGATGTTTGCCGTCGGTGCCGCTTACTGGGACCGGTTGGGTGATTACATTATTCCTTATGCTGGTATTGTCTGGACCCCGAATGATCTCTGGGAAATCCGGGCAATGTTCCCCAAATCACGCGTCAGTCGCTTCCTGGGTAACGTCGGCGATAAGAGCGTCTGGCTGTATGGTACCTTCGAATACGATATCGAGTCCTTCGAAGTCGAACGAACCGGTATCGCCAACCGTGACCAGGTGGAATTCCAGGATTACGCTCTGATGCTCGGTTTACGAGGTGAAGGCGCCTGTATGTCCATGTTCCTCGAGGCTGGTGGTGTATTCCGTCGTCGTGCTTACTTCGGGTCCGGTGGTGGATTTGATACCAAAGATGGCTTCATGGCCCGCTTCGGCTTCCAGTTCTAAATCAGATCTGTGCCTCAGCAACCAACAGGCTGTGATGGAATATAAATGAAATACGGAGCGGTTTGGCTGATGTCTTTCCGCTCTTTTTTTATAGATAAAGGAATTTGAAGTGAGCGCTCCTGCTGCTGTGATCCTGGCCGCCGGTAAAAGTACCCGGATGAAATCTGAACTTCCCAAAGTCCTGCACCCGATTCTGGGACGTACCATGATTGATTATGTGCTGGACGCCGCCCGCTCAGCCGGCTGTGAAAAAATTGTGGTCATCGTGGGACACAAAGCAGATGAGGTCAAAGCAGCGCTGTCCCACCATCCGGATGTGGAGTTTGCTCTGCAGGCCGACCAGAAGGGGACGGGACATGCCGTGATGATGAGCGCCGATAATCTGGCCGAACATGACGGACCGGTGCTCGTACTCGCGGGAGATACACCTCTATTGAAGGGAAGTTCGCTCTCGCGTCTGCTGGAAGTTCAGCAACAGCAGAATGCCGCCTGCGTAGTAGGCACTGCAATCACCGAAGCCAACGAAGGTCTTGGGCGGATCGTCCGCGACACGAACGGCAGTTTCCTGCGGATCGTAGAACAGAAAGACGCGACCCCGGAAGAAGTCGCGATTCTTGAAATCAACACGGGCTGTTTTGCATTCGATGGCAGACAGTTATTCAAAGCTCTGAATCAGGTCAGACCGAATAATAATCAGGCCGAATACTATCTGACCGACTGTGCAGAAATTCTGCTCAAGGACGGGGAAACGGTCCTGGCGGAAACCGCATTCACTATCCAGGAAGCACTGGGCGTCAATACCCAGGAACAGCTGGCCGAGGTCGCAGACATTCTGCAACAGGAAACGGCGTAATAATCGCTCCGGTTTCCATGGAATCCTCAGCCGTTAATGCCAGTAAAAAATGTGCAAAGCAAGGCATTTGGGCAGTTTCGCATGAAATCGAAAGCTCATGCTTGACTTCTTTCTCTGGATAAGCGTGAATAGAGAAACGGACCGGACAGGACTGTCTGGCTCTCGCAGATCTGAATCCCGCTACCCCAGGTATTGCACTACTGCAGGCTTTTTTTCAATGTATGACCATCTCACACTTCTCAGTGGACGAGCTCATCCCAAACTGGCCGGAGAAATTGCAGAATATCTCGGCATTCGACTGGCCTCAGTCGAATTATCGAATTTCCCGGATGGGGAAATCAGCCTGAAACTCAATCAGAACGTGCGGGGACGCGATGTTTTTATCGTGCAGCCCACTTCTCCGCCGGTCAATGATAACCTGATGGAACTGTTGATCCTGATGGATGCCTGTCGACGTGCGAGTGCAGAGCGTATCACCGCGGTCATTCCTTACTTTGGCTATGCCCGCCAGGACCGGAAAGACTCGGGACGCGTTCCGATTACCTCCAAACTGGTCGCCAACCTGATCAACGAAGCAGGCGCGGATCGCGTCCTGGCGATGGACCTGCATGCGGCCCAGATCCAGGGTTTCTTTGATACCCCCGTGGATCACCTGTATGCAGCTCCGATTCTCGATCGCTATTTCCGCAGCCTGAATATCCCCGATAAAGATCTGGTGGTCGTCAGCCCCGATGAAGGCAGTATCAAGCGGACGCTGCAGCACAATAATAATATCGGGGGCACGCTGGCGATTGTGGATAAGCGCCGCAAGAACGCCCTGGAAACACAGCAGGCCAATATTATCGGTGGTCCGATCGAAGGCAAAATCGCCCTGCTGTTTGACGATATGATCTCCACGGCCGGTTCGATTGTGGGAGCCGTGAATGTGGTTAAAGAGCATGGTGCCAAAGAAATTTACGTTGGTGCTTCGCATGCTGTCTTCTGTGGACCGGCAATCAAGTCTCTCAGCGAAGCGCCGATCAAAGAGATTGTAGTGACCAACAGTCTGCCGATTCCCGATCAGGATAAGCTTTCGAATTTACGTACGATTTCGATTGCGCCCCTGCTGGGAGAAGCCATTCGCCGAATTCACCGCAATGAATCGGTCAGCCACCTGTTCGACTGAGAGACGTCTGGGAGTCACAGTGTCTGAGCGGAATAAGAGGTTCTGATGGCGCTTCACGAACAGGACCGCGAAGATCTGATGCGGGAAGCGATCGCCCTCTATCCCCGGGCGGAATTCAGGGTGCCTCAGGAATCAGAACCCGTTTTCTGGGGACAGAAACGGAGTGGGCAGTTTTCGTTTTACTTCGGCGGCGATCCGGTTTACCAGTTCGATGACCAGGGACATCTGAGGCGCGCTTATCTCGACGGCCATCTCTATCGGACTCAGGGGAACACACTGGCCCGCCTGACTAAGGTCAGAACGGCTGACTCTTCCTCACTCGAGCGTTATGATCTGACGCAGGCGGAACTCGAGGAAGCACTGAATAGAATGGCAGACCGTTTTACCAGGCTGCAGACAGCGATTGAAGATCCAGATCAGTTTCCGTTAACCGAGTACCTGGCGGATTCAACAGAACAGGATCTTGGTAAGCAGATTCAGGCACAGATTGCCCTCGTGTTGCAGGGGGCGACTCAACTGGCCCCCCGCATTCGCGGTAAACGTTAAAGCAGGGCACACTCGAATTTTCAGAGAAACAGGTTCCGATGCAAAAACTGATCATTGGTTGCGGATATGTAGGACGGGAAGTGGCTCGTCGATGGCTGGCAGCGGGGCACGATGTGGCTGCACTCACGCGCTCGGAGGCAAATGCACAGCTGTTTTCCGAACTGGGAATTCAGCCGGTCCTGGGAGAGATCACAAATCCGGAAACGCTGCAGGGCCTCCCCGAGTCGGAAACCGTGTTGTATGCGGTGGGCTTTGATCGATCCGCGAGCCAGTCTCGACGCGAAGTCTACGTCGAAGGTCTCGCGCATGCCCTGTCAGTAATTAAAGAGCGTACACAGCAGATCATTTATCTCTCCAGTACCAGTGTCTATGGTCAGACGGCGGGGGAGTGGGTCGACGAGACCTCGGCATGCGAACCGGAGCGGGAGAACGGGCAGATCTGTCTGGAGGCAGAACAGTTGTTCGCCCAGCAGAAACTGCTCGGAGAAGTAGCTGTCGAGGGAAACGCGCGGGCTGTAATTCTCAGACTGGCAGGGATTTATGGCCCCGGAAGACTGCTGGCCCGGATGGAACAGATCAAAGCGGGAGAACCACTGGCGGGCAGACCTGATGCCTGGCTGAATCTGATTCATCTGGATGACATCGTCCAGACTATTCTCCGCTGTGATGGAGACTTGCAGCTTGCTTCACATTATCTGGTGAGTGACAGTCGTCCTGTAACGCGTCAGGAATATTACGAAACCCTGGCTCAACTGCTCGATGCACCTCAGCCCCGGTTTGCGACGGGAGAAGCGGCGGATGTGAAGTCAAAATCGACCCGCCCTAACAGCACTGAACGTGCTGCGGGTGTCAATAAACGTTGTAATAACAAAAGGTTACGCGAAGAACTGGGAGTGCAGTTGCAGTATCCCAGTATCTGGGAAGGGCTGTCTCAGGCGATTAAAAATACCTGAGACCGATCAGGATCACGGGTCCCTCACTTTAGCTTTGGCGAGCGAAAGTGTATGCTGTGTGGGTGTAGACGGTCTGTCACAGATCCTGATCCGTCCGTATCAGAAGCCTTTCCTAGTTCATAGTTTATCGCATGTCCGACACTTACCAGGTTCAACCAGTTTCCGGTCCGCTCAACGGGACTGTCAGACCACCCGGTTCCAAGAGCATCACAAATCGCGCGCTAATTGTCGCTGCCCTGGCAGAGGGGCAGACTGAACTGACCGGCGTCCTGGACAGTCGTGATACCCAGGTGATGATCGAAAGCTTGAACCGACTGGGAATTAAAGTCGATCATGATCCGGAAAATTGCACGACCGTCGTACAGGGCTGCGGAGGACAGATTCCCGCCAGCGAAGCGTCACTCTGGCTGGAAAACAGTGGTACCAGTATCCGTTTTCTGACCGCACTCTGCTCGGTAGGGCAGGGGGAATTTCAGCTGGACGGAAACGCACGCATGCGGCAGCGACCGATTCAGGATCTGATTGACGCCCTGGCAGAGCTGGGGGTCGATGTTTCCTGTGAATCCGACACCGGGTGTCCGCCAGTCCGGGTAAAAGCTCGAGGATTGTTGGGCGGAGAAACGGCGATTGCCGGTAATGTCTCCAGTCAGTATCTGAGTGCCCTGCTGATGGTGGCGCCAGCTGCACTGGGCCCCACAACAATTACCATTCAGGGCGAGATGGTTTCGAGACCCTATCTGGATATCACCCTCGGTGTCATGGCGCAATTCGGTGTGACCATCGATCGAGTGCAGAATGATGTCTGGAGAATCCTGCCGCAAACTTATCAGCGACCTGGCGCCTATGATATCGAGCCTGATGCTTCCGCCGCGAGCTACTTTTTTGCAGCAGCTGCGATCACAGGCGGTTCGGTAACCGTGGACGGACTCAACCAGGATGCTCTGCAGGGAGATATTAACTTCATCCGCGTACTGGAAGACATGGGCTGTGACATCAAGCGGGACCGCAACAGTGTTACGGTACATGGAAAACCCTTGAAGGGCATTGATGTCGATATGAATGAAATCAGCGATACCGCCCAGACGCTGGCAGCAGTAGCTCTGTTCGCTGAGGGACCAACGTGTATCCGCAACGTTGCTCATATCCGACATAAGGAAACAGACCGTCTGTCTGCCATCGCGACAGAGCTGAAGCGCATGGGGATTCGTGTCGAAGAAACGGATGACTCCGTGACCATTCATCCCGGTGAAATTCAACCGGCGGTGATTGAGACCTACGACGACCATCGGATGGCGATGAGCTTTGCCCTGGTGGGGTTGAAAGTGCCCGGTATTCAGATTGCAGATCCCGGCTGTACTGCCAAAACATATCCCCGGTTTTTTGACGACCTGGAACGGTTGTGTGGTCAGACGTCGTGAAGAGAAAAAACGTCTGGGAAGATCAATCAAAGTCCCGTCCGGCGGATGAGCTTGCGCTGCCGCAATATTTTCGTTCCGCCAGGCAACTCGCCTTTTTTCTGCTGGAAGCGTATCGCACGGAGGACCAGTTTGTCGCTGATTCCCTGCAACAGTGGAGTCGTCGGATTGATCTGTCGCAGCAGGACCGTCGCCTGGCAATGGAAATCAGTATTGGCGTGATCCGCCGCCAGTTGACACTGGACACACTGATTGAAAGCCAGCTCACACGCCCCCGCGAGAAGGTTGAGCCGGCACTCTGGACACTGCTCAGAACCGGCGTCTATCAGTTGGTGATGCTCGATCAGATTCCCGATCATGCTGCTGTTTCAGAAACCGTCGAACTGGCCGGCAAGGTCGGTAGGGAACGCTGGAAGAAACTGGTGAATGCCATCCTGAGGTCAGTGGGCAGACTGCTGACCACAGACGAAGTCACAGAGCCTCAGGCGAATGCAGTCCCACTCAGCACACAGCGGTTTCGCTGTCTGACAACGGATCTGTTTCCGGATCCGAAAGTCGATCAGGCAGGATATTTTTCGCGGGCATTCAGCTATCCGCAGTCGGTGATGACAGACTGGTTGTCGCGATATGACAGCCAGCAGGTTCAATCCATCGCGCAATGGTTCAACCAGCGAAATACCCTCTACCTGCGTACGAATCTGCTGCAGAACAGTCGGGATGAACTCTTGAACGAACTGCAGGCTGCAGGAATCGCAGTCAGCCCGGGCGCAGAGCCGCAATCAATCCGTCTCGAAAATGCAGTTCCGCTTGAGTCACTGGTCGGCTTCGATGACGGTAAGTTTACCATTCAGGATGAATCGGCGATGGCGGCCGGCAACCTGCTCAGTCCGCAACCGGAGGAAACGGTCTGGGATCTGTGTGCAGCACCCGGAACGAAAACCACACATCTGGCAGAGCTGATGTTCAATCGGGGTACGATTGTCGCCACCGATGTCTCTCCGGATCGGCTGGAAAAAATCGAACAGAATGCATCCCGACTGGGGCTGACCTGCATTCGCACACAGCTGATCAACACCCGGGGGGCTACACTGCCTGAAGAACAGTTCGATGCCATTCTGGTTGATGCTCCCTGTTCGAATTCTGGCGTGCTGGGGAAACGCCCTGAGGCCCGTTGGCGGCTGGATGAGCACTCTCTCCGGGAACTCCAGAAGATTCAGCAGGACTTGCTGCAAACAGCACTCAGGCAGCTCAAGCCAGGGGGCAGGCTCGTGTATTCCACCTGCTCTTTTGACCCGCGAGAGAATGGTGAGTTGTTGAAGACAGTGTTAACCCGATTCCCGGAACGACAGATCGTCCAGGAGAACCTGCACCTGCCGGGAGCACCCAGCGATGGGGGATATCAGGCTCTCGTACGCTGATTTTGCCAGAATTGGTGAACATATGTATCATTTGCGGTGCAGGGAAGAGGCCTGAGGTACATAACTACAGCCGGATAAGGGGCTAAACAGGCCTTGATGGTTGCCGTTTGCCAGGTCAGACTGTAAGATTCGAATTTGTGAAATTTGGCAACAGGTTCTGTGAAAAAGCCCGTTGTACGCTTCCATCTGCGCGCCAGCTGCAATAAAGGAACTTAGTGTGAGTGTCGACGAATTAATTGACGTAAAAGGTGTATTTAACAGCACTGAGAGTGTAGGCTACTCGGATGTCGAGCAATTGAAAAGAATTGTTTGCTCTGATCAGGTTTCAGAGCTCAACAGTGAAGTACAGTCGCTCGTCAAACGCATTGCAGACGGAGAAAGTTCTTCGGCACTGTGTGCCCGGGTCGGCATCGCCCTGCATCTACTGGGTAAGCATCGACAGGCTGTTATCGAACTGGAAAAAGTCACGGATAACGCAACCGCTGCTTTTTTCCATGCCGTCTCGCTGATCGCTCTCAAACGTTATGACGATGCAGATCAACAGCTGGAAGCTGCTGCCAAGCTGGGGTACGACTCGATCGAATGCTCGCTGCGGCGTGCTGAAACCCGTCGTCTGGTCAGCAAGCTGGATGAAGCAGAATCGCTGCTCTCTTCCATCGCCAAAGATGCCGCTGGTCGTGCTGAGTACTCATTCCAGATGGGTTGCATTCGGTCCGATCGTGGCGACCTGTATGGCGCAATCGAATACTTCGAACGTGCCGTCGACATGGATCCCCGCCATTCACGGGCTATCTTCCGTCTGGCTGGAGAAAACGCATCACGTGGAAATGACGAAGATGCGATTCGCCTGTATGAGCAGTCTCTTTCCAGCCCGCCGTTCTACCTGGGCGCGATCCTGAACCTGGGTCTGCTTTACGAAGACATGGAAAACTACCCGGCTGCCGCCTTTTGTTTCCGTCGGATTCTGGAAGCGGATCCAACCAACGAAATGGCAGCGATGTACCTCAAGGACATCGAAGCAGCCGACAACATGTACTACGACGAAGAGACTGCCCGCAACGAAGCCCGCATGAAGCAGCTGCTGGATCGTCCCGTCACCGACTTCGAACTGTCTGTCCGCAGCCGCAACTGTCTGCACGCGATGGACATTCACACGCTGGGTGATCTCACACGCGTCAGCGAAAACGATCTGCTGGCCGGTAAGAACTTCGGACAGACCTCACTGGACGAAATTCGCGAGATGCTGTCTTCCTTCGGTCTGCACATCGGTCAGAACCTGCACGAGGCTCTGGGGCAGGAAGGTGGCTACGCCGCTCTGCCTCCGGAACTGGCAGACAACCCGGTTACCGAAAAGCCGATCTCCGATCTGGGGCTTTCCGTGCGTTCGCGAAAATGTATGTCGCGTCTCGGTATCGGCACCATTGGTGAGCTGCTGCGTCGCAGCCCGGACGAGCTGCTGGCCAGCCGGAACTTCGGTGTGACCTCGCTGAACGAAATTCGCGAGAAGCTGACCGAGATGAACCTCAAGCTGCGTAACGACTAGTGAAATAAAAAGATCCCGTTTTTCTGAAAGAGAACTCTTGTCAGATTTGCGGAGATCCAATAAACTCCGTTCGCTAGGTTCATTACTGGTCCCCAGCGGTGAACCTGAGTTGGGCTACTGTGTCTGAATTGACAGAAACTCATTACCCGGTAGTGTAATGGTAGCACAACAGATTTTGATTCTGTTAGTCAAGGTTCGAGCCCTTGCCGGGTAATATTCATAAAAAAACGCATTCCATTTTGTGGAATGCGTTTTTTTTTTGTTTCTTGATGCGAGAGCGAAAGATCACATTCGCTCGCAGGTTCTGATCCCCAGGAGTGACAGGCCATTCTGAACGACCCGGGCGGTCAGATCGGAGAGCAGCAGTCGGCTCGTTCTGACAGTCTCATCGTCAGCCTTTAACACGGGGCAGACGTCATAGAAGGTACTGAAGAGGTCAGCCAGTTCGTAGAGGTAATTGGTCAGGTAGTTGGGCCGTGCTTCAGCGGCAACACTTTCCAGGATCTCAGAGTAACGGTTGATTTTCATCGCCAGGGCGATTTCGGTAGGTTCGATCAGGTTGAGAGACTGCTGATGTGTCCGCAGTTCGTCTCTGTCGATGCCCCCCTTGCGGAAGATGCCATTCACCCGGGCATAAGCGTACTGCATGTAGGTGGCCGTATCACCCTGCTTGGCCAGCATTTTGTCCCAATCGAATCTGTAATCGCTCTCTCTGTTGTGCTTCAGGTCAGCGTATTTAATACCACCAAGTCCTACCACCTCAGCGATTTGTTTGCGTTCTTCTTTGCTCAGCTCTGGTCCGTCATGTTTGTCATCGTCAATTTCCGAAACAATGTTATAGGCTCGCTGAATCGCTTCATTAAGCAGGCTGTCCAGACCAACACTGTCTCCCGCTCTGGTTTTAATTGGACGTCCATCTTCACCTAAGACTGAACCGAAGCTGACATGCTGCAGTTCCAGATCAGTGTAGCCCCAGTCTTTGACGGTGGAAAACAGTAGTTCAAAGTGTTCACTCTGTCGGGAATCAACAACATACAGGATTCGATCAGCATTGAGCTCTTCGGCTCGATACTTGATGGTAGCCAGATCAGTAGTGGCGTAGGTAAAGGCGCCATCCTGTTTCTGCACGATGAAGGGTGCCTCTTTACCTTTCATGAAGACACAGATTGCTCCCTGGCTCTCGGTGGCGAGTCCTTTTTGTTTCAAGTCTGCGACGACATCCGCCAGCATGGGCTGGTAAAAACTTTCCCCCAGCGTCATATCGAAGTGAATGTCGAGCCGGTCATAGACTCCCTGAATTAAATCGAGGCACTGCGGGAGAAACTGTTTCCACAGGTCGTTGTTCTCAGCATCACCGGCATGGAGTTTCGCGGTTTCTTCTCGTGCCAGTCGAGCGATATCCGGAAAGGCGGTCGCCTTGCTTTTCAGGTCTTCATTGGCTTCCAGCTGGCTGAGGCTTTCCTGCAGTGAACTGAGGGTCTTTTGATTGGTTTCTAATTCGGTTTTGAGTTTTTTAAGCTGTTTCTGTACCTTTTTGTCGGTCTGGTCTGCAGTTCCTTCGAGCGTCTGCAGTTTTTCCGTCAGCTGCTCGATTTCCAGTTCCTTCTGGGGAAGGGAGTTTTTGGAAGCGTGGTAATCCGACAACTGGTTGACCAGCCGATAAAGTCGAGCTAATTCGAATACTGGCTCTTCCTGGAAAGCGGCTTCGTTCAGAAAATGCTTGTAGCCAAAAATGATCATCCCGAACTGGGTACCCCAGTCCCCGATGTGGTTATCGCCTACGACATCGTGCCCCAGAAATTTCAGGACCCGATAGTTGGCATCGCCGATCACGGTACTTCGCAGGTGACCGACGTGCATCGGTTTGGCAACATTCGGCGCGGAGAAGTCGACTACGACCTTCTGGGGGGCTTCTACAGCCACGACACCTAATCGTTCGTCCTGAACCAGCTGCATTGTCTGTTCCTGAAGCCAGTCCTGCTTGAGCTTGATGTTGATAAAACCCGGGCCGGCAATTTCCAGTGGTTCACAGAAATCAGACAGGTCCACCTTCTCGACGATTTGCGCCGCCAGGTCCCGTGGTTTCAGGTCGGGAATTCTGGCTGCCAGCGGCATCGCGAAGTTCGCCTGGTAGTCCCCGAATTTGGGGTCCTGTGAGGCTTTGAGCATGTCGATGACCGAGGAGGGATTGTCGGTCCATTCAGTTAATACAGGTTCAAACCGGCTTCTCAGTTCGGCGAGGATATTCATGTTTCTCGTTCCGCTCGGAGCGGGGGCGCTCCGAATTAATAACATCGATACAAAGGGGGTACGCTCCTGGTACCCAGAATACACGCTGCAGCGTCAGATTGGTAGAAACCGCGAGAGGCTTACTGCGAATCGGCGGGTTTGTGCGACTGCCAGTCCAGCTGGGGGGCATCCCCCCAGAGACGCTCGAGGTCGTACAGCCCGCGGGCATCATCGGTGAAGATGTGCAGCACTACGTCGCCATAGTCACCCAGGATCCAATTGCTGTCCTTGCCTTCGATGTTGCGGCGATTCGCATGATCCTGCTTCATCAGGACCCGGATTTCCTCGGCAATGGCATGGGCCTGCCGCTGGTTGGTCGCGGTGGTGATGATGAAGTAGTCGAACAGCGGGGTGATTTTCGTGACGTCGAGGACCACGATGTCCTGACCTTTAAACTGCTCGCAGACACGGGCGCACAGGCAGGCACGTTCCAGACTCGACATGCTTTCGACGGAATCAGATTGTTGAGAAGGTTCGGTATTGATTTTGGTGACCTTTAGCCTGTTTCAAATACTTAAAATAGCTCTAATGCGTATTGGATGATAAAACCGGCTATGACAACAGAAACCATACTCATCAACTTGATCAGAATATTCAGGCTGGGACCGCTGGTGTCCTTGAACGGGTCACCTACGGTATCACCTACTACTGTGGCTTTGTGCGCATCAGTTCCCTTGCCGCCATGTGCGCCTGCTTCGATGTACTTCTTAGCATTATCCCAGGCACCACCGGCATTAGCCATCATAATGGCAACTGCGAACCCACTCGTCAAGGCTCCCACCAGCAGGCCTACTACGCCGGGGACTCCCAGCAGGACACCCACGACAACCGGGGAGAGCAGGCCCAGCATCGCGGGCAGAATCATTTCACGCTGTGCCGCAGCTGTACTGATTTCGACACAGGCGGCGTAATCCGGTTCGGCTTCGTTCTCCATAATCCCTGCGATTTCACGGAATTGCCGCCGGACTTCGTCCACCATCGCACCCGCGGCGCGGCCCACAGCCTTCATGGTCATCGCACAGAAGACGAAGGCAATCATCACGCCGAAAAAGATCCCAACCAGTACCTTGGGGTTCAGCAGCGAGAAATTATAGAAGCGGGAGAAATCAGGCACGGTCGCTTTTTTGACTTCAACACAGTCGCTGCGCAACAGGAGCTCTGTGATGTTCAGGCCGTTGATGATCGATCCCACCTCGGCTTCTTCGATTTTGGTTCGCCCGGGCGTAATTTGAGTCTGGTGCAGAGCGGGGAACAGCAGGTAACCCATGTTGTTGTGTTTGGGAGCGTTGCCGTCTTTGTCAGGAATACGGATCGCAATACAGTTTTTACTCAGCTTCAGTGCAGACGCATTTGAAGGGTCATCGGTCACCGTTTGCACGATGGCTGAGTTCTCGACCCAGCGTTCAAACCCGATGCGGACTTCTTCCACGTAGGCAGCCAACAGAGCCAGCGCTGTCAAAGCGGCTGAGCCGATCGCGAAGCCTTTTCCGGTAGCAGCTGTCGTATTCCCCAGGCTGTCCAGGGCGTCGGTTCGCTGGCGTACGAACGGTTCCTGACCGCTCATTTCCGCGTTACCGCCGGCATTGTCAGCAATCGGACCATAGGCATCGGTGGCGAGTGTTACCCCGAGTGTGCTTAACATCCCCACAGCGGCAATCGCAACGCCATACAGGCCCATCGCGAAAACCTGTGAGTTCTGGAAGTCGAAGCCGGTACACAAGCCAAAGGCGACGATGATAGCGACACCAATCACCAGAATCGGCACCCAGACGCTGTAAAAGCCTTCGGCGATCCCGGCGATGATCACTGTCGCTGGACCGGTTGAAGACTGATCCGCGATGAAGCGGGTCGGTTTGAATTCATCACTGGTGGAATACTCGGTCCATTTCCCGATCAACCAGCCTGCAACCAGACCGGAGACGATCGCACCGAAGACACCAAACAGTTTGTTCCCCGTCAGCAGTGGAGAATCTTCCGGGATTCCCGCGGACTGCGAAGGAATTACCAGCATGATCCAGACCAGGCCCAGGGAGGCGACAATCACACAGAAGGCGGCGGTGTCGATTCCCTTAGCCAGTGCTTTCAACAGGTTTTTCTGAGAGGCACCTTCTTCTGTTTTCACCATGAAGATTCCGGTGACCGAAAGGAAGATACCGACTGCGGCCAGACACATCGGCAGCAGCAGGCACATCATCTGCATTTTGGGATAACCATGATATGCGGCGACACCCAGGGCACCACTGGCTAGGATGGAACCACAGTACGATTCATAGAGGTCTGCCCCCATGCCGGCGACATCACCTACGTTGTCGCCCACGTTGTCTGCAATCGTTGCCGGGTTACGCGGGTCGTCTTCGGGGATGCCTGCCTCCACTTTACCGACGAGGTCGGCTCCGACGTCCGCGGCTTTGGTAAAGATACCACCACCCACGCGGGCAAACAGTGCCTGGCTGCTGGCTCCCATACCAAAGCAGAGCATGGTGACGGTGATCTCCGCCAGAGGCATCTTGACGATCCAGTGCAGAACACCGAACCAGAGACTGATGTCCAACAGTCCGAGTCCCACAACGACGAGTCCCATCACTGCACCACTGCGGAACGCGACCTGCAGGCCGTTGTTGAGTGATTCTTTCGCCGCATGGGCGGTACGTGCACTGGCGAGTGTAGCGGTTCGCATACCGAACCAGCCTGCCAGTGCAGAGAAAAAACCCCCGGTCAAAAAGGCGAAGGGGACCCAGTGTGATTGAGTGTTGAGGCCAAAGGCCATGAAGGCCAGCAATGCACAGACCACGGCAAAGAACAGGGTCACGACCTTGAACTGCTGGTCCAGGTAAGCACGGGCTCCTTCACGGACGTGCTCGGCGATGGTCTTCATGCGGGCGTCACCTTCGGACTGCGCGACCATCCAGGAGAAAAAGCGATAAGCGGTAAACAGGGCGAAGATCGCACCTGCAATCGCAAGTAGCCAGCTGATGACGACGGATTCAGATGCGGCCACGGGTGGCGAGGCATCTGATGTTTCTGCTGCCAGCAAGGGAGCGGAGCAGAAGAGCGTGCTGATGGTTAGAGTGATGAGTTTGGGAACAGGACGAACGGGCGAGTAGCGAGCGACGGTAGAAAACCTCATCCTTAGAGTTAACCCCATTTAATAAGCCGTTGTAAATCTTGTTGTAAAACCTCAAAACCTCATATGATTCCGGGCAACAGTCAGCACAGGTTTTTCAAAGGACCAAAAAACCTACAAGTAAAACTCCAGCAAAAACTCTATCCGGGGAGTGTATCACGTAAGGTTTTTTTTGCAATAACGATAACTTAACAAAGTTGGTTAAACGCAAAAACTTACGGAGCGCAGCAACGCACGCAGACGAGGTTGATAAGAGGTGAAAATGGAATCTGACGGGCAGGTGCCAGAGTCGCGGCGAATCGGTCTTTATGCCGGGTTGCGTGTAAAGACTTCGCTGGTGTCGATGATGTAGTTCGCATCGAAGACCTGCTGGAAGTCATAGATGTCGACGAAATCTTCCAGGCGATCATTGTCGGTCTTTCGCATTCTGCCATGCTCGATCATTTCGAAGACCATCTTGCCGAAGTCTTTGGTTGAGTGCACGCCCCATTGTTTGAACACAGTCTGGGTCATCAGTCCAAACTGTTTGAGGGCTAGAACGCGCACTCCCTCCAGGAGTTCCTGTCCCGAGACGTGAGCTTCTTCCTGTTCGGAAAGTTCAGAGATGGAATGGGCGTAAAGCTCTTGAGCCTGCTGCAACGCTTCAAAGATAAAGTCGTAGGCATTCGGGTGATATTGCAGTTTGGGGCGGGTTAGATTGGTTGCAAATGTCATGTTTTCACCCATACCTTCTTACTCGAGCGGTTGCAGTCTCTGATGTTGTTACAGTCCAGTGTTTCTGTCACAGAGACCTTCGTCAATACTATCTTAGGAGATTGCGCTTCAGATAGCGAGAAATTATCATTGGGAATTTCAGGAAAATCAATCCCGATCTGGCCAATTTCAGCGAGCCGGTTTTTGATTGAGTGATTTCCCGTTCCCGGGGGGCTGGCCTTCCCCTTTTTTCTTCTTGATGACTTCCTGAATATCTTTTCTATGGACAATTGATTTTCGCGAATCAGGATAGATCACCTGAACGCATTCCGAAAGGATATCCTGATTGGTGACTTTTCCCTCCCCCTGTTCCGTGACGACGAATGAACCGACCGGGGGCAGTTCTTTTTTATAACTGCGGTAAGTGTCGTACTCGTATCGCAGGCAACATTTGAGTCTGCCACAGCGACCGGATAGCTTATTGGGGTCGAGTGAGGTTTTCTGCAGTTTGGCCATCTTCATGGATACCGGTGGCATTTCGGTCAGATGTGTTCCGCAACACACTGTTTTGCCACAGTCGCCGTAATCAGCCAGCAGTTTGGCTTCATCCCGGACGCCAATCTGTCGCATTTCAATCCGTGATCGATATTTGCGGGCCAGCGCTTTGACCAGTTCGCGGAAGTCGACGCGTTTTTCGGCCAGGTAATAAAAGATGATCCTTTCCCCACCAAAAATATGTTCCACATCGACCAGCTGCATCTGCAACTTATGTTCTTTCACCAGATCCTGGCAGCCTAGAAACTCTGTGCGTTCCTCGTGTCGATTCTTGTCGCGCAGGCGATAGTCATCGTCGGTGACGGGGCGAATGATGCGGCCGACGGTTTTGGTATCTTTCATGAAGGAACGCACGCGGTCCGTAGCGGGAGAGAGTATTTCACCCCATTCATGACCGCGATCACTTTTAACAATGACAGAGGCATTTCGTGGCAGCTCATCAGAGCCCTTGGCGGAGAACTCGCCAATCATGCGGGTTGACCCGTAGCGGACAATATAACCTGAGACTTCGTTATTCATCTATGATAATTTCATCGAATGGAGATCAGAAACAGCAGCAGAACGGCCCGCGGATCCCTCGGGAAGAATCCTCAGCAGGAGAAGTGTGGATTCTGCTGATAAGATTCTATTATAGCCAAACAGCAGGGATCAATCTCTATCGATTCGGGCGAAATCCTTTTTTTTAAAAAGCAGACTGTGTCTCGTAACTGGCACTTGCGTTCAGGGAGTGCTTTTCTGCAGCGCCCGGAGGTCTTCGCTCAGGTTTTCGATACAGAGGCTGATCGTGGCGTTCCTATCGATCTGTTCTTCGGTTTCCAGCAGCCGATCCAGCAGCGAACCCAGTTTTTCAATCCGGTCTTCGGTCGAGCCGGGGAATCCGTTCACGAATTTGTCGATCTGCGCATTGTTCACCGTCAACTCTTGTCCGGCAGCAGTCTGCAATGCCTGGTGATAGAAGTCGGCACAGAAATGCAGGATCCAGTGAGCAGTTTTTCGCTGAGCAGCAGTATTGCCGCCGATATCATCCACGGCTTTGATGACCGCCTGTGAAAACGCCTGCGGACGGAAGGGATGCTGGCACAACAGTCGTGTGATACTCGTCCTGAGTTCCTGCAGGTTCTCATCCAGCAGCTGGCTGGCGACATCCAGCGAGCCACCCGACAGTCGGGCAACCTGTTGCGCCTGTTCGGGAGACTCCGCCAGTTGATGTTCCAGCAGCAGTTCGGATACATCGTCTGCAGAGAGTTCAGCAAACCGGATCAGCTGGCAGCGGGAGCGAATGGTGGGCAGGATTGCATCCAACTCACTGGCGATCAGAATCATCAGGTAATTCGCTGAGGGCTCTTCCAGGGTTTTCAAAAGTGCGTTGGCGCTCTCGGCATTCATTTTGTCAGCGTCGTCGATGACCGCAATCCGTCGGTTTCCGGTCATGGGGCGAAGTGACATCTCATAGCAGACCCCTTCGCGGCCCCGTCGCTCCTCGCTGCCGATGATCAGACTTAATGGCAGGATGGCTTTGTCGTGAGGACATTCTACGCTGATCAAATCGGGATGCGTACCGGCGGCCATCTGTTTGCAGGAGTTACATTCGTGACAGCAGCTGAGCTGGTCGGAAGGAGTCTGTTCGCAGAACAGGCACTGGGCAAGATAACGGGCGACCCGGTTCTTGCCCACGCCCACCGGACCGGAGAACAGCAGCGCGTGCGGCAGGCGTCCGCGGGACAGGGCCCGGTCGAGCATTTCCAGAATGGTTTGATGACCTCGGATCTGGTCGGTTGTCATGGCAGTTCCGTTTCTGATCACTCAGGTCCAGAGGCGACTGAATCGTCTGGCGGGCTGGCTTCGGAAGATTTGATCCAGCCCAGCACGGTTCCCTCGTGAACTTCGTCTCCGGATCGACATTCACAACGGGCAAGTGTTCCGGTGCAGGGGGCAGCCACATCAAACGTCACACCGGGAATCAGAAGTTCGACAACCCGGTCTCCCCGGTTAACAGGCTCTCCCGTTCGTGTCAGCCAGAGGCTGACTGTCAGCTTCTGGTCCTGGTTTTCCAGGGAAGGAACCGTGATCGGAGTCGACATTCAGGACTCTTTCCCCAGTACCGATGCCATTTCGCCTGCATGATAACTGGAACGGACGAAAGGACCACTGGCTACCAGTTTGAATCCCAGTGCCCGCACCTGATCACCCACTTCGTCGAATTCTTCCGGCGGCAGGAAACGCTCAACCGGCAGGTTCTCAGGCGTCGGCTGCAGGTACTGGCCGATGGTGACAATATCGCAACCAACGGCCCGCAGATCGGCACAGACTTCGAGTATTTCCTCGCGTGTCTCGCCGAGCCCCAGCATCAAACCACTTTTAGTGACGATGCTCGGATCAGTATCTTTCACCTGCTTCAGCAGATCCAGGGTCCGTTGATAGACGGCGTTCCGACGAACGCGGTGATACAGACGGGGCACCGTTTCGGTGTTGTGGTTAAACACATCAGGATGAGCTTCAATCACCCGCTGAATGGCATCACGATTGCCACGGAAGTCGGGAGTCAAGACTTCAATGTCTGCCCCGGTTCGTTCGCGGACTGCCAGGATGCAGTTATAGAAGTGCTCT
Organism: Gimesia sp.; assembly: GCF_040219335.1. Taxonomy (NCBI): domain Bacteria; kingdom Pseudomonadati; phylum Planctomycetota; class Planctomycetia; order Planctomycetales; family Planctomycetaceae; genus Gimesia; species Gimesia sp. The sequence goes on along the minus strand of NZ_JAVJSQ010000031.1, from coordinate 150,435 downwards.
GCCCCACCGTCGGGCAGGTCGTCACGCGTGACAGAGGTAATCACCACATGTTCGAGGCCCAGACGGGCGGCTGCTTCCGCTACGCGTTCGGGTTCGTCCAACTGAACGGTTTCAGTTTTCCCCTTGGCGATCGAGCAGAAACCGCAAGGTCGCGTGCAGACATTTCCCAGGATCATCAGGGTCGCAGTTTTATGCGACCAGCATTCGGTGCGATTCGGGCATTTGGCACTTTCGCAGACGGTGACCAGGTTGAGGTCTTCGATCACGTTGCTGGTGAAAGCCATGCCGGGTTTCGGCATAGGCCGTTTGAGCCACTTGGGAAGACGCTGCCGTGGGGCGGGGGCGGGATCGGTGATGATATTAAGTGTCGACATAAACTTTCTTCTTTACTCGATGCAGTAAGGGGTGTCGTGTAAAAATGTGGGGATCCGGATAGCCGAACTGCTGAGCCAGGTTGCGAATCATGCTTTCGCGAACCGAACCCATACTGGCTTCCCGCGTGAGCGTTGCCGACAGGGAAGTCACGCGGTGGTCATATCGATTGGCGTCGATCAGACGTTGCAGTTTCATATCGGGAGACACATTAATATACAAACCATAGTAAGAAATCCAGGATTTGATCGCAGCCCCCAGAAAGGCAAACTGTCCACAACGGCCCAAAATTCCTGAGTCATCCGGACAGGTTTCACAGTCAACGCCCTGCTCGCCGGCTGCACTGATTGTCGCCCGCTGCAGACGATCCCGGAATCCGCTGATGCCAATGCCCAGCTGTTTGAGAGGGAACAGGGGATAAACGGCCAGTTGCCCCGGGGCATGTAGCAGAGCTCCGCCTCCCCGATTCGTCCAGCGAACTTCAATCTGTTTCGCTTTCAGGTCGTGATAGGCCCCGGACAGCTGGTAATGGCTGCCTTCACGCCCCACAGTAACGATGGGCGGGTGTTCACAGACAAACAGAATAGCGGACTCGTCCTGCTGGAAATGGATCTCCTGCAGAGCCCGTTCCTGCAGTGTCAGCAGGGAATCAAAGTCCACACCACCCAGCAGGTAGACCTTCAGCGTCTTATGCTGACGCATGGAATGGCCTGTCTCTGAAGCGGATAAACTCATATTTGCCTGCTTTATAACTCGAAAATAAGGGATCCGTTGCCGGACCGTAAGCTAACAGTCATTGTGAGTCTAAGTACCCATGAGTCAATCGCCAGAAAATGAAAATCGTGTTTTGCAGGATTTGAAGGCCCGGTTTCACCTGCAGGGACCTGTTTGCCAGAATGGGGAGGTTAGGGGACTGTGGATGATCCAGGAATCGCTTTTGGAAGAGGGGGTTGTGCTTAAGTTGTATGTTGGTAGTGGTTTATGTGTATTGTTGTGCTGTTTGAAATACCGGGAGCGGTATAATCGAAATAACCGGAAAAGCTTATAATTCCGATTTATTTTAAAAAATCATTACAACTCGTTCAATTTTGGGAATCGTTACACCCGATAGAGAGAGATGGATAAAAGTAGAAAACCTTCCTGTGCATGATCCAGATACTACAGCTCTCACAATTCTCATCATGTCAAATCCATTAACTCAAACATCCCTATCCAGCAGTAAGTTCCTATCGGTAAGGAGAAACACAATGCGACGCGGAAAAAAGATGCTCGCGATATTTTCAACCATGGTAATGAGTGCGAGTATCGCAACCGCCGATGATCGCATGATGGAATCAAAGTCTCCCTTTGATTCTGCTCCCCCTTCCAATTCCAAATCCAGTATTCAGTACTTCTCCGGACAGAAGTCTACGGGTGAAGCTGCCGGCACCTCGGGAAATATCACCATTTCCCAGCCAAAGCAGACTGCGACTCAGCCTGGTGCAGAGTACCAGCCCACCGGTAAAGCCCGCATGTCCCAGGTACCGAACTACTACAAGGAGCTGTTCGGTCAGGAACGCCCTTACCGTCGCCTGGAGCAGAAGCAACAGCAGGCTGAAGTCAAGCAGTCCGCTTTTCAGCAGGTTGACCACGCGGAACCGGCTGGAGAGCAGAAGCGGTACCGTTTTGAGGAGTTCAATGCGGATCAGTCCAAAAAGAATATCGTGCATGCTGAATTTCAGCACCAGAAGGGCACACAAGGTAGAATTCAGCAGGTCAGTGCCGGCAGTGGTCAAAATCCATTCCGGTCGCCAACCGAATTCAAACAGCCTGCTCCTCAGGCACCCGGTTTGACAATTCCCCGGATCCCGGATCGTCAGACTGTAGAAAACAAACATCATCTGACCTTTGGAAAAGCTGCACAGGAAGAAACTGCTACTCAGCCTTCCGGTGTAACCATCAGTTCGACACCTCAGAAACGTCGTGCAGCAGCCGTGCAGGTGAAGCCTGTCGGAACCGCCTCTGAAGTCGCGAAGGCCAAAGTGTCTCACAAATGGGTTAAGAAAAGTGAAATCAATGTTGGCCAGGAATGCGAGTTCGCACTGGAAGTCACCAATGAAGGTAAAGCATCTGCCAGGGACGTCGTTGTGGAAGCCTTCTTCCCGGTATCAGTTCGTCTGACAGATGCCACTCCCCGGCCCATTGCCAGCCAGGATCATCTTGAATGGAAGTTTGATTCACTGAACGCCGGTGAAACCAAAACCATTGAGATCTCAATGATCCCCAGCCAGCGAGGTGCTATCACCGCCGCAGCGAATGTTCGGTTTACCAACACTCTGACTGAGTCCTTCATGGTTGCTGAGCCTCTGTTGCAGGTTGCAGTCAAAGGTCCAACCAATGTCATGATTGGTGAGCCCGCCTCACAGTCAGTCACCATCTCCAACCCGGGAACAGGTACACTGCACAACGTTGTGCTCGAAGCTGAAATTCCTAAAGGTCTGGAACATGTGACTGCCGAGTATCTGCAGATGCAGGTCGGTTCGCTGAATCCTGGCGAAACCCGCACTATCCGTCTGGCTCTGGCAGCTGTCCTGGGTGGCGAACAGGTTGTGAAAGTTGTCGCTAAAGCTGAAGGTGGCCTGGCTCAGGAAACTCAGGCTCGTGTGAATGTGATCGCTCCCAAGGTTCAGGTCGCCATCGAAGGTCCCGGACTGCGTTACAAAGGCCGTTCTGCACAGTACACAATTTCCACCGTCAACGACGGTGCCGCCGCTACCAACAACGTTCGCGTGCTGCATAAAATTCCAGAAGGATTTGAATTCGTCAAAGCCGATCGTGGCGGTCAGTTCAATCCTGAAGATTCCACCATCAGCTGGTTCCTGGGACGTATGGAGCCCGGTCAGTCAGCCAATGTCAACGTCGAACTGAAGACCAAAACTATCGGCAACTACGTGCACCACGTACGTGCTCTGTCTGAACACAACGTGAAATCCGATGCACAGATTCAGACACGTATCGAAGGGGTCGCCCAGCTGGTCCTGGAAATTGCCGACCTGAACGATCCTGTCGAAATCGGAGCTGAAACAGGTTACAACGTGGTAGTCAAGAACGATGGTAGTAAGTCTGCCCAGAACGTTTCTGTCTCCTGTGAACTGCCTCCTGGAGTTGAGCTGATCTCTGCCACCGGTCCTACTCAGCACATCGCTGAGAACGGTGTGGTCGTCTTCAAATCTCTGGCAGGTCTGGCACCTGGTGATTCGGTTCAGTTCCAGGTCATCGTACGCGGCAGTGTCGAAGGCAACCAGCGGTTCCGGGCTCGTCTCGCCAGCGATTCGATCCGCGATCCTCTGCTGTTCGAAGAACTGACTCGCTTCTACCGCGACTAAGTTCTCTGCGAATCTAAGATTCAAACCGAAGCCAGGTCAGTACATTACTGACCTGGCTTTTTTTCGTTGAAGCAGAACCCTTGTTGAACAACGAAACGAGTCTGGTTTGAATATGGTCAGGATGCGGGATGGCGAGTAGAGAGTGGAATAAAGTCGTGCCGGGCTGTGACTACCTCTGCCAGATGACGAGTTGCTGCTGAACTGCTCCCGGCTTGCCGCGAGAAACTTTCAGGACCAGTGATTTCAGATCCTGATGCTGATCCAGTGCCTGACGAAAGTCTTGCAGGCTGTGGACTGGTGAACCAGCGACTTCCTCGATCACGTCATAGAGATCAACCACTCCAGTGAATGAACTCTGTTCATCGACACTCAAGACCAGCAGACCTGCCTGATCCTGAGTGAAACCGAGCTGAGCAGCCAGATCTGCGTACATGGGCTGAACCCTCAGTCCGGCCAGATCCTCAGTGGCAGATGCGTGTTTGACTCTATGGAAACTCATCGGCTCGGCCGAGGTACCAAAGCGTCGGGAAGACTGTTGTGATTCGCGCTGTTTGCGTTCCAGTTCATCCAAAATCCGGCGGTTCGCCAGTTCCACCATCACATTGACTTTACGGCCATCTCTCAGCAGCACGACACTCACACGATGTTCGATTGGTGTCAGGGAGACCAGGTTGATCAGGTGGTTCTGATCCAGAACGTCAATACCGCCGAAACTGAGAATGATGTCATCATATTTCAGGTTGGCGCGGGAAGCCGGCGTATTAGAAATCACTTTTACCACGCGGGCACCACGCACACGGTCCATATTCAGTCGAGTTGCAGTTCCGATACTGAATTCCGGATCGAGCTGTACACCCAGGTAAGCCCGATAGACCTGTCCGTACTTCAGGAGCTGTGTGAAGACGTGTTGTACCAGCTTGCTGGGGATACTGAATCCGATACCGTCGTTACCACCACTGTTGGAAGCGATTGCAGTATTGATCCCGATAATTTTGCCTTCGAGGTCAATCAGCGGACCGCCGCTGTTTCCCGGGTTGATGGCGGCGTCAGTCTGCAGGAAGTTCTGGTTTAGTACCTCAGATCCACTTCCCAATTGCAGTGAACGGCGTCCTTTGGCGCTGATAATACCCAGAGTCACCGATTCGCTCAGACCAAACGGACTGCCCATGGCGAGTACCATGTGACCAATATCCAGTTTGTCACTGTCGCCCCAGTCGGCCGGAGTGACATCGGTCACGTCAATCTTGAGGATCGCCAGGTCGGTATCTTTATCTTCCCATTTGTGAGTCGGGTTGATGACGCGTCCATCGTGCAGTTGGATTGAAATCGCAGGTCCGTCTGAGTCCCGCACGACATGGCGGTTAGTAACGATGTATAACCCCGGTTTTCCCTCACCGCGAACGATGACACCAGATCCGGTTTCTTCAACAGCGCCACGGGGAGTCTGCCGTTCACACTGGATGTGGACCACACTGGGGGTCGCGAGTTTAGCGATCTTGGCGAGATGCCTGCTTCCATCGTGCAGAGAAGATGCGGAAGACAACATCGCTGCATTTGGTTGACGGGCATTACCCTGAGAAGGAATCTTCGCTTCCAGCTGACGTGAACTGAGCGGTGACTCGAAGCAGGTATTCCACAACGAAATGGAGACAATGATGGCAATGACTGCCAGCAAAGGATATCGATTCTTCATGTTGCAAATCTCTCAGCGTGACCCAGGATCTTTTTTTGCATTTCAGCTTATTGCTGACCACGGCAAAATAAGGCAATCCTTCGCCAAGTGCCGAACGATTTGATTACGGAAGTCCAACTGAATCCACGCGGGCTTCCAGTAACAAAGCAGGGTCTGGTGATTGACTGCAATCACACTCTCCGGGAATCGTAACAGGAATGAGGGGGCATCGTGTTGTGGAGAGATCAGATAATAAACGCAATCAGTCAAGCGTGACCCTGTGTCGTTTATTATCGGAGGGGGGTATTATTTTTCGAGATCCAAATCGTGAATTCTGTACTCCTGATCGTTAAGACGTCCTTCGAACTCGTAGGCGTTTTCCCAATCGCCATGAACATCACTCGTGGATAAACCCATCGATTCGCGCTGTTGTGCACAACTGACACAAAACATTGTGTAAGGAACCGCTTTAAGCCGTGCAATCGGTATATTCTTATTACAGCTCTCGCAGTGACCGTAACGCCCTTCCTGAATCAGGGAGATCGCGCGTCGAATCTGCATCAGTTCTTTGTATTCCAGCTCTGCCAGGTGAGATTCCAGATCCTGTCGTGTCTGGCGAATCGCGGCGTCACCACTGTCCTCCACGGAGGACTGGCTGGCTGAGGAGCCTTCTGAACTGTCGTTCACAAGCTTGGTGAGCTCATCGCGGCGGTTCAACAGTTGCTTGTGCAACCGAATTATTGCATCTTTACGTACCACTCGATCTTCCCCTCATAAAAATCAGATTCAGACGACTCAATGCGAAATTGAATACTCCCAAAAGATAGCTTTTAAATTAGCTAAAGTAATCAAAAACCTTTGATGTTTCTGACAGTTTTGAGATCACTCTGCACCGTGAGTATTATTCACTACGCGGATTAAATGTCGAGAGTTGGAAAGTTCCTAAAAGCTCGAATAGCCCATAAACTGCAAAAATGAAATGACTTATGCAAGTTTCTTTTCTCACTGTTTTTGGAAATTCACAATAAACGCCACTCTGACTGATTTTGAAGTGCCAAAAAGTCATCTAAAATCGGATAGTGGACTTGTGAATACTTCCCGTTCTGTTTCCTGATATTGACCCATTTCGGGGATTGCGATGTAATACCCGCCCCACAATCTCAGATTTGAGGTATCCATTCTCGATTCAGTCTCTGACAGCGACCGGAAACCGTGTTTACAACTTTTGACCGTTATCTTCTGAAACGATATTTCCATGTGTTCATCATCGGATTCATAGCCACCTATGGTCTGTATGTCGTCTTTGACGGATTCACAAATATCGATGAATTCCAGGCCGGTCTGAAGGAAGGTGATTCCTCAGGTGGGCTGCTCTGGCTGATGGCCGAGACCTATCTGTACCAGTCCAGTGTCTTCTTTGATATGGTCAGTCCGATTCTGACCGTGCTGGCTGCTGTGGTTGTGTTCTCGCTGATGGTAAGACATGGGGAACTTAACCCAGTGCTTTCCGCCGGCATTCCGACGTATCGCCTGGCGATTCCACTGACCATCGCGACGATCATTGTCAACGGTTTTATCATCGCCAACCAGGAACTGGTTCTTCCCAGCATTGCCGACAAGGTTCAGGCAGAACGGGGAAAGATGGATACCAGTGCGCAGTTCGTTGAGCCGGTCTATGATTTCAGTACCCGGATCATGATCAATGGTCAGGAACTTTATCTCACGGAACAGCGGATGGTGAATGCGGAGTTCGTTCTTTCCAAGCCGACCGTGCACGATTTTGTAACCGTGAAGGCCCCCCATGCACACTACATTTCCGGGACTGAAACGCGGCCTGGTGGCTGGGTGCTGCAGAATGCACTCCCGAAGTATGAAGACCTGGATATCGCGGCCTTTGCCCGTAAGATGATACTACCGGGCAAGAATCCCAATGATATTTTCATCGTAACTGACGTGGGCTGCGATCAGTTGTGTAACCGTAATTCCAGCTCGCTGATTTCGACGCCCGAACTGATCGCCCGGATTAACAATCCCTCGTTCAGTGATCTCTCCATTCGCAAGCAGAAACTCGACCTGCATTCCCGATTGACGCGGCCGTTCATGAACCTGATCGCCGTGCTGATGGCGATTCCCTTCGTGCTCCGGAAAGAGAGCCGCAGCCAGATTCTGAACATCGCCATTTGTTCCTGTGTGATGGGTGTGATCTTTGCCATCTCCCAATGTTTTCTTTACATGGGAAGTGCCAATCTGCTCAAGCCCGATCAGGCTGCCTGGTTTCCGGTGATTGCCAATGGAACGCTGGCTGCCTGGTTTTCCAATCGTGTCCAGACCTGACTGTGCTTAACCGCTCTGTCCCAGGTCCAGCAGCTGCCCGAACCGGTCGAGGACGCGAATTTTCAGCGGTGCAAAACGGGGCTGATCAAACTCCCCTTTTTCGACCAGTCGGAGTGCAATCTCACGGGTTTCCTGCAGCAGGTCGTCATCGCGTCTGAGGTCGGCGACGCGCAATGGCAGCTCTCCATGCTGGCGGGTTCCGAAAATGTCACCCGGACCACGGGCCTGGAAATCAGCTTCGGCAATCTCGAAGCCGTTGGTCGTCTGTTCCATGACGGCCAGCCGCTTGAGTGCCTCCTCGCTTTCTGTATACGAAAACAGAAAACAGTATCCGGAATGAATACCACGACCGACACGGCCACGCAGCTGATGTAGCTGAGAGAGTCCGAAGCGGTCTGCCTGCAGGATCACCATTAAGGTGGCGTTGGGCACATCGACTCCGACCTCGACCACCGTTGTGGAGACCAGCACCTGAATCTTGCCCTGGTGGAACTGTTCCATAATCTGGGCCCGCTCTTCGCGGTCCATCTGACCGTGTACCAGACCGATCGAGGCACTGGCCAGCTCGCTTTTCTGTAGTTTGCGATAAACTTCTTCCGCACTGGATCGGCTGTTTTCCTCGAGCTCGGAGTCGATCCGGGGACAGACAATATACGCTTGCCTCCCGGCAGCGATTTGGGCTCGCAGAAAATCCCAGGCTTTCTTTCGTTGGGGAGTGGTCGAGATCCGACTGGTGGTGACAGGCTGTCTGCCCGGCGGGAGTTCGGAATTGATGGAGATATCCAGCTCACCGAACTGAGTCAGACAGAGGCTGCGGGGAATGGGGGTGGCCGTCATCACCAGCATATGGGGCGTATTCGCTTCGCTGGTGAAGTGCGCCCGCTGCATCACGCCAAACTTATGCTGTTCGTCGATAATTACCAGGCCCAGATCGTGATATTGCACATCTTTCTGAACCACGGCCTGGGTGCCGACAATCAATTGCTGCTCACCGGAGGCAATCTGTTCCAGCGTGGCCTTCCGCTCAGCTGAGGACAGGCTGCCCGTCAGCACACATCTTTTAACCCGACTCTGCTTCAGGATGCGATTAATCGTATCCCAGTGCTGGACGGCCAGCAGTTCCGTGGGAGCCATCAGAACCGCCTGTTTGCCTGCAGCAATCGTCGCGAGCATGGCGTAGATGGCGATCGCCGTTTTTCCCGCACCCACGTCCGCCTGCAGCATGCGATGCATGGCGCGACCGGAACCCAGATCCGTTTTGATCTCTTGGATTGCCTGGTCCTGTCCTTCTGTGAAGTCAAACGGAAACAGGCGTCGGATCCGGGCATCGACCTTGGCGGTGACTTTGATCAACGGTGCGTTATCAACGCAGGTCCATTGCCGCCGACGCATGGCCAGGCCCAGTTGAAATTCCAACAGGTCATCAAAGATAACGCGACGAACGCCGGCTTCGTATTCCTGCATTGTCTGCGGTTTATGCATCTGGATCACCGCCTGTGCCAGCGGCAGCAGGCCGTGTTCTTCGCGAAACGGTTCGGGGAGGTAGTCGGGAATCAGCTGTGCATATTCCTCTACGGCGGTCCGCACCATGCGTCGCATCTGGTACATTTTGATGCCTTCGGTCAAGCTGTACCGGGGCAGCACGACCCCTTGAGGATCATCCAGATCTTCTTCGAGAACCTGGTATTGGGGATGCGACATTTCCCATTTGCCCGAACGTCGTTTGGGCTTGCCGGAGAACATCAGCAACTGCCCCTGGAAGAATCGCTTGATGACCCAGGGCTGGTTGAACCAGGTTCCCTTGAGGAAGCCGCTTCCGCAGTCGAGGAGAATGGCGGAGATGGTCCGTCCACGGGAAATCGTACGGGCGTCGAGGTCAACCACTTTTCCGCAGACCGAAGCCAGCTGGTCCTCCTCGAGTTCATTTACGGGGCGGACGTCTGTCAGATCGAGTACGCTCCGGGGCAGATGCCAGAGCAGGTCTTCTACCGTTTCGATTCCCAGCTTCGCCAGCAACTCGGCGCGTTCCGATCCGACTCCTTGTAGAAATTGAATCGGTGTGTCCAGGGAAGGTTCGGTCATCGCATTCCGGAACCGGTAAATTAGAGATCAGTCTGATTCTGCAGCTTCAACGCATATTCGACAGCCAGTTCATCACAGCGTTCATTTTCTGGATGTCCGCTGTGACCTTTGATCTGAGTGAACCGCACCTCGTGCTGTTGCAGCAGTTCATCCAGCTGCCGCCAGAGCTCTTCGTTTTTGACGGGCTTCCAGCTTTTCCCTTCGCGACGGCGCCAGTTGTTCTTTTTCCAGTTGGGCATCCACTCTTTGGACCCCTTCGCAACATAGACGCTGTCGGTAATGATTTCGACCCGCGAACGTTTCTTCAACAGTTCCAGACCGGAGATGACTGCCTGTAACTCCATCTGGTTGTTTGTTGTCTCTGCGTCTCCACCAGAAAATTCTTTCTCGGTACCCGTCGAGGGGTGACGTAGAATGACTCCCCAGCCTCCCGGACCCGGATTGCCACGGCAGGCGCCGTCGGTAAACAGTTGCACGAACGGGAGAGAGTCCAGCTGGGCTGAGTCCTGGGGCATATGTCTTCCGGGAACGCAAGTCGGTCTGGGGGAATAAGAACGTATCGAATTCAGCCCGGCAGGCAAAGCAACAACAGGAGATTACACGTTATCAGTGAAAACTCCTGTGGCTGTGAATTCCACAAGCAGGGCAGGCAGGCCGCGGGCCTTTACCTTTCCCGATACACAATGCGTCCACGATTCAGATCGTAGGGAGAGACCTCAACCACAACCTTATCGCCGGGCACAATTCGGATAAAGTGCTTGCGCATTTTGCCGGCAACGTGCGCCAGAACCTGGTGTCCGTTTTCCAGTTCGACTCGAAACTGTGTATTTGCCAGCGCCTCGGTTACAGTACCTTCGACTTCGATGGCCTCTTCTTTGGCCATAACAATTGTATCCTGTCCAATAAAGTTAACGAAATGGGAAGCAGCGAACTGAGTCGCACAATCCTCGCTACCAGCACAGCCTGAAAAATGATAACTCAGGTCCGGGAGCGGTTTTCTGTCTCTTATTGTGACAGGGATGCACCGATTATGCCAGTCTGAACAGACCTGCAAGTTGCTTTCCCGCTAATTCCTGCGGGAAAAACCTGCAACTCTTACCGATTTAGCTGATTTTTGGACACCTTCGCCAGTTTTTCCAGCTTTCGATCAGGAATATGAGCTAATTTTGAACATGCGTCATAGTTTACGGAATTGAGGGGATGGTTCGCTCACTGACTGATCAGCGGACTCCAGAAAAATATGACATGTATGAATATCGGAATCTAACAATGCAATTTCTCAAGAACTTACTCTGTGAAGAAGATGGACCGACGGCTGTCGAGTATGCAGTGATGCTGGCCGCGATTGTACTCGCTTGTGTAGCTGCCATCGCAGCCGTGGGGACGAATACGAATGCCCTGTTCGAAAATGCCACTACCGAAATGCACAACCACGGTATGTAAACCATTCACAGAGTGCATTTTTCCCTGAATACGCATGATCTTCGCAACACTCAGCGTCTGGTGTGAGCTGCAGTCGCGGAATTGCACTTCTGATTCAATTCACTAAACTGCAGGCAGTCGTCCTCTCATTTCACGCTTCTTTTGACTGCCGGAATTCCAATGCCTGATTGCTATATCGCCCTGGGTGGAAATCAGGGAAATGTTCGGGAGACCTTTGACCGGGCCCTGCAGCGGCTTGATGCCCACCCTGATATCGTAGTCGGAAAGCTTAGTCAGTGGATCGAAACCACTCCAGTAGGCAGTCAGACAGAAGCGATTTTTCTGAACGGCGCAGCACAGCTTTCAGTTAACCTCTCTCCCGAAGCATTATTGACAGAACTTCAGACCGTGGAAACAGAACTGGGGCGGGTTCGCGAGGTTCGCTGGGGCGCCCGCACACTGGATCTGGACCTGCTGTTATTTAATCAACTGATTCTGCAGAACGACAAACTGACGATTCCACATCCCGCCTGCTGGTATCGTCGCTTCGTGCTCGATCCGCTGGTAGAGATTGCAGCCGATGTCATTCATCCGGTGAAACAGACGACGATCGGCGAACTCCAGCAGCGATTACTCCAGCGACCGTTCGTGTTCTCACTGGCCGGCCTGCCGCAAGCTGAGTCTCTGGCGTTGATCCAAGAGCTGCAGTCCCGTTTTCCGGAAGTCAAGTTTTCGCGCTGGGAAAGCAATGAACGGCACGCGGATCCTTCCCTGATCGCCTGGTTTGGGGAAGAGAATACCACCGCAGCCTTTGAATCCCTGCCTTTACTTCCCCGTTTAGACGCTTCTGAGATGCGGCGAAATACTGAACAAATTGTCTGGCTACTGCAATCTGCACTGGATTTCCGCTGAAAAACCACTATACTGGTACATAAGGGCTCGCCGATATTTTTAATATGGCTGACCGAACTAGCGATAAATAAACTAATTCGGTGTAGCTCGCCTTCCTCATACATTCCCACCTGAAACGATTTGGAGACCTGATACGATGCTCAAGATTCTGGGTTCTCAAAAGAGTCAATTCTGTGACCGGATCTCACGCAGGAACTTTCTTCAGATCGGTGGGCTCGCTTTAGGCGGACTGTCGCTGCCCCAACTGCTGCAGGCGGAATCTTCAACCACCAAACGAAAGCAGCACAAAGGCATCATCATGATCTTCCTGCCGGGAGGTCCTCCGCATCAGGATATGTGGGATATCAAAGTCGATGCCCCCAGTGAAATCCGCGGTGAATTCAACGCCATCCAGACCAATGTTTCCGGCATTGAAATCGGGGATCAGTTCCCCCGCATGGCGCAGATGGCAGACAAGTTCACCTTCATCCGTTCCATGGTTGGCTCTGATGGTCGGCACGATGCCTTCCAGTGTCTGACCGGACAGCGTTTCAACAACCAGCCCCTGGGCGGCTGGCCCAGCCTGGGTTCGGTTCTTTCGAAAAAATATGGTGCCGTCGATCCCTCAATCCCGCCGTTCCTCGGTCTCTCTCCCAAGATGGGCCACATGGAATGGGCACGTGCGGGAGATCCTGGCTTCCTGGGACTGGCACACGCGCCTTTCCGTCCCAACGGTGAAGGCATGGCCGACATGACCCTCAACGGGATCACCCTGGATCGCCTGAATGACCGAAAAAAAGTACTCAGCTCGCTCGACCAGTTCCGTAGCCAGGTTGACGCTTCCGGCACGATGGACGGCCTCGACTCGTTCACCCAGCAGGCATTCGGAATTCTGACCTCCAGCAAACTCGCCGAAGCTCTGGACCTTTCGAAAGAAGATCAGACGCTGCGTGACCGCTACGGTCGAGGAACTCCGAAACTGAGAGCAGACGGCGGCCCCAAACTGCTGGATGACTTTCTGACCGCCCGGCGTCTGATCGAAGCCGGTGCCCGTTGTGTCACGCTGGCCTTCAGTCGCTGGGACTGGCACGGTGGGAATTTCAAACGCGGACGTGAAGACATGCCGATGCTCGATCAGGGTGTGACGGCACTCGTCGAAGATCTCGAAAACCGCGGAATGCTGGACGACGTCACCGTTGTCGTCTGGGGCGAATTCGGACGGACTCCCAAGATCAACGCGAATTCCGGCCGCGATCACTGGCCCCGCGTCTCAACTGCACTGCTCGCAGGTGGCGGCATGAAAACCGGCCAGGTCATCGGTTCGACCAACCGGCTGGGTGAATACGCAGAAGATCGTCCGGTACATTTCCAGGAAGTCTTTGCTTCGCTGTATCGCAACCTGGGGATCGATGTCGAATCTGCAACGATCGACGACCTGCAGGGACGTCCCCGCTATCTGGTCGACCGCGATAAATACAAGGCAATGCCGGAACTGGTCTGATTGACTCGGGTAAGTAGACTCAGTAACCGAACTCGGGGCTCTTGCACGCCTGGATGAATTTCAGCAAGCAATCTGCGCTGAATTCACACCTGAATGTTCGCCATTTCCTGCCAGAGCAGGGCACTTGCCAGGGTTCCCTGACGGAAGGCTTCCAGGGAGAAACGTTCGTTGGGGCTGTGCAGGTTGTCGGTATTCTGTCCCCAGCCTAAAAGCAGCGTTTCTACGCCCACCAGCGACTGGAATGTTTCGACTACCGGGATTGAGCCCCCTTCACGAATCATGACCGGAGCCGTTCCGAAAGCCTGTTCAATCGCAGTGCGGGCAGCCGCCATGTAGGGGCTGTTGAAATCGAACACGAGTCCTTTGCAGCCGTGATAATCGATGAACTGCATGGTCAGTCCCGCCGGCAACTGTTCTAGCAGGAACTGCTCCAGTGCTCTGGTCAGGGCGGCTGGATCCTGATCGGGAACGAGTCGACAACTGATTTTGACGCGCGCCTGGGCAGGTACGATTGTCTTCGGACCTTCACCCGTGTATCCGGAGACCATGCCATTCACATCGCACGTCGGTCGTGCCCAGCGGCGTTCCAGTGTGCTGAAGTCCGCTTCCCCTGAAACCGCCTTAACGCCCAGGTCCGACATGAATTTCGCTTCATCAAAGGGCAGGGCAGCAAACTGATCACGTTCTTCCTGCTTGAGCTCGATGACATTGTCGTAGAAGCCGGGAATCTGGACGCGTCCCTGGTCATCGTGCAGTGCAGCGACCATGCGGGCCAGACCGTTAGCAGGATTGGTGACCGCACCGCCAAACACGCCGCTGTGCAGATCCTGTCGCGGGCCGTTGACAATCACTTCGCAGGCGAGGATTCCCCGCAGTCCGTAAGTGATCGCCGGGATGCCCGGTGCATACTGGCTGGTGTCGCTGATTACTGCAATATCGCAGGCGACCAGATCTTTGTTCTCAGCCAGGAAGCGATCGAGGTTGTCGCTGCCGACTTCCTCTTCGCCTTCAATCACGAAGACCACGTTGACGGGAAGTTCTCCCTGCGTCTTCATCCAGGCTTCGACCGATTTAATGTGTGTATACATCTGCCCCTTGTCGTCGGTCGCACCGCGGGCATAGATATGACCGTCACGGATATCGGGTTCGAAGGGGGGCGTCTCCCATTGATCAAGCGGATCGGGGGGCTGCACGTCGTAATGACCATAGACAAGGACAGTCGGTTTACCCTCTGCTTTTTTCCACGAGCCGTACACAATCGGATGTCCCGCGGTTTCGATCAGGCGGCTTTCCAGACCAGCGGCTTTCATCTGTTGCTGGACAAATTCAGCTCCCCGCCGGGTTTCGGCTTTGAGAGTCGAGTCGGCACTCACACTGGGAATTTTTAAAAACTCAACCAGTTCTCCGACAAACCGTTCCTGATGTTGCTCTAAATAATCGCGAACATGCTCAACCATTGTTTTCCTGTAACCCCGATCCTGCTAAGTTATGATAAACATGAAGGTGAGAGAGATTCCGTGATCTAATTAT
Organism: Gimesia sp.; assembly: GCF_040219335.1. Lineage (NCBI taxonomy): Bacteria > Pseudomonadati > Planctomycetota > Planctomycetia > Planctomycetales > Planctomycetaceae > Gimesia > Gimesia sp. The sequence continues at coordinate 135,266 of NZ_JAVJSQ010000031.1, read as the reverse complement.
CGAATCCCGAGTATAAGATGCCGGCAACCATTTGAGTATAGAAGTCATCCATGAAAAATGCAGATGTCGCAATAATTGGTGGGGGTATCGTCGGGCTGGCGACCGGCTGGCAGATCACGCAGCGCTTTCCCCATACCTCTGTGCTGATCCTCGAAAAAGAAAACGAACTGGCCCTGCATCAGACAGGGCATAACTCCGGAGTCCTGCATTCGGGAATCTATTACAAGCCCGGTTCACTGCGCGCTGTCAACTGCCGCGAAGGCATCAAGGCGATGAAAGCCTTCTGCACTGCCGAGGAGATTCCCTGGGACGAGTGCGGTAAAGTGATCGTGGCTGTCGACGAAAGCGAGTTCGGCGCCCTGGACAATATCTTTGAGCGGGGACAGCAGAACGGTGTCGTCTGTGAAATGATCGACGAGGCCCGGCTTAAAGAATACGAACCGCACGTGGCAGGCATCCGTGGGATTCATGTTCCCGAAACAGGTATTGTCGATTACAGGCAGGTGGCGGTCCGGCTGGGAGAGCGGATTCAGGAAAAGGGACATCTGATCCAGACCGGTGCGGAGGTTGTCGGCATCAAACATCATGCGGATGGCATTAACCTGCAAACCAGGGCCGGTGACTTTACCGCGAAACAGGTCATCAACTGTGGCGGACTGTTCAGCGACCGCGTGGCCCGACTGGGGGGCGCCCATCCCGATTCTAAGATTGTCCCGTTCCGGGGGGAGTACTATGAACTCAAGCCGGAAGCCGAGCACCTGTGCAAATCACTGATCTATCCGGTTCCCAATCCTGAATTTCCCTTTCTGGGAGTGCACTTTACCCGGATGATTCATGGCGGCGTGGAATGTGGGCCGAATGCCGTCTGGGCGTTCGCCCGTGAGGGGTATACGAAATCAAACATCAATCTGCGTGACCTGCTCGAGGCTGCCACCTATCCCGGCTTTCTTAAGATGGCCTGTAAATACTGGAAGACCGGTCTGGGCGAAATGTGGCGTTCCTTCAGCAAGCCTGCGTTTGTCGAAGCGCTGCAGCGGCTGATCCCCGAGATCCGGTCCGAGCATCTGGTCTCTGCCCCAGCGGGTGTGCGGGCGCAGGCTCTCGGCCCCGATGGCTCCCTGGTCGACGATTTTTTGATCGACGAATCCGATCGCATGATCAATGTGTTAAACGCACCGTCGCCGGCAGCGACGTCTTCGCTCCGCATCGGTCAGACGATTGTCGATCTACTCGCCCCCCGGATTGAATAACGGAAAGTTCCCGCGATGACCGCCACGCTGATCACCATCTGGGGCTATGCTACTCTTATGTTCTGGCTTGTTCTGCTGGGACCATCACTGGTGACAATGCTGCAGAAACAGATCTCCCGCTGTGTGAACCGGACCGCGATTCCTGACCAGTGGCCACGGATTTCAGTGATTGTGCCCGCGAAGGATGAAGCAGCGACAATCGAAGTGAACCTGAATTCCCTGCTGGCCTCTGACTATCCCAATCTCGAAATCATCGCGGTCAACGATCGCTCCACAGATGAGACCGGTGCGATGATGGAGCGGGTCGCCGCCCGGGCTGCGGCAGAGAACCGGGTCCAGATGCAGGTCCTGCATATCGAAGAACTGCCCGCTGACTGGCTGGGGAAATCCCATGCGATGCACCAGGCGGCCCAACAGGCTACCGGAGAACTGCTGCTTTTTACCGATGGGGATATTATCTTTTCGCCGCAGGCCATCACGCATGCGACCCGAATCTTTTTGGATCAGCAGCTCGATCATCTGGCGCTGCTCCCCCGACTGGCACGGGGAGGTCTGTTCGAGCGGGCCTTCGTGACTTACTTCGGCTTTCTGCTCGCCTCGGGAACATTTTTCTGGCTGATCCCGACCCGCTGGAAACATGCCTATGTGGGCATCGGTGCTTTCAATCTGCTGAAGCGATCTGTCTACCAGGCGACCGGCGGGCTGGAAACAATTCGGCTCGATGTACTGGATGACATCAAGCTGGGAAAGCTGATCAAGCAGAGTGGTTATCAGCAGGATGTCTACCTGGGAATTGACGAACTCCAGGTTCGCTGGCAGCCTTCAGCCTGGGCAGTCATCACCGGAATTGAAAAGAACGCCTTTGCCTCGCTCTACTATTCGGTTCGCAGACTCTGTTTTGTCACGACGTTGTACGTTCTCTTTTTTCTGGTGCCGTTCGTGATGCCCTTCCTGTTTCCCCTGGCTGAGACGGTCGGCTTTCTGGCGACACTCGTGTTGCTGCACCTGACTTACGGGCTGCTGGGCTGGATCTTTTCGTCCGGACTGGCAATCACCCCGTTTCTGCTCTACGCCTCGCTGGCTCTCACCTTCGCCTTCTGGCGATCTGCCTGGATCACGCTTAAGAACGGAGGCGTACGCTGGCGCGATACGATCTATCCCCTGGATCTGCTGAAGCGGCATCTGTATTAAAGGGATCAGTTCAGAGCCGTTGACGACATTAGCTTCAGGGGACAATTTCGGGAATCATTCAAATGCAACTCACCGAATGTTATCGAAGAGGAATATTATCACCTTGTAATCAAGAGGCCGAGGATCAATTACGATCCTGGTATGTTGATCATCCACTTCTTGTTAATTGCATTTCCTTGAATAACGATGATGACTTTAATGGGCTTTGGGACCTGAAAGTGTTTCATAAAATCAATGGACTTTGTGATTCCATGATTGATGATTACGAAGAAGAATTGATTGAACCAGACAAGCTGTATTTAATCGTTAATCTGATAGATCAAGAGTATCAAAATGTGAGTTCTCCTTCGCTTAAGATCTTTTTTAAGTCATTCAGAGAATTGCTGGAGAAATCCATTGAAAATCAGAAACCGGTCTTCTTTATTTTTTAGACTGTGATGGCTATTCGGTGGATATCAGCATGAGATGTCGGCTAAATCCAACTAAAGCGACATCGTAACTGGATCAGAATAAAATGAGTCCGGTAAACGCCCTTTAATTCGTGCTTACTTATCAATCAATGTTGATCCCATCCATTATATTGCGCGATCAGCGATCTGACTGTCTGCCCGGCGTTCAGCCCGGGGGCTGTTTCTGCCCTGCCGAACTTCTACCCTACTTGCATTAAGCTGAGAAAACGCCTGCATTTCGTACAACCTGTATGACTGGCACGGAAACTGCTTTTCATGTTCAGGCATTACAGGCTTCCTCAAGCAGATCGCTGACGAGTGAGGAAGCGACTTGAAGATACATCAGATTACAGTGAAGTCAATTTGCTCATAAGTGGCCCGCTCAGACGTCAGTGAGGACAGGGTCCGCACTAAGGAAAGCACAGGAGAAAATCATGTCTTTAATGAAACTCAGCTCTGCAACAGCACTGGCCGCTCTGGTTCTCGTCGGATGCCAGGCCAATTCCGAATCGATCGAAGAAGCCCGTAAGGAAATCGATAAGGCGAAACAGGAAGGGCAGCAGCAGGTTGCAGAAGCCAAACAGGATGCGGAAGAACGCGTTCATGAAACCCGCCGTGTCGGCACCGAACAGATTCAGGAAGAAATGAAAGAGCTGGAAGAAGCCCAGCGCGAAGGGGAAGAACCAGAAGAGATCAGTGAAGAACGGCACGATGTAGAAAAGGCCAAACGTGAGTTGGATAAAGCCCTGGCAGCGGCTCAGATGGCAGCCAAGCAGGACGTTCAGGAAGCAAAGAAAGACGCTGACGAACGTGTTGCCGAAGCACGTAAGAATCTCGCTCAGACCAAAGTGGATGCTCTGAAAAACGCCAACGAACGCATCGCTGCGATTCAGAAAACCATCAGCCAGGAAAAGAAAGATGTTGTGGAAGCGGAAACGCAGGTTGCTGAAGCGAAGCAGAAACTGGAGTCAGCCAGCGATAAAGAAAAAGCCGATGCCCAGGATGAGTTGAATAACGCTCAGGAATCGCTAAAGGCACAGCAGGAAGATGTTTCTGCTGCTGAGAAGCGTCTCAAGGAAGCTCAGGAAGAATTAAAGAAAGTTGAAAGTCTGATCGACGCCTAGTCCTGGTCCTTTAGACTTAAGGCACTAGGACTGGACTGGCTTAACTAGTCGGCCCTGACTGCCTGACTATGTCAGAAACACTGAACCACTGGTGCAGCCTGACTGACACGACCTCCCGTCCCCCGGATCAATTATGGTCCGGGGGATTTTTTTGTGGCAGGGATGAGTTTGAACCACGAAAGACACAAAAAACACGAAATGAATTCTACTTAAGTGACCCATTCCAAGATTGTTTCTGAGCTTCGAATTTTCAGATATGTCTGAACAGTTCGAGGATATCAGGACAGCTGCGGAATTGTAGCCACCTGCTGTTTTGGTCTCATCAGACAGAACATGATCTGCTATACTCCAGAGATCGGAATATCACATACTCGTGCAGCCTCGTGTTGCACTGTCGGCTTATCCGACAATGAGTTCTTTGAACTTGTTTCTTTCGATTGCAGCTCAAAAGATATGAAATATCAAATTAAGAAATCTGCCTGTCTTTTAGTTCTGTTTTCAATCCTGCTGACCGGCGTCTCAACAGCGACGGCCCAGGTGACGTTTCCCAAGCAGGAGAAACCGCAGGGCGCTCCGTTAAAAACGGACGTGACAGTGACTCTGTTAATGGAAGCTGACGGTTCGGCCCTGTATGCCCAGCAATGGGGGCAGACGTTTCGGGATCTGGGGATCTCGATTCGCACCCGACGTGCCGTTCTGGATGATAAACCAGCTGTCGAGGAAAATGTCAGGGGGACTCTACGGGAGGTGAGAGTCACCGGTACTCTGGATCGTAACGGTGTGATTCAGTTTCCTGGACGCAAGTTTGCCCGTAACGAGGTCGCCCGGGTCAAAGAATGGATTAATGAGCTGAGAGTCTACGGTGCCCAGGGATCACCTGACAGTAAACCACTGTGGGGGCTTTCGAACGAACAGTTCAAAAAAGTCTTTGCAGCCCTCTCTGAAGCGACACCAGTAAACCTCCAGGGCCTGACCCTGGATCAGGCGGTTCGCAAGCTGGAGTTCCCGGGTTCGCTGCCAGTCCGCTTTGATCTGGAAGCACAAAAACGTTTTTCGCAGATACCCGCCGGTGATACGATTTCAGCCGATCTCAGCAAACTGTCCAAAGGGACGGCACTGGCGATCGCCCTCAAGCAGTACGGACTGGCCTTTCATCCCTCACGCACCCCCTCGGGATCGCTGGAACTGCTGATCACCCCCTGGGAGGCCACAGAGTCTCCCTGGCCGATTGGCTGGGAACTGAAACTGTCCCGCCAGAAAACTGCGCCCCGCTATTTTGAATTGATTCCGGTCGAACTCAGCAATGTCCCCCTGCGTGATGTTCTGGTAGCCGCTTCCAAGGCCTCAGAGATTCCCATGCTGCTGGACGATTATGAGGTTCAGCAGAAACAGATCGACGTTGATGAAATCAAAGTCAACGTTTCCAAGAAGCGGACGACCTGGGGCATTCTGATCCGCGATGCCATTGGCGGAACCGGGCTGGTTCGCAAACTGGTGATTGATGAACGCGGTCAACCCTTCGTCTGGATTACCGCATTTGAGCCCCGCGTGCAGTCACCGAAGCAGTAATCAGGATTTCTCTGCTGCCGGTGCGGGAGGCGGCGGGGGTGTAGCCGTCGGCTTACGAACAGGCTTGGGCTGCAGTTTGAGCTGAGGCGGTGCAGGGAGCTTCGATTTCGGAGCAGGCTGTGGGGCAGGGGGAATCGACATGGGACCATTGGCACTCACCGAGGGCGCGGATTCGATGACTGGTTGCTGTTCCACGAGCATGCCCGCCTGGGTGATACCACCATAGGTGTCTGAGACTGGCATATTTTCCCGTACCAGATCCGGGCGGACGTATTTCACGTTCCGGCCCGGCGTCACGCCGTACTGCCAGTGAAACAGAGAGACCTGGGACGCCTTGTAAGGAAAGTGGTCCCGCTTCTGGAAGAAGATCGCCGGAGCCCGCAAGGTGTTGTAGTCGATCCAGAAGCTGGACAGGCTATACCGTTTGCGATGCACGCAACCCTGCTGACTCAGTACAGCCGCGGTGAGCAGCAGCAGTACGATTCGATGCCAGCGAAATTTCGATTGACGATGCATGTGAGAGACCTGTGGGATACGGAACCGTTCCGGACCGGAGCGGGAGGCAGACGGATAATACCTGCGCAGTTTCCCTGACCGGTTTAATGTTATTCATCGTCGATATAAATCGGCTGGATTCAGCCAAATCCCGAGAGGAGAACGACTTGGTATCGAAAAGGTTTTCGATATCGTAAGACAGGTAAAATGGGTGGACTATTTCCGCCACATCCGCGCGAAGATCTTGCCCAGTTCCGGGAGCTGATAGTGGGCGTTCAACCCGCTGGGGTTCGGCAGCACCCAGACGTCGGCTTTCCCGATCTGGTGTTTCTGCAGTCCGAGCTGCGCGTCTTTCTGCTGAAACGCTTTACGGTAGGAGGTGATCCCGAGAAAAACGACCTTCTGTGGTCGGTACTTGATGACCTTTTCCGTGAGAATGCGGGCTCCCTCGTAAAGCTCCTCTTTCGCGAGTTCGTCGGCCCGTTTAGAGGCTCTGCTGACAATGTTGGTCAGTCCGCCACCCCGCTTGAGCAGTTTATAGTCTTCAAACGGGGAGTAGAGTCGTTCGGTGATCTTCCCCCGATGCATGGCAGGCCAGAAGCGGTTGCCGGGCCGGGCAAAGTGGTGCCCGACCGCGGCTGAATACAGACCTGGATTAGTCCCGACAAACAGGGCTTTCAGCCCCTCTTCAATCAGATCGGGAAGCAGCTTATGGATGGCCTGTTCGACCTCCTCGGCGGTTGGCTTCCAGATTTCTTCCATGCTGCACAGACTCCCTGTTGCGTCAGGCGGGACCTCAATCGATCAGGCCGTCATTCCGCAATGCGTCAATAGCACGTTCAAATGCATTGACTGTGAAATCGATGTCTTCGTCAGTATGAGAAGCGGTTGTCATCGCTCCCCAGCCGAACCAGTCCACGCCGTTGAGCAGCAGAGCACAACGGAACGCGTGCCCCAGTCGGGCATCGTGTTTACGGTCCAGCTTATCAAAGTCATTGTCATACGGAACGAACGAATCGTCTTCCGGCCGCGGGCCATCGTAGCCGGGGAAGACTTTGATGATCGAGAACTGGCCGTAGACGGCCCAGTTCACATTCTTGCGGGTGAGGACTTCATTCATGCCCCTGCGCAGCTTCGCTGCACTTTCGTTCGCCTGGCGACAGGGTTCACCAGTGGCAACTTCTTTCAGTACGGCGATCCCGGCGGCGGCGGAGAGCGGGTTGGCATTATAGGTGCCGGGGTGTTTCATCTTCTGGCCGAAGGGGTTGTCGAAGGCAATCGCCTGCATCAGGTCAGCGCGTCCTGCCAGACAGCCCCCTGGCAGACCACCGGCAACGATTTTCGCCAGCGAAGTCAGGTCCGGTACAATGCCACAGACTTCCTGCATACCCCCCGGGGCCACACGGAAACCACTGATGACTTCATCCATGATCAGCAGCACACCTTTATCTGCGGTCAACTGGCGAAGTCCCTGCAGGAAGCCCTCTTCCAGGGGAACCACACCCCAGCGGCTGCCGGTCGCTTCCACAATAATACAGGCCGGGTCATGTGCATCGATCGTTCGTTCAACCAGTTCCAGATCATTGGGGCGAATGATAACCAGTTCATCGGAGACCCCATTCGTGACGCCAGGCATCGAGTAGCTTTTGTCATCGTGTGGAGGCTCAGAAGCCTGGGTGAGCAGATCATGCCAGCCGTGGAAGTGGCCGGCGAACTTGATGACTTTGGTCTTACCGGTGGCGATCCGTGAGACGCGGAGGGCCATCATGGTCGCTTCAGTTCCACTGCTGGTAAAGCGGAGCATTTCACAGGAAGGGACCAGCTGGCGGACCAGCTCGCCCCATTCGAGTTCGAGTTCGTGACAGGCTCCGAAGTGAGTTCCTTTCGCGACCTGTGCCTGAACCGCTTCGACCATGGCCGGGTGGCTGTGTCCCAAGATCAATGCACCGTGGCCGCTCCAGTAGTCGATAATGTCGTTCCCGTCGACATCGTATTTGTGGGCACCCTGAGCGCGGTCCACATAGATCGGGAACGGTTTCATATACCGTCCGTCGTGGGTGACTCCGCTGGGGAAGAGTTCACATGCTTTCTTGTAATCTTGCGCAGAGGTTGGAAATTTCGCAAAAAAGTCAGCTTCAATCTGCTGTCCCACGGCCTGGCTCATGGTGATGTACTCACAAAATCAGGAAAGAAAACGTTCTGATGCAATCTCAGAACCCGGAAGAGCGGAAGTTATTTCTTAAAGAAAGTCACAAATCCGCATAGCGCATTTTATAACGGAAATGAAGTGAAATAGCAAAGAGACTGGGTATACAAAAACAGGGGCGGACTTGTGAGTCCACCCCTGTTCCTGTTTGAATCACTACACTCAGGGAATGCTGTTTTTAATACTCGTTGGCCTGTTCGGTCTGACCTTCCAGGGCTTCGAACGTGCTTTCCGCTACCTGGCGGACGCGGCGTTCTTCGACCTCTTCCTTCAGCTTGGCAATCGCATCGGCTAAAGGCATCGGACCCAGGTCACCGTCGATGCGGTCGCGGACAGCGACAGCAGTCTGTTCGGCCTCTTTGGGACCAACGATGAACATGTAGGGAATCAGTTCCAGCTGGGCATCGCGGATTTTCGCGTTGACCTTGGAACTGCGGGTATCGACCGAAATCCGGAAGCCGTTCTGTCGCAGCTGGGCGGCGACTTCGTTGGCGTAGTCCAGTGTCTTATCGCTGACGGGCAGGACTCGAATCTGTTCCGGAGCCAGCCAGAGCGGGAAGGCACCGGCGAAATGCTCAATCAGCATCCCGGTGAAACGTTCCATCGAACCGAACGGGGCCCGGTGAATCATCACGGGACGATGCGGATGGTTATCCGAGCCGGTATATTCCAGCTGGAATCGCTCAGGCAGGTTGTAGTCCAGCTGTACGGTTCCCAGCTGCCATTCGCGACCGATGCAGTCCGAGACCATGAAGTCGGCCTTGGGACCATAGAACGCGGCTTCCCCTTCGCATTCGGTGTAGGACATACCGGAATCTGCGAGCACTTTCCGCAGACTGTCTTCAGCGTGCTGCCAGTTCTCTTCACTGCCCACGTACTTGTCGCTCTTCGGATCACGCAGCGAAAGCTGTACACGGAAGTTGTCCAGACCGACCGAGGCCAGCACGAATTTCACCAGGTCCAGTGTGGCCCGGAATTCGTCTTCGACCTGCTCGGGAGTACAGAAAATGTGAGCGTCGTCCTGGGTCAGGCCCCGTACGCGAAGCATCCCGTTCAATTCGCCGGTCTGTTCGTGACGATACACGGTCCCGAATTCGGCCAGGCGGACGGGCAAGTCGCGATAGCTGCGCGGCATTGCCTGATACATCTTCGCATGGTGCGGACAGTTCATCGGCTTGAGCAGGAACCGCTCATGCTTGTGTTCCCAGTCCTTGAGAATTTTGAGTTTCTCTTCCCGGCTTGCACCAGGGGGAAATTCGAAGTCGCAGTTCATGACCCGCGAGGACTGGAACAGGGTCTCTTCCTGCTCAGCGGAGAGGTCGTCTTCTTCCAGTTTACGCACCCAGAAGTCGACCAGCTGGCCGGCGTCGTGGCCGAACAGCGGAGCGAACTGGGAATCGCGGTAATAAGGAAAGTGCCCACTGGTTTCGTAGAGTTCCACACGACCGATGTGAGGCGAATAGACGGGCTGATAACCCAGGCGGGTCAGTTCCACCTTGATGAAGTCTTCGAGGACCGCACGGATGGTGGCCCCTTTGGGCAGCCAGAGGCAGAGTCCCTGACCGACTTCGGGATTAATCTGGAACAGGCCCAGCTTTTTCCCCAGCACACGGTGGTCACGGCGTTTAGCCTCTTCCACCTGTTCCAGGTATTTTTTCATGTCCTTCTTGCTGAACCAGGCAGTGCCGTACAGACGCTGCAGCGGTTTGTTTCCGGCATCCCCTTTCCAGTAGGAACCGGCAATCGAGAGCAGCTTGAAGGCTTTGACTTTCCCCGCATCGGGAATGTGCGGACCGCGACAGAGGTCGACAAATTCGCCCTGGCGGTAGAAGCTGAGCTGCGGATGGTCAGCCAGACCGGTAGCGATATGCTCGGCTTTGGATGACTGGTGCATCTCATTCACGAAGGAGACGGCTTCTTCCCGGTCGAGCGAGAAGCGTTCGAAGGGCTCTTCTTCCTTGATGATCTTCTTCATCTCTTCTTCGATTTTGGGGAAGTCATCTTCGCTGATGGTGTGTTCCAGGCCAAAATCGTAGTAAAAGCCGTGCGGCAGAGTGGGACCGAATGCCAACTGGATATCGGGCCAGAGCCGCATTACTGCCCGTGCCATGATGTGGGCACAGGAGTGTCGCATCACGCCGAGTGCTTCGGCGTCCCGCTCGGTAAGCAGGCGGAGTGAGATTTCATTGGAGTCAGAGATGTCCTTCAGAGGGCGGAACGCATCACAAATGGTTCCGTCCACTTCCGCGGCGACGACTGCATTGGCCAGCCGCTCCCCAATTGACTGGGCGACATCGAGTGCTGAACTGTTTTCGGGAAATTCCTTTACGCTTCCATCGGGTAACTTGATCTGAATCATTCGATTTATTGAACTTCTTCTAAAGTCGGAACCGCCACAGTCGCCGTTACAAAGGGCTCACTGATCAGGCAGTTCGAAAGAGGTACGGTCTTTATATTCGACAGGCACAGCCCGCGTCAATGTTCGCAGTTTTGCAGGCAAAACGTGAGAATCCTGTGAAATTGATATGATCGGTCAGACAGGTCGACCGACTCTTCCAATCAGCAGTTTTTTTCACAGAAAGTGTTCTGGAACTTGACGATATCGACCCTGATCCGTAATCTTTTGAAACCTCAGGACGATTAGCTCAGTTGGTTAGAGTGCCACGTTGACATCGTGGAGGTCACTGGTTCGAATCCAGTATCGTCCACTTGAAAGCCCTTGTCTATTAGAGACTTAGGGCTTTTTTTGTGCGCTGTGTAAACGATTTTAAGTCGGAATGACGATTCAAGATTGCTCAGGCTGGGATTGATATAGATTTCCCGGCAAAGACAATTCTGTTCATGGGGAGATCCTAAAGTCGTCATACGATTCTTGAATCCATTTTATTTCCTGATCTGCGAAGGAACCAAAAAACCAATTCGTACCAAATTCCATACGTAGATCAGTGAAATCCCCGCTCCCTCCCCAATTGCATTCTTGAGATAATCCTTCTCCGATTGCATCTTCAATAGAATTGTCTGTGATCCGCAGTGAGTATTGCGTTCCCATACACACTGCCAGGATGATACCTGTCTGATCATGCAACAGACAATTATGACCGTTTAGCAGGCAGCAGGCTTCGTCTGGTATTTTTTGGCCCAATTTGTCCCAAACACGTCCAACAATTTCAGGGTGACTCCCACACCCAAAGTACGCTTCTTCCATTAGCTCTTTGGGAATGTCAGAAACTCGATAAATTTCAATTTCATCATCAGGTTTGTTGATATCGAAGTAACTTAAGACCGGCCAGTTTACGGGATTTGAAGTATCGACATGCATGGGTTCATATTTCAATTTATTATGAGTCATAAGAGCTGCATATTAGTTAAGGATTGAGTCGTTTTTCAGAACGAAGACTTTTAATGTGTCAGCTCTATTTCGATCGAACAGGCATAGTAGAAAAATAAACACTAGAGCGAAAAAACATAAGTTTCAAACCCAAAACCAGGAAAAGATGGTCATCTTGAATTTTCATGGGCTGGCAAAATTGAAGCATTTTCTTTGGGAATGCTGTATTTCCTGACTGGGATGACCCCTGTAACCGTTACCATCCTTCTCTGATCCCCTCTCGAATCCTCAAATTCGTCAGCATACACACAGCCGTAGAGTGGCTCCGTCCGATGATTATTCCGGACCGTGCCAATTTTAAGTCATACTCCTGATCATATGCAGCTCCAGGAGGGAGCCTGGATCAGGGACAGCTATAAGGTTTCAGGATGAAGGAACATCCCTCTGGCAGAGCGCGCGGACTGGGGCTGGCACTCTCAGCTGCACTCATCACTGGCTGTGCCTCGCAGTCAACCAACGTGCAGACCGCTTCGACCACAGCTTCTGTGGATTTAAAGCCAACTCCCGTTGCCGAGACAACTTTCGTTGAAGAACCGGTGACGGAAGCGGAGATTCTCCAGACCGGGGGTATTAAATCTGCTCCGGAGGAATTGACTGACGGTACCCATTCTGATGTGGTTGTAAATCACCCGGCGATCTCCCAGCCACTGAGTGAACTGGAGATGCTGGCGGTGGAACAGAACCCCAAACTGGTCAAGCTTTACCAGGAGTACAACGCTGCATCGTCCCGTTCCCGCTACGTCAATAAGTTGCCTGACCCGAGACTGGGGGCGAATGTCTTCGGGGCTCCGCTGCAGACGGCTTCCGGTTCTCAGCGGGCGGTGATGAGTATGAGCCAGGCGATTCCTTGGCTGGGTAAACTGGACGCCATGGAACAGCAGGCCTGCTTCGAAGCCTTTGCGGTCCGGGCTGACTATCTCTCAGAACGACTGCGGGTCATCGCTGCAGTGCGGACGGGCTGGTATCGACTGTATGTCATTGACCAGCAGATTGAAACCGCAGAAGCAAATCAGCAACTGCTGCAGTCACTGATCGATGTGGCGAATGCACAGATTTCGACCGGAAGTGCCACCCAGGGGGACGTTCTGCTGGGAACACTGGAACTCAGCAAGCTGGAAGAGCGACTGCTGACCTACCGCAAGTTGCGGGTCGCGATTCAGGCAGAAGTCAATCGGCTCATCGCCCGTGATGCGGATACATCAATTTTAACACCGCAGGAACTGAAGATCGATCTTCCGACTCTGTCTTCACAGCAGATCTTTCAGCAGGCCCGGGATTCTCAGCCGGAGATCCAGGCGGCTCAACTCCGGACGCAGGCCACACGTTGGGGGATCGAAGTTGCTCATTTGAGCCGTCGACCGGAACTGACACTGTCGGCGAACTATTTCTTCACTGATAACAACCGGCCCCCTTCCAATTTGTATAAGGTAGGGCAGGATCCCTGGTCGCTGGGAGCTCAAGTCAGTATTCCACTGTGGAAAGAGAAATACGACGCGCTGGAAGATGAGGCGACCTGGAAGCATCTGGCCTCCACGTATTCAGAAAGTGACCTGCTGGACCGCTACGATGCGTTGATCACTGAACTGCTGGCCGAAGCCCGTCGGGCGGAAGAGACGGCGCAACTCTATCGAGATACGATTCTTCCCCAGGCGCAGCAGACGTTGCGGGCCGACCAGGAGTCTTATTCCCGCGGGGCTGTCGAGTTTGACCGCGTGATTCGCGATTATCGCAATCTGTTGACGCTTGAGCTGGGATATCACCAGGCCATTGGCGAACTGGCGATCGCCCTGACACAACTCAGTCGCGTTTCGGGTCAGGATGTGCCTCTGCATGCTCCGGCACCACCAGCGCTACCGGAACCAGAGTAAAAAATCCGGGTGGACTTCAACAGGCTCAGACTCTATATTGATAAGAGAGTCTGATGTCCTGTTATTTCTGGAGCCTTCGATGGCGTCTGCCTGTCAAATCCTGTTGATCTGGATCACCACAGCGATGCTGTGTGCGCAGGCCTTGGGTGCGTCTTTTCTGTTCGGCTGCTGTTGTCTGCAGAGCCGCTGCAATCGCCAGACTGTAGCGATTGACCACGTGTCCGATACCACTGAAACGTCCTGCTGCCAACAGCAGACACAGGCTGAATCTGCGTCTGCAGAAGAGGAATTCAGCGAGAGCACTTGTGGCCTGTTGCACGCTCGTTGTCAGTGTGTCCAGAGAAGCACAGAGCCCGCGCTCCCGGAGCAGACGACGTCACAACAGGCTCCCGTTTCCCTGGTCAATGTGCTGGCCACGCCCCCTGTTACAGGCATGTTTTCCAATACATGTGTAGTTCATCCTGCCCGTCATGAGAGGCAGGATCACGGCAGCCCTTCGCATTTTGCGCAGCTGCTGTTCTGTGTCTCGCTGACCTGATTGCTTTCGGCGCACCTCTTATCGTAAAAAGAGTCTCGCTGCGTCCCTCTTTCCAGTAAGTCTCTGTGCTGACTAAACAGAGACGCTCCGCTGCTTGTCGTATGCATCTGTTTCAGACTGAATTTCCAGAGAAACAGGGCGGCTGGCTGGTTTATCCGGCACGGTCCACCGCTGGTTGTTAATAACCGGCTGGTCGCTCTTTTAGAAAACCGGGAAACGCAAGATGACTTCATCTTCAACTAATGATCAACCGCAGAACTCCCCAGACACAAAACCGCACCCCGAAGGCAAGTCCGCCCGCTGGTGGCTGAGAAAACTGCTGCCCACCGCCCTGTTTCTGGCGGTGGGACTGTTACTGATTGTACTGGTGGGCCTGGCGCAGCGAGTCGGCTGGATCCAGTCGGGCACGTCGCCCGCCGCGTCGATCAGCGACGGGGGTAAGGAAACGACATATACCTGTCCCATGCATCCTCAAATCCGCCAGCCCCAACCGGGACGCTGTCCCATTTGTGGGATGGAACTGGTGCCGGCGGCGAAGAAGGGCGCCAACATTGATGAACTGGCGGTGACGATTGAACCGGCACAGCGTCGCCTGGCTAATATACAGACGGCGGAAGTGAAGACGCAGGCAGTCAACTCGACGATTGAAACCATCGGTTCGATTGAAATCGATGAGAGCCGGCAGGCGACAATCGCCGCTTATATTGATGGACGGATCGAGAAACTGTTTGCTGATTATACTGGCGTCGAAGTCGAGAAGGGAGACCACCTGGCGATTGTCTACAGCCCCGAATTGTATGCTGCCCAGGTGGAATTGCTGGAAGCCCGTAAGGCACTCAAGAAAATGAGTTCTGCTGCCCTCGGAGTCGTACGTGAAGCACAGGAAAAGCTGGTTGCGAATTCCAGGCAGAAACTGGTGGAACTGGGGATGACAGAGGAGCAGATTCAGCAGCTCCTCGCATCCGGTAAGGCTGAGTCGCGACTAACGATTTATGCCCCGATGGGGGGAACCGTTACGGAAAAACTGGCCGAAGAAGGGAAGTACATCAAAGCGGGGGAGCCCATTTATCGGATCGCCAATCTGACGACGGTCTGGCTGATGCTGGAACTCTATCCCGAAGATGCCGCCCGCATCCGCTTTGGTCAGCAGGTCGACGCCGAGCTGCAGTCATTACCCGGTAAAACCCTGAAGGGACGTGTCGTATTTATTGATCCTACAGTGAATCCCCAGCGACGAACTGTTGGTGTGCGGGTGGAATTCAGTAACGAGCATGGACAACTCAGGCCCGGCGATTATGCCAAGGCACAGATCACGGTTCCCATCGGTCCGCAGGGAGCCGTTTACGATGCGGAGCTGGCAGGAAAGTGGATCAGTCCGATGCATCCGCAGGTCATCCGGGACCAGCCAGGAGACTGTCCCATCTGTGGGATGAAATTAGTACCCACTTCACGATTTGGTTACAGCCAGGAGCCTGTTCAGCAGAAACAGGCACTAACCGTGCCCCGGTCCGCGGTGCTGATGGCCGGCGATCACAGTGTCGTGTATGTCGAAACAAAACCGGGTCGATTTGAACTCCGAAACGTGACACTCGGCCCGATGCTGGGGGATACTGCGGTGATTCTGGACGGAGTCAAACCGGGAGAACAGGTCGCTACGTCGGGTAATTTCCTGATCGATTCCCAGATGCAGCTTTCGGGGAAGCCGAGCCTGATTGATCCAACAAAATATCAGCCGAATAAAAAATCAAAAGAGAAAAAAGGACCCTTGAAGTTTGATTCGATTCAGATTGAAAAGCTCGCAGGGGGGACCGGTACGCAATTAGAAAAACTGTACGCGGCTTACTTCAAGATTCAGAAACAGTTTGCCGGTGATCAACCCGTAAAAGAATCGGAGGCGACCACCTTACAGAAACTGGCTGCTCAACTGGCCCAGGATGCTAATCTCAGTCCAACTGTCAGACAGGAACTGCAACAGATCGCTGAGAACGCGGCGCATCTGCATCATCTTTCGCTGAAAGAGGCACGCCTGAAATTCAAACCGATCAGCCATGCGGTGGTGAAACTGGCGACACAGGTACGAGGTGCGACAGCGAAAGAGGCGTATCAGCACTTCTACTGTCCCATGGTTCCCGAGGGGGGCGGGGACTGGTTGCAGCCGGACCTGAAACTCGTGAATCCCTATTTCGGCAGCCAGATGTTGCGCTGTGGAGAACTGGTGGAGACATTCGCCCCAACCGGGAAAGTGGAGAAGAAATCGGAGCATCCCTCTGCCGGAGAAGCGAAACCGGAAAAGCAACCGACTTCAGATCAGGGGGGGAAATAAGTCATGTTGCGTGCCCTGATTCGTTTCAGTATTCGTGAGCCGCTGATCATGTTCTGTGTGACCGCGGTTCTGGTCGGTTTTGGCTGGATGAGCGTCCGGGATGTGCCCATCGATGCGATTCCCAACATCGGTGAGAACCAGGTGATCATCTTCACGGCCTGGCCGGGTCGGTCTCCCAAAGATGTGGAAGACCAGGTGACTTACCCATTGTCGGTGTCGATGCTGGCAGTTCCCGATGCCGAGTCGGTGCGGGGGAAAAGTCTCTTCGGTTACAGCTTCGTGCAGGTCACCTTTAAAGACAGTACCGATTTCTACTGGGCCCGTTCGCGGGTCGCCGAACAACTGGGAACGGCGGCGGCTCTGTTGCCGGAGGGCGTGGTGCCGACTCTGGGGCCGGATGCCACCGGGCTCGGGCAAGTGTTGTATTACACGCTCGAACCACCGCCGGGAATGAATCTGGCGGAGTTGCGGAGCCTGCAGGATTTTGTGGTCAAATACGAATTGCAGGCGGTGCCCGGCGTCAGTGAAGTAGCCAGCGTGGGAGGTTATGTCCGGCAGTATCAGATCGAAATCGATCCGGATAAACTGCGGTTTCACAACATTCCCCTGAATCAGGTGATTGATGCCGTTCGCAAATCAAACATCGATGTGGGTGCGAAGACGGTGGAATCCGGAGGGATGGAATTCATTATCCGGGGCCGTGGTTTTATTGGCGCCGAACAGAGCACCGAGAAGGCGGTCGGTGATATCGAACAGACGGTCATTCGTTCTGAGGAGGGCGTACCTATCCGAATTCGCGATCTGGGCCGCGTACAACTCGGGCCGGAATTTCGCAGAGGGGCCATCGATTTAAATGGCGTCGAAGCAGTGGGGGGCGTCGTCGTGATGCGGTTCGGCGAAAATCCCCGCAAGGTGATCGATCGCGTCAAAGCCAAGATGGCCCAGATCGAACCGGGGCTGAAGGGCGTCAATTTCAAACTGGTTTACGATCGTACCGGCCTGATTAACGAAACGATTTCGACATTGACTGACGCATTGACACAGGAAGTAATCATCACCGCGGTGGTGATTCTGCTGTTCCTGTTGCATCTGCGGGCCAGCCTGGTGGTGGCGATCACACTCCCCATTGCCGTGTTGATGGCGTTTATCGCGATGAATGTGTTTGGCATTGATGCAAATATCATGTCATTAGCGGGGATCGCGATCGCGATTGGGACGATGGTGGATATGGGGATTGTGATTTCCGAGTCGATCTACGATGCGCTGGCCCAGTGGGAAACGGAAGGGCGTCCCGGGGGGAAGGAGCAGCGACTACGTGTGATTTATGAAGCGGCGTCTGAAGTGGCCCCGGCGGTCGTGACGGCGGTGATGACCACGGTTGTCAGTTTCTTTCCCGTCTTCATGCTGACCGGACGTGATTACAAACTGTTTGCGCCGCTGGCCTGGACGAAAACCTTCTCGATTACCGCGGCCCTGATTGTGGCGATCACGCTCGTTCCCCTGTTGAGTCGACTGTTTCTGAATTCGAATCCCAGGCCCTGGAGACAGCGTCTGATTGTGTCGGTCGTGTTCGCGCTGGTCTGTGGAATCCTGACATGGTCTTTCGGTGCGGATTTCCTGCGGTGGTTGCCATTGAGTTTACCGGTGCTGACGCTGATTGCAGTCGGGCTGGCGGGAATCAGCTGTTTCTGGCTGCTGGGCGAACGGTTGCGTCCTGTCGATGAAAACCCGGTTGCGCGGCTGATTCATTATTTATACGAACCCACGCTCCGCTTTTTCATGCGGCACAAGTACCTGTTTTTTACTGGCCCGACACTGATTGTGTTGCTCGGTCTGGGAAGCTGGGTAGGCATGCCCACAGTGCTGAAGCCTCTCGAAAAAGGAGCCCGGGCGCTGGGTGTCGAGCCCAACGAAGTGCCCGGCTGGGTTGAGGTGAAGCACCTGTTTCCCGGACTGTCAACGAATGACTGGATTGCCCTCGATGAAGGGAGCTGGTTCTATATGCCGACGCTCTATCCTGCAGCCAGCTTTTCCCAGGCGATGGAAGTGTTGCAGACTCAGGACGCATTGATCAGTGAGATCCCCGAGGTTGAAAACGTGCTGGGGAAGATCGGCCGGATTGAATCGGCCCTCGATCCCGCTCCCGCGGCCATGATTGAAACATATGTCATGCTCAAGCCCGTCGATCAGTGGCGGCCCGGTGTGACTACCAACGATATCTGGGATCAAATCAACGCGGTAGCAACACTGCCCGGCGTGACACCCGCGTCTCCCCTACAGCCGATCGAAGGGCGCGTGGTCATGTTGCAGAGCGGTATCAAGGCGTCGATGGCAATCCGAATTTACGGCGACAGTCTGGATGGGCTTGCGCAAGCATCGATCGCTGTTGCCGATCATCTCAAGCAGATTCCCCAGGTCAATGCCGCGACCGTGAATCCGGATATTGTGCTCGGGAAACCGTATGTCGAATTTGATGTGAGTCGGGAGACTGCAGCCCGATACGGGATGTCGACCGCGATGGTGAATGAGGTGATAGAAACGGCGCTGGGGGGATCAAACGTGACACGGACTGTCGAGGGCCGCGAACGCTATCCGATCCGCGTCCGTTATGAAAGAAACTTGCGGGAACAGATTGACGAACTGAATCGACTGCCCGTGGTCACACAATCAGGAGAGATCATTCCACTTTCGTTGCTGGCAGAGATGAAAACCACCTGGGGCCCCGGCGTGATTAACAGCGAAGACGCACGGCTGGTGGCTTACGTCTCTTTCTCTCCTTCGGGGCAGGCAGGGGCTCTGGAAACCGTGGATACCGTTGAAAACAGCCTGCGGACTGCGCAGCAGGAAGGTTCGCTGGATCTGCCGGCAGGTTACGCACTGCAGGCGGTCGGATCGTTTCAGAACCAGATTGAAGCCAACCAGCGGCTGATGTGGGTGGTGCCCCTGGTGATCTTCACCAACCTGTTTATTATCTATCTGCAGTTCCGCAATCTGTCGATCGCGCTGACCGTGTTTGCCGGGATACCGGTCGCGTTTGCCGGCGGTATGATCTTCCTGGGCTGGAACCAGATTGAGATCAACACGGCAGTCTGGGTTGGCTTTATTGCTTTGTTTGGTATCGCCGTTGATGATGGCGTGGTAATGGCAACATATCTCGATCAGGTATTCACCCGGAAGCGACTCAATACCAGCGAGGATATTCGCAATGCAGCAGTGCAGGCAGGGCTCAAGCGGATTCGCCCCTGTCTGATGACAACATTTACCACGATTATCGCGCTGATGCCCGTGATCTTTTCGACCGGTCGCGGTTCCGATGTGGCCAAGGCGATGGCCTGGCCGGTGGTTGGCGGGATGACTGTCGAACTGATTACGCTGTTCGTGGTGCCCGTGCTGTTTGTGGCTTACAAGGAATTCAAGATGAACCTGGGACTGGATGATCCTCACTGGGCAGGCGTGGAAGATTAGCGAGTTCAGTCTTTTTGATTGAGTATCGCTGACCAGTGCGTTTTGAGCGCCTCCGGGTCCAACTCACCATCCCATTGCTGATTCCAGACAATGCCGGATTCGGACTTGAGCTCCGGTCGCAGTCCCAGCATCAGGCGATGGTATACGGGGCTCTGGATCAGGTCCGGGCTGGCTTGTCCTTCGGCGAGTGCCTGCAGGGTGAGGCTGATCATCGCAGCACTCCAGCGGCTGGTGAGATCAGCCTGCAGATCTTCCTGTAAAAAGGGGACGTGATTGAGAACTGTTTCGATGGCGGCTTGATCCCGGGTGCGAGCCAGCGCGATCAGGGCGACCCGTTTCTGGAAATGGTTCTGGTTACGTTCTGCCTGGTTGAGTAGATCCGTGAGAACTGGAACAGCTCGCTCACCGGCACATTCAGCGTACAGACAACAGATCGCGGCTTCCCATTTCGCACTGGAACTGTCCTTGAACTTCATGCGGTGTTCAATGATGTCCTGTAGTGTTGCTTCCGCCTGGGGACCGCCGATCTCCCTGAGGCAATAGGCCATGCGTGCGGTCGGGTAGGCGCTGACCTGCTCAAAGCGCTCGAAATTTGAAGCCAGGGTGTCGCTCAGTGGGGTAACGACTTCCGGTCCGCGTCGGGACAGACGTGTGATTTGCTGGTGGACAGTCGCTGGATAGAAGGGGGAAATGCCGCCCAGCGATTTGATGAGTTCCGGTGTGGTATTGGCCCGGGCTGTGGTGACGAAGATCAGAATCAACGACAGGAGCAATGCGAGGGTATTGACGCTCAGGGGGAGCAGGTTTTTAAAAATGCGTTCCTGTCTGGTCGAGAAGAACTGCAGAATCTGATACGGCAGGTAGATGATCCAGCAGAGAATGATGGGCACACCCATTCCCAGGGGAACGAACATCAGAACTCCCAGTATCAAGAAGGGGATTCCGAAATAGTAAAACCGCCTGGTCCCTTTCGTCAGGGGGCGACAGAAAATCAGCGTGAGAACCAGCCAGCCGGTAAAAGCGAGGAGCAGGGAGTTCAGAAAGGGCAGCTTTACCTCGGTGACACTGTTCACGCAATTCATACAGGCTTCTGCCGCCCGTTGGGGCAGAGCGAGGAAGAGTGCCAATGTCAAAAGGGAGATCTGTTTCATACTACTTGAGCGACTGGCTGAATAAATGATAACTGTTATCTCAATCATTGTAACTGATGGCGTCGTGATTCCTACTCTGGTTTGAGTGTCTGTTTGATGGGGGACAGAGAGCTGGATATCGGGTTTGAGCAGTCGGCAGTTTTACTCACCACAGAAATCTTTCGAGAAAAATTCCAGAATACATATTGACGTGACGATAGTTTATATATAAATTAAAAGCGGAGAGGTTACAAAATGAATATGAAACCGACACAACTGCAACAGGAATTGAAGAAGAAGCAGGCATTTCAGTCCCCTGAAATCGAGGCGATTCTGAACATATTGCGTACCAGCGATCAGCTTCAGAATCGTCTCGGTAAGCTGTTTCGGGAGTTCGGGTTAACATCGTCACAGTATAATGTATTACGGATTCTGCGGGGCGAGGGGAAACCACTGCCCAGTCTGGAAATCGCCAGCCGCATGGTTCAGGTCGTGCCTGCGATTACCGGGCTGATTGATCGCCTGGAGAAACAGGGACTGGTACGGCGGAAACGCTGCCAGAAAGACCGAAGGGTGGTTTACGTGGAGATCACATCAGAAGGAAAAGATCTGCTGGATGAGATGGATGCACCTTTAAGTGCGCTGCATGAGGAACTGTTAGGGCATCTGGCTGAAGATGAACTGCATGAATTGAATCGGCTGCTGGTCAAAGCGCGACAGAACTGTTGTGTTGGTGCCAGGATTTCAGGCTGATTTTTTTTAGTCTAATAGTTTACATGTAAATAATATGGGATTTAAGTAAATAGGAGAAAGGGCTCTACAATGATTCGTGTACGCAAGGCTGAGGAACGGGGCCATGCCGATCATGGCTGGCTCGACACTTATCACACTTTTTCGTTTGCTGGTTACCAGGATCCGGAGCACGTTCACTTTCGTACGCTGCGGGTCATGAATGAGGATGTA
The DNA here is from genome assembly GCF_040219335.1 of Gimesia sp. Classification (NCBI taxonomy): domain Bacteria; kingdom Pseudomonadati; phylum Planctomycetota; class Planctomycetia; order Planctomycetales; family Planctomycetaceae; genus Gimesia; species Gimesia sp. The sequence goes on along the minus strand of NZ_JAVJSQ010000031.1, from coordinate 113,307 downwards.
GTCCAACCGGGGCAGGGCTTCGGAACGCATCCCCACCGGGATATGGAGATTGTGACTTATGTTCTGGAGGGTGCTCTTGAACATAAGGATTCGATGGGCAATGGTGAAGTCCTGCGAGCCGGCGAGTTCCAAAGGATGTCAGCGGGGACCGGGATTACTCACAGTGAGTTCAACCCGTCCGCAACTGAGCCGGTGCACCTCTACCAGATCTGGTTGTTCCCGGAAAGTAAGGGGATCGAGCCCAGTTATGAACAAAAACAATTTCCCGTGAGTGAGCAACAGAATCAGTTGCGGCTGGTGGCTTCGCCCGAGGCTGAAGCAGGTTCGTTGCGGATCCACCAGGACGCGCGGGTTTATCTCTCGCAGATTGAAGCAGAGCAAACCGTTACATACGAGCTGGCGGAAGGACGGCATGCCTGGTTGCAGGTTCTGAGGGGAAGTGTGCTGTTGAATGATATTGCTCTGGATGTGAGCGACGGTGCCGCCGTAAGTGACACCCGAAGCTTGAAGATCCAGGCAACTGACGATGCCGAGATCATGCTGTTTGATCTGAAATAAACTGACAATTAAAATCACAACTGAAAATCACGACAAGAAAAACTTAAGGGAGAACCGAAGATGTCTCAAAATCCACTGGCAGGACTGACGAGCTTAGCAGGGCGAATCATGATCGCGACCATTTTTCTGATGAGTGCTGTCGGAAACAAAATTCCACAGTTCAATAACGTGGCCGGCTACATGGCTTCGGAAGGGGTTCCCGCACCCCAGGTCATGCTGGCGGGGGCGATCGTGTTTCTGATTGCCGGGAGTCTGTCTGTCATTCTTGGTTTCAAGACTCGCATCGGTGCCGGCCTATTGCTGGTGTTCCTGGTACTGGCTACTTACTTTTTCCATGACTTCTGGACACTGGAAGATGCCCAGGCACAGCAGGCTCAATTGATTCAGTTCATGAAGAACCTGGCATTGATGGGGACGATGCTGTTTCTGATGGCCAACGGTCCGGGGCAGATGAGTCTCGATCAGCGCAAGAAGTCACGGGGATAGGACAGTTATAGCTTAGAATAAAAAACATTCGATCTCTAAGACCAGGTTCAGTAAGATAGCAGTTGATTCTGCTTACTCTCATTCAATTCATCATGCATCTTCAGAAGGAAGCGAGACTCATGGCGTCACCTAAAATTCTAGCCTTTGCAGGCAGTACCAGACAGAATTCTCATAATCAGCGTGTGCTCGAAGTCGCAGTGGCGGGTGCCCGGGCAGCAGGGGCTGAAGTGACAGTGGTCAATCTCAAACATTATCCATTGCCTCTGTTCAATGAAGATCTGGAACGGAGTACGGGAGAACCCGATGCTGCTGCGAAACTGAAGCAGCTGTTCTTCGAGCACGATGGTCTGCTGATTGCATCACCTGAATACAACAGCTCAATTACGCCACTGTTGAAGAATACGATTGACTGGGTTTCACGGAAAGTCGGCGATGAAACACCACTCCAGGCTTATCGGGGTAAGGTAGCCGCACTGGTATCAGCCTCACCGGGAGCCCTGGGAGGCCTGCGGGGACTGGTCCACGTCCGTTCGATTCTGGGAAACATCGGCGTGGTGGTTCTGCCGGATCAGGTCGCGGTTTCCAAGGCCCACGAAGCCTTCAATGAAAACGGCCAGATCAAAGATGAAAATCAGCAGAAGTCTGTAAGTGGAGTCGGAGCAAAACTGGCAGAGATGCTACAGAAGCTGGCAGATTGAACAGACAATTCACCGCCGGACAATCGATTCAATCGGGAAGCCACTGGTTCTGATATGGGCCAGTGGCTTTTTATTTGGATGACAATGTCTTGAATACTTGCGTTCGTCCTGGAGCTGACTATGCGGCTTAAAACCGGGCTGACCCGCATAATCGCATCCTTGAATCGTGTAATTCCCCCGTATTTTACCTAAGTCGTTGCTGGGGTGGCCTAAACTTTCAACGCACGTCAGGAGGGAATCGCTGTACTTGTGAATGCGACAGCGAAACTGAAAGAAAGGAATTCAGAGCAAAACCGAGTATTCAATCGTTTTAGATTCAGAAGCAGGTCCCTATGGGGAACGACACTGAATTAAGGGCTCATCAAATTGACAGATCTTAACTCCGAATTGAGTTATCTACAGGCATTTCGCGACGCCGTCGATGAGGCGGGGATCGTGGCGATGACCGATGTGCGGGGTAAGATCCTGGATGTCAACGAGAATTTCTGCCAGATCTCGGGCTACAGCCGCGAGGAACTGCTTGGTCAAAACCATCGTATCCTGCGCTCCGAACAGCACACTGATGAATTTTTTCGTGAGATGTATCGGACAATCGGGCAGGGAAATGTCTGGCGAGGTGAGATCTGTAACAAATCCAAAAGTGGATCGCTCTACTGGGTGAATACCACAATCGTGCCTCTCCAGGATGACCAGGGCAAGATCAGTGGCTACCTTGCACTACGAATTGATATCAGCGAGCAGAAACGTCTGATGCAGCGGATGCAGCACCTGGCACATCATGATCCCCTGACAGGACTGCCGAACCGTGTTTCGATCCTGGAATCGATCCAGAGGGTGATCGATTGTCAGCCGGAAAAACACTATGCACTGCTCTTCATGGACTTTGATCGCTTTAAATTGATCAACGACAGTCTGGGGCATGACGTCGGGGACAAACTGCTCGAAGCGATTGCAGTTCGTCTGCGGAAATCGGTACGAGCTACAGATACGATCCAGGCCGCCCGACTTGGCGGTGACGAATTTGTCGTTCTGCTGGAAAATCTGAAATCGCCTCAGGATGCGACCAGGGTTGCGGAGCGGCTGATCAACACCTTATCTGAACCGTACAATCTGGGCGGATATACGATTTACTCCAGCGCCAGTATCGGGATCGTGACCAGCGAGCATCCCGTTAGTTCTGCCAGCGAGATGCTGAGTAATGCGGATCTGGCGATGTATGAAGCGAAAGCGGAGAAGCTGGATCGACCGGTTGTGTTCGACCGCGTACTGCGGGAGAAGGCGCAACGGCGGCTCTATGTGGAGAATGAGCTCCGCGATGTGTTATCACGTAATGAACTGACGCTCTTCTATCAGCCGATTATCGATTTGGGAACAGAGGAATTGCGGGGCGTCGAGGCGCTGATTCGCTGGTTCCATCCGGTGGGAGGCATGATTCCTCCCGATGAGTTTATCTCGGTCGCTGAAGAGATGGATATGATCATTCCCATTGGTAACTTCGTGATCGATGAAGCCTGCCGACAGTTGGCGGAATGGCGGAACCGTCTGGGAGAGCACGCACCAGAGAATATGCATGTGAACGTCTCACGGAAACAGCTGGAACATCCGACTTTGATATCCGTGGTTGAACAGGCTCTGCAGAAATATGATCTGCCCGCAGGATGTCTGCACCTGGAAGTGACCGAAAGTATGATCATGCACGACCGGGAGGCCTCGATTGCCACCCTGAACGGCTTGAAAAAACTGGGGGTCAAACTGGACGTCGATGACTTCGGGACCGGGTATTCTTCACTGTCATGCCTGTGTGACTTTCCCATTGATGCCTTAAAGCTGGACCGGGAATTCGTCAAGAAATCGGACCGGGACCGTGAGGTCACACTGATTCACGCTCTCATCATTCTGGCCGAAAAGCTGGGGCTGGAAGTGATTGCAGAAGGGGTCGAAAATACCGAACAGCTGGCACTTCTGCAGGACCTGGGGTGCTGTCTGGGCCAGGGCTATTATTTCTCCAGGCCGGTGAGTGGCAAGGATCTGGAAGAATCCATTCTCGTGGGACTGGGGATAACTTCCCCGGTGGCGAAAGTCTGAACAGAGAGTTCCTGAAAGTGGGCATTCTGCCTTGACTGATCTCTGTACACATCATTAAAACCTCTTTTTTAAATGTTCATAAATTCATGAACCGCAGGCTGCTGGTTCGTGTCATGAACCCATTATTACATTAAAATGATATACGGAAGTGTCGTTTGTGATATTGTGTTAAAAGAGGACTGTGTTAAAGAGGATGGTTGCTTTCGATCAGAATTCCGGGGAAAAAGATGACGATGCGCGCGAGCTCCCCGAAACGCTGCCCTGGGATATCCGCCCCTCCATCTACGATCATCTCTGTCTGCACATCGTTTCAGGACAGCCCGGTCTCGTGGAAGCAGGCTATCAGTTGCCCGATGAAGAGCGGGTGAACGAAGAACTGGAGCTGCGCTGGGCAGCAGGCGCCCTGGATGGAGTCATGACTCATCATACGGGAGGCAGCAACTCAGAGGAACGGGTTGAGAAAACGATCTGGCTGCTACTGACCTGCTGCGAAGAACCGACGGCGATCAACAAATACCGGCTCTATCAACACATTGTGGAAGAGCACATTGTGGTGCTGATTGATGCGGTTATCACGCGTCTGCTGAATGAGCCTCAGCTTAAACATGATCGACTGTACGAACTGGCACATTCTTTTGCCACCGAGACTACGGATCGGGAAACGGTCAAATTTGGAATCGCGCTGCTGGGGCTCTACCAGGTTGAGGAAAATTCGGAGCTGTTTCATATCCTGGGACGGCACGATGAATTTACGCTGTTTTGTGCTGTGGCGTTGACTAACGTTGCAGACGACAGTGAGCAGGCATTGTGGGAGCTGGCACAGAACGTGTTTGGCTGGGGGCGAATCCACATCGTTGAGCGGCTGGCAGAAACTGAGAATGAAGAAATCAGGGACTGGCTGCTCCGAGAGGGATTCCGTAATTCCGTGCTGACAGAGTACCTGGCTTATATCTGTGCTAATACCGGCGGTCTGCTGCCCGCGTTACATGATTCAGCCCAGGATCGAGAATTGTTGACAGCGGCTGGCGAATTGATAGAAGCGTTGATCAATGGCGGTCCCGCTGAAGATATGGACGACTACGAGGATGGTGCAGCGGCGGTTGAACTGTATCTCCAGCAGATCGAGGAAGCGCCTGTAACCCTGGATGATTTTTTGCACATACGCGCGATTCAACTCTATCTCTCTAACCAGGAAGCCGACTGGGAAGTGCGCAGTGAACGGGGCTGGTACCGTGAATGTCGCCAGGGATTAGAGGCAGCCTGCAAACGGATCCTGGAGCGTCCCGAATGGGAGACCCGGGTCAGGCAGGGACTGGAGAGCGAAGACGACTATGAGTTTTTCCAGGCAAATCAGGCGGCGCGGGTTTTAAAGCTGCCAACCTGGGATCACCACTGGGACCGACTGCAGGAACAGCCGGACGACGCTGGACGCTGGTTCCACCTGCTGCTGGTCTGTGAAGAACCTCAGCTGACACAGGTTCTGGACTTCGCGGAACAGCAGCTGGATCTTAATCGAATTGCCAGTGGACCCGGTGATGCACTGGGGCTGGGCGATGACTTTAAACAGCATGGTTGCCTCGATTATATTTTACAGGAACTCCGTCGTTTCCCGGGACAGGGAAAAACGCTAATTGAAGCCGGACTGAAGAGCCCCGTGATCCGCAATCGAAAGATGGCGGTCGCTGCTCTGGCCACCTGGGGAGACGCGTCACAACGATGCGAGCTCCTCAAACAGGCGGTAGAAATCGAACCGGATGGACATCTGCAGCAGCAGATGCAGAAGCTGATTGATGGCCAGAAACTGGAAGAGTAAGTCTTATGGATCAGAAACGTCAAATCAGTGCCGAACAGCGCTATTGTGAACTGCGCACTATCGTCGATGATGGAAACCGTTTTGCCTGCGCCCTGTTTGCTGAACTGTCACAGGTTAATTCCGGAAACCTGTTCTTTTCCCCGGCCAGTATTTCCACTGCGCTCGCGATGACACTCGCAGGCGCCCGGGGGAAAACCGCGGAGGAGATGAAACGGGCGCTGCGACTGACTCAAGAAGGACAGCAGCTGCATGAATCGTTTCACCATTTGTTAACTGAGACCCGCACCGGAGGCGTGGAGCTGAACGTTGCCAACCAGCTCTGGGGGCAGGCTGATTATCAGTTTCTCACTCCGTTTCTGGATACGGTTCGCGAGTATTACGGCGGCGGTTTGCAGAGCGTCGATTTTCAGGGGAATCCTGGAGATGCGGCAGCTCAGATCAATCAGTGGGTCTGCCAGGAGACGCGTGGCAAAATCACGGAAGTGGCGTCACCCCTCAGTTTTAATGAACTGACAAGGCTGGTTCTGGTCAACGCGATCTACTTCAAGGGAACCTGGGAAGAGGAGTTCGATCCGGAACTGACACGGGATGAACCATTTCACATCTCGGCCGAGAAGCAGACGCCAGTCCCGATGATGCATCAGACGGACACCTTCGGCTACTATGAAAATGAAATGGTTCAGGTGCTGGAACTGCCTTACCGTCAACAGAATGTCGTCATGCAGTCTGTGGAAGCCGAAGATGGCAGTTTTTATATGACAGCACAGGAAATCCCGGGAGGGGGGAGCGACTTCAGCATGTGTATTATCCTGCCTCGAGAGCAGGGGACATTGCAAACAGTGGAATCCGAGTTGAATTCGGAGACGCTCGATCAGTGGCTGAGCACGAATCATCGTGAAGTCATTGTCAGTCTGCCCCGCTTTCAACTGGAGCTGGAATATGAGCTGAATGCGCCGCTGGAAGCTTTGGGGATGAAACAGGCGTTTGGGCCGGATACTGCAGACTTTTCCGGGATGACTGATGACCCTGAGGGCCTATTTATCGGCTCGGTGTTGCACAAGACGTTTGTGGAAGTTAACGAGCAGGGAACTGAAGCAGCGGCTGCGACAGGGGTCATCATAGCCGCAGGCTGTGCGATGGAACACGAACCTCCCAAAGTTTTTCGAGCCGATCATCCGTTTCTGTTTTTGATCCGTGACCGTCAGACTCGCCTGATCTATTTCATGGGACGGTATCAGCAACCGGATTAGCTGCCCGGTTCCGTTTCCTCGAGCAACTGTTGAATCTCATTCCAGAGTCCCGGGGCGACGTCACAGGGACCTGAGGCAGCAACCTGCTGGAGTGCATCGGCAAAAGAACAGCCATTCACCAGCGACAGTGCCCCGGCTACGATTGCGGGGGAGCGGCTCATACCGGCACTGCAGGAGACCAGTGTTGGCAGATCGGCGGAAATGAAGCGGGCCACGGTGGTCAAAGCGGTCTGCAGTACCACAGTCTGGTTTTCGTCACCATCGATCAGGGGAAGGCGACAATAGACGATTTCGCGGGGATAGCTGATGGGCGGCTCTTCCCGTGCCAGTTCTACAACCGCGGTAATGCCGAGATCGAGAACCTGATTTAAGTCGCGTGCATCCCGGGCATTACCGATCCAGAGCAGTCGAGGCAGGACTTCGCGCATAACTGTGACTCACCGTAACATGAGAATTGATCAGATCACGTTTTGGCTTGCTGGCGGGACTTTTTCCAGAAAAGCACGGCATCGATTGAAAGCGGGCCGGCTCCCACGATCAGCAAGTAGATTGAACCAAGCAGCATTGAGAAATCGGTTCGGGCGGCGTGAGCCATCGACCAGAAGCCATCTTCCGCTAACATAGGAATCTTCGTTGAGAAAATGGCGACCAGCATGATCGTAATCGTGGGCAGGACTGCGAGCCGCGTGAACAGCCCCAGTACAATTAAAATGCCGCACACGATTTCAAAACCGGCAACAAAATAAGAGAGGAACTCAGGTGAGGGGAGACCGATCTTCAGGAATCGGCCGGCCCCCCGAATTTCGGGATAAAGAAATTTCTGAATACCCTCTGAGAGAAAGATCAGGCCAACCATGGCTCGAATCAGGATGACAGCTGCAGAAGCATTAGAATGAAATGCTTTGGTAACCAGACTCATTGCTTAAATATCCCTCAAACATTGATGGCTTCGAAGTCAGCAGGATTCTCAGCCGCCGGTCCGTCTGTGCATGAACGTATTTTTCTGGTTGCCCTTCGCTCCCTGGTCGCCTTTGGGAACGGCTGACTGCATAATTTTAGTACGAGCGGGAATCGGTTGTTTCGATTCCTGGTCTGTTTTTTCCTGAGTTTTCTTTTTGACGCTCTCCAGGTGCTTCTTTTTAGCGACCCGTTTCTCGCGATCTTTCTTTTTCTGTTGTTTCTTATTTGCCATGTGAATCTTCTCCGCTGAAGGAAGGCTGGATGAAATCATTTCGGGAGAAGTCCAGAGGAAATCTTCGAAACTAAGTACCTTGTGGGTGCACCGCTAATGGTCACCAGTTACTTATGTCAGTTTAACATTGCCGAACCCAATTAGATAGAATTCCGGGTAATCTGATCGGACTTCTTTCAGAATCCAATACATCATCTAAGATTTTTCAGATCGGCATCACTTCCGGTTAGAGTGACGGTGTATAATCCAGTCAGGCCAGCTTATAGCAGATTGGAAACTGCGACTGTTGTGCTTCGTCAATTATGGTAACAGGAGACCCGAGCGATGCAGGAAGAAGCCAGTTATATTTGTGATGCCTGCGGTGAAGAAATCGTTATACCGATTGATGTTTCACAGGGGGCCGAGCAGGAATACGTAGAGGACTGTCCGGTCTGTTGTCATCCGAACGTAATCCACGTGCACGTGGGTCGCGATGGCGTGGCCGACATTCAGGCGGAAGCCGAGTAGAGTCTACTCGGGACCAATAAACTGAAAGCGGGGAATGACGCGTCCGTCGATCTCGACTTTTTCCAGGAACATTTCCTTGGGACGCACCCAGAGACCGAACTGGCCGTAATCCGCACTGTAAACGACCATCTCTTCTTCGGTCTCACTATGTCTGGCGACTCCGATAACGAGATAGTCGTTCCCTTTATAATGTCGATAACGGCCGGTTTTCACGGTCATGAGTCTCCTTACTTTCGGTTAAGATTTACGCGGTCACCGATTCCATTTCGGTACTATATTCTCCACGTCGGGCACTGCGGTTACAGCTGGCACGATGATACATCGATTTTTGCGCCGCTGCGACATTCGCGGAATCTCCGCTCCAGATCTCCATGCCGGGCTGCTGAATGGCGCGGGCAAAGGAGAAGGAGAGTGCCCAGGGAACTTTGGTTTTGTACTTGGTATTCATCATGTTCAGACGCTCGGAGGCGAGCTCGCTTGACTGACCGCCGGAGAGGAACGCGACGCCGGGAACTGCGACGGGAACCACACGTCGGAAACAGCTGACTGTTGCATCGGCGACTTCCTCGACGGAATTCTGTTTGGGACATTGCAGACCCGGGACGATCATGTTTGGTTTGAGGATCATGCCCTCCAGCAGTACCCGTTGTGCTGCGAGCTGGGCGAAGACGAGTCGCAGTGTCTGTTCGGTCACTTCAAAACAGCGTTGCAGGGTATGGGCTCCGTCCATCAAAACTTCCGGTTCCACGATGGGAACCAGACCGGCTTCCTGACACAAGGATGCATAGCGTGCCAGCAGGTGAGCGTTGGCTTCCAGGCAACCGGTTGAGGGTGTGCCTTCCCCAATGGTGATCACAGCCCGCCACTTGGCGAACCGGGCGCCTAGCTGCACGTATTCCGCGAGTCGTTCCCGCAGACCATCCAGTCCTTCGGTGATTTTCTCTCCGGGAAATCCGGCCAGAGACGTCGTGCTTTTGTCGACTTTGATACCGGGGATGATGCCGGCTTCCTGGAGCACCTGTACGAAAGGTTTGCCGTCTTTGGTCTGCTGATGGATGGTTTCATCATACAGAATCGCGCCGCTGATCGCTTCATTCAACCCGGGGGTGGTGACCAGCAGCTCGCGGTAATCCCGACGGAATTCTTCGGTCTGGGGAATATCAAGTTTCGCGAACCGTTTGTGGCAGGTGGGCGTGCTTTCGTCCATGGCCAGCAGGCCCTTGTCGTCTGCGACCATTGCGTAGGCTGTTTCGATCAGTTGCTGCAGACTCATTATACTGCTCCTTCTGGTGGACCCGGAATGACACAGTTCACTACCTGACAACAGCCTCTCTCGCTGATGAGCGGCGTGCCCGGAAAGAGTGATCTGACTACCTTCACTTTAAACCATCGGCTTCCCACTCTGCAAGGGCGCGGTGCAGGGGGCAGTCTGTCGGAGGAGTGGAAGGGCTGCGATACTCATTCAGCAGTTCCTTGGAGCGACGGGCCAGCATCCGCCGGACTTCGCGTCGTTTCCCTTTCACGCGGGGAATGACCATTTCGTCATAAGCGGTTGTCTGGTGCCGCATCCAGGCGATAACAGCTGATTCCGCACGTTGCTCCAGGGGGATCCGTTTCGTGCGAGCCACCGTTCCGCTGCCGACGGGAGTTGCGTGCGCCGTGATTGCCTGTGCCATCTGATGGGCGATCTGCTCATGCGTCGGGTGGAAGTCCAGATAGGAGAGTACCGCAGAGAGGAAATCGTCGACATAGGTGGACTGTTCCTGTTCCCGGCGCGCGGCAGCCGCAGCCTGCTTTTTTGCATAAGCGGGAGTGGCACGCTCTGCTGCCAGGTCGGCCTGGATCCGGGTGATGGTCTCTGCGGGGGCCCAGATCCCTTTCGAAAAAGTGCGTCGGCCTTTCTTTTCCTGCACGCTCCAGAATTCTCCCGCAGCTTTGACTCGTCGCGTCAGACCGGCGTCGCCGGGAGGGAGCAGGGTCCACCCTGTGGGGACTGTATGGATTGAGCCATCAGCGGCTTTGACGGAATCCGGAGTGGGGCCGGGGGAGAACGTGTTGCTGGTCATGTTGTGATCACATCCGTGTGAGTTGATTTTCAATTATCTGAAACAGGAGGCTGTGGGGGGCCTTTTGTAATGAATTACCCTGTGGATGTTCAAGCCAGAGTCGCATAAAAACGATGGATATCACGCACTGAAGGTCGACAACACCTCGCATCAGGGGGCGAGATCACTATAGGCCTGATTTCGTTCATAACATTGCAGTTGTTTTTCACAATCCGTTTTATCTTCATTTTGGGCCAACTCCATGGCCTGGGTGATCCACTTGATCGCCTCTTCGAAGTCGCCGGACTCCGCAGAGGCGGCTGCGAGTACACTCAGGGAGTTCCAGTTTATTTCAGGAAGTAACTCCAGATTACGGTGCGCCAGTTCCAGGGCCTTGGGGCCATTGCGATATTGAGGTTCAGGGCAGGTGGCCAGCATCCAGGCCAGACAAAAATAAGCGGTCGGACAGTCGGGGGCGCGCGAAAGTGCGGTTTCATAATCCTGCTTCGCCAGGTCATATTTGCCCAGTTTCAGACAGGCTGATCCCCGTGCAGCCAGCAATTCTACGGACTTCTCACCCAACTTCAGTGCGTGATTAAAATCGTCAATCGCTGTTTCATATTCCTGCAGCTCAAACCGGATTATGCCGCGATCGAGATAATTGCCGGGATCACCGGGGTTCTGATCGATGTCGGCACTGTAAGCATTGCGTTCCAGTGCCTGCCTGAAGATGGTTTTTGCCTGTTGCACTTCACCCAGCTTCAAATAACAGAACCCCAGAATGGCCTGCTGATCCGGAGTAAGCATGGTCTGTTTCTGTATCTGCAGAAAGTCCAGCAGGGCGTTCTGATACTGTTCAGCACAGTAATAGAGATTTCCCCGCTGGAGGTAGTTGTCGAGATCTTGCGGGTCGAGTCGAATGGCCTCGTGGAAGAGGCAATGTTTTAAGGCGAGGTCAAAATCTTCACGTGCCTGTTTCAACTGTCCCAGTTTTGTATGGGCGATTCCGCGCTTTTGGTGACAATCCCAGCGGTAATAGTACTCCCAGGTTTTGTCTCGATGTTGCAGGGCTTGTGTATATTCTTCAATCGCCTCCGAATACTTATGGAGATTCAGGAAGCAGTTACCCCGTTCAAAATAAGGCTCTGGTTTACGAGGGGCCAGTTGAATTACCTGCGATAAGTCATTCAGAGCTGCTTCGATGTTGCCGAGTCGGGCATACGTGTGTCCTCGATTGATCAGGGCATTGAATGTGTCAGGTTTTATTTCGAGGCAGCGGGTTGTTTCATCAATGCACTTCTCATGCTCATTTTGTAGACCATAAATCGCACCCCGGTTTAAAAATGCATAGGGGTTGTCTGGCTCCAACAGTGTGACCATATCGCAATCGGCAAGTGCCTCTGTCAGACGCTCCTGCTGGATGTAAGCGCTGGAACGTGCCAGGTAGGATTTGGTATCGCGAGGATTCTTATGAATCAGCTTGCTGTAACTTGCGATGGCAGAATCCAGATTCTTGAGGTGTGAAAATTGATGTCCCTGTGAGCGTGATGAAAACAGACCACGGATCATCAGAATGAGATAGATTTCGCAGAAGACGGCTGCGACAATGTAGGCAATATTTTCCAGCATAAAACATCCCTGAACCGAGAGAATACCAGTTCATTATAACAGTCGATGGAGGGCATACCACTGCCCGTCTCAGAATGGCCAGATCCAGGGAACCAGGATCACCGCGGTGATCCAGAGCAGCAGGTTGAGGGGTGTGCCTATGCGGATGAAGTCAGAGAAGCGATAGCCGCCCGGGCCATAGACCATGAGGTTGGTCTGATAGCCGATCGGTGTCATGAAACTGGCGGAGGCAGAGAGAATCAGGGCGATGAGAAACGGCAGCGGACTGGCGTCATACAGACGGGCTGTCTCCAGGCAAAACGGAAATAACAGAACGGCAGCAGCATTATTGGTAATCAGCTCTGTGAGGATCGATCCCAGCAGATAGATTACCGCCAGGGCCGCGATTGGTCCCCAGGCTTGCGTTGAGGCGACAAACGCACTGGCAATCTCGGTAGCGGCACCGGAGTTCTGAAGTGCTGTGCCGACTCCAAATGCTGCGGCAATGGTGATCAGCACCTGCCATTCAATACTCCGACGGGCATCACCGGTAGAGAGACAGCCCAGGAGAACCATGAGAACCGCGGTCAGCATGGTGGAGAGTACCACCGGCATGACACCTGAAATCATCAGGCCCATCAGGATGAAGAAGAGCAGGGCGGCGATCCAGGCTCTGTCTGCCCGGATGGGACGCCAGTCATCGACATCACTGATCAGGTAAAACGCCGGATCGTGGCGGTAGGCACGCAGAAAATGAAGCGGAGTCTGCAGGAGCAGAGTATCGCCGGCTTGCAGACTGATATCACCGATTTTCTGTTCGATACGTTTCCCGGCGCGATGAACGGCGACGATCGCCGCTCCATAAGTGGCGCGGAAATCGGCCTCGCGGATGGATTTTCCCACCAGGGGCGAGGTGGCGGAAATCACAGCTTCGCACAGTCGGCGTCTACGCTGTTTGCGGGGCGAGATTTCGTAGTCTGGATCGGCAATGGGGATGAGATGGGGGATTTTTTCCAATTCAATGATACTGCTGACAATGCCTGTGAAGATTAAGCGGTCACCTGCTTCCAGAATCTGTTCAGGACCTGCAGGGGAGAGAATCTTTCCGCGGCGATCGATCTCTATCAGGAACAGGCCCGGCAACTGGCGTAAACCGCCCTGTTCGATGGTCTGGCCGATCAGACGACAGCCGGACTGCACTTCCATTTCGACCAGGTATTCCCGCTGACATTCGCTTAACTGTTCCAGCAGTTCCTGACGCTCGGGGAGCAAGACGTGTCCCGCAAAGAACAGGTAAGCGATCCCAATGCAGGCATAAGGGACACCGATTTTGCCGATTTCAAAAAGTGACATACCCGGTAATCCACTTTCCAGCATCAGTCCATTAATCACCAGGTTGGTTGAAGTGCCGATCAGGGTGCAGGTGCCTCCCAGAATGGCCAGGTAGGAGAGTGGAATCAGCAGGCGGGAGGGGGCAATACGGTGCCGACGACTCCAGTCGATGACTACGGGAACAAACATCGCGACGATCGGCGTGTTATTCAAAAACGCCGACAGCGGAAGCACAACTCCCGAGAGCCTGAGTAAAGCACTGCGTTCGCTGCGTGACTGCCCCAGGACGTGATGCCCGATCAGATCGAGAATGCCGGTTTCACGCAGTCCGGCCACAACCACAAACAGGGCTGCGACCGCCAGCATTCCGGAGTTGGAAAATCCGACAAAGGCTTCCTGGGGAGAAATGATTCCCAGGATTGCCAGGATGGTAGTGGCACTCAGAAACAACAGGTCCGGGGGAGCCAGATTTTTTACCAGCGAGATAAACAGGAAACCCACAATACACACGGTGATCCATGCGTCACTATTCATTGCAGCAACCCTTCCGGGATTGAAACGAGGCCAATAAGAAAAGGGTTGAAAGCGATGGCTTTCAACCCTTTGGATGAGATATGGTACTTTGATCAGATCTGATCAGGTTTTGATAACAATCAACACACCCTCTCCCAAAGAACGAAAGCCGTTCCTGGACAACAGATCTGACAACAAAGTGTGATGATGGATTTCATGTCGTGGTCTATCGACTTTCAGGTGAATCGAGCTTGAGCTAAAAACAACGCAGAGAGAAACAGGCAACTGCGGGGATTCCGAGCAGACCCTCATTGGCTGGTATGCCTTGCGAATAAGACAGTCGGAAACGCGATCAGGTTCACCACAGTTTGACCATGGGACGAGGATCGTCTATTCTCGAGATATTCAGCGTATCCTTAATACACGGGAGTTTTAACTGATGATTCGAGTCTGGCTGGCCCTGGTAGGGGGGCTGTATCTGATGCTTGCACTCTGGTGTGCGATCACCCCTGCATCCACATCCCAGTCGGTGGGCTTTACGCTGGAGGGAGGCTCCGGGCAGTCGGAGTTCCTGGTGGTGTATGGCGGTCTGGAACTGGCTTTAGGCCTGATCTTTCTCTGGCCCCTCTGGCAGGCCGCTGTGACGCGGTATGCGTTGACGGTCTGTCTGATCGTGCATGGTTGCCTGGTCTTATTTCGTTGTGCCAGTTTTTTCCTGTTCGAGGGAATCGGCGCGACGACGTACTCATTGGCGACCGGTGAGTGGCTGATTTTTCTGATCAGTCTGGGATTCTGTCTGTCAACACGAAAATCAGTTTCTACTTCTGCGGAGTGACTGCATCAGTTTCAGCACTGCCTGTTCCTTTGCTTTGGCTTCGACTTCGACGGTCAACTCGTGGTCTTCCCAGCACGTAGGGAAATCACGCACATTGATGTAATCATGGTGCCGGTGGGGTTTCGGTCCCTTCCAGCCTTCCAGGGGACTGGAAATGTGAAACATCGGTTCGCGATCCCAGGTCTGAATTGCCTGTTCGGTAGCCTCTTCAATTGAGAGCTCATCAGGCAGGCAGCGGTGATGATGCGCGTCGTAGACCAGCGGTATGCCGATCTTCCGGCAGAGCGGGAGCAGATCCGCGGGAGTGTAAGTCGTGTCGTCATTTTCCACGGTCAGTCTGCTGCGGACCCGTTTCGAGAGACGCTTAAAGTTCTCCGCGAACTGTGTCAGGGCACTTTCCTTGTCTCCGTAGGCACCCCCGCCATGAATGTTGACCACATCCGCATTGACCCATTCTGCCACTTCGGACTGATACTCGAGCTCTGCTATCGAACGTTCTACAACTTCCTCGCGCGGGGAGTTGAGTACCACAAACTGGTCGGGATGAAAGCAGGTGCGAATCTGATGCTCGCGGGCGTACTGGCCACACTGTTTGAACAGCTTGACGATGGCCTTCCCCTCGGGCAGGTCCTGCATGTCGTAGCCACACTCAGGGTGAGTTTTCAGGGGGAGTATCTGACTGTTGATGCGAAAGCAGCCGATGTTGTGCGCGGCACAGTATTCCAGCGACGACCGCAGTGCCTCTGCATTTTCCCGACAGAGTCGCGCCAGTTTCTCCAGGGCGGCGGTCCGTTCCATCTGGCTGTTGGATTTGACTGTGGTATTCCGAAATTTAATCGGTTCTTCCAGAAACTGACAACAGAGCCCCAGTCTGATCGATGATTGTGATTTTGTTTTTGACACCAGACTTCCAGGCTCCTCAATTCATCCAGAAAATACTGACCTGGATCGTCGTAGCGATGGAAACCCAGATCAGATAAGGGATCTGAGCCAACGCGACCCAGCGGGAGCGAGGCCAGATCGAGTAAATTATCCAGAGGATTGTAGACCAGACGACCAGAATATCCAGTGTAGCCAGAGGCACATTTCTCAAACCGAAAAACAGCGGGGTGAAGCTCAGATTGGCAATCAGATTAATCGCGAAAGGCATTACTGTTGCTGCAGGATAGCGACGCCGTGCTGTCTGGTAAAAGACGTAACCGAATGAGATCAGGATGATCGGATAGAGTATCTGCCAGATCAGACTGATGGTTCCCGGGGACGGCGTCCATTCCGGTTTGGAGAGTGTGTTGTACCATTCCATCCAGGTCATGTTGTTGAAACCACAGATTGATAAAGTGCTGGCTGGGTTAGTAATAGTCCTGCTTCTATTATTGTTCCGCGGGCAGGTTTATTAAGGGTTTGTTTACCTGGAAAAAATGAAAAGGGATGATTTATGACAAATATCTCTCTAAATCAGCAACCTTAATGGCCAAGCGGTTTCATCAGAAAAATAAAAAAAATAGATCATTGACACCTGCAGGAGCGATCTATATTCTGACGATCATAAGAATGTAATATTAATTGCATTGGAGAACATGATGAGTCAGAACAGAGAACAGGTGCGACCGCAGATGCGTCGCGGTTTTACTTTGATTGAACTGCTGGTCGTGATTGCGATCATCGGCATTTTAATTGCGTTGCTGTTGCCTGCAGTTCAGCAGGCACGGGAAGCTGCCCGGCGGGCGCAATGTAAAAGTAATCTCAAGCAACTGGGAATCGCCCTGCACAATTATGCGAGTGCACACAGCGTGTTTCCACCGAACCTGATTCCCGGGGGAAAACCAGGCTCGGGTGGATATATCGGTTATTTCCAGGGGAACTGGGGTGTGATGGCTTATCTGACTCCCTTCCTGGAACAGACGGCCGTTTACAATCTGCTGAATCTGGAATCCCCCACATATGCCAATTCGGGGAGTGCCTGGATCATCGCCGACAATAATAACCAACTGGCGGCCTCGACGTTAATCAATCTCTATCTCTGTCCCTCTGATATTTCGCGCAAGGTGTCTACCGCTTATGGTGTGACCGGGGGAATCGGACCCACGAATTATGCAGCCAGTATGGGCAGTGGTCTGGATGCGACCGGTGGCGTAGAGCATGGTTCCCCCTATCGTTCAGATGGCGTCTTCTATGCCGACTCCAGTACCCGTTTTCGTGATATTACTGACGGGACCAGCAACACAGCGGCGATGTCAGAGAGTCTGATCGGAGAGGGGGCGGAGACAACGGGAGCCGCCCCTGGTTCGGAGAAAAAATATTATCGAAATCTGGCTTTCGGTTCGTTGATCAGTGATGCCAACTGCGCTGCTGCGACAACGTGGAACCAGTCTAACGAACGCCAGTTCGCCTGGTATTCGGGCGAAATACGTTGCGCCTCCTATAACCACTACTATGGCCCCAATTCCAAGAACTACGACTGCGTGGCCAACGCGACTGCCAGCGAGGGATACATCGCCTCTGGCTGGAAAGCGGCCCGCAGCAATCATACGGGAGGTGTGAATCTGCTGCTCTGTGACGGTGCGGTCCGCTTTATCGGTGACAGCATCGACGGGAATCTCTGGCGGAGTCTGTCTACCCGATCTGGTGGGGAAGTGCTGGGTGAGTTCTGAAACGGAGCGTTGAGTTTTACTACCGGTCCAAATTCATCAGACCTGACGGCGGGAGACACGATGGTGCAGCTTGAAGAACGACGCGTTTTACGGGACTCTGAGTATTCTCGATGGAAGCAGGATGGTTTCCTGATTCTTCGCGGTTTATTCGAGGCGGAAGAGATGCAGGCCCTCTCTGAGGAAGCATGGAAACTGACTTACCAGAGCGATCTGATTGATAAGCATAATTTACGCTGTCGTTTCCAGCAGACCCATGATGACCGCGACTGTTTGTGGGAAACGTTTGACCCGGTGATCGATCTCAGTCCGTTGATCCGAAAGTCTGCTTTCGATCCGCGACTGCTGGATGTGCTGCACGATTTGTATGGGGAACGAGCCTGTCTCTTCAAGGATAAGCTGATCTTCAAACAACCGGGAACAAAAGGGTATGAACTGCATCAGGACTGGATCGCCTGGCCCGGTTTTCCACGCAGTTTTCTGACCGTACTGATTCCGCTTGATACCGCGAATGCTTCGAATGGCTGCACAGAAGTCTTTCCCGGCTACCATCAGCAAGGCTCTCTTTCGCCGGAAGATGGTACCTATCATCGCCTGCCCGCTGAAACGGTGGATGAGTCCCGGGTGGTGCCCCTGGAACTCGAACCGGGAGACATAGCGATTTTCGATGGTTTCACTCCGCATCGCTCCGGTCCCAATCTGTCCCCCTCTTGGAGACGTCAGTTGTACCTGAGTTACAACGCATTTTCAGATGGGGGACAGCAGCGGACAGCACATTACGAAGAATTTCAGGTATATCTGCGCAAGCGTTATGCGGAGTATGGCCTCACGAACACCTGGTTTAAATGAGTCGAGTTCATGTCAACTGAGACCCGCATCCCTCCACAATCCGAAATCTTGCCAGCCTCCATTTCCGGATTTTCAGGCTATCGCTGGCTGATGGTCGTGGTGGCTGCTGTCGCTATGGTGGCGACACTCCCGGGGCGTACTCATGGACTGGGAATGATTACAGAGCGTCTGCTGAATGATCCGGATTTTCAGTTGACACGGGCCAGTTACGGAATGATCAACCTGTGGGCGACGCTATGGGGAGCACTGTTCTGCCTGGGGGTTGGGCAGTGCATTGACCGTTACGGAATTCGGCTTACGCTGACGGTTGTGATGGGCCTGCTGGGAGCCGTCGTAGTGGGGATGTCCACGGTAACATCGGTCTGGCTGCTGTTTCTGGCGATCATGTTGACCCGCGGCTTCGGGCAGAGTGCCTTGTCGGTCGTGAGTATCACGATCGTCGGCAAATGGTTTGATAAACAGGTCAGTCTGCCGATGGCGATCTATTCAGTGTTGATGTCGGTGGGATTCATCGCGGCGGCACTTTTGGGGCGGGAGTGTGCCGACCTCAACTGGCGTGTCTTCTGGTCCGGGACAGGCTGGATCATTCTGGGAGCGACTGTTGTGCTGGGACTCATCACCCGCGACCGTCAGGCACCACCTGCGGATGCAACAGAAAGCAGATCACCCGAGAACCAACCGGAACAACAGAGTTATACACTGCGACAGGCCATGCGAACGCCGGCGTTCTGGGTGTTCGCCTCCGGAATCTCTCTGTATGGCATGATCGTTTCGGGGATTTCATTATTTAATGAGTCAATCCTGGCCGATCAGGGATTCAGCAAAGAGGTCTATTATAACTCACTCGCATTGGGAACCGGCGTCGGGATGCTCAGTAACCTGCTCGCCGGCGCTCTCGGATTGAAATGGTCATTCAATCGATTGCTTGCGCTCTCGTTATTCATGTTGTCCGGTTCGATGATCTGGTTGACTCGACTGAAGACCAGCGGCGATGTGGCAGGCTATGTTATCGTGAGTGCTTCCGCTGGCGGCATACTGACTGTGATGTTCTTTTCGGTCTGGCCGGCTCTCTATGGACGCAACCACCTGGGACGAATTCAGGGGCTGGCACAGATGATGACCGTGCTGGCTTCGGCACTGGGCCCCCTGGTGTTTGCACAGTGTAAGACGCTGACAGGTTCTTATCACTCCTTATTGTATCTGCTGGCGGCTTGCCTGTTCTGCGCCGCGGTAATTGGCTGGCTGACTCCGCTTCCACAAATTAAATCCTCTTCGACAGGAGTTTCATAGCATGACATTCTCTGATACAGAACAACCGGTTCACTTTCATATCTCCCTGAATGTCGCTGACATTCCACGCTCCGTTGCCTTTTTTGCGAAGGTGTTTGGCATTCCCGCGACAAAACAGCGGGAAGACTACGCCAAATTTGAGCTAAATAATCCGCCACTCACACTGTCGCTGGAGCCGGTCGATCCCGGAGAACGCGGGGCATTGAATCACCTGGGGTTTCGGTTGAACAGCGCCGAAGAACTGGTGGCACTGCAGCGCCGACTCGAACTGGCAGGTATCTCCAGTCAACGTGAAGAGGGGGTTGAGTGCTGTTATGCAAAACAGTCGAAATTCTGGTTACATGATCCGGATCAGAATCTGTGGGAGATGTATCTGCTGGAAGGAGATCTGGAACACCGGGGAGCAGGACAGGTGCCGGAAGCGGTGCGCGGGGAAACGAAAGCGAATGCTGCTGGACCAACTTCCAAGGCAATTGTCTGTTCAACAGGACGGGATCAGAACGCACAACAGAAGTGGGCGCATCGTCTGGGCCAGCCCCTGGAGATCCCTGCCGATTTAACTCCTGAGTCTCTGGACGATGTCGCCTTACAGGGAAGCTTCAATGCAGAGGGGACCGCTGACGAGGTGCGACCGTTTCTGAAACAGGTTGCGAACTGTCTGAAACCGGGAGGGACACTCAACCTGCATTGTCTGACGGGGGACCGGCGGGTGACTGAAGCTCTTAACCTCGCGGGACCTGCGAGTGTGGTGAAGCAGGTTCCCGTTCTGGAATCGCTGCTCGCAGATCTCGAAGCGGCGGGCTTTGAGAGGATCAGCCTGACGACATATCGCAGACAGCCCTGTTTTACAGTAGGGGAGGCCGAGCTGCGTGAGACCAGGTTGCAGGTGCGCAAGCCGGAACCAGTCAGTGAATCGCAGGTGAATGTGGTTTATCTGGGGCCCTTCGCTGAGCTGTCACTCGATCAAGGTTTGACGCTGAAGCGAGGGCGTCAGACAATGTTGCCGGCTAATGTCTATCAGCAGTTGCAGGCCTCTTCGCTGGCAGAGTCGGTGCTTGAAATCGAGGCTGCAGCCAGTCCGATTTCCTGTTCCAGCTGAGATCCGTAGAAGCGATTCTTTAACTTAGTCCACGGTGATAGGAATAAAACAGACCACACTGATAAATTACACAGGCTGTACAGCAACTGGGGAAAAGTGGCAGAAAACCGGTTTCCCATTTACTGGAGCTGTCCCTGCGCGGTGTTTATGCTACAATCAGGTCCAGAATCCCCGCGCAGGCTGATTGCCGCGGCTGTCCGCCTGATGAAGGAACAGGGGAGGATTTCCTGTCTTGCAGCGATGGTAACAACATGTCTAAAGATCGGCTCCAATCCGACTTGTGTGCTGAAAAACTGAAAGCATTGGGAGAGCCGATTCGGCTCCGCATCATTGACCTGCTTCGTGATGGCGAACGGACTGTCAGTCAGATTGCCGAAGCACTCGAAGAAGAAGTGGTCAATATTTCGCATCACCTGGGCATTCTGTATCACGCCCGACTGGTCACAAAACGCAAAGAGGGACGGTTCGTCGTCTACAATCTGCACCCTGAAGTAGCCGCCGTCAGCAAAGCGGGCAAACAGCACCTCGACTTCGGCTGCTGTCGCCTCGAAGTACCTGACGCCTGATCCCAGACACTCTCTAAGAGCGATCCCATGACCAGCAGGATCCAGATCAAGCGGGTTTACGAGGAGGCCCAAGCCGGAGATGGCTTGCGGGTGCTCGTGGACCGTCTCTGGCCCCGTGGTGTGGCCAAAGAGAAAGCCGCCATTGATATTTGGGCGAAAGAACTGGCTCCCTCCACCGAATTACGGAAATGGTTTCACAGTCATTCCGATCAATATCAAGAGTTCACGGTACGCTATCGGGTGGAACTGGATGAGCGACTGCCTGAACTGCAGGAGCGGATCGCCGAATTCTCACAACCCCGGTTGACGCTGGTGACTTCCGTGAAAGAACCGGAACGCAGTCATGTGCCGGTGCTTCAGAGATTTCTCCAGGCTCAGTTTTCCGATTAAACCATTCTGGTATTCAGTGTTGACGTATAGGATGCTGAAGGGTAATATGGTCATATTGCCATGGACGAAAAAACACGCCAACAATATGAAGCCCGAGCCAAAATCGCCAAGGCGATGGCTCATCCCAGTCGGCTGCTGATGCTGGATCTGCTCCAGAATCAGGAGTTATGTGTGGGAGATCTGACTGAGCAGGTGGGGGCAGATCAGTCCACGGTTTCCAAGCATCTGGCAATCTTGAAAGATGTGGGACTGGTGGCGGCGCGCAAACAAGGGGCGCTCAATTATTATCGAGTGACCTGCGGCTGTCTGGATGGATTCTTTTCCTGTATGGAAACGGTGTTACTGTCAGACCTGGAAGCTCGGAAACAGTCACTCAAGTAATTTTTTTAAACTAAATATGGTTATATGGCGTAATTGCCATGGATAGCATGAGGAGCAGAGACGAAATGTCTGCAGACGCCAACAGCGAGAGAGTTACTTCTGGCCAGGGAATCAGCTTCTTTGAACGCTATCTTTCGGTATGGGTCGCACTCTGTATTGTGGCTGGGATTGTACTGGGGAAACTGGCTCCCGGGATTGCCCTCAAGCTGGACAGCATGGCGATCTATGTCAACGAAGCTCCTGTGGTGTCGATTCCGATTGCGGTCTGCCTGTTTTTCATGATGTATCCGATCATGGTGAAAATCGATTTTGCCGAAGTTTTGAAAGCCGGCAAAGCAGTGCGTCCGGTCGGCCTGACTCTGTTTATCAACTGGGCGATTAAACCGTTTACGATGTATGCGATTGCCAGTTTTTTCCTGGGAACACTGTTTTACCAGTTCATTGGCCCCGATGCGGTGGATTATGTCAAAATGCCCTTCGGACTGGACCTTTCTGTGGGAGCCGTTTATGGATCCGGCAAAGTCGTGCTGGTAGATGGGGTGAAAATGCTGGAAGTGCCGCTCTGGCGGAGTTACCTGGCAGGCTGCATTCTGTTGGGGATCGCTCCCTGTACCGCCATGGTGCTGGTCTGGGGTTTTCTGGCGAAAGGCAACGATGGACATACGCTGGTCATGGTGGCGATCAATTCGCTGACGATGCTGTTGTTATTCGGTGTTCTGGGCGGCTTTCTGCTGGGGGTGGGAAAACTGCCTGTTCCCTGGCAGGCGTTGTTGCTTTCCATTGGAGTTTATGTCGCGTTCCCGCTGGTTGCCGGGTTCTTCTCTCGAAAATGGTTAATAGCCACTAAAGGGGAAGTCTGGTTCAAGGAAAAGTTTCTGCATACGCTGACACCAGTCACGATTACCGCTCTGCTGGTCACTCTGATCCTGCTGTTCTCTTTCAAAGGGGAAACGATTCTCAGTAATCCCCTGACGATTCTCTGGATTGCGATCCCGCTGTTGATTCAGACGATTGTGATTTTTGCCTTGGGATACTTTTTGTCAAAAGTACTGGGGCTTAGCTATGAAAACGCAGCACCGACTGCGATGATCGGCGCTTCCAATCACTTCGAAGTTGCGATTGCAACCGCCACAATGCTTTACGGACTTTCTTCGGGGGCAGCGCTGGCAACCGTGGTGGGAGTATTAATTGAAGTGCCGCTCATGCTCGCGCTGGTCAGGTTCTGTCTCAAAACGCAGGACTGGTTTCCACATCAGACAAGTGCGGTGAATTCTGAAACTGATATCAATCAAACCGCTGGATGATTAACAACGGATATTCAAACTAAATATAAAGTTGGATCTTGATAAGGAACTATGATGAAACGCGTATTAGTGTTATGTACCGGTAACTCCTGTCGTTCCCAGATGGCCGAAGAGCTCTGGGAGTTTTTAGGGCAAGGAGAGTGGGAGGCGGAGTCGGCTGGTTCGAAGCCTTCGGGTTATGTGCATCCCCTGGCGATCGAAGCGATGCGGGAACTGGACATTGATCTGTCAGAGAATACCAGTAAGCATCTCGATCAGTTTACCGAACAACAGTTCGACCTGGTGGTGACGGTCTGTGATAACGCAAAAGAATCCTGCCCGGTTTTCTCGGGAGCGACCCAAACCCTGCACTGGCCGTTTGATGATCCCGCTGATGCGACGGGAACCGATGAAGAAAAAATGAAAACATTCCGTCGTGTGCGGGATGAAATCAAAACCAAAATCCAGGCCTTTCTGGCCGACGAATCTGCTTAGGTTCACTTTCAATACGAGGGAGATGATTATGACTCAGGAATCAGCTGTCGACTTTCCGGGTAATTTCCGTGTGCATGTCGCCTTGACGGTTTCCGATCTGGCGCAGTCAAAAAAGTTTTACGAACTGCTGCTGGGGGTGGCCCCCAGCAAGGAACGTCCACGGTATGCGAAATTTGAACCGGTGGATCCTTCGGTAAATCTGACCCTGAATGAAGTAGATGGGGACGTCACCGTTGAAGGGGGTTCGGCTCACTTTGGGGTCCAGGTGAAATCCGTAGCGGAAGTGCATGCTGCCATCGAACGGTTTCAGGCCGCCGGGATTAAAACCATTACGGAAGAGGCGACGACCTGTTGTTATGCTGTGCAGGACAAAGTCTGGGCCGTGGATCCCGATGGTCATAAGTGGGAAGTGTTCGTCGTGTTGAAAGCAGATGCGAAAGATGAACTCTACGCACAGTCGGGCTGCTGTGGTCCGGAGATGGTGAATTTGACGGACTGCAACCAGTCGCAGGCAGACTGAACTTATTCTTCAGTCAGCAGAACCCACTTGGCATCGTGGATGGTACCGTTCCGTTTGTGTTTGGAGACATCCGCAAGCGTGGTCTGGTCTGGCTTTGAGAAGTCGAGCAGCAGCTCTGTATTCGCGTCCGGTGTAAATGATTGAGCAGGAGTAAATTCCTTGTCATAACGGACGACATTCGAGACGCGAAACATCCGCATGATTCCCTTGCCGAACAGGGCTGCCGGCTTGGTTTGTTCCTCGTCCCATTTTTCCTGAGCACCGAGAAAGAATTTTCGATCTGCAACGAACGGGCCTGGCTTGGGGGCGTTCTGTCGATGTACTTCTTTGCCGTTGACGTAAATGACCTGCTCGGTGCCGGTATAAATCATGGCGACATGATCCCAGCCTTCAACCGAGTTCGGGTCGACGCGGGTAGAATAATTGGTCCCGTTGTTACTTTCCCAGCCTGCAGAATGGCGGCTGGCCCGGATGGAAATCCAGATGCTGTTTTCGGGATCTCCCTGCTTACCTTCGCAACAGATGCGGCCGGTCCAGTCTTTGACCCAGGCTTCGATGGTAAAGGTATTCCATGCGGTGAAATTCAGATGGGGCAGAGTGACATAGCTGTCTCGGCCGTCAAATTTCAGTCCGTAGTATTCGCCTTTTACCTGTTCTGGTTCCTGTGCAGTTAACTCTATAGAAAGTCCGGTGGCACAATAGATAAAAAGCGTGATCAACAATAGAGTTGTAGATCGCATGAATTTGTTCCTGTCACTTAGCACCTGGGTGAACGCTGGTGCTGGAAATCTGTCCTGTTTCCAATCGATTTTACTCAGAGAAGTTGACTTCAACAGAAATGAGTCAGCGAAAATTACGTATTTTACAGGAATTTAACAAAAAAGTTGTTAACGTTTTGCTTTATACAAATGTAAATGTTCGAGTTTCTGCAGACGAGTCGAAGCGGCAGATTTCATGCTCCGTGAATTAGATAGACGCTCGTTCTCAAACGAAAACGAGCGTCTCTCAGTTTCTGGTTCGAATAGTCCGATCAGGATTCTATGCGCTGAGCCAGACGGATCCGGACCAGCAGGTCATTTAACGCATCACCCGAACTTGGCTTTTCGGGCAGGCTGGTGGTTTCCATCGCCTGTTCCAGTTCGCCTACAAGCCGCTGGTATTCGCGTCTATGGAACTCCATGTCGGCGGCATCCAGCGTGGAACGTTCAGAACCTTCCAGCTTGCGTTCGATCAGCTCGGGGATGTAGGATAACCGCGATTCTTCATTCAACAGGATCAGGTTCGGTTCCAGTTCGCCAGTGCGCATCAGATGCAGACCGGTGAGCAGGACCCGATATACGTAGAGCAGGGGCTTGACCCGGGGCGGATCTTCCTTCTGGAACAGTTTCCACTGTGTGGCTGCGAAACCCAGATAATGGTATGCGTGATACTTCGTCACACAGCCGGGCGCCAGTGCTTTCAGCTCTTCATACTCGGGAGTGGTCTGCAGAACCAGCGGCGAGAGCAGTTGCTCCAGCACGTAACCATTCTTTTTGAGCATGAGTTGAAAGAACTTGCCCACATCGTGTGTGACCAGATCGATTTCCAGGCCGTCATCGACACGCGAACGCTCCACCGTGACCTGACCTTCTTTCAGACCGATGACGGTCTCCAGCGGCAGTATGTGTACGCCGCGGAGATCGTAATCAGAATCAGGAGAAGGAAAGCCATAAATATGTGATCCGCTGATGGTAGCGAACAGCAGGGGATAAGGATGTTCCTTAAGCTGTTGTTCAAGTCGGGGATCGAAGTTCACGGCAGTACCTCCTGCGTCGCCAGTCGACGCGCTTTGATGAGATAATTATTCGCAGTTTCATAATCGGGGCGGGCCGGTAGTCTGGTCTGCTCCAGCGCCTGTTCAAATTCCTTGTGCAGGCTCTTCCGCCATTTCTCGGTTTCGTCCCAGGGGACTTCTCCCCGCTTGATGGCCAACAGCTGCTCCCGCTGTGGTCCCACGTCGACGACGACATAGCCTTCACGCAGGAGGGTGACTCCCGAGATCAACAGCCGGATCAGGTGCATCACATGTTTCCATTTGACCTTCCCCTGGTTCTTGATATCGGTCTGCATCTTTTTGAACTGCGACATCACATAACCGTTGTAGGTCTGATAGACGATGCGCGTCAGAAAGATTTCCCGCAGATCCAGCAGTTCCCGGCCGAGGGGCGTGACCTGTTCGACCAGGGGAGTATAGAGGCACTCCAGGACGTTCGGGTTCGCTTTCAAAGCCAGGACCAGAAACTTCTGCAGCTCCCAGTAGGTTTCCTGCGTTTCGTGGCAGTCCAACTGTTCGGGAACACCGTACAGCGACCACTGCAGTTCCGCGGGCGGCAGGTAGACGCCGCGATAATCGGTGTCGGACTGCTCATCCTCAAGACCAAAGGCCCGGGAGCCAATGATGCACTTGAAGATCACGCGGGAGAACAGGTCGCTACGGTTTGCGTTGATCTCGCTGTTGCCGATCTCCCCCTCTTTGAATTGAGCGAGCAGTGTCAGCTCGTCTGCTTTGAGGGCGACTTCGACACCATCGGGAAACTTAACGCGATACGAGTGATCCAGATCACGCGGCGCACGCACTACCACACCAACCGATCCCCGCGGATGCTGAGTACGACCGTTCGGCCCGATGATATCCCGGACTGTGACCACCTGTGTGCCGTCAGAATAGATCAGGTTCGGCTGATAGTGGACGCGCTTGTTCATGGTTTCACTTCCTGTTTTCGCTTGGGGCGAAGTTTTACAGTCGGGGATCGACCGGCTCACTTTCCAAAGCCAGCACCCCGAACACACATTCATGGACCCGCCTGAGCGGTTCCCGGTTCACAAATCGTTCCAGGGCTTCAATGCCCAAGGCGAATTCACGCTGTGCCAGCGATCGTTTGCGGTGTAGACCCCGTTTACGCAGGCGAGTCAGATTTTCTTCCGCGTCGTAATCCGGACCATAGATAATCCGCAGATACTCTTTCCCCCGGCACTTGATTGCGGGCTGTACCAGTCCTTTGGGCCCCCGCTGGACCCATTCCAGGGGTTTGACCACCATCCCTTCTCCTCCCGTGCCTGTCAACCCCGACCACCAGTCGATGCCGGACTGCACGCTGTCATTGTCGGTCAGGTCGACTTTCAACGATGGCGTTGCCAGCAGCAGTTTCTCATCTTGCGCACAGATGCGTGCAATGGTCTGCATGTGCCAGTCATGATTCTGGTCGATGTGAACTCTGCCCTCGGTGGCCAGCAGGTGAAACGGAGCCAGCTTCAAGTCATCCAGTGTTTCCACGGGCCAGCAATAGTGGCGATAGGCGCGCACGAATTCCTCGATCGCAGTTTCCCGATGACGGAAGTGGCTTGCGATTTCTGCAGCATACGAGGCTTCGTCGGCAGTCAGTCGTGCTGTTGCCTGTTCCAGTGCAGCGACGACCGGGGGTAACGCTGCTTTTCCCGCGGCACCCACGGCTGCGTACTGCGACTGCAGCAGCGCCTGGGCTTTGGCCGACCAGGGCATCAGTTCGCAGTCGAAGCAGGCCCAGTCCGTCTGGAACTCATTCCAGAAGTCGGCGGCACTCAATGCCTGACGGACCCGTTCCAGGAAGGCGGCTTCCAGTTCAGACTGATTGAAGAAACGCCGCCCCGTCCGTGTGTAAACGATGCCGCGTTCTGCTTCCTGCACGCCGAACCGCTGGCGGGCTGTTTCCTGATCGCGACAGACGACAACCACGGCCCGCGAACCCATGTGCTTTTCTTCGCAGATCACCTGGGGGACTCCCTGGTTGCGAAAATACGCAAATGCTTCAGCCGGATGTTCCAGCAGTCCCGGTTCCGTGGAGGTTTCCGGCGGCGACATCGTCGGTGGCAGGTAGATCAGCCATTTCGGATTGGCGGCGAAGCGGCTCATGACCTCCAGGGCCGCGGTCGCGTTCTCCTCGCGAATGGTGATGTTCGTCTGCAGACGCGTTCTGATAAACCGCTTACCGGTAACATCCTGCAGGTCGAGCAGGTCGTCGTACTGCTGCTGAGCAGTTTGTGATGCTGCATCCGTATCCCGATACATGGGTTTGGCGTATTCGCAGTAGACTTCTTTCGCCGGTACGGAAATGAACTCTTTTTCCGGATAGCGGAGTGCCGTCAGGCGACCACCAAAGACACAGCCTGTGTCGATGTTGACGGTCCGGTTGAGCCACTCCGGATCGGGAACAGGAGTATGACCGTAGACTACATGCGCAGCGCCCCGGTATTCGGCGGCCCAGTTATAGCGCAGCGGAAAGCCAAATTCGTCGGTTTCGCCTGTCGTCTCGCCGTAAAGGGCGAACGAACGGACCTTACCCGAGCCCCGTCCCTGCAGGTCTTCTGTCATACCAGCATGGGCGACGACCAGTTTACCTTGATCCAGCACGAAATGACTGATCAGGCTGTCGAGGAATTCGGCCAGCGCCTGGCAGAACGGTTCCCGCGTCTCTGTTGGCATGGCTTCGATTTCAGAGACCGTCTCTGCGAGTCCGTGCGTCAGTTTGACATCTTTCCCTTTCAGCTTGCGGAGCAGCTTCATGTCATGGTTGCCGGGCACGCAGAGTGCCGTCCCCTGCTGGACCATGTTGCGTACAATCCGGACCGTATCCAGCGAACGCGGACCCCGGTCGACCAGATCGCCGAGAAAGACAACCTTGCGACCCTCGGGATGCGCATAACAGGCATCGCCCCACAGGGGCTCTGGTTCCTCAACGGAGGTCTGGGCATAACCCAACTCTTTGAGCAGCAGTTCCAGTTCGTCGCAGCAGCCATGAATATCGCCGATGATGTCGAAAGGGCCCTGTTCCTCACGACGGTCGTTCCAGAGGGGAACGCGTTCCAGGCGGGCAACGTCGATCTGTTCGACCGAGTTCATTTCAAACACATAACGAAAACCCTCGCGACGGAGTCGTTTCAGATTACGTTTTAACTGCGAACGCTGATTGCGGACCACGTGAGATCCAAATGAACGGTCGGGACGTTCCTGGTTCCGTGCATGGCAGATCTTTTCGGACAGGTTAAGCACGATAGCGACCGGCAGAAAGTGGTACTTCCGTGCCAGTTCGACCCACTGCGCGCGGGCCTCCTGCTGGACGTTGGTGGCGTCGACGACGGTCAGCCGTCCTGCTTTCAGGCGTTGGGAGACGATGTAACCCAGCAGTTCGAAGGCTTCCTTCGTGACATTCTGGTCGTTTTCGTCATCGCTGATCATCCCCCGGCATAAATCGGAAGAGATGACTTCGGTCGGCAGAAAGTGTTTTCGCGCAAACGTACTTTTGCCCGCCCCGCTGGGGCCGACGAGCACGACGAGTGAGAGTTTGGGGATTGAGATGTCCATTGGTAAATCGATAGATCTTTAATATGTATTTGAAAATAGATATTCATTATGGTTCTGAAACATCTTTACACAGTTTCAGACAGTCCATCCCTTGGAATCAGGGTTTCGCAGTAACTCAGGGAATTCTTTCACTCGCTCTCGGAGTAGAGCCTGGCAACCGGGTAAATCATTTTTGATACGTTCCGCCATCTGTGACTCAGTCGTATTGCTTAGCAGAACAGCCGCTTGTCGAATTAAATCATTGACAAATTCGACGGTCAGATTTGTGGTCAGATAATCTGTATTGTTATTGGCCCATCCGGATCCATAAATAAACGAGTCGTTTTCCCAGAAGTTTAATTCGATATTCTCCCATGATTTAAACAGAGGGTTTTCGTCATCGAAATAGAGTAATGCAGAAAAGTATTGAATCGCGGCTATCGCCTGACCGGGATGTTCCAGGGACCAGAGTCCTTCCCAGATCGGACTGATATCCGGTAGGATCAGCCCCAGAGAGTTGAATCGAAAGATCCAGCCTGCAGTAGGAAC
Organism: Gimesia sp.; assembly: GCF_040219335.1. Lineage (NCBI taxonomy): Bacteria > Pseudomonadati > Planctomycetota > Planctomycetia > Planctomycetales > Planctomycetaceae > Gimesia > Gimesia sp. The sequence goes on along the minus strand of NZ_JAVJSQ010000031.1, from coordinate 82,959 downwards.
ATCATTTCGAATTACCTGCAGTCTGGTTTCAGAAGTGACACTTTTAAGAAGACTGTCTCGAAAAAAAAGAGTCACCTCTTCAAGTTGTTTGCCGGTCAGCATTGTTTCGAAAACATTCCCTTGCAGAATTCCATAATGAAATTCGGAATCACCATGCGAACAGGATTTTGAATTCTGTAGAGTCTGATCCCAGTCCATCAGGCAGACTGGAAATAACCAGGCAAACAGTTCCGGCTGTAGTTTCATGTATGCCAGATCATGGTGATAGTACCATAAGTCACCAAAATCGATCTGGTCATAGGGAGTCTGCGCCAATTGCTCCAGTTTTTCATCGAATCCGTCAAATTGCGACTGCCAGACTTTATCTGGTGGATCAGGGTTATTGAAAATAGCGCGGACCCGTGCCCAGGTAATCGAAGAATCAAATGGTGGATTACTATTCTTACTCATTACGTTCAAACACTCCCATTTGTGTGGGTGCACCCACCGCTTTGTCTTCCGGACCAACGGGCAGGAAGCGGACAGCGTAACCGAATTGATCTGCAATGCCGGTGGCCCATGTCTGGAATTCGGACCGCGTCCATTCGAACCGGTGGTCGGCGTGACGCAGCTGGTCGGCGGGCAGGGTTTCCCACATCACATTATATTCCCGGTTCGGTGTGGTGAGCACGACGGTTTTCGGGCGAGCGAATTCAAACAGCATCCGTTCCAGCGCCGCCAGGCGGGACGGATCGAGGTGTTCAATCACTTCAACCAGGGCCGCGGCGTCGAAACCTTCGAGCCGACGATCGCGGTAAGTGAGCGAGCCGTGCAGCAGCTTCACCCGTTGCGCCTGTCGTTCCGGCAGCCGTTTCAGTTTGAGACGTTTCGCAGCGATCTCCAGCGAGCGCACCGAGATATCCAGACCGACGATCTGTTCGAACTGTCGATCGGACAGCAGTTCGCGGAGCAGCTTTCCTTCGCCACAGCCCAGGTCGAGCACACTTTGCGCACCGGAAGCCCGCAGGACGGCCATTACGCTGCCTAGTCGCTGCTGGTTCAGCGGAACCGCTTTGTCGAGAGGTTCTTCTGCTGTTTCATCATTTTCGTTTTCCAGTTCCGGATCTTCGGTCTCGGTTTCGTCGACCAGACGTGCCAGGGCTGTGAGGTACAGGCTCGGTTTAAACTTCAGGTAGCGACGACTGATCTGGTCTTTCAGAGGATGGTCGGCCAGCCAGCCCGCCCCTTTCTCTAATAGCTTTTCCAGTTCGTTCTCGCCGACGAAGTAATGTTTGCGGTTGTCGAAGACCGGAATCAGGACGTAGAGGTGGTTGAGCAGTTCCGAAAGTGTTTTCGTACCTGTCAGTGTGACGGAATAACAGGGACTCTCGCCCCAGTCCGGGAACTGTTCATCCAGTGGATAAGACTGGATGGCGACTTCGTAACCCAGTGGTTCGAAGATTTCGCGAATCAGATCTTCGCCGCCGCGTACGGGGAGGACGGCGATCTGTACCGTAAGTGGAATCGGCGTGCTGACCAGTTCCGGACGATCCTTGCAGCGCCCGTTAAGCGCGGATCCCAGGACCTGTGAAAGGGTGACACTCATGAAAGACGAAGCGACATAAGGCCGATCGTTGACGTACTGGTCGAGCAGGAACGACTGCTGATGTCCTTTGCCGCGGACCATCCCCACCGGATCGACGTCCAGCAGCAGGCAGGCGGTGCATTTTTCTTCGGAAACCGTAGGATAAAACAGGTGAGCGTTGCCGAAACTCAGTTTAAAGCTCTGAAAGCGGTCCGGGTGTTTGTGGAGCAGGTAGCTCAGATCACTGGCGGGTTGATGTGTCGTTGTGATAGATAAGAGCATGTTGGATTTCCAACTGTAGAGAAAGATTCAATGTGCATTGTAAGTCACTGTATGAGCCTCGGTCAGTGTGGGAGGTTCGACTTTTTCTGCCAGGCGTCGTATGACATTTTCCGGGACCGGCTGAGGACGCTGGCGATTCTGTTTCAATATCGTCTCCAGCGGCGGTTCCAGGTAGATCAGTTCGATGCGGGCACCGTAGTCGGCAAAGAGCTGCAGCCAGCGTTTTCTGATCTGCCGGGTCAGGTTGGTGGCGTTGAAAGCGAAATCAGCCTTGTTCCGTAAGAGTTCGCGACAGCGTTCCCGGGCGAGTTGTGCCACTTCTCCCTGGTTGTCTGTTGGCTCAACCCCCAGGTCATCGCGCACGTCATCCAGCGAGACGACGGGCAGATCCGTGTGGTGCCGTGAGAGCCACGTGTCTTTCCCTGCGCCGGGCAGGCCGGAGAGCATGGTGACCGTGCCGTTGAACTCTTCATGAGGCACATAATGCACGTTCGGTTCGGGTGAGTGATAAAACAGGAAGCGCGCCTGATCATTGGCGAACGGGTAGGGTTGATCGAAGCAGTGCTGTTCCTCGGCGATCATTTTCCAGAACCGCAGATGTTCTTCGGGACGCGACATGCTGTCGGTGGTTCGTCCGCGGGTGTCGGTCAGGGCGAACAGGTAGAGCAGTCGATGGTTGACCAGCCAGGAGAGGAAAATGACTTCCTGCTCCGGATTCGGTTTTTCCAGCAGAAAAGCGGGACGACCATGATAGCGGACCAGCCGGCAGATGATTTCGCGGGTTTCCAGGTCGCAGTCCAGATCGCGCAGAACATTTCGCGCCAGGTATTCTCCCTTCACGGCATGTTTGGGCGAACGCAGTCGGCCGGTTTCGGGATCGAGTTGCGTGGTCAGCGGTTTGGCGGCGTCGTGCAGGAGTGCGGTGAAGATCAGAATGGACTGTTCCCGGTTTGATAAGCCAGACCACTCAGTCAGTTGGGGCAACTGGCGGCAGACGAGTTGGGTATGCGTCCAGACATCCCCTTCGGCGTGCCACCGGGCATCCTGCGCGCAGTCCGACATCGCCTGGCACCAGGGCTGCGTGGCAGCCCAGTTCAGGATCTCATCCAGAGTCGATGTTGTCAGTGTCTGCCAGTTCATGACCAGATATCTGCCTGTCTGGAGAGCAGGTTGGGAACCATGGCCTGGTGTTGCCAGTGGCTGCTCTGTTTGATTTTTTCTACAAATTCGAGACGGACAAATTTGGACCTGCCGGTGACGGCTGCGCCCGCTTCGGTGCGGAGATAAACGCCTTCCATCAGGTTGTCCGTGTTGTTGGTAAGTGGATTGTCAAAGACACTGTCAAAGGCAGACTGGCCAATCAGCGTCTCCAGGTCTTTGCGTGCCAGCGGGCCGGTATGGATCACGGGGACCGTTTCGATGCCGGTGCCTGCGAGCAGTTCCAGTCGACAGGCAAGGCTGAGAAAGACCTGTTGTACTTTATCGTAAATGTCAAATTCAAAGAAGTAGTGCGGCAGGCTGCGATAATGAATTGAGTGCCGGGCGTAGACCCATTCGCCGAACAGGATGAACCGGTCTTCCAGCATCTGTTCCAGGACCGGCCGTTTGACCATGGCCCATTGTTTGAACAGATCGTATTGCGGGTGCATGCCTTCGTTAATCAGGTGGCCCCGGCACTGCAGAACGAGTTCTCCTGTGGGAGCGAAATGGAGTCCGACGTTGGTGCCGTCAATCTTTTCCTCCACGATGAGAGACGGATCGGCAATGAACTGCAGCGAAGCCTGTTCGCTGAGCCGTTTGTCGTCTGCCGTCCCCGTAGAGCCGAACAGATGAGGTGTCCGCGGATATTTCACAAATTGATCGTGGGAACTGCCCATCGGTCCGGACTCTCTTTAACAAAAGTGAAGGGGATGTATCAGCTTCAGCCGTTTCAGTATGCGCAGACTCTCTATGTCGATTCTGGCAGAAAACGGCTGACGTGAAAACTCAGTGACGGAAAACCGGCGCACAGTAATTCCTGCGCACGGTTGTTATTCTCTGAAAAAAGTGATTGCGGTTCACGCCGTCAAAAGCAGCCCCGCGTGAGGCAGCACTTTATGAAGCGCTGGCCTGAGCCGCAGGGGCATAAATCGTTGCGACCTAGTTTTTCTTCGAGCAGCTTGTCGCCATGCACGATGCGGATGCCCCGTTTGACTTGTGTTTCAGACGGGAAGCCTGTGCGGCGTTTGCTCATCGTTTCAAAAAAATGGCCGATCATCGAATTCGGAATAGTTCATAGCACACCTCCGATAGGTCAGAGAACAGAGTGGTTTGAGAAGGAAGACACGTGCATTTCAGAGGGGTTCGCTGAAATATTGAAAGTTCGTTTCGGTGCATAACAGGGCGGGGCCACAGTTGCGGGGTAGATAGCGTACGACAATCCGCGCTGCGATGACCGCGGGACCTTCTCCCAGATAGCGTTCCCGTAGAAATACCTCGTAGTAACCCGGGACCACTGCATGAGACTTGAATTTCTGTTTGGCTCTGACGTGCGGACAATCCCGGGTGAATGGGTAATGTGTGCAGCGGCTGAAACATAAGTTCCACATGCTGGTAAAGGGGAAGAGTTGTCGCAACTCCGGGGTGGCTTTTGCGACCTGATAAAAATCAAACAGGTTCAAGCCGAGGGGATCATCAGCGAGATGCGTGTCATATTTGGCCCATCGCTCATCGACAACTTTGTGTGCCGATATGCGGGGGAAGACCTGTACCGAACCGACGCCGCGTGCATGCGCCAGATCTGCAGAATCCATCTGTTGCAGTACCCAGAGCCGGAACAGATGAGCCACTTCTTCGAGATGTGACGTCTGCAGTCGCGCCCTGGGGATTTCGTATTCGCTGCAATGACAGGTAAATAAGCGTCTGTCTGCAGCGCAGGTCAGATAGATCGAGCGTTCTGTGTTTGCGAAAGTGACGTTCCAACGGGAATACTTGAGCAAAACGCTCTGCTCATCGGGGGCTAGAGAGGGGTTTTTTATGCTTTCCTGGTAGGGAACGACGCGCAGCATGATGTCTGTCTCGCCCAGTTTCTGACACAGGAGCAAGGCCAGGCTATCGGTAGCCGTCAGTTCGGGATAATGCGGATCTGTCATTGCAGTACATCGTGCTTCTTTTAAGACAACGTTGTTTTCATAATAACTGAAGACAAACCTCAGTTACCAGTGACACTTTAGTATTCCCGATTCTTCCAGTTCCGTTTTTCAATGCGACGCAGATTTGGTACAGCGCATAACTTCGGTAAATAAGCTGCTAATCGCTGCAACTCATTGTCTTGTCTGTCATCACCGAACCAGGGAGTGACGTAGATCGCATTTCCATAGTTGCGTTCTACTTTGCGGGGGAGGATTCACCTGGTTGATTTCATGATAAAGCCGAACCGTTGTTCGGAGTCTGTGTCTATGTCGATGAGAAAATGGAGGCCTGTTGTAAAGGGACTCCCCAATAATGACACGAGAGCCTGAGCCTGGTTCTCTGCAGTGCCTGTCCGGCACTCTGCACCACGAGGTGATCTTCATGCGAATCGATACGGGTTTGATCTGACGAATCTCAAGTGAGCATATCAATGGCGTTTTACGCCAAGGGTATGACTTTGGAGGCGGTGTATGCGCATCGCAGGTCTGATTATTCCTTTTTCTCAGTACGGTAACCATGAATTCTCAAAACCGAAAACACTACGCCGCCCGTTGCGTGGATGCGCTGATTGCGCAGTCGGCTGCCATGCGAACAGCGCATCGGAAAAAATACTGGCGATTGATTCGCGTGATTCGTTCACAGACCAGACTGTTGTCCGCTGAGCAGCATGGTGGTTTTCTGGCTCCCGTAAACGCCCAGGCGGTGATCGCAGCCTGTAAGAGAATGGCGCGGCGTAGCTTTGCCTGGAACCGTCATCCGGAAGATTGGGGAGTACCCGCGGGCAGCCCCCTGGTTCAACTGCGGTCTCTGGTGCATCATCTGTTCGATCAGTATCCCGTCCCCGAATTTCTGACCGCCGCCTGGTGGAATGAAAACGAGGCAGCGTGGGAACTGGATCTCTATCTGCACCTGGCACAAGGCCGGAGTGTGCGGCAGTTTCCCAATCCATTATTTCAAAGCTTGACTAAAAAAATGGGGGCCCTGTATATGCACTCCCCCGCTGATCTGTCACCCTTTGCTGCACTGAACTGGGCACGCATTCGGGCACTGGGAGGTGATGAGCGGCTGGCGCGGATTCTGATTTCACGGACCCCACTTTGTTATCCCTTGCAAGATCAGCGTTTCTGGGATTCGGTATTTCGATTTCTGGTTAAGCATCAGCCAATTTCTGCGGATGAGATTGTCGAAATCGTCCATTTTCTTTTTCAGCAACGAATTGAACCTGCTGAGAAGGTCTGGGGGAAAGGGGCCGGTCCCTTTCCGGTGCAACCCGATTTCTCTCTGAAGGGGCGTTCGCTGATGTCGCTCCGGCGGCACATGGTTCACTGGAAATCGGATCTGATCGAAAATGGGGTGATGCCTCCGCCGGAGGTCGACCCGCTCGATTTCCCCTGGCGGAGAAGCGCGATAGGTGAATTCCAGTGCGAACTCGAAGGGCAGATCTGGAGTATCGAGGAAGTTCTCACGCCACGCCAACTGCAGATTGAAAGCAAGATCATGAAGCACTGCGTGGAGACGTATCTGAATGAATGTGTCCGGCGACAAACGACGATTTGGTCGATGAAAGTCAAAGCCGGTCAGCGACGACGGCGTCAGTTGACGATTGAAGTTCTGCCAGGGAAGAAGGAGATCTTTGAGGCACGCGGTAAAAACAACAGTAAGCCGAGCTCGACGGTTCGAAAGGTTTTAAACCGCTGGGCACACCAGGAGCATTTGACATTCAACGAGACCGTGTAAGGCAGCAGAATTACACTCCCGGCAGCAGTTGTGCCGGGAGCGTGTATCAGGAAGCGTCGAGCAGTTGCGTCAGAAACTCAGTGTACTCTGCTTTACGGGGCAGCTGATCGTTGATGGTCATTCGCCGTCGGAGGGCGACAACCGCTTCCCCGGTGAGGGGATTGACGGCCGGTTTGTCAAACTCTTCCCAGTAGACCGCGATTCCCTGTTTCTGCCAGGCGGGCAGATCGTTGAAGTTGATGCCCCGCTGGAACAGGAGTTCGTTTTTCTGGCCGAAGGTCAGGCCGGATAGCTGCTGGGTGGCCTGTCGGGCGTCGCGTCCCTCTTTGCGGAGACACCAGTAACAGTGTGCGTTCAAGGCATTGCGAGCCGCATCGGCACTGCGCCAGCGAAAATAGTCGATCACCCGGCCCCGGTTGGGAAGCTGTGAAATCCGGCAGTCAAACGTGGCGACCTGTCCCAGTTGCAGCGAGAACTGGGCGCTGGCTTCCCCGGCCAGCAGGGAGTTCAATTTGCGGAGCTTTCGCCCGAACAGACGCTCTTCACAATCAAAGAGCAGGGAGATTTCGTCGCTTTCTGTAAAAGCATAGATGATACGGAATCCGCAGTTCATTAAGGCTTTGGTGGTTCGGACCATCATGTCCCGGAACTGCGCTTCAAAGGGGCGTTCGAACGCGCAGACTTCTTTCGTGAGCCGGGTAAATCCACGACCATCCAGCCGGGCGACCATATACATATCGGGCAGAACGCAGGTGTCCGCAGCGGTTTCATAGACCCGCATCTTCTGATCCAGTTCATCAAAGTTCATCGTTCCACTCCTCAATCTGGAATACTCCCTGTTGCAGACTGACATAAAACAGTTGGTCGAAGCCTTCCTCGAGCGACGGACGCTGCAAGCGTCGGGCTGCAGACAGGATTGCGACGTCGGGAACCCGCGCGGGGGGCTCGCGTTCTGCATTCCGCTGCAGGCAGGGATCTACGCGGGAGGCAAAATAATAACCGGTGATGGTAAAGCCGGCCTGGCGGGCCAGCTGTATGTATTTGGCACGTTCTTCGCGGCTCGGGCTCGTGTTGTCGACCACGAATTGCTGGCCGATCTGCAGGCAGGTTTCCAGGAAACGTGTTTCCCGAGCCCGCGTCTTCAAGAGATCGAGGCTGATGCGCACGTGGGTTGCGAAAAACTTCTGTCGGTAAAAAGAGCTTTTTCCGGCGCCTGGAATACCAGTGAAGATGATGGCTTGCATTGTTGTTCCTCTCAATTGTGAACCCTGCCATCGGGTAGTGTGTCGTAGATCAAAGTTCACCCCAATTCTTATTTCGAAAGGAGGAAACGATGTTATTCAGATCGACTCTGAAACACAGACAAAGGTTCAAACATTTGATTTCATTTATTACAGAAACGACAGTCAGTCATGTCCCACAGAAAAGGAACGTACACAAAACAGAATGCCGCTGCTGAATTGCTCGCGCATCTGCAAAGCCTCGGCTTAGAAACACCAGAGGATTATCGCCAGTGGTGCGTCGAGAATGGATTTCGCACCAGTCTCCGAAAGAGGCGGTTTCAGCGGCGCGAGGAACTGCTTTATTTCTGTCGCCAGATAGCTATCAACTCTCTCAGACAGAGAAAACAGGAACAGCGGTCGATTGTTGATAAGCTGGAGGCTGTTTGTTCTAAGGAGGTCAGTAAAAAATCCATTACTGATCCTGTATTGAGAATGATCTGGCAACTGCATGATCAGGAAAGTCCCTGCATCAACCATAGCGAAATGACACGCGATTCATTTATGAGGCTGGTCTCCCACCTGTATTGCAGTAAAACGAAGTTTATATTGGATCGAGTAGCATTAACTCAGCAGAGATATCCCTGGGGAGTGCGATACATTGACGCACTGGTTTTCATTGCGTCCAAAGCGAGTTACTGGATTCGACCGATTGAAACCTGGAAACCTAGAGGTACAAGCGCCCGGCGACAGTTTTCGTCGCTTTTGAGACACCTGTTCGTCAAATACCAGATGCCTCGTTTTTTCGATTCCGTCTGGCTGGTAAATTACACTCCGGAGTGCGAGGACTGGAGGGAGTGGTATCTCGAAGTCGGACAAGGACAGAATATCCGAAACTGCCGTTTGCCGGTTTCCTATTCGAAAAAAATGGCGCACTTTTTTATGCAGGCGCCGCAGGATCTTACGATCTTACAGGCGCTGCGCTGGGGACAGGTTCTGGGGATGGGCGGAGATCCTGGTCTGGGCCGGGCAATCATGCAGTCCCCTTTTCCCGAAGAATTATCAAATGACCAGTTTTGGACCACGGTCATTCAATGGCTGATTCATCATGCAAGTCTGTATCGCCGACAGATTCAGTCTATCGTTGAATTCTTACGGTATCAGCGTTTTGGAGTCTTCACAATACCTGGTGATAATGGTGTGTATGATGAAGTTGATGCCCCTGCACCTGATTATTCCATTAAGGGACGGACTCCGCGTTCTTTATTGCGGGATGTTGCCGACTGGCACCGTGAACAGGAACAAAAAAGTAAAATTCCCGAATGTACCTGGGATGCTAGCGGAATTCGTGAGTTTGATTTTGAAGATGAAAATCGCTGGATGATCCGCGAGATATTAACCAGCGATGATCTGGTTACAGAAGGGAACCAGATGAAGCATTGTGTCGCGAGTTATATTGGAAATTGTACCGGCGGCGAAAGTTCGATCTGGTCGATGCAGATTGAGCTTCAGCAGGGTTTCAAAAAGGCGATTACCATTGAGGTCCGTAAAGACAACAACCTGATCAGTGAAGTGCGGGGTAAGGCGAATCGATTGCCAAATCCGAGAGAGCGTAACGTCCTGCGTCGCTGGGCAAAGACAGCGGGGCTCAAGTTTTCGCGCTATGTTAATGTCTGATCAATGCTTGCAGGAACCTTGTGTGATCAGGGATGCGCTGCAGGCAGATCACTAACCGAGCTGACGCAGCGGAAGCCGAGGCAGCGGCCGCGGGCGATGGGGGGGCGGCCCCGGCGATAGGAACTGCGGCAGAGAAGGTTCGGGCCGACCCAGCTGCCGCCCCGTTCGCTGCGGACGCGTGTGGGATGGTGATTCCAGGCATTCGGCTCTGTCGCCTCGGGGTGCTGGTAGAAAGATTCGTCGTACCAGTCGCGGCACCATTGCCAGACGTTGCCCGCCATGTGATGCAGGCCGAAGGGGGACATGCCCAACTCTTCATTGACAGCAGCCAGGGGGAGCGTCTGGGCTGTGTAATCCGATTTCTGCCGATGCAGGCCGGCGCGCAGTTTTTCCGGGGTGGGGGCTGCATCACCCCAGGGATAGACACGCGGAGTGGCGCCGCGGGCCGCGTATTCCCATTGGGCTTCGGTGGGGAGAAAACTTCCCTCGGGATCGTTGGCTTCGTCGCGGTAGTTGCTCCAGAGCCGATTGTTGGCCCAGAGCGAATAGGCGTTCGCGCCATACCAGGAGACCAGAATCATCGGCCAGGTTTCTGTGCCGAGCAGTGGCTGCCAGCCGTAGGATGAGGTATGCTGAATCAACATATGCTCGTCTCGGTCATCTTCCGGATCGAGGACAAACCAGTCGGTCAGGAACGATTCGGGGAGCTGACCGATGGAGTTCAGAAAGCGACAGTAGGCGGTGGTCGAGACCGGTTCGGCGTCGATCAGAAAGGAATCGAGTTCCCCCTCATGCAGGGGGCGTTCATCGGGGTTGGCTGTGGGAGTGTCGCTGCCCAATAATACGGTATCGGCTGGAATGTGGATGCAGCGCATGCCATCGGTGCGTCTGCGCCACATGGTACAGGGACGCGTGGAATCCAGGGGGACGAACAAGTCGGGTTCCGTCAGTGCAGACCGTTTGCCGATGCCATCCAGTTGAGTGAAAGGGACGCGCTGTCCCTTCCCGGGTTGAGTGGCTGGTTGACGAAACCAGTTGGCACGAGGTACAGCACGCGTTCCCATCTGCAGGGTTACCAGTTCCACCAGGTCACAGAGTCGAAACGGCTGGCGGGTGAAGATCTCTTTATGGATGGGATCGCTGAGATCATAGGGAATCGTGATCTGAAACGCGTCTTCCAGGCTCATCATGAGTTCCGTCAGGTCCAGACTGTCGGCACGCAGATCTTCAATGATGCGATCATCCAGCGAGAGTTTTTTCAGAGGAATGTCCAATGTCTCGGAGACGACGGCCAGGAGTTTCTGTTCGATTTCGATCTGGGGTAATGCGGGAAACGACATTGAAGCCTCGCTTGATTATGGATTGAGAATACGATCCGCCTGCTTAATTTCCTCGACCCTATAACCGGTATATTTTACCTGACCGGTTCTGGCAAGAGGAGTCGGAGAACAGTTATACATAATTGGAAATTTCTTCAGCGAGTGAAATCCCGCAGGAGTCGAAGAAGAACCTGAGCCACCATTTTAATCGTTACAGACTGGAATTGATCAATCTCGGAACAATCCCACTGACAGGATGACAATGAACGCTAGAGTTCCCTCTCGACTTCTAGCCCTGCTGCTCCTGACTGCGCCAGGTCTGTTTGCACCTGCGTACGCACATGGTCAGGATCCGGAATGGCTCCAGGAAGATGATTATCTGTATCGCGCCTATTTTGATTTCTCAGGGGCAGCCGGCGGCTACCGTGATGTTGGACAGGGGCTACTGTTTATTCCACTGGCACAAGACGAGGAAAGTCTGTTTTTCGCGGATCTCCGCGGGAATATCTTCAACGATTCTTCTGCTGAGGGGAATTTCGGCCTGGCCTACCGCAAGATGGTCAACGATCAGTGGATCGCGGGCATGTACGGCTTCTACGATGTCCGTCGCAGTCAGTACAATAACATCTTCCGCCAGGGAAGTTTCGGCATCGAGCTGATGAGCATTGAATGGGACTTCCGGGTAAACGGTTATATCCCCAATCAGAAACAACAGCGCGTGGATGGTCTCTCGACGGCTTATCTGAGTGGGAATAACGTGGTCGTGCGGGCTGGTGAAGAACGGGCCTACTGGGGAACCGATCTGGAAATCGGGCGGCTGCTGAAGACTTTCGATCAGATGCCGATCGATGCAGAACTGAGAGGTTATGTAGGCGGTTACTACTTTGATAATAATGCCCCCAACTTCGATAAAATGACCGGCCCCCGGGCCCGCGTGGAATTCCGGATGTTCGATCTGCCCTTTCTGGGGAATGGTTCGCGTGTGGTACTGGCGGGACAGTATCAGCATGACGATGTCAGAGGTTCGCAGGGGGAAGGGCTGTTGACCGTGCGAATTCCGCTGCCCGGCAATGGAGACAGTCAGAAGCTGACCCGCTTCCAGCGTCGGATGGTTAACCCGATTCAGCGTGACATTGACATCGTGTTAAATCAGGGACAGGCACCAGAGGAATGTGCGAAGCTGCAGCTTAACGGTCAGTCGCTGGAGAATATCACCGTCATCGATGCCAATACCGCGAACGCCGAGGCGGTATTCAATGCGGCTGGTGCGGAGAGCGTGGTTCTGTTTGACGGGAGTGCCGGCACGATTGATACCGCGACCGGTTTTGTCTTCAACGATGGACAGCTGGCACTGGCCGGCGGTACCAGTGTGAATGTGGTAGGTTGTAGCTCGGGAGCCGTCACCAGCTTTCAGTATGGCGGGCAACCAACTGTCAGAGGGGTGAATACGATCAATGATATCTTCACCATGGCGGATAACTCGACAATGGTGGGATTGACATTGACCGGCGGTCGCAACGGGATTTACGGGAATAACCTGAGCGGCTTCACGATTACCGGCAACAGTATCAATGGGGCGTTCGAAGATGGTGTGCACCTGGATGGCGACACGAATGGTACCATCACCAATAACACATTTACTGCCAACGGAGTCGTGACCGGCAACGATGGTCTGGAAATCGAACATATGACCGGTGGTCTCGTATCGGGTAACACGTCGCGGGCGAACGAATATGGATATTATTTCAGCCGGGTCATCGGGGGGACGATCAGCAACAACCTGGCTGAGTTGAACGTGACCGATGGTTTCGATTTCGATCACTTCGAGGGGGGAACGCTCACCGGGAATACCGCTCAGTATAACGGTGAAGACGGGTTCTACTTCGATGACGATGTGACCGGTGGTGAAATCTCAAATAACATCGCTCGGGAAAACTATAACTTTGGTTTTGACTTCTATGGTGTTGACGGCGGGACCATCAGTGGTAACCAGGCGATTGGCAATGATTACGCCGGCTTCGCGTTCTACGGAAAAATCAATGGCGGAACCTTTACCGATAACATTGCGAATCTGAATGACGCCGGTTTCTACTTTGATGATAATGTCAACGGCGGGACATTCAGCGGAAACGTGGCCAACGAGAATAATCTGAACGGTTTCTGGTTTAATGACGATGTTGAGAATGCGACGTTCACCGGAAACAGTGCCAGCCAGAACGGTGTCAACGGGATTAAGTTTGCTGATACCGTTGGTGTGGGAACCCTGATCAGCGGTAACTCTGCTCTCAACAACCTGGATGATGGTTTTGACTTTGAAGATGTGAATGGCGGAACGATTATCAATAACCTGGCCCAGGGGAACCAGGAAGACGGTTTTGACTTTGATGATCCGTTCGTGAGTGGAACCTTCAGCAATAATACCTCGATTGGAAATGCGGAGTATGGGTTTGACTTTGTTGATCCCATCTTCGGTGGCACACTGGACGGCAACACTGCCCAGAATAACGGCGGGGCTGGTTTCTCGATCTGGAGTTTCTCCGGTGCTAACACCGCAACCTTCTCGAATAACTCTGCCATCGACAATGCCCTGCAGGGTTACGATGTGCAATCGAGGACTCCCCAGAACGGTACGGGGACAAACACCGGCTCTGGTAACGCCAGTGATAACAGCTTCTAATGCTGATATCACCGTTTGTTGAACCAGACCTCTGATTTTCTTACTGGCTTGATTCCGGTTGCGACTGGAGTCGGGCCAGTTCTGTTTTGAGCTGGCGGTTTTCTTCGCGCAGCTGTTCGAGCAGTGGCAGGATCTCCTGCTGGGGCAGACGAGGATGGATGTGCTGCGGGCAGTTGACGTCCCAGGCTGAGATCGTAAACAGGATGGCCCGTTCGACCCGTCCCGGGTATGTGGGGTCGTGCAGATGCGTCAGCAGTTCTGCGTCGTCTTCCACGACGCGCGCCGTGCCCCAGATTTTGACGCGGCGACGGTGGACGTAATCGATCAGGAACAGAAAGGCCTGCGGGTTCTCTGAGAGATTCCCCAGGGTAATGAACTGACGGTTGCCCGCGAAGTCGGCAAAGCCGAGTGTGGACTCGTCGAGGACTTTGAGAAAGCCGGGATTACCGCCCCGATACTGAATGTAAGGCTGCCCGGTGCGGCTGGCTGTACCCAGGTAAAACATATCGAGGTGCGACAGAAAGTCCTGCAGATCGTCGGTTATTTTCGTCTGCCAGCCTGACCCCTGTTCCATCCGGGCATACTGGGAGCGGGAACCGTTGCGGGACTGTAATGCTTTGACTGATTCAGTAAAGGCGATATCGCTGGGAACCGAGTGCATGACATACCTGTCTGCTAAACAGAGATGAAAAGAGGGAAGGGGAATGCGCTCGAGAGCGAATCCCCTTCCGGAAAATGACTGCAGACTCTCAGTGACTGCAGGCGTTGCCCGCACAGAGCGGTTCGACTTCCGGGAAATCGACTTCGGTCTGGGCGATGTTGTTGAAGTAGTTCGTAAAGATGTTGAGGGCCACATTGGCGGCGATCTCCGCGACCTGTTCGTCGCTGAAACCGGCGTCACGTACTTCCTGCAGATCCTGGTCAGAAACCTGACCCCGTTTGTGGACGATTGTCCGGGAGAACTTGAGCAGGGCAGCCGACTGCGGATCGCTGTCGACCCCTGCGCGGCTGTCCCGGATCTGTTCCGGACTCAGCCCTGCCATCTTCCCCAGGGTGCTATGAGCGGCCAGGCAGTAGTCACACTCGTTCGCTTCCGCGACGGTCAATGAGACCTGCTCCCGATGCTGATCTGTCAGGGCTCCCTGTTTCAACAGTCCGCTGAACTGCAGATAAGACTCGAGGACTGCGGGGGAGTGAGCCATGGTTCTCATCAGATTGGGAGTCATCCCCAGTTTCTGTTGAACAGCATCCAGCAAGGTGCGGGCTTTGTCGGTAGCGGCTGCATTGGTGAGGGCGGTTAAACGTGGCATGATCGTTCTCCTTTTAAAGTGAAAGTAACAGTGAAACGCAAATTCTTGTAAACAGACAGGTCTGTATAATTAGTGGTAAAATAAAAAGTGAAGCTTACTGCGAGAGCACACCGGCAATCAGTTGAAAGGCAGCCGCTTCGGCGATTTCAGCTGCCTCGGAATTTCCTTCGCTGGCTGAGGTGACGATGGCCCCTTCGACGAGGACGGAAATCGCGGGTGCGACTGCCCCGGCCTGGTCTCCTTCGGACTCGATGATGATGTCAGTCAGTTGCTGTTTGAAACGACGTTTATGCTCGGCACAGAATTCGGTTGCCGCCGGGTTCGAGTCAGCCAGTTCCGAGGTGGCGTTGATGAAAGCACACCCACGGTAATCCGGACATTCGAACCAGTCTTTTAAGGCAGCGAAGAAGGCACGCAGCGGTTTCAAGCCGGCTGACTGATGTTCCATCATCCGTTGTTTGATATACAGGTCAAATTGTTCCTCCCGATATTTCAGCACCGCCAGGACGAGGTCGTCCTTGGATGCAAAATGATTGTAGAGTGTCATCTTGGCGACACCCGCTTCTGCGATCACCCGGTCGATGCCGACGGCGCGGATACCCTCTGCATAAAACAGTCTTTCGGCTGTTTCGACGATGCGTTTGCGGGCACTGGATGCTCTGGGTGTCTTATTCATAATTGAAATATACAGACCTGTCTGTTATTGGTCAAGAGATAATTCAAAAAAAATTCGAATTCAGTTTGCGTCGCCAGAATCATACCAGCAG
The DNA here is from genome assembly GCF_040219335.1 of Gimesia sp. Classification (NCBI taxonomy): domain Bacteria; kingdom Pseudomonadati; phylum Planctomycetota; class Planctomycetia; order Planctomycetales; family Planctomycetaceae; genus Gimesia; species Gimesia sp. The sequence continues at coordinate 67,235 of NZ_JAVJSQ010000031.1, read as the reverse complement.
TCGACCAGAGGGCCGAATCGATAATCCTGCACAGCAGAGTGCTGCTCCAGCCAGTCGCGTATTTCAGTCAGGCGTTCCTGCAGACCGTGACTTGCCAGACCAAGCTGAATGATGCCTTCCAGGAGCGGAGACTTGCCGCCCCCACCAAACTGGCACTGATTGCCTTCAATGGCTCTTTCAATCCAGGCATCGAGAAATGCTTGATAATCGACTCCCGGATCGAGGTGGACTTCCATCGTGACGCACCACTCCTTGAATTCCCCCAGATGTTTCTTTTTACGGAGTCGTTTTCGCATCTTCCTGAATTTCGGTTGAACAGGATAAAGTGAGTTGAGGTACAGATTCTATAAGTTCATTTTCCAGGCCTGATTTACCGCAGGGCTGCCAGAATCAGCAGGATGACCGTGACCAGGGCGAGAATGACCAGGATGCAACCCCAGTCGAAGGGGCGGGACTCGGCTCCGACAACTGACTCGTAGCGGATCAGATCTTCCAGCTTTTCGGCATTGTGGGGGTGTCCGCATTCGCAGGGAGTGTCGATTTCTGCGTAGCGGAGTCCGGCACATTTGGGGCAGCGGCCACAACAGGTGCAATAGGGGAGTTCGCACTCCGGGCAGTCTTTGATCTCCGGTTTTACGCGTCTGAGTCCACATACCGGACAGCGACCGCAGCCGGGGCAGACAGCGCGGGTGGGATCGAAGATGGCCTCTTCACAACCCAGGCAACGGATATAAGGAAACTCGCTCATCTCTGCTTTCTGCGGGCGGGGCACAGGGGCAAAGTCAGTCGACGGACACCGGTTCCGTGCGGGGGCTATTCAATTTTGAAGGGGATGGTCGTATCGAACTCTTTTCGCTGTTCTTCGGTCAAACTGTCGCGGACGACACGTAAGGTATATCCGCCGACCAGTTTACCATCATCCACGTACATCCAGTCTGAAATCTGATCCACGGGAATGTTGATCTCATCACCCACGACATATTTTTTGATCTGATAAGGCTCGTTATCCAGGGTGCCGTAATATTTGCCGGCTTCGATACGGACCGGAGTCGTCCAGACATGTTCCTGGTGTTCGCCATCTTCCACGAGTAACTTTACTGAGAAGAAGTCCTGACCGGGCTGCTGTTTCTCGAATGCCGTCTGGAACTGGTTGAAGCTGCCGCGGGCCTTATCGATCGCAGCGACCATTTTCGGATCATCTGATTTGACGTAGGTTATTGCGGGTTCGCCTTCGCGTTCGACCATCTCACCCGAGCGGGGTGGCTGGTTATCACACCCGACAGTCAGGCTGAGGGTTGTCAGCAGAATCAGGGAGGTGAGGGACGAGGCTCGCATGGCGGTATTCCTGAAACAGAGAGGCAAATCGTAAGTAAGGTGGTTTACAATAGTGGTGTAACCATCCTAACGCACGCCGCCTTCTGTGTCAGGTACCGGGATCAGAAATGGGGGGCGGTCAGGGGAAATCGATTGTCGGTTCAGACTTCCTGCAGTTCGGGTTGTCGATCTTCCTCGCCGTTATAGTAATTCGTGAGAATCGACTTCATCTCCTGGTTTCCCCGGGAGATTTCCACAATTTCATCCCACATCTCGTCTGAGAGCAGCTGTTTCAGCGGCTGTTCCAGGCTGGGAATGTGGTGAAAGACTTTGAGCAGTTTGCGGTCCCAGACCTTGTAGTATTTAATCAGGTCGTTGGGGTACACGATTTTGCGGCGGGTGCCTTCATCGATGCCCCGGAAGGGAGAGGGGATATTCAGGTAGCCGTAATCGTCAGTCAACTGTTCGCCGGGGTGGATATCCCGGATCGCGATTTCGAAGTCGTAAGCGGTGGTGAGACAGTTGGAGTTGAAGCTGTGGTTGACGTAGCGGCCGTTGTCCCAGCAGAGGACCAGATTCCCCTTGTTATTGCGGAACGAGTAAGTATCCAGGATGTTCTGGTAGATCTCGTCCATCGATTGAAACTCGTTCGAACTGAACTCGCGATCGAGCTTGTCGAGGACCCAGGTGATAGAGCCGGCGGGGATGAATTCGGTGGCAACAACGCCATAACCGATTTCGTTGCTGATGAATTTCAGCTCAGTTTTGGGGTGTATCATAGGAAAATTCTCAAATACACGGTCAGGGAGTGTGTCCGCAGGTTGGTGGCTTTGCGCAGCCCCCCGGTCACACGGTCTTTATTTCACAGAGCACCTCTTTGAATTGAATGTGTAAAAAGCTGGCGCATATATATCGTCGAAATTTGGGTTTGCCCAGTCCGGAATCAGAAAAATTTTCCGAATTAGGGCAGGTCTTTTTTCCAAGGCTGGACCGACCTCCCCGGCAGGAGACACTGCGGACAACCTGCCAGGGGAATGTGGTATCGTTTTACTGCGGCTCGGGGGCCAGCTTAGGATTGGGGCCGTAGGCGTTCTCGTTGGGGTCACTGTCGATGACCTTGAAAATGAACATGATGATCTGGCCGAAGACGGGAATCAGATTGATCAGAATCCACCAGCCACTTTTATTAGTATCGTGCAAACGGCGAACAGTTACCGCCCAGTAGGGCAGGAAGATAAACAATGTGTAAACGCCGGAGAGGGAGACGGAGATCAGCCCGCCCGTTTCTCCAATGATAGCGCCGACAATTCCGATGAGGATCCCAATCAGGAAGTTCATCAATACGAACATCCAATATTCTTTTCTACGTGCCCGGCCGTTAAATTCAGCATATTTCCGGATGACAGCCATGTACCAGTTCATAGCGTAGCCTTTCTGTTTTCCTTGGATGTCAGGAGCGGGTTCTGTTTCAGCCGGGCGAAAGTGGGATCGCAGGGGCTGTTCACTATAGTATAGCACACATTGTCAACCTCCCCGGAATAAACCAGATTTTGTGGTCAGAACCCGGGATCGACTGGTCGGGCTACAGTGCGTGTGGGGCGTTTGACGCAGGTAATCGCCCACCAGATCAGTGGCAGAATCAGAATGACAGCCAGCAGGTAGATTTCGTCACCATAGGCGAACTGGAGTGCCGGCAAGAAATTGGCTCCGAGATCCTCCATCACATCGGAAAGCCGGGGACCGTAGGTAAGAAAGCGATATGCCGCCCGGAAGCTTAGGATCACTCCAAAAAAGAACAGGAAAATCAAGGCGGGGATCCCACACCGCCAGGCCGGTAAGGGGGCCTGTATTTCGTCCCAGTCTCCCGTATGAAATTTGAGTTTGCGAGCGAATGCGTTGCGTCGGTCGACGGTGTTGAAGCGGAGGTTGAACCGCCTGTTTTTCTGTTTGATCGTATCGTAATAGTGCACCTTCAGGCTGGAGGTGCCTTTAAAAGCAATTTGACCGAAAAAGCCTTCGGACCATTCCAGGGCCTGAATGTCGGCCAGGGGAGTCCGTCTCACCGGGTTTTCCAGGGGGGAGTGCCCCTGGAGAACTTCAAACGGATCGTATCCCTGGTTGAGCTGGTCGAGGACTTCCTGCTGCCATTTTGATTTCATGGTGGCAGCCAGCAGTTCCCTTTCCGTGATCAGGAAAATCTTGTACCAGGGGCCGACAATGTAGGAGTCGAGCACCAGGATTGCGCCTGATTCTTCGTCTTCTGTCATTACTGTTTGTATTCTGAAGAAAGATCAATCGAGAGAAGTAGGGACACCGAAACAATAGCAGTCCCGTGTCCGACACACTAAAATTAAGACGGCTTCATGGTAGTGTTCGCGTGAATATTACGCAAGTCGTCTCAGTGGATCGATATTTGTCTTGGGAATACAGACAGCGATGTGAGAGAGGAGTTACTTCTCCGACCAGACGGCCAGTTCATTGCCCGAGGGTTCCTGAAACTGGAAACGCCTGCCGCCGGGAAAGGAGAAGATTGGTTTGACGATCTTGCCCCCCGCTGCTTCCACTTTACTGAGCGTCTCCTCCAGATTCTGACTAAAGAAAACGAGCAGTGCTCCGCCCGCATCGGTGGTGGAGCAGAGGTCGGATTGAAAAAAGCCGCCTTCCAGGCCAGCATCCGCGAAGGCCGTGTATTCCGGGCCATAGTCGGTGAACGACCAGCCGAAGACGGTTTCGAAGAAGGCTTTGGTAGCAGGGAGATCCCGGGCAGGGAATTCGACGTAGTTGAGACGCTCGTGGTCAGGCATGAAGGGGGCTCCAGACGAAAGGATGTGTTGGCGTCAGCTTAAGTGATCGCGGTCTGGAATTGTAGTCTGAGCAGTGTTTTTCCCGTCGGTTCGTGGACGGATTCCGAGAGAGGCTGAAAGCCGTACTGTTCATAAAAGCGGCGTCCGATTGCATTGGCAGCGAACACTTCCACCTCCAGGTTTCCCCGTAACTCCCGGGCCTGATCCATCAACGCCCGACCGGCCCCGGTGCCCTGGTGTGGGGGATCGACGAAGATCGCACCCACTTCGTTGCCGAGCAAAGCGATAAAACCGATGACACGCTGGTCCTGTTCAACGACCCAGGTTTCAGCGTTGGGCAGATAGAGCTCGGGGATATTCCGCCGTTCCTGATCCAGGAAATCATCGGTGAGAAACGGGTGTGCCAGACGCGTGGCACTCTCCCAGGCAGCGAGCAGGTCTTGCAGATCGTCAGCCTGGTATTCGCGAACAGTTCGACTCATCTTCATTCCGCCGGTTTTGATTTCGCAGGAAGTGGTTGGGCTACCCTGAACGGGGCAGTGCAGGAGATAATCTGCAGACAACAGAACCGGGAAAAGGTTCGGGTTGAATTTTGATGTAATTGAAGTTGTTCGGGGATCGTCGAAAGATATTTCTTTTTAATCTCACAGATTTCTTTAGAATGAGATGATGTCTGGTAAGTCAAACAAAAGTCGAAGCAAGGGGCGTCTTTGTCCGGTCTGTAAAGGTACTGGATTGGACAAAACTGCGCATCATCGTTACACGACCGGCGGTCACGACGATCGTTCCTGTCGATACTGCCATGGAGAGTGCTACCTCAATGAAGATGACGAAAGCGCATTACAGCAAGATGGCCCTACGGCGTGATCATTTTCTACGATAAACAGAGGTCAGCACACCGTGGCTACTTCTAAAACATAACGTCATACCGAATTATTTTCTGAATGGACTGCGCGACAGGGAGAGACGCAGATCTGCTTCCTCAAATGGCCAGGGGCCTTGCAGGCCGGATTCGATCCAGGTGTTGAGGCGGGTGAAGAGTTCGTCCTGGTGATTGATGGTTGTTCCGGTGCGTTTATCAAAGCGGGCGAGCTTGAGAAACAACGTTCGGGCCTGGGCCGGGTGGGGACATTTCTGATAGATTTGCTTTTGTGTGTGCGGTCCGAGGGGGAGCCAGCTGAACTGTCCTGAAGCCAGCCTGCCTGATTGCCAGGTTCCGACCTGCCAGCCAAAGAGATCGAACCCACCCGCGGAGGTCCTGCGGACCCAGACATGCTGATGTTGCGGTTCCACGTGTGTACGGTACCAGTCGCTGCAGGATGTCGGCTGATTTCGCGAGGAGAGGAACCAGCCTGTGCCCACGACCCGCCATTGCGTCTGTTTCATGCCGCAGATCGCACAGTCATGATAAGTGGCGATGATGACCGGGAACAGCAACAGAAACAGCAGGAGCAGAATCGCGTTGATCCAGGGACCGATCCGGACGCGACGGGGTAGCGAACCTCTCTGCTGAGTCGCAGGCTGGTTTGCGTTCGAGCTGGTTGAAGGGGCGGGGCGCTGGTCCATGGGGGTAAATTAACCTGTAGATCAAATTCCGTCCATATGACTTCTCCTCAACGAAACAGGCCCGATCGCAGTACGCGGATCGGGCCTGGTGAGGGGAAGTTTGAACTCAGAATTATTTCTTGTGCTGCTTCGAGTAATGCTCTTTGAGCAGGTCGCGACCAAAATCGCCGTCAAATTCGCGGAAGACCGCATGCACGTGATTGGCATCGTTCTGGGTGTTCGCGAATTCAATCAGGAAGACCTTGGACTGGATGCGGTAGTAGTGGAACTGGCCGCGGGCCTGACCGCCACTCCAGGCGAAGTAAAGGTGGTCGCCATCCCGCAGATTCCCGAGATAGCGGGTTCCCTTGAGCAGTTCCGGACGGAAGCGGCCCAGGTAGGCGTTGACCAGACGCAGCAGCATTTTCTGCTGTTTCGGGTCGAGGTCGGCGTACTGAATGCCTTTGTGTGGAACGAGTCCTTTGTCGACGACAGGATCGTCGGTGGTAAGGACTTCCTTGATTACGCTTTTGGCGAGCAGTTTCTTGTCTACTTCAGCGGTATCAATTGTGGCGATGGCCAGCTGATCCGGATTGAAGGATTTGACCAGATTCAGAGCCAGCTGCTGTTCTTCCTTGAGAACTTCAACGCCTTTGAGGGGGCCCTGCATGACGGTGGCGGGGTTGGATCCGAAGAAGGAGGGGGTGACGGAAAATTTTTCGCCGTCGACGATGGTGACATTCACGCTGAGGTGATGCCCTTCGAACCGCCAGCCCCAGGTTCCCTTGGGATCGGGATTACCGAAAATGGAGACGTAGTAGAGTTCCGGGTTCCGGTAGTCTTTCCCTTCCAGTTCGAACAGAACCTGCTCCAGGGCGCGGATGGAATTCATCTCGAGATAGCCGCGGTGCGAGAGTGCTGTTGCGGGGAGGGTGACAGCGAAGATCTTCTGCTGTGGTGACATTTTCGTCATCGGCAGTCCGGTGCGACCCCCGTCTTCTTTGATGGCGAAGTCAGGAATGAAGTACCACTGATCGCGTTCTTTGCTGTCCATTTTGAAGGTCGCCGCTTTGCGTTCTTCTGCGGACAGCGATGCGAGGAAGCGTTTGGCGGCGCTGGCCATTTCGCGGCTGGCGCGGCTGATCTGGGTTTTCTGTGCCTTGGGTGGTGCGGCGTCTGCCGGACCGGTGCTGGCCAGGTTCCAGCAGAGACCGGTAATCAGGGCCAGGCAGGTGAGTCGATGGTAGGTCTTCACGGTGCAGTTCCTTATTTCAAGATGAGCGAGGGATAAGTTTGAATCACAGCCCCGAAATCCCACAGGGGCCGTTGGTCAGTTCGCATTTTCTTTCGCCATCTTAACAAACGTCTGCTGGCGGGAGTAGTAACCAGCGGAATCCGGGAGACAATGTTTCGCTGCTGGCTGATTTCACGAATGACAGAAAAAGTCGCTTCTTTTTTTAAGATTGATCCCTAACCGGCGAACTTCCATTTGTCAGCTGGCAATCACAACTCTGACAGCGACTTACTGAGATTAATAAAAAAATGGAAATGATGCACAAAAACGTGCAACTCACGGGATCTGAATATTGTCTTACAGGAGTGATTTACTGAGAACAGCAGTTTCGTAGTACGGGTAATCCATTTGAACTTTCACTTCAATCAACTTTCGCGGGCACCGAAAGTGGGGAATGGCTTTAATGAAAGATATGCTCACCACCACTTCATCGTTGATCGTAATCCTGTTCTGCCTGTCTGTCCTTTTTCTGAGCGAAGACCCACCCGACGCCACGCCGGGCGTCGTTGAACTCCCCACTCGGCATAACGCTCTCAATGCTGAGACAAAGCATCCCCTGGCAAAAACGACGTTCTTCCATCGCGTACAGTCTGTGAGGTTTAAGAAAGGGGTGCTCAACTTTGTGACTGTCGGTGAAGAGGGGCTGGAAGATCATTTTTTCCTGATCCGGGATAAGAACGTGATTCTCGTTAAAGCTGCTGGCGGAAACATGCCCCGTAATTCTCTCAAATTCGAAGACGACGGGCATAATACGCTGCTCGTGACCATTCCAAACACCTTTGACGTAGACCTTATGAAAGAGCTGACTGCCCAGTTCTGACCGGACGTTACAGGGATACTTAAAGTCGGAAGAAATCCGCCATTGTGGATGGATGATCTTTCTGGGAATTTGCCGGAAATCGCTTTTTTTGACGAAACATTCGCCGAAAATACCCGTTAAATGTTAAAATGGTTGACAGATAAACTTTTTTAACTCTGAGAGACAGGGAGCATGTAATGCAACGTCAATCGACAAGCGCTGGTCGGCGGGATTTTCTTAAATGGTCTTCTTTCAGCCTGGCGGCGTTTACCACCCCCGGGTTGATGGCAGAGGAACTGATCCGGACGCCATCCATGACCGAAGGACCGTTCTACCCGGATCGGATGCCCCTGGATACGGACAATGACCTGCTGGTGATTAACGATTCCATCACGCCTGCGGTGGGAGAGGTCACGCACCTGACTGGCAAAGTTCTGGACAGCAAAGGGAATCCCCTGCGGAATGCGTTTGTCGAAATCTGGCAGGTGGACAACAAAGCCTCTTACATTCACACGCGTGGCGAAAATAAAGAGGGGCGTGACGGCAACTTTCAGGGCTACGGCCGCTTCCTGACTGATTCTAAGGGGAAGTATTATTTCCGCACGATCAAGCCGGTTCCCTATCGGGCGGGGCGGGGATTCCGTACGCCGCACATACATGTTGCCATCAGTCAGAACGGACACCGGATTCTGACTACGCAGCTGTTGGTCAAAGGGCACGAGATGAATGCGGAAGATGGCGTCTACCGTCAGATCCGCGATCCTCAGCAGCGGGAAACGATTCTGGTCGATTTCAAACCGCTGCCCGATTCGAAGCTGGGAGAGCTGGCTGCGAACTTTGATATCATTCTGGGGAAAACCGCAGAAGAAAATCCGGATGGCACCATCAAGGGGGGCATCGGTAAATCCGAGTTCGGCAGCAGACAGCGTCCGCCCCGCAGGTAATGACGGGGAGTGAACCGGTTTTGTACTCCTGACCGCTGCCAGAGTTGATGAACGGGAATAAGATCCCCATAATCGACACCAGCAGTGATCAACCGATTTCACTCCCGTCACACATTCTGCAGGAGCACCTCATATGGATATCAGACAGCGGATCGAAGACTACCTGGCCGGACCGGAACAATTACGACAGGCCATCGAGGGGATGACTGACGCTGAACTGGATGCTGCCCCAATTCCCGGAAAATGGTCGACGCGACAGGTGGTCTGTCACATCGCGGACTTCGAACCTGTGTATGCGGACCGGATGAAGTGGGTGCTGGTAGAAGAGAATCCACCATTGCCGGGAGGCGATCCCGATCAGTTCGCTGAAAAACTGGCGTATGAGCAGCGCGATCTGGAAGAGGAACTGCAGCTGATTTCCGCGGTACGGAATCATATGGGACGAATCCTGAAGACATTGGAACCGGCTCAGTTCGAACGCACGGGCATTCATACCCGTGATGGGGAATTGTCGCTGTGGACTCTGCTCGACCGGATCACGGGGCATATCCCGCACCATATCAAACTGATTCAGGAAAAGCGGGACGCGCTGGCTTCCTGAGCCCCGAGAGAAACACGCGTTTGATTCCGCGGCAGATTTGCTATCATAGAATGTAAATCAGGTTTCTCTGATGAACCGCGGTCCCGTACCAGGGAAGAAAATGATGACCAGTCTTGAACTTGAATCCAGTGTCGTTGAATGGGTGATTGAGCATCCCGAAGTGCAGGGGGTACTTGAATCTCTGGGGATCGATCAGTCCTGCCAGGGGAAATCACTGGATTATGTCTGCCGACAGATGGGGCTCGACCCCCATTTTGTGCTGAAACAGCTGCATGAAGTGATCGAAGCAGATTCCGGCGTTGATGAGTGACTGAATGATCATTGTCTGGGCCTGCGGAGATGTCTTTACCCATTTCGCCCGATCGCGTAAACTCCCGCTTCTCGAAACAGGGAGGGTTTCGGTTAAACGAGGCGAATGGAGCGATGCAGAATTTAATAGGTAAAACAGCACTCATCACCGGTGCCGCTGCGGGGATCGGCAGAGAGATTGCATTGCAGCTGGCTGCGGAAGGTGTGGATCTGTTTCTGCTGGATGTCGATGAAAGTGGTCTAGCAGATACGGAGGAAACGGCATCTTTGCTGGGCGTGAAGGTCATCAGCCGACGCTGTGATCTGACCGACTCACATCAGATTACCGCCACGATGCAGGAAGTGCTGAGTACCTGGGACGGTGTCGATATTCTGGTGAATAACGCGGGCGTTGCCTTCTACGGTCCGACGCACACGATGACCGCAGAACAGTGGGACTGGCTTCTGGGTATCAATCTGCTGGCACCAATCCAGATTACACGAGAGCTACTTCCCAGTCTGTTAAACCGCCCCGAAGCTCATATAGTCAACGTTTCCAGCATTTGCGGCCTCGTTCAAGGCAATCGATTCAGTGCTTACCAGGTCAGTAAATATGGCCTGCTGGGTTTCAGTGAAGCACTTCGCGCCGAATACAGCCGACAGGGACTGGGCGTCTCCGCCATCTGTCCCGGACCGGTGACGACACGTCTGTTTGAAGTGGCTCCGTCAGGACGAGACGGCAAGCAGACCCCGATTCCTCCCCGCTGGATTTGTACGACCCCCGAATTGGTGGCGCAGAAAGCGGTCAAAGCCATCTACCGTGATCAGGGAATTTGCCTGGTGGGCTGGGTGGCCTATGTGCTTTATTATCTGAAGCGGATTGCGCCCTGGTCATTGGATCTTGCTTTTCGATTCGGCCGCCGTCGACGCATGAAGAAGAAGGCACAGGAGCTGGCGCTTCAGGCCGAACAGCAGTTCGAAGGGTCTGCTGATTTCTCATCGAAGGCTGCATAACAGCCCGCAGTGTGAAATTTATCCTCACCTGCTCAAAGCGGCTCTCTGCAGCTTTTCATCGCACCCGTTGTGTTCATCGTTCTTGGGATATGACGATTTCATGTGCTTCCGGGAATCGTCTGAAGATTCTCCCCTGTCTACACTTCCGGTAATTCCGTTCCCGGTTGCCCGCTGATTTTCTAATTTATGATTGACAGTCCGAAAGTTAATATTATATATAATGCATAATGCATTATGCGTAGAAATGAACAGGCTACGCACGTTTCGAGAGGGGTTACGGAAATGCGGAACCCCTCTACACGAGGAAAAACAGGCAAAACCAGATGAGCACATCGACTCCTGAAGCAACCCGGCTCCTGCCCGTCAGCACGTTACGACTGGATATTTTCAGTCAGATACTGCTCTCGATATTTACAGGCGAATACCCCTCGGGAACGCGACTCAAAGTACAGCACCTGGCACAACGGTTTGGCGTCAGCAGCACGCCGGTTCGCGAAGCGATTGTTGAATTGAGCGGGATTGGAGTCGTCGAGATGATTCCCAATCGCGGGGCAGTTGTGACACCTCTGGGGATTTCTGAAATACGCGAGATGTACCATATCCGGCGGATTCTCGAAGTGGAATCAGCCCGCTGTGCCTGTGAGTGCGCCGACCTGGAGGAAATTCGACAGTTGCTGGAGGAAACCAAGGCATTACAACAGGGACCGCGCGGAGCGGACTGGAGTCTGCTTTGTTCGGACAACGACCAGCGTACCCATACCGCGATCGTCAAGGCATCCGGAATCAGGCGATTGAAGACCGAACTGCAGCGCTACGATCGACTGATGCATATGATTCGCGTTTTGCTCAAAGACTGGGAGCCTTACCTGGATCAGATTCTCACTGAGCATCTGCAGGTTCTGGAAGCGATACTGCAACGTGATAAAGATGCGGCCGGGGCGGCGATGGAGCGTCATTTGAAAGGCACGTGTGAGCGGGCCGTCGAAGGCATTTTTGTGCGCCGGATACCGGAAACTGAAGCTATACAAAATTGAAAGCAGGAGCACGTACTGAATCCAGATCAGATTCGATTTGTCATCTCATATATCAGCCGCATACGTTTCGTTGCTGTTCCTGCAGCCGGCTAAGGAATTTATCTTCTATTCATCAAGGAGACGCTCATGTTTCGCGGGAGACGAGGATTCACGTTGATCGAACTGCTGGTGGTGATTGCCATCATCGCCATATTAATTGCGCTCCTGCTTCCGGCTGTGCAACAAGCGCGGGAAGCGGCACGTCGCAGTCAGTGTAAGAACAATCTGAAACAACTGGGACTGGCGCTGCACAATTACCACGATACCTTCCAGGTGTTTCCCTTTGGCATGATCAACCCGACCAATGGAGATCTGCCGGGATCCCCCCGTCCACCGACAGACAATACCGGCTGGTATCCGATGATTCTGCCCTATATCGAACAGGGGGCCTTGTACAACGAATTCATGGAAGAGCAGCAGAACTCAGCGCGGACCGGTGCCATCTACTGGAGCAGGAAAGAGTCGATCGTACCGATGATGATGTGTCCCAGCGATCCGGCAGGGCCGAAAAATGTGACCTATGGTCAGACGAGTCCCACCAGTAACGGTTCACAGGGATTCCACGGAAATTATGCAGTCTGTTCCGGATCGACGCACTTTGGACCCGTAAACAGTTACACGCAGTTGAATGGCATGTTTTATTCGCGTTCCCGTACGCGGCTGCGTGATCTGACCGATGGTGCTTCTACGACCCTGATGGCCAGCGAGATTATTCTCTCAGCCGACAGTTCCAAGCATGATGTGCGCGGCCGACTGATGAATCCCCGCTGCATGGGAACGTTTATCACAACACTGGAAACGCCGAATACGAATGTAGGTGATGTGTTAATCGCCTGTCTGGAAATTCCGCATGCTCCCTGCGGGGCGGACAGTACCACGAACAGTCGCACGTTTGCCCGCAGCTATCATACAGGGGGAGTACATGGTCTGCTGGCCGATGGTGCGGTCCGCTTTATTTCTGAAAATATTGATCGCGCCACCTACCAGGGGCTGGGAACCCGCGCCGGTCAGGAAGTCATAAACGAATTTTAAGCAGGTCTCTTTCACATGGGAGCATTAAACGAAATGTTGTTCAGCGCGAGATTCAACAGGCGTTTTGTGAGGCCGGTTTCCCTTCTGTGTCTGCTGTTGATCAGCGGCTGTTCCGGCGGGGCCGGTCCGAATGAGTCGGAGGTCAGCGGTATGATTCAACTGGATGGAGAACCCCTGCCTGAGGGGACGATTACCTTTGTTTCCGCAGATAATTCGACGCATTCTGCCCAGGGTAAAATTGAACAGGGAGAGTATCTCGTCAACGTTCCGATCGGGAATAAGCGGGTGGAAATTCACGCCTCCCGCTGGACAGGGAAGCCGTATGAGAAGTACGGTATAAAGGAGACCGAACAATACCTGCCTGCGATTTATAACGAGCAGAGTCAGTTAACTGCAGATATCAAAGCCGATCAGAGTCTGCAACTGGACTTTGAATTAAAGTCCGATTCTCAACCGTCGGGGGAGTGATTTGTGTCCGTGTTTCATTCGTATCCTGAATCCCGGGTTCTGCCTGACCGCTCTCTGGACCAATGTAAATGCGCTGTGGGAACACGGACTATGATTGAAGTCTCGTCTATGTTCGCGTGGTTTCTGGCGTGTGCTTTCCTGATAATAACAGCGTATTGTGAAGCCGAGGCTGCTGATGCGGTCCCGGCTGGTATTGGACAAAATGAGCGTACACTGCTGAAGTCAACCTGTGTGGACTGTCATTCGGGAGAATCGGCAGAGGCAAAACTGGATCTGCAGCAGATCTCGTTCGACCTGAAAGACAAAACGGCTCGCCACCGCTGGGTTCAGATCTATGATCGAATCGCGGCGGGGGAAATGCCCCCCGATCCGGCAGACCTGTCCGCGGAGAATCGGCAGGCGTTACTTGAGTCGTTGTCGCGAGCGCTGCTGCAGGTTGATCAGGCGGAAGTCAGTAACCACGGACGGGGACCTATGCGGCGGCTGACGCGTCAGGAGTATGAACAGAACCTGCGTGATCTGCTCCGGTTACCCGAACTGGATATCCGCGACATGCTGCCCGCCGACCGGGAACGTCTGCATTGTAACAAGGTGGCGGAAGTGCTGGACATGTCCCGGATTCAACTGGAAGCCTATCTCGATGCCGCCGATGCTGCATTGCGGCAGGCGGTCGCTTCAGGAGTCAAACCCCGGCCCCGAAAACAGGAACGATTGCCGGCCACGCGGATGTTTTTAACTGCACAAACCTTTGGGGAACGGGAGGCGATGTTCTATGCGAAGGATTCGAAACTGGTGCCTCTCTCGATGGCGGACCTGAACCGGATCCGCAAGGAGAACAGCCATGATCCGGCAATGGAACTTGCCATCTTTCGTTCTGCCTCCTGGCCTTACTATGGTTACCCCGATCAGTTCAAAGCGGTACAGCCCGGCACTTATCGACTGCGATTTTCAGCCCGTGCGGTGCGACAGTTACGGGATTTCAGTCTCAAGCCGGCTCAGTCTTCGATTCCCATGAACTTCCGCGCGCGTAAACGGTCGGGGGCGGATGTCTCCGGCGACGTGCGGGCCACAAAAGAGATTCTGGACATTCAACCGGAGCCCACGATCTATGAGACGACGATCCGACTGAAACAGAACGAGACCTTCGAGTACAGTCTGCTGGGACTGCCGGTTCCCCGGGCGATCAATCCACCCAATGCACCGCTCTACTATGACTTTCCCCCACGGCCGGAAGGCGGGCACCCCGGTGTTGCCTTTCAGTGGCTGGAGATTACCGGCCCCCTCGATTCCGAAGTCTGGCCGCCCGCTTCACATCGTCGGCTGTTTGGAGATCTACCGATTCGTGCGACACAAAAAGGAGCTCTGCCTGTAGAACTGGTGACAGAGCAACCTGATCAGGAAGCACGCAGGCTGCTCAGACGATTTATTAAACAGGCCGAGCGGGAGCCCACTCCGGAAGAGGTAATCCAGGTTTATGAACGACTGGTGCTGGGAGAACTGAAGCGGGGGGAACCGCTTGCAGAGTCACTGCTCTCGGGGTATAGCGCCTTTCTCTGTTCGGGACAGTACCTGTACCTGCCTGAGCCCCAGCAGAATTCTGAGCAGTTACCTTACGCGGTGGCGTCCCGGTTGTCACACTTCCTGGGGAATACCTGTCCTGATGGCGAGTTGAAGTCGCATGTGGCTGACGGTGATCTGCTGCAGCCGACGGTATTGCGCTCAGAAACAGAACGCCTGCTGAAGGCGGAATCATCCGAGGCGTTTGTGAACAACTTCACGGATTACTGGCTATCGCTGAAAGACATCCGGCAGGATGAACCCGATGCGCGGCTCTATCCCGAATATCGTTTCGATGATTACCTGATCGATTCCCTGGCGCTGGAGACGCGTGCTTTCTTCCGCTATCTGCTTGAAGAGAACCTGCCGATTACTGCGCTGGTGCAGACCGATTTTATCTTTGCGAACGACCGACTGGCCCGGCATTACGATCTGCCGCCGCTGGAAGGATCCAGGCTCCGTCGTGTTGCGTTACCTGCAGAGAGCCCGTACGGCGGATTGATCACCCAGGGGGCGATCCTGAAAGTGACAGCGAACGGGACGACGACCTCACCTGTGATTCGGGGCGCCTGGATCATGGAGCGAATTATGGGCGAACCTCCGCCTCCGCCACCGCCGTCGGTGCCTGCGGTCGAACCCGACATTCGGGGGGCGAAGACCATCCGCAACCAACTGGCGCAACACACGCGCGATCCGGTCTGTGCGAACTGCCATGCCCGCTTTGATCCGGTCGGCTTTGCACTGGAAAATTACGATATCATGGGGGCCTGGCGGAATCGGTATCGCAGTCTCGGGCGGGGGGAAAAAGTGACAGGCATCGATCGAGCCGGCCACGATTATGCTTATTTCATTGCTGGTCCCGTAGACGCCGGTGGTCAGTTGCGCGATGGTCGTGCGTTTCAGAACATCCAGGAATTAAAACAGTTGCTGGTGCAGAACCCGCGGCAGCTGGCCCGGAACTTTCTACAGCAGTTGACCCTCTATGCCACGGGCACCCCGGTTCGCTTTTCGGATCGACCCGTGATTGAATCCATTCTCGATCAATGCAAGGCCGATCAATATCGGGTTCGCGATTTACTGCTGGCGCTGGTTCAGAGCCGCATTTTTCTGGGAACCGAACCTGTTGCAGCAGCGAAGGGAAGCCAATCATGAGAAATCACTCAGCCCGACGACGGACAGTGGATGATGCTCGCCGGCGTTTTTTACGCGGTGCCGGTGTGGCTCTCGCACTTCCCCTGTTGGAGAGTCTGCAGCGACCTGCGCTGGGGAAGGAGTCTTCCGCTGCGATGCCTGGTCGCATGCTGTTGATTTCGAATAATCTGGGAGTCTTGCCGCAACACTTTTTTCCCAAAGAGAGCGGCGCCAAGTACCAGCTCTCTCCTTATCTGAGTGAGCTCAAGGAGTTGACTTCTGATTTCACCGTCTTCAGTGGTTTATCGCATCCGGCCTGCGAAGGAGGACATTCTACTGAGAACTGTTTCCTGACTGGAGCCAAACATCCGACGAGCAGCGGTTTTCGCAATACGGTTTCTCTCGATCAATATGCGGCCGAGCATCTGGGACGCCAGACCCGGTTCGCCACTTTGAACCTGGGAGTGAATATCGACAAGGCGAATCGTAGTCTCTCGTGGACGCGGGACGGCGTTCTGTTACCTGCGGAAGACAGTCCCGCTCGGTTGTTTCAGAAGATGTTCATTCAGGGAGACTCGGCGCAGATTAAGCGGCGGCTGGAACATCTGAAACGGCGGGGCAGTATTCTGGATGCGGTTTCCGAGTCGACGCAGCGATTGAATCGTGAACTGGGGCCGGAGGACCGTTCGCGTCTGGATCAGTATTTTACATCGATCCGCGAACTGGAACAGCGACTGGTGACTGCGGGGGAATGGGAGCAGAGCCCCAAGCCGAAAATCGTGGCGGAATTGCCGGAAGATATTCTGGATCGGGGGCTGCTGTTCGACAAGCTGGAACAGATGCTGGCGATGGCGGTGCTGGCACTGCAGTCCGACTCGACGCGGATCGTCACATTGATGGTGGATGCCTTCGCGACGCCCGTCTTTCAACTGTCGGAACAGGAAAAGAGTCTGACGAGTTATCATCCACTGAGCCATCACGGGATGCGGGCTCATCACCTGGCGCAGCTGGAAAAAGCGGATCGCCGCCAGATGCAGTTGTTGAAGCGGGTGCTTGAGAAACTGCAGACCGTGCAGGGAAATACGGGACGACTGCTGGACAGTACGATGGTGCTGTATGGCAGTAACATGGGTGATGCGAATACCCATGATAATACGAATCTCCCGATTCTCCTGGCAGGAGGCGGCTTTCAACATGGCCAGCACCTCGCGTTTAACCGGGAAGCGAACGCACCTTTGTGCAATCTGTATCTGAGTATGCTGCAAAGGATGGGAGTGGAAACCGATCGCTTCGGTTCCAGCAGCAGTACGCTGACAGGCCTGAAAGGTTGAGACCAGCGTAACACTTACTCGTTATGATTACTTTGCGGCGGGAGTTACCGGTTCTTCCGGTGCGACGTCGACAGAGACGGTCATGCGATGTTCGCCGCCACCCACGATCGTGCCCTGGATGGGACAGACGTCGTAGTAATCGCGGCCCCAGGCAACCGTGATGTGATCTGTGGAAGCTGGTACGTTGTTCGTCGGGT
Organism: Gimesia sp.; assembly: GCF_040219335.1. NCBI lineage: Bacteria > Pseudomonadati > Planctomycetota > Planctomycetia > Planctomycetales > Planctomycetaceae > Gimesia > Gimesia sp. The sequence goes on along the minus strand of NZ_JAVJSQ010000031.1, from coordinate 49,843 downwards.
CGACATCGATCCAGCCTGCTTTCTCTCCGCAGTAAACTGAGAGCCAGGCGTGGGAGGCATCTGCTCCGACCAGGCGTGGCTTGCCCGGAGGGGGGATCGTGCGCAGATAACCGCTGACATAGCGGGCGGCCAGGCCCAGGATCCGCAGGCAGCCGATCTGGAAATGGGCGAAATCCTGACAGACGCCATGCTTTTGTGCATAGACCTCATCGATTTGCGTATTGACGTTCGTGGCGCGGGGATCATAGCGGAATTCCTTGTGGATCCGCGCGGTCAGATCAAGAACCGCCTCCAGAATCGGACGTCCCTTCGTAAACGAGACTTCTGCATAATCAATGAGTTTGGGAAACAGCTTCACTCCCGGAGACTGAAACACATACTGATATGCGTCGAGTAATGCGGGACTATGATCGCTTTTCAGTGCCAGGGAGATGGTTTCCCAGGCCGGCGTACTGGCGGGAGGGATTGCCGGTGTTGCCAGCACGGAGACTTGACTGGTGGCCGTCACGCTGAGTCCCGTATGAGGCTGGTCGATGGAGAAGAATGAGACATTGTTCCCGAAATAATCTTCGCGATGACTGATATTATAGGGATCGGGGTGGATCAGCAGCTGGAAATCATCACACATCTGGTAAGGCAATACGCGGGGCGCCAGGTGGACCACATTCTGACAGACCGGCACCGCCTCGGAGTAGGCATATTTCGTGATGTGGGTGATTTTGTATTTCATTGCGGACTGATATCTGCCAGCTGATGAGAGGGAACCGCGTGAACCAGATAACGATGCGAGATCGCTTCAGAGAGTTTGGGCAGCTGAGCGTCCCAGGTTTCGATCAATTGCTCCAGTGGTTGGTACTCACCCAGACAGTGCGTGTCCGAAACTTCCTGGATATCCAGCATGCGAACCGAATGCAGGAGCGTCATCGCCAGACGCTGCTCGGCTGAGTAACCGGGCAGTTCCCGGTTGCGCGGCAGACGCTCGACCTGCTTGGAGAGCTGCATGAACTGGAAGACGAGCGACCGTGGATTGCTTTCATCGGTCAGCAGGAGATCCAGAACAGCCGCCAGTTGCAGATTTGAGAGGTATCGCGAACGATACGTCATCAGGCTGTCGGCGACTTCGAGTACGGTTTCGAGAACCGGCGCCTGGATATCAGGCATCGGGATAAAGCTGTTTTTGACAAGGCTGATAATCTGCAGCGAACGTTCGAGCCGGCGTCCCAGTTCGAGGAAGCGGAAGGCCTGGGTTCGCGTCATGCTTTCCATGATGATCCCGCTGAAAGCAGAGAGTTCTGTAATCAGGTCGTTCATCATTGTCAGTACGTCAGAGAGGTTGGTGACGCCAAAGCGGGCCGGCTGGAAGCCTTTGTCGATGCGACGGATGATCCGCCAGGTGTCGAGCGAGACCCGGTCGCGGACTATCGAGCCCAGACGGAACAGTTCATTGATGATCGAACGGAGCGAAGCCGACTGGGTTTCATCGAAGACCGCGGTGGGCAGAACATGTTCGATATCGGGCAGCTGGTTCCGCATTTTTTCGATGGCGTAACCGGGTTCAATCTGTCCCTCGTCGGCCAGGCAGCGGAGCAGGATAGGGACTTCCAGATCGCTGTTCGAACGGGTTTCACCGCCGAGCCGATTGACCAGGCTGCGCAACAGCCGGGCCAGCGATTCTGCCCGTTCCAGCTGTCGTCCCAGCCAGAAGAGGTTGTCTGCCGCGCGACTCGGTAATTCCGATCCGCTGCGACGGAGGGAGATCGTGCGGCCCTGTTCTTTGAGGAGCGAAATATGTTCAACAGGCTGGTCGGAGAGAATCCAGGTATCCTTGCTGCCTTCCCCTTTGCGAATCGAGACTTCCAGCGGATCGAGTGCCTTGGCAGTCCGGGCCAGGGCGCCCTGCATCACGGTGTAAGAATCTCCTGCGGAGACCGCATAGGCTCTGAGCGAGAGATGGGCGGGCGTTGTTTCCCCTTTCCAGACCGGGACGCTGGAGCGGATGACTTTTTCCTGGGCGACAAACTGTTTGGGGTTGGCCTGAATCAGCTCGGCCCGTTTCTTGAGGGGGAGCTGATTCCAGCTTTCCATGGCGGGGTGATCCTGTCCCCGAATGCGGAAGGCTGACTGAATGGTCAGCTTCTCCAGGTTCTTCAATACGTAACTCAGTCCCTGTGGATCTCCACACCACCAGGTGGCGACGCCGGGCATTTTGAGTTCTTCCCCGAGCAGCGCTTTGCAGAGACGGGGCATGTAGGACATGAACGCAGCAGATTCGATCAGTCCACTACCCAGGGAATTAGCGATGCCGACCTGTCCGGAGCGGGCCGCCTGGGTCAGCCCCGAAATGCCCCGGCCGGACGAGGATCTCAATTCCAGGGAATCGCAGTCGCTGCTGTTCTGTCGCCGGAATATGACGTCAACGGGAATCAGCCCTCCGAGTGTTTTGAGCATGACCTGATTACGGCGAATCGCGAGGTCACCACCTTCCACCAGTGTGTACCCGAGGTAGCGTGCCAGGTAGGCGTCTTCGAAATAGTTCGGACTCTGGGGGCCATGGCTAAGCAGAACCACGCGGGGGTTTTCCATTCCCTGAGGTGCGAGGCTGCGCAGACGATCCTGAACGGCGATGAAGAAGGGGGCCAGTCGTTTGACATGGCACTGGTTGAACAGCTCCGGAAACATCCGCGATGTCAGAATACGATTTTCGAGTGCAAAGCCGATACCCGATGCCGCTTCGGTGCGATCGGCCAGTACCCACCATTTTCCATTGGGTGAACGAGCCAGATCGGCAGCGTAAAAGTGCAGGAAGCAGTTATCGCGGGGGACCTGTCCATGATAGGCCCGCAGGAAGCCCGGGTGCGAGAATACGATTTCGGCAGGCAGTGTTCCCTGTGTGAGCAGAGTCTGTTGTCCATACAGGTCGCTCAACACCAGGTTCACCAGGCGTGCCCGTTGTTTTAACGCGGTTGCGATCACATCCCACTCGGTAGACGAGATCAGAAAAGGGATGGCATCGAGTTCCCAGGGGCGGGGCTGATCGCCGGGGGTAATATGTCCACTGTAGGCGAAGTCATTGGCCTGGACAGTGCGTTGTGCCTGTTCCCAGCGGTGATCGAATTCTTCGCGGCCGATACGGGAGAGAGCATCCAGAAAGAGTTTGGCTTGCGGGCGGGGCTGCCCACCATCCAGCAGGAACTCATCAAACACGCCGGGGGGCGGCGTGTATCCTTGAAACAGATGGTTCACAGAGAGTGGGGAGGTTGTCACGGTAGTCTTTATTCCTCAAGTTGAGATGTACCTCAAGTGTTCTATTGAAGTATATCTCATCGCTGATCGTGTGTCGGTATTTATAATACGGGAGCGGTTTGCTCCCGGCGGCCCGGATGGGATCAGACTATTTTACACGATGCCCCGGTTTCGGCGAAGGTCAAGCGTGAAGGGAAACAGTGCGTTTTTTTCCTCTTCCGGAACGGATCGGAAACCGCCTGTATGTCCCATTTTGAAAAATCGGGTGGCCCGACGGCTCTCTGCTTCATAAGCGTTCACTGGAAAAGTGCCTGGATTCAACCCGCCGGGGTGGCCCACATGGTAGGTGCAGCCGCCGATGGAGCGTTGATTCCAGGTGTCGACCAGATCGAAAACCAGCGGTTCATCGACGGGAATGGTCGGATGGAGGCAGCTGGGTGGCTGCCAGGCACGATAGCGGACGCCGGCGATGGCCTCTCCTTCGGTTCCAGTCGGATGCAGGGGGATGCGGCGGCCGTTACAGAGCAGGACGTGCCGACCTGCGGCTAATCCCTGTACTTTCACCTGCAGACGTTCGACGGAGGAATCGACATAGCGGGCGGTTCCACCCCCTGCCGCTTCTTCGCCGAGGACGTACCAGGGTTCGATCGCAGTCCGTAATTCGATATGGACACTTCGATATTCGATTTCTCCGATATGGGGAAAACGGAATTCAAAGTGTGGACCGAACCAGCTGCTTTCCAGGGGATAGCCTGCCTGTTGCATTTCCGCGATGACATCTTCGAAGTCCTGCTGGATGAAATGCGGGAGCAGCCAGCGATCGTGAATCGAGGTGTTCCAGTCCATCAGCGGGATGTTATACGGATTGTTCCAGAAACGGGCGACGAGTGCCCGGAGCAGCAACTGCTGTGTGAGACTCATCTGCCAGTGCGGAGGCATTTCGAAACCGCGGAACTCGACCAGCCCCAGTCGGCCGGTGGCACTGTCGGGAGAATAGAGTTTGTCGATACAGAATTCGGCACGGTGGGTGTTGCCGGTCAGGTCGACGAGCAGGTGTCGAAAGACACGGTCGACGAGCCAGGGGGGAACGGGACCCGATTCGGGAATCTGTTCGAAGGCGATCTGCAATTCGTAGATCGCATCGCGGCGGCCTTCATCGACACGGGGCGCCTGACTGGTGGGACCAATAAAGCGACCGGAGAAGTAATAAGACAATGAAGGATGATTGTGCCAGTAGGCGATCAGGCTCCGCAGCAGATCGGGACGCCGCAGAAACGGACTGTCTTCAGGAGTATGAGAGCCCATGACGATATGGTTTCCGCCTCCGGTTCCGGTATGGGTTCCGTCCAGGTCGAACTGTTCGGTTCCCAGTCGCGACATGCGGGCGTCTTCGTAGACGCCGGAAGTGATCTGTACGAGTTCCTCCCAGTTGCTGGCGGGATGTACGTTGACTTCAATCACGCCGGGATCCGGTGTGGCCTTGATGTACTTGATGCGGTAATCGGGGGGCGGCAGATACCCTTCGATGATGACGGGCATTTCCAGTTCTTCCGCCGTCTGCTCGATGGCGGTCAGCAGTTCGAGGTAGCATTCGAGCCTGTCGACCGGCGGCATGAAGATGTGCAGACATCCGTCGCGCGGTTCGAAGCACATCGCGGTGCGAATGATCTCGGAGAGTTCGTCAGATTTGGTTTCATCAGAATGAGTGCCCTCGAGGGGGCTGTGCTTGTCTCCGTCTCCATTTCCGGATGAGCCGACACGTTCCAGTACCTGATGCTGGACCAGGTTACTGGTTTGCCTGGTGGTCCGGTGAGAGACGGCCTGCTGTTTGAGTCCTTCGTAGTCGGGCAGTGGTTCAGTTGCTTCGAAAGGAACCACGGGCACGGACTGGTATTCGCCTTCCAGTGCGGGAGGCAGCGAATCCAGGGGGAGACGGAGTCCCATCGGTGAGTCGCCGGGAATCAGGAACATGTGTTCGGAGCGAACAGGCCAGGTGCCGCTTTTCCAGCGGGGACGGGCGTTCCACCACTGATGCGTCAGGGGGAGCATGCAGCCGACCGGGTTGTTGAGTCCCCGTTCGAAGACGCGGGCCAGGCGAGCCCGTTCTTCTGCATCGTCGAGGTCTGCATTCAGTACATCCGCGTTCACGGACAGGCGACGCTCTTTCCAGAGGTAGTACATCGCGTCTTCGTATGCCCGCGAAACGTGATCCGGGTTGAGGTCGAGTCGTTCGGACAGCAGTCGCGAGAACTGCTCCGCCTGATCGATGTCGTGTCCGTAGTTTTTACCTGGTTCGGCCAGGAGTTTCGTGTTTTTCCAGATGGGCTGTCCGTCGGTCCGCCAGAGGCAGGTGAGTGCCCAGCGGGGCAGTGATTCGCCGGGATACCATTTTCCCTGACCGTAGTGAATCAGGCCGTCGGGAGCGAAGCGTTCGCGGAGGCGTTCAATCAGCTCGCCTGCCAGAATGTGTTTTGTGGGGCCGACGGCAGCGGTTTTCCATTCGTCCGAATCCATGTCGTCGATGGAGACGAACGTTGGTTCGCCGCCCATGGTCAGTCGGACATCATGTTTTTCCAGATCGACGTCAACCTGGTGTCCGAGTTGTTTGATCTGCTGCCATTCTTCCTCGGTGTAGGGTTTGGTGATGCGCGGATCTTCGTAGACCCGTGAGATCGACATTTCGTGGTGAAACTCAACTTCACATTGTTCGACTGTTCCGCTGATCGGAGCCGCGTTGAGTGGTTCAGGCGTGCAGGCCAGAGGAATGTGTCCTTCGCCGGCGAGCAGTCCTGAGGTCGGATCGAGACCAATCCAGCCGGCACCGGGGAGAAAGACTTCTGTCCAGGCATGCAGGTCGGTAAAGTCCACTTCTGTACCAGAGGGACCATCGAGAGATTCGACATCGGGCTTGAGCTGGATCAGGTAGCCCGATGCAAAGCGGGCCGCCATCCCCAGATGGCGGAGGATCGTCACCAGCAGCCAGGCACTGTCGCGACAGGAACCGCGGCCCAGCTTCAGAGTTTCTTCCGGGGATTGTACGCCAGGTTCCATGCGAATGACGTAACCGATCATTTCTTGCAGACGCTGGTTGATCTGCACGAGAAAATCGATGGTTTTGCATTCGCTGCGATCGATGGATTCGAGTAGAGCCGTCAGTTCTGGGCCGGGTGTGATCGGATCGAGAAACGGTTGCAGATCCTTGGCAAGCCCCGGTTCGTAGGTGAAGGGGAATTGGGTTGCATCGGGTTCGAGGAAGAAGTCGAACGGATTGACGACCGTCATCTCGGCGACGAGATCAATTTCAACTTCGAGGTTACGTGTCTTCTCGGGAAAGACCAGCCGCGCCAGATGGTTACTATGCGGGTCCTGAAGCCAGTTAATGAAATGTTTTTCCGGTTCGACCCGCAGGGAGTAGCTGCAGATTGGTGTGCGGCAGTGAGGTGCTGGACGGAGTCGTACGAGTTGGGGCGCCAGTTCGACGAGGCGGTCGTACTTATAAACTGATTTGTGGTTGAGAGCGACGCGGATCATGTTGGTTTATCATTCGGTGTTAACTGAAAACGGTGCTGCCAGACAGAGGGCAGAAATCAACCCGTTTGTGATTGCGTTTGCGTAGAGGATGCCTGTGACTGATATTGAGGCGTGAAGAACACATCCTGAATCGCTACGCCTACCAGATTGAGCTGCTTCTGGAACCCGTCGATATACTGGTGCAGTCCCTGATCGATGATGTCATCGATGCTGGTATAATCCATATTGGAGCATAAGAGCCCCATCCTTTGTTCGGCGAGGTTCTGGAATGTGCCCGCGGTACTGCCGGTGATGTAGCGCAGTGACTGTTGAGCTTTCCGCAGGCAGAAGTGCATTGCCCGGGGAAACTGAGTATCCAGAATCAGAAAGTCTGCAACGCGCGAGGGGGTGATTTTGCCGTACTGTCTGCGGTACATGGCCAGGGCACTGGCGGAGCGGAGCAGGGCGGACCAACGGACTACGTCGAGGGCACTTCCCACGTCCCGGGCATCGGGGAGTAGAATGTAGTACTGCACATCGACAATGCGCGAGGTCTTGTCGGCCCGTTCAATCAGGCGACCTGTGCGGGAGAAATGCCAGGCTTCTCCATGCGACATGGTGGCATCCGTGGCTCCAACCAGCATGTGGCTGGCGAGGCGGACACGTTCACAGAATTCCTGTGGCTGATCCATCAGGCCGGGCTGACTGGCTGCCGAGCGGACCATGAAGTAGAACTGATTTAGCTGTTCCCAGACGACCGTGGGGATAATTTCACGAATGGTGCGGGCGTTTTCCCGCGCCAGTGAGACACAGGAGATGATCGAGTTCGGATTTTTCTTATCAAACGAGAGAAACTTGAGGACGTTTTCCCGCGTGGGTTCGCCGTAGAGTTTTTCGTAGGGAGCCTGATCTCCGGTGGTATAGACGAGCGGCGCCCACTGATTGGCGAGGGTGTCCGTTTCTCCGAGGGTGAGGTTGTAGTTAACGTCAATAAATCGCGCGACGTTTTCTGCACGTTCGACATAGCGACTTAACCAGTATACGGAACTAGCGACACGACTGAGCATCAAATCTTCTCCAGAGCTGCGGGCGAAAAATGCGGATCAGACAGCGTGTGTCCGTTTCGCAGAATCCACGTATCTTTGCTGCCTCCCCCCTGTGAAGAGTTAACGACCATTGATCCTTCTCGCAGCGCTACTCGCGTCAAGCCTCCCGGCATTACATAGATATCTTTTCCGCAGAGCACAAACGGTCGCAGGTCCACATGTCTGGGGCAAAGTTCATCGCCGATCAGGGTGGGGACGGTTGAGAGTTTCAACATGGGCTGGGCAATCCACTCGCGGGGATTGGCACGAATGGCGTCGGCACATTTATCACGTTCCGCCTGGGAGGACTGAGGCCCCATCAGGATGCCGTAGCCCCCTGATTCATTGGTGGGTTTCACAACCAGCTGGTCCAGGTTCCCCAGTACGTGATCGCGCTGTTTCTGATCAGAACAGAGGTAAGTCGGCACATTCGGCAGAATGGCTTCTTCCCCCAGGTAGTATTTGATGATCTGTGGCACGTAGGCGTAGACGGCTTTATCGTCAGCGACGCCTGTTCCCGGTGCATTCGCCAGGGTGACGCGACCGGCGCGACAGACTTCCATCAGGTTCTCGACGCCGAGGGAGGAATCGGAACGGAAACATTTCGGATCCAGGAAGTCATCGTCGATGCGGCGATAGATGACGTCGACGCGACGCGGTCCCTGTGTGGTCTTCATGAAGACATAGCCGTCTTCCACGAACAGGTCGGTACCCTGAACAAGTTCCACGCCCATCTGCTGAGCGAGGAAGGTGTGTTCGAAATAGGCCGAGTTATAGATGCCCGGTGTGAGTACGACCGCGGTGGGATCGCTGACGCCTACGGGGGCACAGTCGAGCAGTGTTTTGAGCAGCTGTTCGTTGTAGTCTTCGATGGGGGCGACGGACATGCCCTGAAAGACGGGGGCGAAGGTCCGCTTCATCAGTTCGCGGTTTTCCAGCACGTAGGAGACGCCAGACGGACAGCGGAGGTTGTCTTCAAGAACGTAGATCTGTCCATCAGCATCGCGGATCAGATCGACGCCGGTGATGTGGCACCAGACTCCCTGGGGAGGCTGATAGCCTTGACACTGTTGGCGAAGTGTTTTCGAGCTGCGGATCAGGTCTTCGGGAACGGCTTTGTCTTTGAAGATCTTGCAATCGTTGTAGACATCGTTAATGAAGAGGTTCAAGGCGTGGATGCGCTGCTTGAGTCCGCTTTCTACGACCTCCCACTCATGGGCGTCGATAATGCGGGGGAGCAGATCGAAGGGCCAGACCTTTTCGGTGCCCGCTTCATGTCCGTAGACGTTGAAGGTGATCCCCATGTTCTGCAGGGAGAGCTCGGCCGCTTTCTGGCGTTGCTGCAGACTGCCTTCGGTCAGGGTCTGCAGACGTTCCACAAACTTTTTGCCGCTGGGCCGGGGCTGGCCATCGGGCGCAAACATTTCATCGAAACAGTCTATAGACTGATAGGGAGCTAACCTCATCTGACGATTCCTCAACGAGCCTTCTAGTTGGAATTGCTACGGGGTTTTGTGTCTGCTTTAAGTTTTAAGCAGATTGCGTGCCGTACACAGCAAGTAATCGTTGATTGCCTGAATCTATGATGAAATCACAGCTTTTGGTGCCCGGTTGTTTAAAATCTAGCGCAGGAAGTCAGCAGGCGAAGAATGTCATGCCTATTTATCGCGCAGCAAGCTATTAAACAAAAACCGTAATTGCCGACTCCAAAACTGGGATCACAGAGTGAGCTGTCTCGATTGACGATACCTATCTTACCAGAGAAATCCAATTCGGCTAGACCAGCTGTGCGATCTTACAGAGATGCAGACAATTATTCGTGCTGTTGCGAAAACGGAATGCCAGTCTGCTTACTGGATCTCTTTGAGATCGAAGGTGAATTCATTGGCCCCCGATTGCACATCGACGGTCAATGGGCTGGTCTGAATCTTGCGAACCTTCGCAGGGATATTCGGGTATTCTTTGGGTTGTGCTGCGGGTTGATCCATGCCGGGAGCAATTGGTTCCTGCGGTGGCGGATTGATTGTGACTGTGTATTTACCCACGGCGACCATTTCGATCGTGGCAGTTCCCGATTCATCCAGCGGGCCTCCTCCGCCTTCTCCCGTCTCTTCATTGGCCAGGTCAACCTGCCCTTCGGGGACGGGGGCGTTGCCGTTGGTGATTGTGATTGAGATTTCACCGCGGGGCTTGTCTGCACCCGGGGTACGACTACAGGCCGTATTCAGGGTGATCAGAAACAGACTGACGGCGATTAATGCGGTGTAACGGACACTATGTCGTAGGATGGACTTGTTCATCGTGATACCAGGGAGATTAAAAGGGAGGTCTCATGCGGGAAAGCCTCCCCCGGACCGGAGCCTCGGGGGAGGGGGTTTGGTCACAGGTGTGGATTAAAATTCTCCGATGACCTGTCCGTCGTCACGTACACACAGTTGACGGAGTGTGTTCATGTCAATGTTTTCAGACAGGAAGCGAACGGAGCCATCGGTCAGCACGGCGTGAATGCCACCCACGTGATGCGAGTTGAGTACCGTGTTAGCAGAATAGGCACTGTTGGCGTAAGTCGGTGCACCGGAAGTCCAGAAAGCATTGGGAGGATTCCGTACGGTGGTGGTTCCGGCTGCATACCAGTAGCCACCCGCGCTGAGGGGCAGCGGCGTGCCTGCATTCCAGGTGGAGAGACTGGCGTTGGCCCAGCCGTGCCAGGCACCCAGTGCATTGGCACCCTTCTGAGCTCCATTCACCTGACCGGACTGTTCAGCAAGGATCACGGTATTCGATGTTCCGTCGGTACAGTCGCGGAAACGTACGCTCTTGTAGGGGATCATCATCCCGGTGTTACAGTTGCTGGAACTGCTTGCCAGCACATCACCGGTACAGACACTGGTGCGGCCTACGGGATCGGGTGTGGCACCGGAGATGCCAACGTAGTCGATGATCATGCTCTGCAGACTGGGGTCGGAGTTGCTGTCAGACAGGGTGTAGTCAGTCGTGTTGGTCATGCCGTAGGGGTTGGACGGACATTTGTAAACGGGAATACGGACCGAATACAAAATGGTGTTTCCCGGAAAACCGGAGTGGGCCCAGTAACCGTTGGGGCGGGTCAGCTGCGAGTAGACATTGGCCTGATCAATGTAGGGCAGGATGGCAGCACGCCAGTTAGAGTAGGAACCGGTTTGTGTTCCAATGGGGAGCGCCAGGAAATTATCGTTGTAATTGTGGAGTGCGAGTCCCAGCTGTTTCATATTGTTCTTACAGGTAGAACGACGGGCTGCTTCGCGGGCCTGCTGGACAGCCGGCAGGAGCAGGGCGATCAGAATCGCGATAATAGCGATCACGACCAGCAGCTCAATGAGCGTAAAACCACGTTTCGGGAGGGTACGTTTTAACATTGGTGGGTTCCTGGGAAAGAAAATGAGGCGGGAAAATTTCAGTTGCTGAAATATAAATGCAAAGCGGATGCCATAAATAACGATAATTAAAAAATTAAGTTAAATTGAGCGTCATGAGATTCTATGAGGACCGAATTTACTGATTATATGCAAAGTGGTTGATGTGATCTGGTGCTGTCATACATATGCTAAAACATTTATTGGAAGGTGTTTAGGTGAGATCAGTGAATTCCGATTCTGTTCAAAAGAGCAAAACAGGGTTTGATCGCCACTGACTGAAGAGAGGGGCGCAGCGTGCCTGTTTTCTAATCAGAGACTGCGCGGATTTTGGCATCAGGGTTCTGATCAATCGTTCTCTCTGCGTCATTGAGTCCGTTCAATTTCCCGGGAGAGGGGGACGGGGATCTGAAGGCATGTCGAGCGGCGTTCCGGGGATCCAGAGCAGCCGTCCGGTGTCGGTCATTTTCTGTTCGATCAGGAGCTCGGCGATTTCTGACAGCCGGTCCATGACTTTGCCGTGGAATGTCTTGGGATTGGAAATCTCGCCGGCGGGCAGACCGGTAAAGAGTTCGATGGCCTGGTTCACATTTGAGATGGCATAGATGTGGAACTGTTTCTTTCGAACGGCGTCGATAACATCGGAACGCAGGACGAGATTCTGCACATTGGAGACGGGGATACAGACTCCCTGAGTTCCGGTGAGCCCGTGGGCTCGACAGACGTCGAAGAAGCCTTCGACCTTTTCATTGACGCCGCCGATTGCCTGGACTTCACCCCACTGGTTGACAGAACCGGTAACGGCCAGATCCTGGCGCAGGGGGACTTCCGCAATGGCGCTGAGCAGGCAGAGGAACTCGGCGACGGTGGCACTGTCACCATCGATACCGCCGTAGCTTTGTTCCATGGCGATACTCGCGGAGAGGGTCAGCGGCTGTTCGCTGGCGTAGAGGTTACGCAGGAGCCCTTCCAGGATCAGCATGCTTTTGTCATAGGTATTCCCGCTCAAGCGGCTTTCCCGTTCGATATTGATGATGCCTGCGGTACCGACGCCGACACTGGCCGTCAGTCGAGACGGGCGGCCGAAAGCGTAGTCTCCCAGATCGGCGACGGCGAGCCCGTTGATCTGGCTGGTTTCGGAACCTTCCAGTTGAAACAGCAGTGTACCATCGGAGATCAGCTCCCGGATCTTCTCGGCCACCAGATCGGAACGGTAGATGCGTTCCTGGACCGCCTGATGTACGTGTTTCGCTTTGACGACCTTCTGCTTATCCTGTTCGGCCCAGAAGCCGGCTTCGCGGGCGACATCGGCGACGTGGCTGAAGATGGATGTCACTTTTTTCTTATCGTCTGCCAGACGCGAACCGACGCGGACCAGTTCCGCGACCGCACCCGCATTGAAGGGAATCAGACCTTCCCTGTCGCTTAACTGGCGCACGAGCATGCCGTAGATCTGTGCGGTTTCGCCGTTCCGGTCGATTTCGGTATCGAACTCGGCTTTAACGCGGAAAATCTCGCGGAAGTCTTCATCGTGCAGATAGAGCAGATGGTAGATCAGCGGTTCCCCCATCGCGACGAGTCGGATATTGAGGGGGATCGACTCGGGCTGCAGGGCGGAAGAGGAAAACATGGAAAACGGGTCCTGGATCTGGATTTCCAGGGAACGGCTTTTGAGCGTGCGTTTGAGTTCTTTCCAGACGAATGGTTCGACCAGGGCATCCATGAGATTGATGACCAGGTAACCCCCGTTGGCTTTGTGCAGGCTGCCGGATTTGATCCGGGTGAAATTGGTCATCATGCGGCCGGCACGGTCGACGATGCGTTCAATGGTACCAAACAGGTTGCGGTAGTTGGGAGCATCCTCAACGATGATTGGCGGTTCTTTAAGCTGGCTGTTATCGACAACCACGTTGACGCGATATTCGAGGAAGCGCTGCTGCGCATCCTGTCCTTCACCAGCCATCATCTGCGCCATCTGGGGAGGCATGTCGGAGATGTCGCGGAACAGGTTGAGATGTTCGATGACGTGCTGCTTGAAACGGGGGAACCATTCATCGAGTCGCGGGGACTCGAATTTCTGTTGCAGGTCCGTGACCATCGGTTCGATAATCTGTGTGGCAAACTTACGGGCGACTTCGCGAACGTCCGTCGACAGTTGTCGCTGGATTTCCCGTTGTTCCTGCAGGACCCGACCGGCCATCTCGACGAGTTCATCCTGATGGCTTTCGATTTCCTGCATCTGCTCGGGAGTGAGCTTCTCAATCTCTTCTTGGGTCATGGGGCGACCCTCGGTGAGCGGGATAAACAGCATCTGACCGTCGGGGAGCTGTTGTACGGTCATGTTGTGTTCACCGGCCAGCTTCTGCAGTTTGTCGAAAACTTCGTCACCCCGTTTGCGGTAGACCTGGCGGAGTCGCTCTTTTTCCTTGCCGAAATCTTCTTCTTTAAACGCCTTGGGGAGCAGTTCCTGCAGCTGTTCGATCAGGTCTTCCATCTCCTGACGCAGCTGGATCCCCTGGCCGGCGGGGAGGTTGATGGCATGCGGGCAATCGGGTTCATCGAAGTTATTCAAATAGACCCAGTCGTCGGGAATTGAATCATCGAGTACGCGCTGCCGGACGGCATGGGTGATGAGCTCGGTCCGACCGGTGCCGACCAGCCCGGAGATGTAGATGTGGTAATTGGGATGTTTGATTCCCGTTCCCAGGTCAAGGGCCCGCAAGGCGCGGGGCTGGCCGATGATATCGGTTAGCGGTTCGAGTTCTTTCGTGGTTTTGAATCCGAACGACTTGGGATCGATATCGAGAGTGACTTCGTCAGCGCTGAGCGCGCGATACTGCGGAGTGTCCGTCATGCATTCCTCACCAGATCAGTCAAAGACTAGGGTTGTTGTTTCAGCTTCTGTTTGGGGATTCTCAATGTCAGAGTTCCCGCTTTGTTTTCGCGTTCTACCCGATGCGGGTCGACGGCGTGTTCGAGCGGGAAGCGACGGAAAAAACTGCCTTTGCGGCGTTCGATGCTGACCCCCTGGGCAGATTTCTCGACACAGCCGGACTGACGCCAGCCTGAGATACTGAGGGTATGCGGGGTGACTTCGATATGAATTTCATCCGTGGGGACACCGGGGATATCGGCTTCCACGAAATAGGAGTCCGGGGTTTCATAAATATCGATTTCGGGTTGCCAGCCTCCCGAGGGGCCGCAGATGCCCCACTGGCCGTGGAGTAAATCGTCGAAGGCCTGATCGATCTGCTGTTCGAGGTTGCGGACCCGGATGGGTTTCCAGGGAAGTTGTGACATGAGAGCACCTGTCGATTTTCGATAGTACGTGAGAAGTAAGTCGCTGCCGACATACTGTTCAGTTTACCCATTCGAGAAGACTTCGTCCAGAATCGGGAAGGGAGAGAGCTACCCACGTTGAGCGGCAAAGGGGCAACGCCGGGCTTAAGCTGGAAATGAAAACACGGGAAACAGAGCAGGCGAGTTCCTGATCGAAAACGCCTGTCTGTTTCCCGTGGGCAGGCCTTAGCGGGCTGGTCGCTGCTGCGTCGGAGCGGTTGAATCCGACTTGAGTGGAATGATGCCTCGGACGCCGAAACCACCGTTGGCTTTATTCATGTCGGTCCAGAGTGTTCCTTCGCCGGCATAGAGAAAGTTCAGTTCGACATTGTCGGGCAGGTTGGTGGCGAAGAACCAGTTGTTGTATGCCTGGGGAGAACCGAAGGCATCGACGGCCAGGCGGAAACGGTCTGATTTGGCTTCCTCAACCATCTTCTTGCCTTCGTTGGTCGCTTCCCCCAGAATGGTTACAGCCTGGGCCTTCAGTTCTTCGGTCTCTTTGTCGATGGCGGCGACCAGCTTTTCGGTTTCCGCTTCGATCTTGGCCGCTTCACGCTGACCGCCGGCCTTGGCTTCTTCCACCTGCTTTTCCGTGTCGGCGTCCACGGTGTCAGTGGCCAGTTCAACTTTGTTTTCGGCTTCCCGGAGTCGGGCTTCTTCTTTGGCGGTGGACTGTTCCTCCTCGCGGGTGAGTTTTAATTCATCGGCGATGAAGGCCCGCTGGATCGGTTCGCGGACCTGTTTGGGAATGTAGACATGTCGCACCAGGCCGTAGAGCAGGGTGATCTCCTTATCATCCAGAACGCTGTGGAACTGATCGAGGCAGGTCTTCTGGTAGACTTCACGATCACTGCCGACCAGCAACTGGACTGCCTTGTATTCCGAACCGTTGTTACGACAGATCGATTCGATCTGGGGCAGGACGACTTTCTTTTCGACCTGGTCGACGTTTCCGAATGTTCGGACAGCGTGAGCCGCCTGGTCGGGCATCAACCCCCAGATCCCGGTGAAGTCGATATGGATCGGGAAGCCGTCCGCACTGGGGAAGGCGATTCCGCTGCGCGGATCGGAGATTTGTGGTTCTCCGTTTTCGTCCACAACCGTTTCCCCCAGTTCGTCATGTTTGACTTCTACGGAGATAGTACTGTGACGGTAGCCGATCTCGACGATGTCGATCTGCTGTTCGCGACCATTGACGGGATAGTTACCCGGGGGTAGCACTTTGTCCTGAACGCCTTTCTTCACGCCGGTCGCCTGATTGTCAGAGAGCTGCGTGACCACACCGACGTAACCGGTGGGGATTTCGACCCAGCCAGCGACTTTCTGGGATTGTCCCGAGGTAAAGTCGATTCGTTTTTTGACTTCGACTGTGTAGCCGTAGGGATTCACGCGATAGCGGCCCGGATGCAGTACTTTGCGGAGTACCCCTTTATATTCCGTATGACCGATGTCGCCGTCGACGAGGAAGTTGGCACCTTCCTGGTTCTTTCCGAGTTTACAGGTGACTTCCCCGATTTCACCCGGCTTGATGACGACATCATCGACGAGTTTGCGTTCCCACCAGATGGGGCAGTAGAAGTGCCGTCCGGGGCCACGCATTTTTTCGAGGATGCCCATCTGGCCTTCTTTGGCCCACATACCGGGCTCGGCCTGAATTCGATCTCCAAAGATCAGCGGACCTTTGTAGCGGAGCTGCAGGCTTTGTCCTTCGGGGACGTAAATGCGGTCGATGGTCCAGTGGAACAGGAAGGCGGCGATGGCCAGCATCAGCGACAGCACGACAACAGGGATGATGATCAGTTTACTGCGTTGCATTGGTTTTCTCTCCATTCTGGAGTGGATGTTATTTCTGAATCGAGTGTGTTTCTGTTAAATCACTTTTCTGTCGACACGGCGGTCACCGGTTGTGTCTTCGCTGGTTGCGGTGTGACTGGTGCAGAATCGGCGAAGTGATCGAAGATTCGCATCAGCGGTGAGTCTGCCGTGTTGGTCATGATCTTTTTGAATCCGGGTGCCAGCTTCTGGTAGAGGACATAGCGTCCGAAGCTGGAACCGTCGCCGCCGAAGGCTTCGACGGCCCGTTTCCAGCCCGCGGCGTCCGCAACGTTCTCAAAGCCGATCACGGCCGCTTCTGCACGTGTCTTGGCGAGAATGGCCTGGGCTTTGTCTTTGGCTGCCTCCAACTGTTCCTGGGCGACTTCCTTATCCCGTTCCGCCTGTTCGAGGGCGACGCCCTGTTCCTGGCGGGCGAGGGTGATCTTTTTGATGATCTCCCGCTCTGCAGTCACGAGGGCTGTCTTCTGTTCGATGAGAGCCGTCTCGGTGGCGAGGACGGCTTCCTGTTCTTTCTGCAGCGTTTCCCGGCCGTACTGTCCTTTTTTCTGGACGGCAATTTCGCGGTTTCGAAGCGGTTCCGCGATGGCTTCCGGAGGTGTGATTGTGGTGATCAGGGCCTGCACGATTTCGATGCCCTGTTCTTTACAGGTTTCGGTGATCTTGGTCTGGAACTCCTTCTGGAAAGCCGCACGGGTTTCGCCGCCGATGAATTCGCGGGCACTGGTGTTAGAACCCCGCAGGCGACAGAAGGCCCGGGCGTTGGGCATGATGACCTTGTTGATGATTTCGTCGGCAATCGCTGTCGAACCTGTTTCGTCGTTCGAAACGTCGTTGTAGGTTACGTACGTCTGAGCTGCGGTGGTGGGGATGACGCGGAACTCGATGACGCCGTCGAGGGTAATCGGGAAACCGTCCTTACTGGGAAACATCATCACGCCTCCCTGTGAGAGGTCGAAGCGGAGCGAACGCGTATCGATGGCGTTGATGCGGATCGTATACGGGTTCAAGTAGTACGTACCTTCGTCCAGGGTTTCTTTCTGAGGGCCACGGTGGCCGTTATCGACGAGTAACTGGTTGGGATCCTTGGGCATGGGGCCGGCCAGGTTCGTGACGATGCCTTTATAACCGGCGGGAATGACCTTGGGTTCCCAGAGCTCGATGATTTCGATGTAGTCGTTCTTGAGACGGGGTATGCCCACGGGTTGCTTGGAATTACGATCGATGACCAGGGCGTTGATGGCATAGCGACCTGGTTTGAGCACTTCCTGGATGATGCCTTTGTGCTTTTCGCTGGTCGACATGAAGTCGCCGGGGGGCAGGTCTTCGCCATAGAGTCGAATGCGGACGCCCATCGCGTCGGCGGGGATTTCGACCATCGGATAAATTTCCCAGTCCCAGGTGTAGCAGTTGTAGAAGTAGCGTCCTTCGGGCAGGACTTCCCGCTGGAGCCCTTTGTGGGTGGCGTCCTTGAGTGTGAGGTCAGGCGAAATTTCCTGATCGTTGCTGAGGTCGTTACCGGTCTTGCGTGTCAGGACGGCAAAGTGCCGGGCGGGGACGTCGATGCGAAACTGGGAGTAGACCACGTACCCGAAAATCATCAGGAATAAACCGCCGACGAAGAGGCCGGTGATCCCGAATTTCAGCAAAAGAAGTCTGGCTTTGAATCGTTCGTCGCTCATTTCTGCTCCTTTGATCGAGTCCGTCTCGACCGAGAATGAAAGCAATGTGTTTCTACAATTCACTATCAATGTAGAAGATAGGGTGTTTTGATCTGCTGGATTTGCCACAGACAATGCTGTCAGGAATCTGAAGCATGCCTCTGCTGCTATTGAAAACGCAGGGGATTTCGGAGAGATCAAAAAATCGGTTCTCCAGAAGCCTGATTTCGGTCGAATTTCGCTAACCTGAATACCCGTCTGAGGTAAGGGAACAGGTTGTTTCCAGCTACAGGATTTCCGAAAAAAGTGCGAATTTTTCTCTCTCAAATCGCCATAAAAACGTATTAAGTATGGAAGGAAAAAAGGGATCATGAGGATCCGAAAGGGTTGCGAGGGTTGGACTCGTCATCCACCTCGCCTGTTGAAAGTGTGAGAAAGGAGGCTGGCTGTTAGTACCTCATATCTAAATTGGAAGGCAGCTCCATAATCGAGGGTGAATTTCGCGATAAGTGGGCTGAGGTCGTTGGGCCGAGGCATCCTGCATACGGGGAACTGCGATTCGCACGCTTATGGAGCTGAGTGGCTGGTGCCGGGAAGGGCAGCAGCTTTTTTTATGCGCGGTACGTCATCCTTGCGTGATGACAGTGTGGCTCTCTAATTTGTTTCTCAATGTTCCTGTGCTGGATCGTCGCTGCCCGATGAGCTTCCAGTGTGGGCGCTGAGCGACCAGAATTCTGCGATCATGGTTGTTAAAGCGGCTCTGGTGACTGTATGAGCGATTTCAGACACTGGCATATGAATTGCACCTTAGTCTGGCTGGTCCATTATTAAGGAGAACCCATCATGGCATATCGCAAAGTCGAAGATATTTTAGGACTTGTCGAGTCTTTTCATAAACGGATGCGTCAGGCGCTGGAACGCGTGGAAGTGGAATCCCGATCCGAAAGCGTGGAATGGCTCTCCAAAGAGTTACGGGCGCATGAGCTGCACTGGCAGGCAGCATTGAACGGTTACGGGAAGCGGGTGGCAGAAGGTGTGCTGGATACCTGGTTGCAGTATATCCCGGATGAGGATGTGCGCGAGCAGCTGGATTCAATTCGGGTACAGCGTGATATGACGCTGGATGAGTTGAACGATATGAATATCCGGTTTCGCCAGGCATTGATTCAGTTGTACGAATCGCTGGCCAACGGTTCTTCTGCACCGCGTGTTAAAGAACTGTTTGAGCAGTTGCTGGAATATGAAAAGTCGGTGATCGCAGACCAGAGTCAGAAGTCACGCGAATCGGACCTGGTAGATGCAGAAAGTCTGCCTCGCTCACAGTCATCATGATCGGCTCATGATTGAATGAAACTAAAAAAGCCCCGGGAAGCAGGTTGTGTTGCTTTTCGGGGCTTTTTTGTATCTGCCGGACTTTGCAGACTGAGCTTCAATCAGATCAGGATGGTGTGTCTGACCATTCCAGCTTATCATGTTTCGGTGCCGTCGAAGTGAAGAAGAGTGCTCTTACCGCATCGGAGAGGTTTTGCACATTCGCATCCCAGTACTCGGCTTCTGCGACATGCACACAAATCAGCATCAGGCTGGGGTCTTCCGGGCCGCCTGAAAACCATTCATTCAGGCTGTCGGTCCAGAGCAGCTCTGCTTTCTGCTTGTTCTGGATGAGTTGTGCCTGGCCAGCGATAGAGATGTATCGGTCTTCTTTCGGTTCTGAGTAAACAAGGTTGACGGTCGGGTCTCGTTCGATTTCCTTGACCTTGGGATCATCTGCGTGGGTAAACAGCCAGAGTTCACCATCGAACTCATGCCGGGCTGTGATCATGGGTCTGCTTCTCAGGCCTGCTTCAGAAGAGTGGGTTGTAAGCATGCAGATTTTAATATCGCGGATCAGTTCACGCAGTGTCTCGATGGACTGCTGACGTTCCTGTTGTTTCGGTTCTTGCTGATTCATTGATTCACCTGTTGATTCTTTAATAATAAGCTGACCGATGAGAATGAATGAATTGGCAGGAAACATTTCCATCGGCCAGCGGTAAAGCGTAAGACGAGTGATCACCGGATGCGCTGGTTACTGATGGCATTTGAGTAACCAGTGCATCTCACTGAGTAAGGATCACTCGAATTACGCTCCTGCAACGAGCTTTTCTCCGGCTTCGCTCCATGACTTCGATCCCCCTTCGTAGTCATAGACATTGGAGAAGCCTGCCTCTTCCAGCTTTTGTGCAGCCTGCTCGGAGGAACCGCAATCCTCGCTCGCACAGTAAACGATAACGGTCTGTTCTTTACTGCCAGCCGCCTGTTCCACCTGCGAGACGAAATCGTCCTGCTGTTGAGGGATGTTCATGGAATTCGGGATATGCGCCTTCTGGAAGTCATCCTGTGACAGGGTGTTGACCAGAATACCTTTTTCATTGCGCTGCATTTTGCCGCGGAGTTCTTCGGTCGAGATCGTTTGCATGATCGTCCTCCTGAATTGATTAAAAACTTTTACAGTAGCAGTCGGAGAAGAGTGCAAAACGCATACCACGACGGTACCGCTTTTGCTGATATTGAGGAAGGGCTGGTTAATACCATGAATGCCCCTGCTTCAGCAGAGATGAGTTTCATTTATCAGGGATTCATCTCGGGCCTGATGAGTTGACCGGACAGTCTGTCGCACCTGTGTGACAGACTGTCCTGGTTTTTAGTGGGGTGGACTGTTGTCTGAGCGTTCGTTCTGGTCGTTCGTCTGTCTTATCGCAAGCTAAGTTATTCCAACTGGAAAGAGGTTGTTGACTCAATGTCATTGTTCGAGTTGCAGACAAATCCGCTGGCGTTGAACCTGGTCCTGTTCAGTCTCGCAGCCGGGGGAGTCTGGTTGTGTGGTTCCAGGCTGAGTTTTTACGTTGATCAGATCGCGGAACGCACGGGGATTGGGAAAGCGTTTGCCGGGGCGTTGCTGCTGGGAGGTGCGACCAGCCTACCCGAACTGGGGACTACACTCAGTGCCTCAGTCTCCGGTGCCGCGGAGATGGCGGGTAACAATCTGCTGGGCGGGGTGGTGATGCAGATCGCAGTGCTGGCCGTACTGGATGCGATTTTCCTTCGAAACAAACCTCTGACCCTGTTCTCTCCTGAGGCGACGCTGCTGGTGCAGGGAGTGTTTCTGATCCTGATGTTGAGCTTCGGTATTATTACGCTGGTGACCGGCGAACTGGTGGTGGTCTGGGGAGTAGGGCTCTGGCCCGTGTTGCTGTTTCTGGCTTATCTGTTTTGCCTGGGGGTGTTTCATCGTTATGAAGGGGCGCCGCGCTGGGAGCCGACGGGTGAGGATAAACAGCCGATTGAATCGCCTCGCGATGTAAAAGATGCGCATCCCGCATATTGTGATCTGAGTACCCGGCAACTGGTGATACGCTTTGTACTGGCAGCGGGTGGCGTGCTGGTGAGTGGATTTGTGGTGGCGCGGACGGGGGAAGTGCTGGCGGATCAGAGCGGACTCGGTCAAAGCCTGATCGGGGCAACGCTGGTGGCGCTGGCGACCAGTCTGCCGGAGGTCAGTACTACGTGGACGGCAGTCCGTTTCGGTGCTTACAGTATGGCGGTGGCTAATATTCTGGGAACGAACCTGCTGGAAGTCGCGCTGTTTCTGCCTGCCGACCTGGCGTATCGGGATGGGGCGATTATTGACAGTCTGGATCCCTCAGCGAGTTTCCTGGCGGCGCTGGGAATCATCTGCACTGGACTGTATCTGTGGGGGATACTCGAACGCCGCGATAAGACCATCCTGGGGATGGGCTACGATTCGGCCATGATTCTACTGGTTTATGTCGGCGGCATGGGGCTGTATTACTATGTGCTTTGAGAGGTACTCAGGCGATGTCTGTCAGGGCTGTTTCTGACGGGACGAACGTGCCCAGTTGATCAACCCGCCTGCCAGCAGGATTTCGCGCTGACGTTCTGAGAGTCCATGCCGGGCTGTGATGGTGTTGTGACCATTGATATGGACCTGGATTGTCGGCTGATCTGCGACCTGGTGCCTGAGTGATTCCATATGCAACAGTACGTTCTGCTCAATCTCAGCGTAATCGTCCGGGTTCTCAAACGTGAGGGGGAGAATGCCGAAGTTGACGAGGTTCTGCCAGTGGATGCGGGCAAAGCTTTTGACGATGACCAGTCGCAATCCGAGATAGCGTGGAGCGAGCGCTGCATGTTCGCGACTGGAACCCTGTCCGTAATTTTCTCCGGCGACAATTGAATGACCGCCCGCTTCGCGGATATGCAGGGCGTGTTCTGCATAGCTGGAGTCGATTTGTTCGAAAGCGAACTTACTGATTTCGGGAATATTGCTGCGATAAGGCAGTACCCGGGCACCCGCGGGCAGGATTTCGTCCGTCGAGATGTTATCGCGCATTTTGAGTAAGACGGGAACCTCAAGTTCATCTGGCAGGGGTTCAAATTCGGGGATGGATTGAATATTTGGTCCTTTGCGGAGTTCGAACTGAGTGAGGTCGTCATCCGTGGGTGGTGCCTGAAAGAGTTCGTCACGGCTGGTCCGGACCCGGGGAATCTCAATTGAAGGGCAGGGCATTTCCTGGTTACGGGGATCGGTGATGCATCCGGATAATGCGGAAGCGGCGGCTGTCTCGGGGCTGACCAGGCAGACCTTGTCTTCCCGGGTTCCACTCCGCCCGGGAAAGTTGCGGGGGACGGTACGCAGACTGATCTGATCGGTGGCGGGGGCCTGTCCCATGCCGATGCAGCCATTGCATCCCGCCTGGTGGATACGGGCACCGGACTGAATTAACGCGCCCAGGGCACTCTGTTCGACCAGGGACATCAGGGTCTGGCGTGAACTGGGATTGATGTCGAGGGAGACGCGCGGATGAATTTGGCGTCCCCGGACGATCTCGGCGGCGATGGCGAAGTCGCGATAGCCGGGATTGGCAGAGGAACCGATATAGGCCTGGTAGATCGGTTCGCCGGCCTGTTCGCGGACAGTGTGCACATTGCCCGGACTGGAGGGGAGAGCGATCAATGGTTCCAGGGTCCCCAGATCGATTTCATCCTCGATGTCGTAGCTGGCATCCGCGTCTGCTGTCTGTTCCGAATAATCGTCTGTGCGTCCCTGTTCGTGCAGGAAGTGCTGAATTTCTTTATCAGCCGGGAAGACCGTGGCAGTCGCGCCGAGCTCTGCGCCCATATTCGCGATCACATGGCGGTCCATGGCCGAGAGTTGTTTCAGACCGGGACCGTGATATTCGATGATGCGATTCACGGCTCCTTTGACGTCGTGCCGACGCAACATTTCTAAAATCACGTCTTTGGCGCTGACCCAGTCGGGGAGCATGCCTGTGAGATGAACGCCCCAGATTTCGGGCATCTTGAGATAAAACGGAAAACCTGCCATGGCCATCGCAACTTCGAGTCCGCCCGCGCCGATGGCCAGCATGCCGAGTGCACCGGCGGAACAGGTATGGCTGTCAGAACCGAGCAGCGTTTTGCCTGGCTTGCCGAAATATTCCTGGTGCAGGGGATGACTGACGCCATTTCCGGGACGACTGAACCAGAGTCCAAAGCGCTGGCAGGCACTCTGCAGGAAGAGGTGGTCATCCGGGTTTTTGAAATCTTCCTGCAAGAGATTGTGATCGACGTATTGCACGGAAACTTCGGTGTGCACGCGATCGAGTTGCATCGCTTCGAGTTCCAGCATGACCAGGGTGCCGGTGGCGTCCTGGGTGAGAGTCTGATCGATGCGGAGACCGATTTCTTCTCCCGGTTCCATAGTACCTTCGACCAGATGCGAGCGGATGAGCTTTTGAGCAAGATTAGCGGCCATGACTGACTCCTTGGATAGGGCGGGCGCTGAGAGCCCCTTGATCTTGGCGCGAGTGTGTCGTGCTTTGATTCAGTGAACCCGCTTAAAAATTGGTTGTAATTAAATGTTGCACCCGGGCCGGACCCTGTCTTAGAAGCCGCAGAGCTGATTTGTCTCCCTGAAGTCTTGTGTTGCTGTAGTTAAGACATCCCCGGAGATTGTTTGTACCAGCAGCGGGGAGGCTGACTGGCCCGGTTGGGTACCAGGGCAAACATCAATAATAATAAGCCGGTCATGATCAGATTCTGGAGTGCGGGGGGAATCGGAGCCGGGACGGCGAAACGTCCATAGCCGATCAGCGCCAGCGCGAGGAAGAAGGTTGCTAAATGTGCGTGGCGCAGTGGCGGCCAGTACGAAACCAGGCTGAGGCAGATGACCAATAGGGCAGAAGCCCAGGTCACAGTCGTCAATGCAGGCACCTGTTCTCCCGCAGTGAAGATAAAGGGACAGATAGCGAGCCAGCAGCCCAGCATGAATTCAATAACGCGCGACCACATGCGATTCTCCCTCGATAACTCAGGTTCTCTGAACCATCTCACTGGCGATTTCGTCGGCGATTTTTGTGGGCCGTCCCCAGAGGACCTGCCAGAGCACTTTTTTATCGTGCGTCCGCTGCCAGACGCGATAGAGCAGCTTGAGTGAGGCGTAGACTTCGTCATAAGCCATCACGACCAGTACTAGTGAGATGACAGCGGTGATCAGACAGAGCAGACACCAGTTGCCGACAATCGTTGCCTGGCAGACGACGAGAATCGCACTGACGATCCCCAGCGGAATGACATCGATCCCAAACAGAATGACCAGCCATGGACGGTATTGCCAGCGACGGGTCGAACCAGCCAAACCGAAGATCGCATCACCCAGGTACGCGAGCGCACCCAAGGCTGCGTCAGGCACTCCGAACCAGTAATGCATTTTCAAAGCGACATCTGAGGTCAGTACCTTGCGCGTCTGTTCGCCGAAGACCGGATCCCAGGGGGCTTCGATCAGCCCCCACTGAAAGAGGGCCATATGCCCTGCCAGTAAGAAGGCGATGCTGGCCAGGATGCAGATCGGGATCCGCTGACTCCAGGTGGACGGGTTATAGTCGAACGGCGGAACAGCGACCTCAAGGTCAGCCTGTTCTGCGGGATACCCTTTGAGCGATAACTGGCTCATTTCCGGGCTCCCGTGGCTTCGAGCTGCGGTAGTTCATCAGGGACCGGCAGGCCGTTTTCTTCATACCAGGCTTGGGGATCGTCGAGCAGCGCGTCGATCATATCGGGCAGTGTTTCGCGGAGCAGATGTCGGGGCTCCCAGCCAAGCTGTTCCCGGGCCCGTTCCGCGCTGACCGGATAGTTCTGGTCTGCCAGATCGATCATCCAGGGTTTGATGAACGGAGCGTCCGAATCAGCTGCGAGCTGATCTTTCACCCACGCACCTGCCTTGGCGGCTGCTTTGGGAATCCGAATGGCGGGCCACTGGTCCCCATGGAGATAGAGTCCGATTTTTTCCTGCAGTTCTTCGTAGCTCATGACATCTTCTTCACCGATAACGAACAGACTGTGTTCCGGAAGTCGGCGGCGATGACCGATGACTGCTTCGAAACAGCCGACCAGATCGTTCAGATGCAGAAAGGCCTGGCCGTGTGTTTTGTCGCCGGGAAAGAAATAACTTTCCAGCTTCTTCTGGAAGATGCGAGAGATCTGCTGGCCGATAGGAATCGAGTGGCATTGTTCATCATAGACGCCGGCCAGACGCAGAATGACGGTCGGAATCGATCCGGCGTACTGTCGAATGGTGGATTCGGCTTCCAGCTTGGACTGAGGATATTGCCATTCCGCTTCGACAGGTGATGATGCCTTAATTAGCTCCCCGTCGTCGACTGATTTTTGTACCAGCAGAGAGCTTGAGAAGATAAACTGTTCGACATCGAACTCCTGCAGGCCCTGTAAGAGTCGCCGGGTTCCCGCTACGGTCAGGTCCTGGTAGAGCGGGCTGGGCTCGCCGGAAAAGTCGTAGTAGGCGGCCAGATGGACCACGCTGGCGATTTTACTGCCGTGCTGAGCCTTGAGGTCTGACAATGCGCGGGCGACCGAATCATCGTCTGTCAGATCACAGGAAATCCATTCTGCGGAATGCTGCTCTTCGGGCAGTGGCTTGACGTCAAATGCGACTACCTGGAACTGTTCAGAGAACGCTTGAACGAGTCGTGTGCCGATCAGCCCGGCTGCTCCGGTGACCAGAATAACCGGTTTTTCTATTGATGTATCATTCATGCTCTGCCTCCCTTCTGTCGGTTTCGATTGAAATTCAGAGAAATAGTGCCGCAATTGGAATGCCAACCCGGGATTTTTCCTCTGGATTGCAACAATCTGCTGAGAATGCAGTCATATTGCCGTACTTATGACTTTCGGTATGTCAGATTGACTTTCCCACTGATCGCTGAGCCGTCAGGCTGCTTGCTGACCAGCCCGAAATCAGGGCGGAGAAACGCTAAAAGGAACGATTATATGAGTAATTCTCCATGGCACGGGCTTTGCGAAACTGAAAAGTAACGCAAGTCTGTTCATAAGGGGGAGAACAAACATGTCTAACAACCATTTACTGCTCATATCAGAAGAACAATCTTCAGACTCAGAAATATACAACTGGCTGTCAAAACAGGATTTCTGTCAGATTACGTGTTGCGTGCCTGATGAGGTATCCCGACAGCTGGAACAGAGAGTCGATCTGATTCTCTGCGATACCGGAGAGGATGTCAGTATCTCTCTCGAGCTGCTTTATCTCTGTAAACAACAGGCACCCGATGTGCCTTTTCTGATTTTGTCACACACCAGTGATGTGGTTACAGCTGTCGCCGCAATGAAAGAGGGGGCAGACGAATTTCTGGTCAAACCGTTGCAGCCTGAGTCCCTGGTAAAGTTGATCAAGGGATATCTGCAGGCCCGTCAATCGCGTGTTGCTGTGGAAGATCAGCACGGATCCAGCTCTGCCCGGCTGGAGCGTTACGTGGGATTCGAAAAGATGGTGGGGACGACCCAGGTGATGCAGCAGCTGTTTGAACGGGTGCAACGCGTCGCCGGTACGGACAGTACGGTATTGATTACGGGTGAATCAGGAACCGGGAAGGAACTACTGGCGGAAGCGATTCATCGTAACAGCCTGCGTGCAGAACATCCTTTTGTGACGATCAACATGGCTGCGGTGCCGGAACACCTGGTGGAAAGTGAACTGTTCGGACACGTGAAAGGTTCCTTTACCGGTGCCAGCGAATCCCGAGTGGGACGTTTTGAAGCAGCACATGGCGGAACCCTGTTCATCGATGAGATCGGTGACTTCAAACTGGAGTCTCAGGCCAAGCTGCTGCGGGTACTGGAAAATCATCGTGTGACCCTGATCGGCAGTAATCAGGACCGGGATGTGGATGTGCGCGTCATCGCGGCGACCAGTCATCCATTGCATCAGATGGTACAGACGGGAGACTTTCGCGAAGACCTGTTCTATCGGCTGAATGTCGTTAATCTGGTGTTACCGCCATTACGAGAACGACGGGCTGATATTCCGATGCTGGTGAACTTTTTCCTGAAACAGATTTGCCATGATCTGCAGCGCGATGTGCCGCTGCTGGATCCTGAGCTGGAAGCCTGGTTGCGGAATGCCCACTGGCCAGGCAATATTCGTCAACTGCGTAACTGTCTGGAGAGTATGCTGGTGCTGTCGCGTGAAGAAGTGCTGACACTGGCCGAGCTGCCCGACATGATGCACGACGAGCAACTGACTTCAGGCCAGATTCCGATTCCGGCAGGGACCCGGCTGGAAGACCTGGAACGCACGGCGATCGAACAGACACTCAAACGCTATCGGGGAAACCGGACTCAGTCGGCCCGCTCACTGGGAGTATCCGTGAGGACGCTGCAGAGGAAGTTGAAAGCCTGGGGGGTGATCGGGGATAATCGCGGGAATGGTCATTCTGATGCCACGAAGAAAGGCTTGCACGAATCAGGGACCATGTCTACTTCACAGTGAGGTCTGTCTGAAGCGAGAGGTCGACGCGACGCCGCGTTGCCAGCGTGCTACTCAACCGTTACAACAGAGTATGAGTTAAATCAACCTGACGCGCTGAATAATTCTGCTGTCGAACTTTCGCTAAAAGAATCACTGCACCATGTTTGAATTGAACCTGCCACTCTGGGGCGATGTCACCGTGTTTATCATGGCGGCAGTGGTGATCGGTGTTTCGGGAGTGAAGCTGGCGGAATACGCTGATCGGCTGGCAGATCGGACCGGCCTGGGGGAAGCGATCACCGGGACGATTATGCTGGGGCTGATCACCGCGCTGCCCGGGCTGGCGGCTTCTGTGACGGCAGCTTTGCAGGGACATGCGGTGCTCGCGCTGAGTAATGCGATGGGAGGCATTGCCTTTCAGACGACGGTGCTCGCGCTGGCGGATGTGCTACATCGTAAGGCGAATCTGGAACATGCGGCTGCTTCTGCGACGACGATGATTCAGACGATCATGCTGATCCTGCTGATCACAATTGTATTGCTCGGTCTGGGTAGTCCGGATGTGGTGATCGGGCCCGTGCATCCAGCAACGCTGCTGTTGCTGGCGGGTGCAGTGATGGCGTTCTGGCTGACCTATCGCGTACAGGAAGAACCGATGTGGCATCCGCGGCATACCTCCGAGACCGTACTCGATAAACCTGCGCCCGGTTCACAGCATGAACGGCTCTGGCTGTTGTGGACCGGACTGGTGTTTTCTGGACTGCTTACATTAATCAGTGGTAGCGTGGTCGCAGAGTCGGCGGGGAACATTCAGGATAAAACGAATCTTTCCGCGCCCATTGTCGGTGGTCTCTTGATGGCGGGGGCGACGTCACTCCCCGAACTGGTCACCTGCCTGGCCGCGGTCAGGCGCGGCGCACTGACGCTGGCCGTAAGCGATGTGGTCGGCGGGAATTTCTTTGATGTGCTGTTCATCGCGGCTGCCGATTTCGCATTTCTCAGCGGTTCGATCTATCACGGCCCGGGGATGGGGACACGCGAAATTCTGCTGACAACGATCACGCTGTTGCTGAATGTGGTTCTGCTTTCCGGATTGATCTACCGACAGAAGCATGGCCCGGGTAATATCGGTTTCGAAAGTCTGTTGATGCTCGTGATTTATCTGGCTGGTTTCATTGTGCTGTCGCTGATGCAGTGATGTTTTTGCTAAATATAGCGAGATCAATCTCCAGGGGGGGATCAGAGATCAATCACGGCACGTAAGCCGACGAGCAGGGCGGTGTCGACGGTTTGTCGGGCGGGGCGGATGACCTGCATGTCGGTGGTCAGGTGGAACCATTTGGTGACTTCCACGTTGTAGAACAGTTCAACGCCGTATCCGTCACCCACGCCTCCCAGCACCTTGTCGATGAAGGGGGTCAGGCGGTCGCTGGTGGCGGAATAGTACCAGCCGATACCGAACGTGTCTGCTTCGCGGCTGGCAATGGGGCTGCTGCCGCCAATCCCGAGGCTGAGAAACCATTCGATGGGATTCGTCTGCTTATCGGCGATCCCGGCACGGCCGAACAGCCCCCAGCCACGCTGGGGATTGTCGGGATCGACCACCAGGTATTGGTCGAAGTTCCAGTAGAATGACCAGGATTCCGATTCGCGGTCGATGGGCACAGTGGGCAGCACGAACAGGGGGTCCTGTTCCAGCGAAGCGAATGATCGAGTGCTGTAACTGGCTCCGAACAGGAAGTGTCCTGGTTTACCGAAGAGATTCGTGGGGAGACGCAGTTCAGGAACGATGGCAGCACCGTGGGCGAACAGTTCATCGAAGCCACTGGTGCGGGTGGTATCTGTTGCGTTGAGGACGCTGAAGGTGAAGATCGGTTCGCCTTCTTGAAGAATCAGGAAGCCGGCGCCGAGTGTCGAATAGACGATGGTTCGCAGACCGATGGGCGTCGCGATAAAGGCGGTGTTGGAGAACTGGGTTTTGCCGCGTCCGTGGGCAAAGGCGTTCATGTCACCGTCGAGGGTGTCCAGTTTCCCGGCGAAGACACCAAACGATTCGGAAAACATTTGAGTAAACAGAACGTTGGTCAGGTAAAGTTCATCACTGTAGGAAACCGGCAAATCGGGGGCCAGGGTTGCGGGAATAATTGCGCCGGTCGCTTCGTTAATGGTTTCGCCAAAACGGTGTTCGGCACGCAGTTTGACGAACAGGCCTTGAGGTCCACCCAGCTTGCCCGAGTCGATATTCATGATGTAATCACCATGACCCGAGTAGCGGAATTCCTGTTCCCGGCCTCCCGAGGCGACTCCCATGTAATATTGAATCAGGTCGGCATCGAAGGTGATTCCCTGCTCAGCCAGACAGGCGCGACGGGGAAACAGGTTCTGTGTCATCGTTGTCTGGTACCAGAAGTCGGGGCCATCACAATAGACGCAGGAACCGGTGTTTTCAGCGCAGGTTGACTCAGTGCAGAGCAGGTCGGATTCGGCTGTCTGCTGCATTTCTTCGTAGAGGGAGACTGGCAACGCATCGTCGGCGAAAGCGGATCGACTGAGGGAAGCAGAGCAGCAGAAGTAAATCAGGCAGAAGATCGAGACGGTTAAGCGACTGCGTTCCAGGATCCAGCCTATTTCGGTTGAGCCTGGGACCATGGTTGTTCTCGAAAAGTAGAGCGTATAAGGAAACTGACCCTTTGGATACTTTTCGTCGTCTGGCGGCACCTGCTGAATATTTTTTTCGTTAAGACTGGAATAAACGGAACGGCGGCGGTCAGTTTGTAACGGTTATGCCGGTTGGGCTATATGCTATCTGGGAAGTCTCCAATCTTTCCGGGAATCGCCCAGAGTTGTCACAGGATCGAATTCCGTTATTCAGCGGCAGCGGGTTGGCCGGTTTCTGATTGTTGCCGACAGCGACTTGCCAGTGTGACCAGGATGGGAGAGATCAATGCGGTCCAGCCGGTCTGATGGCTGGCGCCCAGTCCGCGTCCTGTTTCTGCGTCGAAATATTCGTAGAACAGAACCAGGTCACGCCAGTGCGGATCATTGAGCAGGACATCGGTGCGGGCATAACTGGGACGATCGCCGGCTTCGTCGGAGAGGAACAGACGGGCGAGACGCCGGCGGATTTCGTCGGCGACTTCCTGCAGGTCCATGTAGTTGCCCGAACGGGTCGGACATTCGACGCGGAGTGTTTTGCCGTAGAAAGTGTGATAGCGTTCGAGAGCTTCGATCAACAGGTAGTTGAGAGGAAACCAGATGGGCCCCCGCCAGTTGGAGTTGCCACCGAACAGGCCACTGTCCGATTCGGCGGGCAGATACTGGACCCTTAACATTTCGCCGTTGAGTTCGTATTCGAACGGATGTTCTTCGTGGAACTTGGAGAGCGAGCGAATACCGTAGTCGGAAAGAAATTCGTCTTCATCGAGCAGGTAGCGGAGCAGGCGCAAGAGTCGGTCGCGCGTGGGAATCGCCAGCAGGCGATGTCCGCCTGCGGATGTTTCCGAATCGCGTTCCATGTAGGTCATGAACTTCTGCAGATTGGGGCGGCTCTGGAGGAACCAGTCCATTCGCTTGCGGAAGGCCGGGAGTTTTTCGATGGTATGATCGAAGAGTACGTCGACGGTAAACAGGGGAATCAGCCCGACGATGGAACGGATTTTGAGCGGGATGCTGCGTCCGTTAAGGTGCAGGTGATCGTAGTAGAAACCGTCTTCCTCGTCCCAGAGACCGGTGCCGTCCAGTGAGTTCATCGCTTCGGCGATCGAGACGTAATGTTCGAAGAACTTGGACGCCATGTCTTCGTAAGCAGGATTATCATCGGCCAGTTCAAAGGCGATGGAAAGCATGCTCGAACAGAAGAAGGCCATCCAGGCGGTGCCGTCGGCCTGTTCCAGGTGGCCGCCTGTGGGCAGCGGTTTGGAACGGTCGAAGATGCCGATGTTGTCCAGTCCGAGGAAGCCGCCACTGAAGACGTGTTTGCCGCGGATGTCTTTGCGGTTGACCCACCAGGTGAAGTTGAGCAGGAGTTTCTGGAAGACACGTTCCAGGAAATTACGATCGCGATCTCCGTTGGAGGCGGTCATCTGGTAGACGCGCCAGCAGGCCCAGGCGTGCACGGGCGGGTTGACGTCGCTGAAATTCCATTCGTAAGCGGGCAGTTGACCGTTGGGGTGCATGTACCATTCGCGGAGGAACAGGATGGCCTGCTCTTTGGCGAAGTAGGGATCGATTTTGGAAAACGGGATCAGGTGAAACGCAAGGTCCCAGGCCGCATACCAGGGGTATTCCCACTTGTCGGGCATGGAGATGATATTGCGGTTGTAAAGGTGTCCCCAGTCTGCATTGCGGGGGCTGGGCATGCCGGGCAGACGGCGGACCGGTTCCTTGTCTCCGTTACCGGCATTTTCGAGCCAGCGGGGAATCACGTAGTGATAAAACTGTTTGGTACAGAGCAGGCCGGCATTGGCCTGGCGGAGGATCTGCTGCTCGTCCTGCGAGAGTCCCGGTTCGACGAGAGAATCGGCGAAACGGTCGGCTTCGTCAATTCGCTGGGCAAAGACTTCATCGAATTCCGGTCCGAAAGGGGTTTCCGGTAATTTATCGATGGCGGACATACGCAGACGGAATTCAACCGATTCGCCGGCGGGAATGACGCGTTTGAAGTGAGCGGCAACCTTGGTGCCTTTAGGGCGTGGATTGATAACGCCTTCGACTCCATCAACGACTGCCAGGTGAAAGGCATCTTTGCAGGAGGGGCGGCGGCTGTTCGGGTCTTCAAATCGCCAGGTATTGGTTTCGTTTTCGGTAAAGAGCCAGTCGGGGGTTTCTCCATCCGGACCGAGATCGGTAAAGAGTCGGAATTCGCCGAGGGTTTCGTGCTCTGCTTTCAGGCAGGTGTCAGCGATCTGTTCCATGCTTGGTTTTTCGCTGGGGCGATCGAGTGTGGGTCCCCAGCTCCAGGTGTTGCGAAACCACCAGGAGGGGAGGAAGTGCAGGGGCGCTGATTTCGGTCCGCGGTTGAAGATGGTGACGCGGATCAGAATATCTTCGTCGGCTGCCTTGGCGTATTCCATCTGTACGTCGAAGTAGCGGCTTTCGTCGAAGATGCCGGTATTGGTGAGTTCGTATTCCTGTTCCTGACGGGAGCGACGTGCGTTTTCCTCGCGGAGTTCCGCATAGGGAAATTCTGACTGCGGATACTTGTAGAGTGCCTTGAGGTACGAATGCGAGGGGGTTGAGTCGAGGTAGTAATAGGCTTCCTTGACGTCCTCGCCATGATTGCCTTCCGGGCCGGTCAGGCCAAACAGACGTTCCTTGAGGATCGGGTCTTCGCCGTTCCAGAGGGCGAGCCCGAAACAGAGTCGGCACTGACGGTCGCAGATACCCAGCAGCCCGTCCTCTCCCCAGCGATAGGTGCGCCAGGTAGCCTCTTCGTGTGTGAAATTGAGCCACGGATCGCCATCGGCCGTACTTTCGCGCACGGTTCCCCACTGTCGTTCTGCGAGGTAGGGCCCCCAGCGTTTCCAGTTCGCACCCGGTTCACGATTTGCTTCAGCGGCAAGACGATCCCATTCTACTTCAGCCATAGACTCTATTAACTCTTTTCCATTCAGGCAGAGGCAGGCGTGCCTGTTAAATTTGCAGAATGTGCGCAGGAATAATGCTCCCCTGCTGTAGAACAGGTGTTTCGGCACCAGTTACACACTGATGATAGTCACAATGCGAATCCTGTTCCCATCTATCTCTGATTTTGCGGTCAGATTTGGGCAAAAATCAATTCACTGGACAGGCCTGCATTTGCAGGGGGAGAATTTGATAAGGTAATCCATAATCGCAGCGGGCAGGTGATCTGCGTGCCGCTGGACAGTCGCTAATTGACTGTCTGGCTGGAATTTAGCAGAACGGCCCGGGAATGCAAAGAGGTGTATGAACCTGCAGATCCCGGGGCGAACTCAGAAGAGTTCGGTGATCGGTCTGGATTTGTCGAGCAGGAAGTAGAGTCGGCCGAGTTTGTCGTACGCGGTCAGGTCGTGAATGCCCATCGCGTGGTAGACCGTATGTGTGATGTCGGCGGGGGTGACCGGTTTGTCTTTGGGATATTCTCCATGCTTGTCGCTGGCACCAAAGGTCTGTCCCCCCTGAATACCGCCGCCCGCGAGGACATCAGTCAGACAGTGCGTCCAGTGATCACGGCCCGCGCCCGATTTGCCGCCGGAACGGGGATCGCCGATTTTTGGTTTGCGACCCATTTCACTGGTGACGAGGACCAGCGTGTCATCGATGAGTCCCCGCTCGGCGAGGTCTTCGATGAGTGCGGAGTAGGCACGATCGAATTCGGGCAGCAGGTCTTCTTTGAGGCACTGGAAATTGTTGCCGTGGGTATCCCAGCTGCCGGCGCTCTTACACTTCTTGCCGAGGGCTCTGAGATCGCCTTTCCAGAAGACGGTAATGAAGGGGACACCGACTTCCACCAGACGACGGGCAACGAGCAGGCTCATGCCGTTGATGGTTTTGCCGTAGCGTTCGAGTGTGGCCGGTTTTTCCTGCTGCACATCAAAGGCGGAGGTGGACTGGGCAGACATCAACAGCGACAGGGCGCGTTCCTGGTGCTGATTCATCGTGGAGATGCTGGCGAAGTCGTCGAACTGCCGCCGGGCGGAATCGAGCTGTTCGAGCAGGGAAATGCGATCGGTGAGCCGGTCTGCGGTGATGCCGCCTTCCAGCGAGAGTGCGGGACCGCGGAGCTTCAGAGGTTCTTCACGTGTGCCCTGGATATACATCGGATCGTGTTCGACGCCCAGGCGGGCAGCGAACTGACCGGGGCGGGTATACGGGGCGCGGCTGGGCATGTGCGGCAGCGAGATGGCGTTGGGCAGATTCGGATGC
The DNA here is from genome assembly GCF_040219335.1 of Gimesia sp. Taxonomy (NCBI): domain Bacteria; kingdom Pseudomonadati; phylum Planctomycetota; class Planctomycetia; order Planctomycetales; family Planctomycetaceae; genus Gimesia; species Gimesia sp. The sequence continues at coordinate 15,051 of NZ_JAVJSQ010000031.1, read as the reverse complement.
GCGGGGCGCCGGGAGGCGACCACGGAACCCATGTAAGGCCAGTCGTCCGGCTGGGGCGTGCGGTTGTTCCCTTTGGTGACGAAGGTCTGATCGGGAATATGTCCGGTGAGGTTGTAGTAATATCCGGCGTGGTGATCGTTGGTGTTGACGGTGCCTCCGACCGAATTGACCAGTGCCAGATGATGCGCCTGTTTGGCGAGCAGGGGCAGGTGTTCGGAGAGGTGGACTCCCGGTGCGGAAGTCTGGATCGGTTGAAACGGGCCTCGGTAATCCAGGGGGGCTTCCGGCTTCATATCCCACATATCCATATGCGATGCACCACCACACAGGAAGAACAGAATCGTTGATTTAGCGGGTTTTCTGCCTGGGGTTGTGGGAGCCGGAGCAGCGGAAACGGCGGGGGTGGGAGAGCCGAATGTCATCCCGGCAAAGCCGAGACCGGACGCGACCAGAAATTGACGCCGTTGCATAACCCGTTCCTCACTCTGAACTTCAGGCCTGTTGCTGGCCTGGAATGTGATTGCAGCGAACCAGGGACGCGTGAACTGAGACGTGGCCGTGGCGCGCAGACTGAACGCATCAATATGCTAACATGTGATAGTGTGTCTGTCCAGCACGGGTTTTGAGGAAGGGTGCCGTTCTCCAGGATGGGTGATCTGCGGCTGGAGTGGGGGGTAAGATATTTAAAATTCGTAGTCGCCAGTCACCTGTCATGCTAGCTACCCGCCAAAGTAAGCACATGAAGGTGACTGGCAAACTACGAAATCTGCCGTCGCGAAAGGGTTGGTTTACCCGTTTCAGGCGATGAATTTGTTAGGGTCTCGGACACGCACGGATTCCAGGTAGGCGGAAATCGCATGGGATTCGAAGCGAGGCTGCCGACAGTAATCGACGATCGATTCGGCGATCTCTTCAGTGGTGATAATTTCAATGCGGGTCTGGGAGTGTCCGATAAAGGGCTCGTCGTAGACCTGGTGGTGACCCTGTCCCCAGCAGTTCATACAGGTAAAGCCTTTGATTCCCAGTTCGCGGAACGCGTTTAAGAGTTCCTGTTCGAAATGGGTTTCGGTGATGACAATGACTTTGGTTAATTCGGTGGTGGTAGCCATGTCGTGGTTTCCTGTGAGACTGGGCTCGATACTTTCTCTGGTTTCAACGGTGATTTAATCAGTGGGGTAAAGTTGGTTATGCTACGGGTAAGGTTTTCATGACCAGCTCGGCGATGAGCATATAAACCGGGATTCCGATCGTCACGTTGTAAGTGAAGGTCAGACCAAGCGAAGCTGCCAGGGGTAGCGTCGGGCTGGCTTCAGGGATGGCCAGTCTCTGGACCGCGGGTACTGCGATGTACGAGGCAGCGGCACACAGGACTGAGAACAGAGCGTAGGTTCCCAGATCAAAGGGCTGTCCCAGGGCCATGCTGTAGCCGTGAGCCACGAGAATGCCGAACAAAGCAAACAGGTTGGGGCAGAGCAGTGCAAACATGATGAACCGCCAGCCGGCTGTTTTGAGGTCTTTCAGGCGACGACAGGCTGTGATGCCCATTTCCAGCAGGAAGAGACAGAGCATTCCGTGGAAGATATTCACAAACAGGGTGTCATCCAGGCTGGTGACTGCTTTGCCCTGCAGGCGTCCGAGGAAGCCGATGATAATCCCACCGAACAGGAGGTAGAGTCCCGGGTTCAGGAAGACTTCGTGCAGGAGTTCTTTGCTGAAGATCGGTTTTTTCTGTTCTGCGACTTCCACGTCCAGTTGAGCAGCCAGTTCGCGACGGGCTGCCGTTTTCGCGGCGACGGCGGTCTGAGTGTGAGTCGTTCCGGTAGACTGGTGGCCGACCGATGCACCTTCGCTACTGACAGAGACTTCTTCTCCGTCGGTACCTTCCAGGACCGGTGCGGAATGCGGAGGCTGATAGTCTGCTTCATGAGGCATGTTTCCGTGAGCATCCATCCCTTTCTGTCGCAGACGCGAGACGAGATAGAGGGCGACCAGACAACCGGGAATTTCCATGACCGCCAGCATCACAGGCATGTAAGCCGCGTAAGCGATTTGTGCTGCAGTGATGACACCCAGGCAGGTTACGAAGGTACCGGCTGAGTCGGATCCGTAGAAACCGGCCACGGTGGCGGCGTCGATCTGACGCAGCTTGGTGGTTTTTTGCAGGAGGATATAGGCGAAAATCCCGATCATGAGATTTGCGAAAAAGCCGATGACCATGAATCCGAGTGCCTGCCCGAATTCGGAGATCGAGAGGGACGCCAGTTCTTCACCGCCGTGCCAGCCAATGGCAATCAGCAGGTAGAGGGTCAGACCCTGATAGACGGCTTTGGGAAACTCAAAGGGAACTTTGAGGATAGGAATCAGAAAGCCCATGTAAAAGAAAAGCAGCAGCGGTTTAAAGAGGTTATGCAGGAAATTGTCCAGAAAGGCCTCTAACATGGTTGTGTTCCTTGGGGGGCGGGTTTGGTCGGCGTCAGTGCCGCTGGGGGGCGCATTTATTTGCACGTTGACTGACCAACGTGGCGAGTATGACTGGGGGAGATGCAAGCAGTGTGCCGCAGAGGAAAAATAATCGGGGCTGGCACGTAGAGAGAGGGTTTTGGCCGGTTTTCTGCCTGAGATACAGATCCAGTTATCTGAAATAATTTTTCGCAAGGGAGAGGAGTGAACCAGATTTTGCAGCAAGGGCGTGCAAAGACTTGCAGGGTGCGTGCAGCATCTTGCGTGTAAGGGGCGGGGGGAAGTGATGTGATCAGCTTTTGTCAAACCAGCCACGGAGATAGAAGTAACCGGCTGTGATGAAAGCCGTTGCCAGCATGATTCCGATGACGATCAGGTATCCGGATTTGATTCCCATCCCCGGCAGATCGTTGAAATTCATGCCGTAGAGTCCGGAGATTAATGTCAGGGGAAGAAAAACTGCAGAAAGGATCGTCAGGAACTGCAGTCGGCTTTCGACGCGGCTCTGCACGAGGGCGTCATAATCCCGCTGCAGGCTGTTCACCCGGTCGGCTGTGCCGGCGATGATCTGTCCGGCAAGTCCCGAGAGCTGCAACGTATCGCCGAAGAACCGGGACTGCTCACTGAAGCGAAAGGCAGCCGATTCGACGGTTTGCAGGACGCCTGCACAATAAGCGTGGTCATCGTGGACTGCAGCGTAATGACTGATCTTTCGGCGGAGCACGGCAATTTTTTGGGGATCGAGGGCATCCGGATTTTCATGGCAGGCCTGATCCAGCTGTTCTGATTCTGCGCGGACCCGCAGGGCCGCGTTCACAGTCTGTTTCCCGATTTCGACCAGCAGATAGTAGAGCAGAGCCGAAGAGTTATTGGAGTAGAGGGGGACATCGCCATCCAGGTCCCGAATGACGTCCTCAATTGTATGCAGTTTATCTCGATGGATTGTGATGACTGTCGACTGCAGGCAGAGAAAAGAAACGTAAGGTTTTTCCGTCTGGTCCCAGCCCAGGTGCGTGGGGACTTCCATGTAGAGGGCTGTTTTTTGCGACATGAAACGTTCGCTACGTTCCGGTGTGAGACAGGCTGCCAGCACTTCCGGTCGCAAATGAAACGGAGTGAGCAGTTGATTCAGTTCCTGGGGAGTCGCGGCCTCGATATCGATCCAGCGATGCACGTCATCTTCTACCCAGGAGGCGGAAAGAGTGGTTTCGGGTAACGGAAGCAGTGTGGAATTATCGCTGATGCCAAACACGCGTATTTTCATGGTTATTTTCCCAGTGTTCCAACAGTACAGTTTTCAGTTTCGCGATCAGGACGGGGGGACTGTTTCAGGTAACCCGATGGATTGTGAATTGGAGTCTTGTGTTTCGGTCAAGATGACATAAGCAGATTCAAAGCACAACCAGGTTCGGAACGGTAGTAATATTATCTGTTGTGTCTATATCTGTACATTTCGGTTTGCCGCCAGCCAGATGATAACCGTTACAACCGATATAACCAGACTACTGACTGTGAATGCTGTGTGAAATCAGGTTCCGGTGCACTGGTTCAGGTCTAATTCTGTCGATTTAAGTGAAGTTATCGGTTTCGTACAACAGAGGGGCAAGGCTCTCTGCTGTTTCTCAGCGAAACGATTTTCATGCTGGCCCATTTCAGAAGAAGCGAATTATGAAGTCCGGTGTAATCAGTGTGGTTCTGCTGTCGATCAGTCTGGCATGTGTTTCTGTTCGCGCGGACGAGCCTGCGCCGCTGTTGATATCAGAAGCAGCATTGGAGGGCAATGATCTGCTGAATGATTCTGCGCTGACGCCGATCAGTCATCTTGCGGGGCAGGAGGCTTGCTGCGAATCGACAGACGGCGGTTGCCTGGGCGACGAATGTGTGGGGGCTACCGATTGTGGCTATGAATGTTCCGAGTCTCTTTTGTCACGAGAATATCTGACGGGTGATCTGTTTGGTGCGCGTTCCGGGCTGGCAGAGCATGGGGTGATTGCGGATATTCAGTTGACGCAGTTCTACCAGGGGGTTGCCAGTGGCGGTCGCAGACGACATTTTCTGTATGGCGGCAAAGGAGACTATATCTTCACGTTTCAGGGTGAGAAGCTGGGATTGAATAAAGGGTTCTCGGCAATTCTGCATGCGGAGACCCGGTTTGGCGATGACATCAACGCCTCGGCCGGGGCATTGAGTCTGCCGAACGGAAGTATGCTCTATCCGTTGCCCGGTCAGCATCAGACGGCAATTACCAATCTGATGTTCATCCAGGCATTGAGTGAGAACTTCGCGTTGACAGCAGGTAAGTATAACCTGCTCGACCTGTGGAACATGATCTATCCCAATACAGGTCGGGGAATCAACGGGTTTATGAACGTATCACTGATTGCCCCGACGCCGATTGTCCGCACGACGAACCTGTCGATTAATGGGGCGGGAGCACTGGGTTTGCATGAAGGACAGATTCAGAGTGCCCTGCTGGTTTATGATACGACCAATTCATCCACGACTGCCGGGCTGGATGATCTGTTTGATAAAGGGGCCGTCGTGCTGGGGTACGGGCGGATCTTTACTGAGTGGCGCGGCCACGCCGGTTCACATGCGCTGCTGGGGAACTGGAGCAGCCGGACTTACACCTCAGTCGATCCTACCAGCTGGACCGTGATCCCCGGGCAGGGGGTAGTTGCCGCCGGACAGCAGACCGGTTCGTGGACACTGAGTTATATTCTCGATCAGGAATTGTGGTCTGACTGCTGTAATGATCAACGCAACGTCCGGCTGATGAGTCAGTGGATGCTCGCCGATGGCAATCCCAATCCGTACAGCTGGAGCGGTAATGTGGCATTACAGGCCAATGGATTATTCCGCTGTCGCGAACAGGACTCATTGGGGATTGGGTATTTCTACGATGCACTGAGCGGGAATTATAAATCGCTGGTCAGCTCCATTGTAACGGCCCGCGATGTGCAGGGAGTGGAACTCTACTACAACATGGCGTGGACCCCCTGGTTCCATGTGACCGCCGATCTGCAGGTGCTGGAAGACGCCAACGCTGCGGATGATACCTCAGTTCTGCCAGGCTTGCGGGCCAATTTGAGATTTTAGAGTTCACTATCAGAACTAATTACTCAATCGTTTTTCTGACTTAAATCATAGCAATCCGTTTTCCAGCTGAGTTTAGTTCTTCCCGGCCGTATCATTGTCTTTTTGCTTCAACCTCACCATCAACCATTGCTGTGTCTTATCTTTTCCGATATGCAACAATAGCGGCGCTTCATCTTTGGTCAGGTTATAAATCCCGGTGTCGTAGACTTTGCTTTGATCATCACCCACAGTCCAGGCGGCACGTTGCGTTTTCTTGTCAACTGCGCCCTGGATCTGTTGTGATTTGCCGGTTTTCGTATTACTCAGATTTCCTCGGATGATTCCCTGAGGGTCTACGGCCAACTGCATCACTAAATCAGAATTCGTTTGGGTAGTTTGACCGGTTTGTGATAGCGCAAAGACCCCCAATGGCATCCAGTTTTGCTGATCGCTGGAACTGGCCATTGCTCCGCTGGCAGCCAGTTGACTGGCCTGTTGTGTATATTGCTCTGCAGTTCCCATATCCTGATTATTGACGTAGACGCTGTTATTCTGGTATTGCACAGTATTTCCATAGTCATAATAGTCCGGTTTCGAATTGACTAAAGTTAACCAGGCCAGCATCGAATTCCAGCTGCAGGTATTCCAGGCATATCCAGCAGGCCAACTGGGGACAGACCAGGTTCCGGGATGTGCTCGATACCAGTTGGGATTGAACAGATCATAATTGTGAAATCCGTCTCGTAGCGCCGCTCCATGATAATACCGGGTGGAAGGTGGCACATGCATAAAACCAGCTGCATACCCCTTTTCGGCACTACGGGCAATTGCCCCGTTCCTGTCTCTACCATCTGCTCCAATGGCCTCTTTGACAGGAGTTGAATTTCCACGAGCTCTGGCAAGTTCATCCGCTCTGGCTCTTTCCGCTTCATTATCGGTAAGCAAGTTTTCTGGTCTTGCACCAGGAGTCAGCGACCGATTGAGAGTGTCACGCCCACTGAAATCCTGGAAATAGGGATGCGCGTTTGTAACAGTATGTTGCCCTGCATCGGAAGGAAGCCCCGGAAAATGATGCAAACCCTGATTCATCGGCAGTTGATTGAACCGATTAAGATTCGCTGGATTACTTTGCTGAATCGATCGACTTTGGTTTCCTGGGTTTGCTGAAAACCAGGCATCTGGTCTGTTTTGACTGGAAGCTGTCCTGCTTTGGCTGGGAGAATGAAAGCGGTTGGCATAGTTTGAGAACTGATTCCCGCCAGAGTTGCCTCCATATGCTCTGGCCCCGGAACTAAAGTTGCGAGTAGAATCCCGGCTACTGAAACTATTCTCACCACCACGTGAATTACCTCCTCTGAAAGAACTCTCGTTCTCATGAGAACCACGACTCCCTCCGAATTGCCCCTGTCGAGAACCTCCGCCAAAAGAGCTGCGGCTACCTTGAAAACCACCGCTGAAACTTCTACCGCCACCACGAGAACCACCACTGAAACCTCCCCCTCGAGACCCACCTCCGTGAAAGCCACCACCCCCGAAGCCGCGCGCCCAAGACAGTGAAATGTCGGGATTCAAAAAACAGAACGCTCCGGCTGCTAGCAAAGTAAGAAAAAATCTCATATTCATGGTCCCCAAAACAGTCGTTTATGTTCAAATGGTGTTCTCACAGGTACAGCATTACTTTTGGCGTTTGGATACCACTTCGAGCGCGTCCGGCAGTTCGACTCCATTGGCCCATCGATTCACAGATTGCCAACGGCATCCGTTTTCATCAATCTTTGTCAGGATATCATTGGAACTGGTCAACACGCCGCTGGCAGTTACCCCTCGTGATTCAATTGCCCAGCCTTGGGGGACCGGCGTCCAGATCCCCACTGCGTGCCCCCCATCCGCATTAAAAGTCCAGGACATGATGTCTTCGCTAAGTGGATCGACGCCAATGATCTGCATACCGACGGCCTGGGTTTTGCTACCCGATTTTGAAGTAAAAGTTCGTTGAATAAATTTTTTACCAGGCATCCAGTGATAGACTGTCATTAAGGTCACTCCTTCATTTTCAACAGCCCAAGTCCCGATAAGCCACTCCAGATCCATCAGTTTGTCTTGTGGCACAGTCGGAGGCTTCACGAATTCTTCTTTGACACTGACCGTCTGCCACTTTCCGTCCCGCTCCATGTGTATGGCTGTATAGTGACCGTAATCCGGAACTGCCCCGGGCGTAGTCACTATTGTGCGTCCTTCTTCTATCGCCAGATTTTCACCAATCTGTCGTACAGAATCGATTGAAAGCTGAAGCTTCGCCCCTTTGTTTTTCGTAAAGTAGTCTGTATATGCTCTCTGGATTTCCGCTCTACCTGCCAGTCGCAGACCATTTGAGTCAATCAACTCTCCCTCTGGAGCCCAGAAGCTGGCTACTTTTGCTGCATTCCCTTCTTCGAAGGCCTTTTGAAAGGCTGCTTCCATTTTTTTGATAGCTTGTTCCGCATCTGAAGTCAGTGCATGATCCTGCTGTTTTTTCACAGTCGGATTTCTGCTGTTGCCTGATGCTGGCTTCTTTGGTGACTGTGCCTGTAAAACGGAACTGCACAGCACGAAGAGTAAAATAAGAATAAAGAGCGTCGGCCCGGATCGAACCAGTTGTTGCAGAAGATTCATTCAGACTGCTTTCAGAAATGACATAGATAATGAAGCAAAGAATAAGTGAGATTGACTAGATGTTTTGGTCGTCAGCAGAGCACCTGCTAAAACTGGACCTGTCACTCAGATTTTAATTATGACACTCTCGGATTAGAATCGCAAACTATTTAAGTGCGATCTAAAGCAGAGTCCCTAAAAAACTGGGGAACTGCTGCAATACAAGCTCAATCTATTCCAGATGAGCCAGTAGTTGTTCGTTAATGGTAAACCGAATCCGTATTGCTGGAGAGTGAAAGACGCACTTTGCTCCAGTGGTTTATTTGCCTGTCGCGATCTGGAATGACTCGGGCTGAGGGGAGAATACTATGAACTTAGCAGCGATTTCATCTTGTTTCGATCTGACCCGCGATTCTAATTTGCGGATGACTGCTCCCTCAGTTTCCCCTGACTCAACCTTGTTGTGCGCAATGAATCTATCTCTATTTCTTCAAATGTCTGCTGCTCCTTTTCTGTGTGAATGTTAATTCATCTAAAATACATCAAGATGTAATTGTCATTTATTTTGCTCAGGATAGAATGAGGTCTGACACTTCTGATCCTCCTGCCAGCTATTCGGTGGGAAGTAATCAGAGATGTGAGCAAGCGTGCGTGTTGCGTTCTCGATGCATGTCGTATTCAACTCAACGCTGCTTGTGAGAACTTTTCAACAGTGAATTACGGGCCTGGGGAGATGCAAGATGAAAACGCTGCTTACTGACTTGAATTCTTTCGTCGTATTATTCTGCCTGACGTTGGGGATGCCCGGCTTATTTGTGGGTTGTTCCGGGGAGCTGTCTCGTACTGCCTCTGCCCAGGTGGCGGATCAGGTTGATCAGTCGGAAACTGTCACGACACAGGCCCCCGCTCCGCAATCGTCGAAATCGTTCACGCCCCAGACAACGGGGGTGATCGGTTCTCCCAGTGCAACGACGACCATTGACGGTAAACAACTGCCTGCACCCGCCCCGAAATTCGAGGGCGTGATCAAGGACAACGCGTTGCAGTCGAAAGAGTGGTGGGCGCCGCGGATTGTGCCGCCCAAGGAAGCGCCGAATATTCTGCTGATCATGACGGACGACGCGGGCTTCGGTGTGCCCAGCACGTTCGGTGGTGTGATTCCGACGCCGACGATGGATCGGATTGCGAAAGCGGGCCTGCGTTATAACCGTGTGTTTTCGACTTCGTTATGTTCGCCGACCCGGGCAGCGTTGATTACCGGACGGAATCATCATTCCGTAGGGTTTGGTGTGATTGCAGAACAGGCCACCGGGTTCCCTGGCTATAACAGCGTGATTGGCCAGAACAACGCGACCATTGGTCGGATTCTGCGCGACAACGGCTATGCAACCTCCTGGTTTGGCAAAGATCACAACACGCCGACTTACGAAGCGAGCCAGGTGGGTCCCTTCACCCAGTGGCCAACAGGGATGGGCTTTGATTACTTCTATGGATTTGTAGGAGGCGACGCCAACCAGTGGGGGCCGAACCTGTTTCGGAATACGACGCAGATTTATCCGTGGACGGGGCACGAAGGGACGTTGAAGATGGATCGCTCCGATCCCAAAGCAGAGGTCTGGCCCGTCACCGGCAAAGAGAGCAAGTGGAATCTGATCACCGCGATGGCCGACGATGCGATCGACTGGATGACGCGAATTCACCAGAGCGACCCGAGTCAGCCGATCTTTATGCACTATGTGCCGGGGGCCTCACACGCGCCGCACCATCCGAAAAAAGAATGGGTGGATAAGATTCATGAGATGCATCTGTTTGACGACGGCTACGAAAAGTTGCGCGAGCGGATCTTCGCCAATCAAAAACGACTCGGGGTCATTTCACCGGATCTGGAGCTCACTCCGTGGCCGAAAGAGATGCTGAAACCCTGGGATGAGTTATCACCGGAAGCCCAGAAGCTCTTTATCCGTCAGGTCGAAGTATTTGCAGCCTACGTGGCGTATAACGACTATGAAATGGGCCGCGTGATCCAGGCGTTTGAAGACCTGGGCAAACTTGAAAACACAATTGTCATCTACCAGAACGGCGATAATGGCACCAGTGCCGAAGGGGGGCCGGAGGGAACCTTCAGCGAGGTGGCTTTCTTTAACGGGGTGGCACCACCGGTGGATGTGCAGATGAAGTTCTATGATGCCTGGGGAACCGAATTTGCCTACAACCATATGTCGGCCGGCTGGTCCTGGGCCTTTGACACGCCGTTCGACTGGTTCAAACAGAATGCGTCGCGGCTCGGTGGAATCAATCAGAATATGGTGATCTCCTGGCCGAAACGGATTAAAGACCAGGGAGGGCTGCGGGAGCAGTTCGTGCATGTGATCGACTATGTGCCGACGCTGCTGGAAGTGACTGGCATTGCTGCACCGGAATATGTGGACGGCATTAAGCAGAGACCGATTGAGGGAACAAGCTTCGCTTACACCTTCGACAAAGCAAACGCCGAGGCACCGTCTCAGCACAAAACCCAGTACTTCGAAATGATGGGCCAGTGGGCGATGTATCATGATGGCTGGTTCATGAGTACGAAAGTGAACCGCGCGCCCTGGCAGGCGTTCTCGGCAGCGAACCCGGACCCGCTGAATAACCAGACCTTTCAGCTCTACAACCTGAATACCGACTGGAACCAGACCAGCGACATCGCCGCGGAACATCCCGAGAAGGTCAAAAACATGCGGGCGATGTTCCTGGAAGAAGCGAAAAAATACCAGGTTCTACCGTTGAATGCATCAGTCGGAGCCCGTGTTGCGGCCCAGCGACCGAGCCTGACCGCGGGGCGAAAGGAACTGGTCTATACGCGGCCCATGACAGGGCTGCCGCAGGGGGATGCGCCTTATCTGCTGGATACATCCTACACGGTCAAAGCGGACATCACCGTACCGGAAGGGGGCGCCGAGGGTATGATCGTCACTTCCGGCGGACGCTTTGCCGGCTGGGGGTTCTATCTGCTCGAAGGCAAACCGGTCTTTCTCTGGAATCTACTGGATCTGCAGCGGCCCAAATGGGAAGCCACCGAGGCGCTCTCCCCCGGCCGACACATTCTGGAGTTTGACTTCAAATACGATGGCACCGGCCTGGGTACGATGGCCTATAACAATTTCTCCGGAATTGGTAAAAGCGGAACCGGTACACTCAAGGTGGACGGTAGAGTGGTGTCCACGCAGAAGATGGAGAAAACGATTCCCATCATTTTGCAGTGGGACGAAAGTTTCGACATCGGCTCCGATACGATTACCGGCGTGAACGACGCGGATTACACGCCACCGTTCCCGTTGACCGCACAGTTCAATAAACTGACAATCACGATTGACCGACCGAAATTGTCGCCGGAGGAAATCAAGAAGCTTGAAGAGGGTTTGAAGAAAATGGAGGCGGGTCGGGAATAGTATCACGCGCGATTGAGATTGCCCGTATTGATCCATTTTTCTCTACGGTCATCCTGGGAGTAGATACGCGTCAATGGACGAATGGATTCCGGTTCACCTCGAACGGTAGATATCGGTATCATTTTATGCATGGTCTGTGTATCATCGGGAGACTCAACGGAGTGTGGGTTTCATTATTCCTGGTTTCCCGGAACAGGCAGCATGCTGAAAATTGAAGGCCGTGCCACGAAATTTTGTGATCAAATCTCCCGCCGCTCTTTCCTACAGATTGGCGGGCTGGCGATGGGGGGCTTATCGCTGCCTCAATTGCTGCAGGCCGAGCAGCAGAATCCGCAGCGTCAGTCTCACAAAGCCGTGATCATGATCTTCCTGAATGGGGGACCGCCGCATCAGGACATGTTCGACCTGAAGCCCGATGCCCCCGCCGAGATTCGCGGTGAGTTTCAACCGATTGCGACCAATGTGCCCGGCATTGAAATCAGCGAGTTGATGCCTCGCGTCGCGGGGATGATGGACAAGTTCTCGATCATCCGTTCGCTCGTGGGTTCCGAAGGCCGGCACGATTCCTTTCAATGCTGCACCGGCCATCAGTTCCGAGATCCCAAACCGCAGGGGGGCTGGCCGTCCATGGGGTCGGCACTCTCCAAACTGCAGGGGGCCGTTGATCCTTCCGTGCCCCCTTATATTGATCTGTCGCAGAAGATGGCGCACGATCCTTATAACATTAAGGGGCCGGGCTTCCTGGGAATGGCGCATGCACCGTTTCGCCCTGATGGCGAGGTGATGAGCAACATGACGCTGAATTCGATTTCCACGGTCCGTCTGCACGAGCGGACCAGGCTGCTGGAAGAACTCGATACGTTTCGGCGGAAGGTCGATCAGAAACTGGCCGCCGAGTCCAGCGACAACTTTACCGAACAGGCATTGGGCGTGTTGACGTCGTCCCGGCTGGTGGAAGCGCTGGACCTGGAGAAAGTCGATCCGCAAGTCCGGGCCCGGTATGGAATCGACGATCCGACAGTGCTGGGCTTCGATCCCAAGATGGGCTACCAGGCGCTGATGTCCCGGTTCCTGCAGGCGCGACGTGCTGTGGAAGCAGGAGCCCGGATGGTGACCTGCAGTTTCGCTGACTTCGATTACCACAGCGATAACTTCGGCAGAGGCCGCAAAGTGATTCCGTTACTGGATCAGGGCGTGGCGGCGCTGGTCGAAGATCTGCATGAACGCGGTCTGGAGCAGGACGTGACGGTCATCGTGTGGGGCGAGTTTGGACGGACTCCCAAGATCAATGACAAAGCCGGTCGCGATCATTGGTCGCGCGTGCATGCGGGCCTGCTGGCGGGGGGCGGAATGCCAGCAGGGCAGGTGATCGGCTCGACGGATAAATGGGCCGAAGCCGCAGTCGACCGCCCCGTGCATATGCAGGAGGTCTTCGCCACGCTGTATCACAACCTGGGCATTGATCCTGCCACGACCACCATCCCGGACAACAATGGCCGTCCGCAATATCTGCTGGAACGCCAGGCACCGATTCGGGAACTGATCTGACGGCGGTTGGGTATTTCTTGAAGTAATTAAGGGGGCAGATCCAATGCTTCAAGCGATCTGCCACACCCCCTTTTATGCCTTCTTGTAACTTATCAGGAACTCGTGCTTTAAATTCATAGTCTGGTGGACTAAATTTATTTTAGAGAGAATCGAAATTGGTCTTTAAAATGATGGAAGCAGCTAGTACAAATCCAATGTCTACCATCTTCAGTGACATACCCTTCGTGTAGACACTCTGGCTCATCAGATCGGCAAAACTTGGACCAGCAGAACTCGCAATGGTCGTGCTCCCATTCAGAACTCGGTGGGGAATACTCACGCAATTCCAAAATGGCGTCCTTAAGGTATTTTTCCTGTCCGGTGATTCGCCAGTCACCATAATCGGAAGCGTTCATTCTTCTTCAAGTCCTTGGAATTAATAAAGGGAGCAGTTCTCATTAACAAGAGTGGCGTACAGATGATTTTGAGTCTCGTCAAAACCAGACGTTTCAGCGTGATCTGGATATTGTGTGCCCTGATCACTTTGTATGTCCTGGAAGTAAGGGGGGCTCTCTTTGGGGTTGCTAAAGGGTCGTTCGGTTATGATGGTACTCGCCTGAGCCTGTTCTGGCATCTCAGTGCAGCGAGTTTAATGGGATTTGTGCTTGCACTTGTTACGCTGCTGGCGATCGAAACCAAACGTTTTCGCGTGGTTTGGCTGATGTGTTCAATGATCGCTTTTTACACTCTGTTGTATTCCTACATGATTACTGCTTCGTTTCCATCGGAGTATAAAACTGAAGATGGCAGATCGGTTATCGGAAGTGACAGTTACATATTGGGTAACTGGTATGAATTGGAAATCAGGCGTGTTCTCTATGGGGATACTCCCGTGTTTATCGCACCTGATAATACTCTCCTGGTCCTGTTCTGGCATGTCATTGCAGCGTGTTTAGTGGGCCTTGTTTTCGCACCTGTTACGCTGATGGTCATTAAAACCAGACGTTTTCGCGCGGTTTGGCTATTGTGTTCATTGATCACTTTTTGCATTCTGTGGTTTTCATACCACCTTTATAATTCGTTTCCTGTCGCCTGCTTTGTCGCTTGCTCACTGGGTAACTGGTATGAATTGGAAATCAGGCGGGTGCTCTTTGGGGAGACTCCCGTGTTGATCTTCTCTGATAATACTCTCCTGACCCTGTTTTGGCATGTCAGTGCATCGTGTTTGATTGGGCTTGTGCTCGCACTTGTTTCTCTGATGGCAATCAAACCTGCTGACGAAGAAAAAGAGTAGCTGCAGAGGGTTTTGATAATATGAGCAGAAGAAGGTCATAGAACTAAAAATGAATTTAGAAGAAGAGCGGATTTACAATGTAAATGGATTTAAGGTTCCTGACACCTTTTACTCCACCCGTTGAGATTGACGATTTCGTAGAGGGTTGATCCCCAAGCGGTGTCGGAACGAACCCCTCCCCCCAGTTTCTCGATGCGCGAAACTGCATAATTCGTTGTGTCCAGGTGATAGATGATGAAACCGCCACCCACGACAATGAGACAGCCCATCATACACTCATAAATTACTTTGAGCTGTTTCATCTTAAGCGGGCCTTGTTAAAGAACTGGTGAGGTACCTGGAGTCCGGTTCAATCCTTTAAATACTACCTGTTGATTAATACTGTGCACAGGGGATTTTCGTGTCTTTCGTGACGTTCGTGGTTTGTAAACAGGAAGGGAAACCAGGGCCTGTTCCTCTTTGGTACTCCGTTTTTGTGAGCGGAATGGCGCTAGTAACTCCGCTCTTAAGTTCGTTCTCACCAGAAAGAATATTTACGCCGTCTTCCTGTTTTTTGTAGACCACCAGATTACTGGTGACAAAAATGCTCTTCCGAGGTCTGATGAGGAATCTCACCTCACCCACCAG